>JBEKTT010000022.1:0-67968 GCA_049515795.1 Syntrophobacteraceae bacterium
GTCTCGCTTCGCGGGGCTTCGCCCAACTTCACTTCGTGAAGTGGGCTTGCCCGGCCTCCCCTACCGACATGTGAGCGCGTAGCGCGGAGGCCGACCGCACGACAGGTCTGTCGTGCGCGCTGGGCGGGAGCGGGAGGCCTTGTCATGAACCGTACCTTCGGAAGATTTTCAAAAAAATCAGACTCGCAGGCCCATTCGAATTCGATGATTATAGTATAGACAAAGAATGAAATTTTAATGGAGGTACCCATGATTATCAGGGGATATGACGCTATCAGCGCGGCCAAAAAACTGGCATTGCCGCTCGGGAAATATAGTGAGGAATCTTATCGGGGGTTCAGGCTCGATCTTTCGATTGAAGAGGCTTACCAACTGGCAGGCAAGGACCAAAACCTCATCTTCCTCGAACTCGATATTCCGAACTTTTCGCTGGAGCAGCTCCTAAAGCTCTCAGCAGCGTTGGGAGCCGGGCCTGGAAACACTTGCACCCAGCTAAGAGATAAATTCGATTTCGACGGAGACGACGACAGGGCATCGATATTTGAGGCCATTGCCCGGAGATGGTCTGAATTGAAATCGAAATCTCATTGAAGTACCCGGCGCCAGCTCAAGTGCGGGTTCGCCGCAGCAAGATATCGAACCAGGCGCGGAGAACAGACTGCAGCGCCGCGCAGGGCCGCAAGCTATATCTCGATACTGCGAAAAGGTGTCGATTTACGCCAAGAGCGCCAGGCAGTTGCGCGCCGCGCGGAATTACAAACGGCTCTCTTTTGCGGCCTTCGTGTTCTTCGTCGTGCGTTATCGATATTTGTCGATACTTCCCCCCACCCGGCGATTACCTCAATTAAATTACATCAGTCAGCAATGCGCGAGCAGCCTTGGATGCCATTTTGCCGTTGAACTTGGCGGCATCGATCACAAATCTTTCGTGTGACCCCTCAGAGATTTTGTCGATTCCATCGTCAGCCTCCAGAGAAAAGGTGAGCTTACGCCCCTCCACTTTTTCGAGCTTTCCTTTTATGGTAACCGTAAACCCTGGAGGAGTCGCCGCAATGTGAGTCACATTGACAGAAACTCCTACGGTCTGCTCGCGGGGCCAATCGATGTGATGGTTGATTGCCTGGATGCAGGCCCACTCGAACAGCCCAACCATGAAGCCCGTTGCAAATACCCGAGGCATCAACTGAAACTCGGGAGATTCGGGGTAAAGGTGCGGCACTGTTTTTTCCTCAGGGATACGGAAGCCAAATTCGAAAATAAGGCCTGGCTGCAGTGTGCCTTTCACTTTATATCTCCTTGTCTTTGCTGATCCCGCTTTTGCCGGGGCGGTGGGACCCTCCTCCGGTCATTGACAGGCCAGGGAGAGCGTGGAGAACAGATTATGCGGCCTAAAGACTATGAGAGGATCTTCCGCCTAAAGGCGGTAAAAGGGTTAATCTGGTCATTCAATGTACCGCCTTTAGGCGGAAGGGACCAGATTATGACCAGATGATGCCTCCTTTGCGAACAGAAACCCCGGATCGGGTCCGGGGCAGGCTTTCGCGGGGCGTGGAATTTGTCCCGGTGTTTCCGGATGGACACTTGACCAAGTGCAACACAAACCCTTTCGGGATGAAAACAAACCAGATTTGCGCTTTTACATCAAAGCCCGGACAATCATCTGGACGGGGATCGGAGCATATGCTATGGATGAATAATAAGTCAAAGTAATTGTTTTTATACTAACTATTAGCAGTACTTATTCAATATGGAATGGCAACAAATCATAGGCTTCTACCATGTAGTGAAATTGCAAAGTTTCACGAAAGCGGCAGAGGCGACATTTCGAACTCAGTCTGCGTTGAGTCAGCAAATCAAGGCCCTTGAGAAGGAATTCGACTGTCAGCTTTTTGAGAGAGCAGGCAAACGGAATCTTCGGCTCACCGCGGAGGGGGAGAGGTTCTTGAGCTTCGCAGAGCTGGTGCTGCGAGGAAGCGAGGATTTGAAGGAGAACCTGGAAGCAATGAAGGGAAATAATCGAGGGCGGCTAAAGATCGCTGCACCCTTCACAACACTCTATCATCTGTTCCCCGAGGCAGTGAGGCAATACGCAAGCCAATTTCCAGAGGTGGAACTGACCCTGCTCGACCGGCCCCAGCAAATGGTGATTGAGCTTGTTCTAAGTGGAGATATCGACTTTGGCTTCGCTCTGGAAAAGGTGATCCCGAAGAGTCTGTCGGCTATTCGCTGGAAACAGGTTGAAACCGTGGTGATAGCGCCCACGGGGCATCCCTTGTGCGCTTTGAGACGAGTCAGCCTGAAACAACTCGCTAAATACCCTCTCATCCTGCCTCCGAAGCATCTGCAGCATACCGGCCGTATTCTTTTGGAAAAAGAGTTTCAGAAAAACGGGCTTGATTACCGCATTATTATGGAGTCTTCGAACATCGAACTAAGTTCGGTGTATGTCGAATTAGGCCTCGGCGTTTCGTGCGGCTCCATTATAAGAAATCTTCCACATTTGAAGAAGCGAAAGCTCGAATTTCTGTCTCTCAGCCATCTGTTCGGGCCCGACCATATCGCTTTGGTTATGAGAAGGGATAAGGCGACAGCCCCCTACAAGCAGGCATTTATCAGATCGCTTTTGGGAGAGCGCAGTGTGGAGTCAAAAGATCAGACCGCAACATAAGGCCGATATACCTGGCGACATCCTATTCTCCGTAACCTAAAAATCATTTCTTCGACATCAAATTGAAAAGCTTGTTCGATTAATGTCACCGAAATTTGTCTGGAGGGAGCAAAATCGCAAACTTATTTAGAGGGGGTGACAAATTGGACAATTTCAGCCTGAACACCGTTCTTTTGAAAGACATTCTGCAAAGCGCCAAACCACTCGGTCACAACGAAAAACCGGACAATCTCAATCTGGGGTTTGGTTTTCTCTACTACGGCCTGGCCAGGGCGCTCAGACCGAAGCATCTTCTCGTTATCGGCTCCGGGTTTGGTTTCAGTGTTGTATGCTTTGCTCTGGGAATGAAGGACAACGGAGGTGGGATGCTTACCTTCGTAGACCCGTCTTACTCCCTGATCAAAAACGGACCTTTCAAGACTATCGGTGGAAAGGACAAATGGAGCGAGCCTCTGAGAGTTCATGAGCATTTCAAGCAGTTCGGGGTCGAGGACATAGTTACCCATTACAAATTAAGGTCAGATCAGTTTTTCTCATCCTTCAAAGCCCTTGGGTTGCCCCCGATTGATATTGCTTTTATCGACGGCAGCCACGCCTATGAGAACGTAAGGAGCGATTTTCTGAACATTCTCGAACATGTCCACAAGAATTCCTACATACTCCTCCACGATTCCAACATTTATGTGCGGGAAATCATCGGTCATGCAGGCGTCAAGAAATGGCTGAAAACCATCAGGAAGGAGAAGGATTTTTTCGAAATAGCCAATTTCCCCTTTTCATCGGGAATGGCGCTCGTTCACATTCTTCAAGACAAAGTATGGAGGTATACAAAACAGTAGTGTTTCCAATGATTATACTACTTGCCTTTGTGGTTCTTTGCGTCTCCCTTTATCTGCTTTGGCGTCATGTCCGGTTTTTTCGCAATCCCCAACGAATCATTCCTCCTGAAGGAACCTGCATACTCAGCCCTGCTGACGGCACGGTGGTATGTGCAAGCGAAACGTCTGCATGTTATCCATGCACCTTCGAACGATTTTCAATCGGCCGCCGCTATAGGAACAGTACGCATATAATTCGCAACGAAAGGACCGTTACGAAAATCGAAGGCAAATATCGAGGCAAAGAACTCGCCTGCTACGTTGTTCAGACCGCCGCAAGAAGTGTTAGCGGCACAGACGTATCGAATAATAAATGGAAAGGCCTCACGCGCTTGCTTCTATATGGTTGCAGCGCACGCCATGAAGTACTGTCCAAATGTGGCAGAGTTGCATCAGGCCCCCCGCATGGCTGCGCCTGGAAACTATTCTTCGGTATAGGCCGTGAAAACATGTTCAGTGTTGTATGTAAGTCCATCATACGAGGATAGAGGGAGAGAGCATGAAAATCGATTTGCACGTCCATTCCAAATATTCAATTCGCCCTTCGCAATGGATTCTCCAAAAGCTCGGCTGCCCGGAGTGCTTCACCGAACCGGCCGAAGTCTACCGAATCGCCAGACAGAAGGGCATGGATCTGGTCACTATAACAGATCATAACACCATCTCGGGCAGTGCTGAGATCGCGCACTTGCCGGGCACATTCATAAGCGAAGAGGTTACAACGTACTTTCCCGATGACGGGTGCAAAGCCCATGTCCTGGTCTATGACATAAATGATGCAATTCACCGCGAAATCCAGAAGGTGCGGGAAAACATATTCGACCTGGCCGACTACCTTGCCGTAACCGGCATTGTTCACGTCCTGGCGCACCCGCTATACTCGGTAAATGACAAACTGACGATTGAGCATTTTGAGAAATTCCTCCTGCTCTTCACAAACTTCGAACTCAATGGAGCCCGGGACGACTATCAGAACTACGCAATAAGGCAGATTCTGGAGAATCTGACCCCGGAAATCCTAAACAGGCTGATCGATAAGCACGGGATTGTTCCGGTTTTCCCGAAACCCTGGCGCAAGAGCTTGACAGGCGGCTCTGATGACCACAGTTCTCTTAACGTAGCCCGCCAGCATACGGTAGTTAAAGGCGCCCGCAGCTTAAAAGAGTTCCTCCAGGGGATCGATATGGGCCGAACCATACCGGTGGGCAAGGGATCGACTCCCTGCGTCATGTCTCACAACATCTACGGTATCGCCTACCAGTACTATAAGCGAAAACTGAACTTCGAAAGTGACGTGAATAAGGACCTTGTATTGCGTTTCCTCAACCGCTGCCTTCAGGCGGACCCTGACTCAGATGAACGACTGGTCACCAGATTGATCTACTCCTGGAGAAAGCGCAAAACTTCCAAACAGCAGGAAGGGTCCAGAATACAAGACCTCCTGCGTTTCGAAGCTCAGAAGCTCTTGCAGGCTGATCCCGAGCTTATGGAGATAGCCAGCAACGGCAACGGCAAAACTGAAAACCGTGCAGAACGGTGGTACAACTTTGTTAACCAGGTGTCCAACAAGGTCCTGCTTCATTTCTGGGATTCTCTGCTAAGCAGCCTCTCCGGAGCCCATTTTTTCAATATGTTTCAGTCGCTCGGCTCTGCCGGGGCGGCTTATACAGTGCTGGCGCCCTACTTTGTAACGTTCACTGTTTTTTCAAGAGACCGCCATTTCAGCGCAGCCGCGACGGAGCACTTCGGAACAAGGGGTGTCAGGGGCACCGAAGAACCGGCAAAAATCGCTCATTTCACAGATACTTTCCATGAAATCAACGGCGTTGCGCTGACCATTCAGCATCAACTCGAGCTGGCCAAAAAAACCGGCAAAGATCTGACCGTGATTACCTGTGACTCTCAAACCCGACCCTCAATGAAGGGTCAGATGAATTTCAACCCCATTGGGGTTTACGGGTTTCCGGAATATCCCGAACAAAAGATGTTCCTGCCCCCGTTGCTGGAGATACTCAATTATAGCTATGAGCAGCGTTTCACTCAAATTCACGTGGCCACACCCGGACCGCTGGGTCTTGCCGGGTTAGCCGTCGCCAGGATAATGCAAATTCCGGTAAGCGGGACTTACCACACCGCCATTCCACAGTATGCTCATATCCTGACCGGAGACTACGCAATCGAAGAACTGGTCTGGAAATATACGACCTGGTTTTACGATCAGTTGAATCTGATTCTGGTTCCGTCCTCAAGCACCCAGCGCGAATTGATCGGAAAGGGAATAGACCCAAAAAAGATATGCCTGTTCCCCAGGGGAGTTGACGCGGCAAGATTTCACCCCTCCAAACGCAATGTCAACTTCCTCAAAGAACGATTTAATGCAGGAGATGGTCCCAAGATTCTGTATGTGGGCAGGATCTCAAAAGAAAAAGACCTCAACGTTTTGGCCCAGGCATTCAGAAGCCTCACGCAGACCCTTGCGGATGTCGAACTGATGCTCGTGGGCGATGGACCATACCTCAAAGAACTCAAGGAACTGCTGGCAGGCACGCCCAGTATATTCACCGGTTACCGGGACGGGGAGGAACTTGCTGCAATTTATGCAAGCTGCGATCTTTTTGCATTTCCAAGCGCCACTGACACATTCGGCAACGTGGTGCTTGAGGCCCAGGCGTCCGGGTTGCCTGTCATCGTTACCGATTCTGGAGGTCCGCAGGAAAATATGATTAATCATAAAACAGGCCGGATCGTGAAGGTTGGAGACCCCGAAGCCCTGCTTCAGACCCTCAAGTTTCTCCTCGGTGACCGCGCAAGTTTAAAGGAGATGGGTAAAGCTGCCCGGCTCAACATGGAAAATCGCTCCTATGAGCGCGCCTTCGATGAGACATGGCAACTCTACCAGAAAATTTCCGGCCGCTCCGATCTCGAACCGGCCGATGACAAACAGAACCAGCGAAAAAAGGCCGCCTGATTAACTGAAGCAGGAGGCCTCCCGCTCCCGCTCATCGCGTGTGATAGACCTGCCGCGCGGTCGGCCCCCGCGCTACGCGCTCACACGTCGCAAAGGGAGGCCGGCAAGCATGCTTCACTCTGTGAAGCAGTGCGAAGCTCGCGAAGCGCCCTTCGACAGGCTCAGGACAAATTCTTCGCGGACATCAAAAAGTAACAAACTCGACATGATCACGTAATGAGAGTCCGTTGTAATAGCTTGCTAGAGAACACCTTATTGGGAAGGGGCGCAGAGACTAAGAACTTGAAAACCTTTGCCCCTTGAAGTTTGGAATGCAACGCGCCTCTTCCCCCTCCCCCTTCCATCCTTCGGTTTTCTCAATTAAGAAAAAGGCACCGAGTTGACGGCTATGGGCCGGGATCGGCTCTCACGGTTATGGATTGACTTGCTTCCGGTTCAGGTACAAGGGATAACCCTGCCCGCTTCCCCGCCCTCTTGATTTGCCTGTTTCCGGCGAGGAAAAGAAAAAACCATAAAAGCAAGGTAAACGCCGATGCGAGAGCGGCAAGCACGGTCATCAGGTATCCTCGTACCTGAACTATAAAATTCCCCAGACCGCCCATCGCCATGTGCAGATCGTCCGGCAGGGCCGGCGCGCCCGGTCCGCTTAAAGGCGAAACCCATTCAAGCAATCCCTGCAGGATTCTGTCCGCCATAAAAAATATGACTGCCGCAAAAGCCAGGTTACAAAGGAAACACAAAAAGAAGGATTGAATCGCCCAGGCTATTTTGATTTTCATTCGTACTCCTGTAAATTGCTCGTATGACAGCCTTATATAATACCCTGCTCCACAAAAGAATCGGCTCTTTCCGCGCAGCCATGCATACAGTACAGACAGAAAGTGTGGTGCGGTTGGTGGCAAGCCAAATGTGAGGCGCTTCCAAAAAGTGGAGTTAACTTGGTGTCAATGTCTCGCTCTCAGTCCTCAGCACTCAGGGAGCGAAGCGTAGTTCAGTCCTGATAGCGGCGTGTGAGCGCGTAGCGCGAAGGCCGACCGCGCGGCAGGTCTATCACACGCGATGAGCGGGAGCGGGAGGCCTTGCCTTTTCACGATTGAGGCCCCGCAGCAACTGTTTGTAGACCAGAAGCACCTTGTTCTGCAGGTCCTTTGTGATGCAACCCTTCCGTGCAAGCACTTCGAGCTTTTCCCGATCCACTGGGAACGCGTTTTCACCCGCCCTTCGGATCACGTCCACTTCGAGGTCAACATACCTTGCCCCGTAAGGGTAAAGCTCCGTGGGGGTATTTATGTTGAAGTATTCGCCTATAGGAAGATGTTCTTTCGAGAAATAGCTGTGTCTGATATACCATTGGCCTTCCCTGACTTCAGTCAGGCAGTAGTCGCCCTCCCGGATCGGCAGATCCAACCCGTCGTAGCGGCCCTTCGAGAATTCGCGTTTGAAAACCACCCTGTTTTCGCGCACAGATTGAAGAATCCCAAGCCTCGGACGCATCGGTTTGCCCGATGGCCTTATGTGCTCGAGCCTGACCATGCCTTCTTTTATTAAAGGGTCCAAAATTGCTTCCCTGAGGAGCCTCTTTTCCAGGCCCATTCCGTCTTCGGGATGCCGGCAAAATTCTATTTCCGCCGATTCGAGCAGGTCCGGGTTTATTATCTTTAACTTATGGTGATTCTTGAGGGTCGGGACCACGCTCGATCTGACCCGGTCCAGTTTCTCCTTGGCCCCTCCCGGCAGTTCCAGATTTGCGATGACCAACGGTTCGCTGTGATCGGTCGGGAGAAAACTGACGATGATCGCGTCCAAAAGGGATTCCTGCATATGTATCAGCACCTCGCACACATGGTCGGCTTCCCCTTTGACCTCGATCCCCTGACGGTCCTCCCTGTCCTGTATCAGGACTTCATATTTCCCATGATCGGACGATTCCATATGAAATCGTTCTCTGATTCTTTCTGAAGGATCGACGATCTCCAAACCGGAATCGAGCGCTAGTTTCGTAAGCGCCGTACCGTAGATTCCGCGAATCTTTATACGTGGTAACATCGCGAACTCCCTTCAGTTGAGACCTCAACAAAGCTCTAACCGCTCACTTCACCCGAGATTATTTTCTGAAAAATCCGATCCCGTCAATGGAAATCAGGTTTTCTTTGACTTCCGTCCCGGCCCCCAGGATTTTCTCAATCAGCCACAAGTTGGATTCTATGTGATCTGTCAGGCTCGGAACGATATAGCGGCTTTGTCCGCGTGCAAGGGCCGCGAACAAAATCAACTGGTCGGCAGCAAACCTGTCCACAGTGGCCCCGGTTGAGATATCCGTCAAAAGGCCTTCCACTACACTCTGCGCAATTGATTCCGAGCTGCGGCCGCGCTTTCCCGCCCTGTCGAATCCAAGCAGGCATCCCCCTGTGCTGTGAGCCCAAAGCAGCAGAGCAGCGCCACTTTGGACAGCAGAGGTGTCCTCGACAATGTCGATGCAAGGAGTGTAGCCTTCTTGCGCGAGAAGTTCGCGGCTCCTCTCAGCCATGCGCTGCGCAACCGACTGTTTTGCCAGATGCGAGGCGAGCGATATGCCTTGAATCCAGCGGATTTCTCCTCTTTTGGTCTTAACCAGGGCTCTCAGAGGCGCCTTAGCCGGTTCGACCGTAACATCCAGTTCCCCATTTCCCTTTGGCACATATCCGGGACGGATCATCTTCAGACTTACCTTGGCGCCCATCTGCCCTAGAATCGGCGCCAAGACTTTCCCCATGTGAAACGCCGTTGGCGCATGATCCTGAAACAGGCCGCCCCTTATCGTAAAACGGGTCTCCGTCCCCCCAAAAAGAGCGAGTGGAATCAGGGTAAAGGCCATCATAGTGGCCGAACCGGCTGTTCCGATATTCCATTCCCAAACACCTGCGCTTATGCTTCCCCCAGGATAATAAGTGATCTCTTTGGACCCGACCTCGGCCCCTTCCAACCGACCGGACGAAAGCTGAGCACACGCCTTGACGGCAACCAGATGCTGGGGCCGAAGGCCCTGCTTTTCCCGCTTCTCTCTGATCCGGACCATACGCATCGGTTGATTTGTAAGAGAACAGAGCGCAACTGCAAATCTCACCAATGTGCCGCTACCGGATTTTTCCGCGCCGTCAATTTCAATCAACGAAGCTCTCTTTCATGAAACCAGCCATGGGACATAACCCATTTTTTCTTCTCCTTTAAATAAACATCTTCTCGACTATTGAAAGGCTGCCGGCGCACCTATTGTCTCTAAAACAACCCAAATTTCATTTTTGACTATTTTGAATTGATAACTATTTTCTGAAGAATCGGTTACCCCGAGATTTCGCAATTTCGCTCGCCCGGTTCGTGTCCATCCGGAGACACCGGATGAGTCCCTACGGAGGTAAATTGCGGGATTGGGAATGGATGGACATGGCCATGGTCTTTTTAAACCTTTTCAAAAGGAGATTAGCATGACTCGCTCCAAATTCACATTATGGCTTCTGGCGTGCCTTATATTGATGTTTACAGCATCTTTCGCCGGAGCTAATGACTTCACCGTTATCAACAAGGATAAACTGAAAGGAGAACTACCAGATGTAATCGTAGTTGACGTGCGGGCACCGCATGACTGGGATTCCTCCCAGTGGAAAATACAGGGCGCGCGGCGGGGGTTGCCTGCCGAGGCCGGGAAATGGATGGCCGAATACCCGAAGGACAAGACGATCGTTTTCTACTGCGCCTGACCCCACGAGGCTACCAGCGCCCGTGTGGCGCAACAATTCGTAAACGCAGGTTTCAAGAAAGTCGAAGTACTCAAAGGTGGCTGGGACGAATGGTATGATACCAAGTACCCGGTAGAGAAAAAATAGCAGGTCTCTTACAGAAGCCGGATGTCGGATGTCGGAGAGCCTATTCCTATTTTTGATTTCCGATTTCCGATATCCGTTTATCGGTGGTTCTGCCGAGCCTGGCCCTCGTCAGGCTACAGAAACCTTCATAGCCGGGCCCAAAATCGATCCCGATTTCGGCCACGGAGACCGAATCCCTGTAAGGAAGTGGTATGCGGACGGCATCCTTTGCCGTAGTAATAATCATCCCGGCGCCATGTTCGGAAGCGGCGTGAAAGATCCTCGAAAAATCACCGGCCGTGTATCTGTGATGGTCCGGAAATCCAAATGACACGCAAATCCTTATCCCGGCCTGTCGAATGTGGTTAAAAAAACCCTCGGGCCCGGCAATTCCGGCAAAAACAACTGCCTTGCGGTCCCAAAGCTCTTTTGGATCAAAGAGCGGTTCGCCTTTTTTCAGGCTAATTCCTCTCACCTTGTGCCGGCAGGTAAAAACCGGTATGCCGGGAAAAAGGCGTTCGAGCTCATCTCTTAGCGGCGCCGCATCGGCATCTCTGTCTACATGGGTAATCACGAAAGCATCAGCCCTTTTAAGGTTCGAAGAGGGTTCCCGGAGCGGGCCGGCAGGCAGGACAAACCCGTTTCCGAAAGGGCTGCGGCAGTCGAGCAGAACGATATCCAGGTCACGGTCGAGCGCAAGGTGCTGAAAACCATCATCGAGCACAAAGACGTCCACTGCGCTGCGAGCCAGGGCCGCCTTCCCCGAAGCCGCCCGGTCCTTCCCAACCCAGACGGGCGTCGCCGGCAGGTGCTCCGATATCATGACAGGCTCGTCGCCGAAAAGATCGGAAAGCTCTGCGGGGCTGCCGAAAAGGGGCACGCATCCGGGGCTGTTCCCTCTTCTTCCGTATCCCCTGGTCAAAACAGCGGGATGAAGCCCCATTTTGAGCAGAAGTTCGCACATCCAGATCGTAACCGGCGTCTTTCCGGTCCCTCCGGTGACGAGATTCCCAATGCTGATTACCGGAGCCGGCAGCTTCACCCGTTTTTTTCGGCGTCTTGCCTGATCTTTTTGCAGTGCTTTTTCATACAGCCTGGAAGCAGCTTTAAGGAGTGCCGGGGGGCCTTCCGGGAACGCCGATGGAGTGACGGCCGCCGGAACTTGAATACCTGCCGGGTACCATGCGCTGAGCATTCGCCGGTTTACCGCTTCGTACAGATTTGCTTTGAAACCGCAAATAGTCTTCATCAATCCCGGATGGAAACAAGTTATCATTTAGCACCCTTGGCAGGATGCTCCGCTGCTTTTCCAGCCATGGCCCTTATTTCGGCTGCCCGTTCCCTGATTTCGGTGAGGCAGCTTTGCATTGCGGCCCATCCATACCAGAAGGAATAATCCGGACTGCAGTGAAAGGCCCCCTGGAATGTTCTCATCCTGTATTCATGGAACATCGAGAAGAGCTTTTGCTCGATGACCGTTGGCGCGTTATGCATGGTGAGAAGGTCGGGGAACTCATAAGAGTAGCTGTCCGGCTTTATAAGCAACCCATCCCGATAAAGAGCGGCAACCGTGCGTATCCCTTCGGCCATCAATGCGTCCGCCTCCCGGATCATCTGATCGCCTTTGTCCAGTTCAGCCCTCGCGAAATTAACCGAATGACAGTCATTGCAGGTCTTAAGATCTTTTTCCCGTTCGGCCTGCCAATCCTCTTCCTTAAACCTGAGAAAGTTATAGGTTTCAAAAACAGCCAGCCTGGGAGTCGGCTTTCCCGTAGGGTCAAAAACTCCCAGGGCCTGCAGGATGGACGCTCGATCCCTTGCCCACCGGGCGTCCTGAGGATAGGGCAGGCGCAAAGCCAGATATCCCCAGGCCGTCATGTTCGCATGGTCTCCGTCCTGGAAATGACAGCTCTGGCAGGTAGGGGCCGCTGCGTCTTCCGGGAGCATTCTGCTCTGTTTGAGCAAGAACCGCACCCCGTGCTTCGATGATGAGTACATCTCCCACTGAGAATGATCCGCTCCCATATGGCAAGTCATGCACGCCTGAGGAGACCTGGCTTCATCGACCGAGAAAAGATGCCTGGTATGGCAGACGTCGCACGAACTCGCCCCAAAGCCCGATCCTTTCTCCATCAAGCCTTTTACCTCCCCTTCGGTTTTGAGGCCAACGCGATGGCAACCCCCGCAACCCTTGAGCCCCTCCACCTGAACCATTGGCTGCCAGTGAAGGGCAGGCATGGCTTTCATTGCTCCCCAGGCAAGAGCGTGCTTTCCCTTGCGGAACTGATCGACCTGGGGGCCATGACAGTCCGCGCAGACCTCCGGACCCGCGATCCCGGCGTTGGCTGCATCGGTCATGGAATTGTGCCGGTCGCCGTGGCACTTGGAACAGCCTACTTCATTGGCGCTGTGCTTGCTCAATTGCCAGTCCACAACAATGCCGGGAGTGATGCGGGCGTGGCATTCAGCGCATGAGTCATTTACCTGCACAGGCGGCTGAGCCGGTGCCTGGACCTGGCTGTTTTCCTTCGCTTCCTGAGAGCACACTGTCCGCAGACCAAAAAAAATTAAAACAATGACCGGGAACGAGAGAAGAAAAAGCCGCCGCATTAAAACCTCCACCTCGCGGGTGGGTGGGCTGTGGAGTTAGCCCCGTGAAAGCCTGTCCGCCCAACGAGAAAATTGTCCGGTAGTCAATCCGGGTGGTCTATATCACGCTATCGTTACCAAGACGTTTATATCACAAGCGCCACGGAATTCGGAAGACGGAAGTCGGAAGTCGTAGCAGGGAGCGGGAAGCGAGGAGCTTCCGGCTAAACGCCTCGCGGAGCGTGGAGATCAGATTATGCGGAGACGCGGAGGGCGGTAAGGACGCAAAACCTGGTTTCACGCGAAGGCGCGACGCGAAGGTGGAGGAGGCACTGTTGAAGTAAACATCCGGGCTTCTATTTGGGCAGCGTAGGTGCAATTCTGTGCACGGCATCGGACGCGACCGGCAGGAATATCGCAGGAGGGGCTGGGGTTTGGAAAAGCGCCGTCCGTGATTGGTTTGCCGTGATCTAGTTCCTCGTAAGACAGGCTTATGAACTACACTGGGCAAGAAAATGCCATATTGATTGCGGGCACCCCTCAGCGATAATCTGGTCATAATCTGGTCATTCCTTTTACCGCCTTTAGGCGGAAGATCAATTTACCGCCTTTAGGCGGAAGGTACTTCGCGAAGCGCGGAAGGCGCCCGCTACGCAGGGTCTAATCTGGTCTTAATCTGGTCATTCCTTTTACCGCCTTTAGGCGGAAGATCCTCTACCGCCTTTAGGCGGAAGTCAATCGCGTTGGGCATTCGCGGCGTGCCTTGATTATTCATTGTGTCCGCCACAAGATAGGCTAAAATGGCATCTTCCTGAGTTTTGAACGTGCTTAGCCGGAGCGGGGGAACATAATGGCCAGCTATCAGCCAAGGCGAATTCTGGGCAAATGGCGAGAAGGGTTTGCTCTCGACATCCACACTCTATCGAGCATACCCATCGGTTACAATGAATATGGGCACATGCAGTACGACACCACGCGATCTGAGC
Source organism: Syntrophobacteraceae bacterium (assembly GCA_049515795.1). Lineage (GTDB taxonomy): Bacteria > Desulfobacterota > Syntrophobacteria > Syntrophobacterales > Syntrophobacteraceae > SbD1. The sequence continues at coordinate 13,929 of JBEKTT010000022.1, forward strand.
TTGGAGAACTTTTGTACAGACTTAAGTTCAAATCTGATGATACTGTTGTTTCCGAGATAGCCGATGCCGCCAGCGCTTTCGTAAAGGAGTGGAAACCAGGTGTGGAAATCATAGTTCCTGTGCCTCCATCAAGCCCCAGGCGTCTACAACCTGTGTCAGTTCTTGTTAATGCCCTCTGCCAACGGTTAAATATTCCCATCGTCGATTGTGTGAGCAAAACTCGAGATGCGCCACAACTCAAAAATGTCTATGATCTGGATGAGCGGTTTCGTCTCCTGGACGGCCTTCATGATGTCGATGCTTCTGCTACAAGCGGCAGAAAGATATTGCTTTTTGATGACCTCTACCGGTCGGGGGCAACAATGAACTCAATCACGACTCTGCTCTATGACCAGGGCAAGGCGTCCGATGTCTTCGCTTTGACGATAACACAGACGAGGAGTCACCGATGACAAAGGTCTTCATAGGCGGTTCACGGGGGGTTTCCCGGCTAAGTGAGCCGATCCGGATGCGGTTGGACCGGATCATCGAAAAAGGGTTACCCGTCATTATAGGAGACGCAAACGGAGTCGATAAAGCCGTCCAGCAGTACCTGAACAGCAAAAACTACCTGAACGTGGAGGTTTTTTGCTCCGGGCACGTTTGCCGGAACAATATAGGCAATTGGAAACAGCGGAAAGTATCATCAACTGCACGCAACAAGACTTTCGATTTTTACGCCACGAAGGATCGCACCATGGCCGATGAAGCCACGGTTGGCTTTATGGTGTGGGACGGGAAAAGCAAGGGAACGCTCCTCAATGTCTTCAGGCTTCTGAAACGACAGAAAAAAGCTGTTGTTTACGACGTCGCAGAAAAACGCTTCTACGAGCTTAAAGCACTCGCCCACTGGGAAGAATTTATCTCCCATTGCGACGGTGAGCTTCGCAATAAGATAGAGCAACAGGCGGCGCACGAGGATCAAGAACATGGCTCCCTGTCGCCGGAATCGTCCAAACCGCGCCGGGTTGCCCGACTGTAAATGACGGGGTACTAAACATCCCTGCTTCCTAGACTGCTTGCGCGTATCTCTTATCGAAGAATGGCGGATTTGCTTTGAATGGCCGGAGGACTCACAGGGACCGATGAACGTGGAAATTGTAGACTACCATTCGTAGGAGGTGACCATGGCACGAATTCTCATACATCCAGGCGAGCACCTGGCCGACGAACTAAAGGCGCTCAACAAGAGCGCAAATGAGCTCGCAAAAGAATTGGGTGTGCCTACGAACCGGCTCACGCAGATCATTGCCGGCAAGCGCGGGATTTCGGGCGACACGGCCTTGCGTCTAGGCAAGTGGTTCGGCACGGGGCCGGATATTTGGATGAACCTGCAAAAGAACTACGAGCTGAGGCTCGCGGCGCAGGAAATAGGCGATGCCTTGAAAAAGATTCCCGCACATCATGGCAAGGCGAAGGCGAGCAGGGAGCTGCACGCGTAAGCGGCGGATACCCATGTCCATCCCAGACTATCAATCGCTGATGCGGCCGTTTCAGCCCGAATATGTCGGCAAGATGCAATTCTACCTTGCGGTACTTGATGATCTGGCCAGGGAGGAGGGCGAAAATCCTTCTATTGGGATGATCCTTTGCAAGACAAAGAAAAGAACCATCGTCGAGTATGCCCTGCGGGAATCGAACAAACCTATCGGCGTTTCGCAATACCGGATGGTTTCAACTTTGCCTGCGGACCTGAAAGGACAGCTTCCCGATCCGGAACAAATTGCGAAGCTGCTGGAGCACCTTTAAGTACATCGAGAGCCCATGACACCCGGCAATGAAGCCTTCTCGCGCGTCGTCATTGACGCCCAGCTCGCCGATCAGGGTTGGCACATGCAGGACCCGAACAGCGTCCGTTATGAATACGTGCTGCCGGACGGCACGAGGGCTGATTATGTGCTCTGTGACAGGCGGAGTGAAGGGTGAAGAGGGAAGAGTGAAGGCAAGCAGATATCAAAAATATCCATAATAATAATAACTTAGCACAACATCGAAAAAATTGGCGGTGTTTTGGCGGGATGTTCAATCATTTTTGCGCTTCAAGATGCCTTATCTTTTCCTTTACCCAGGAGCGCACCAGTTGTGCCCTGTCGATTCCTGACAGCTTGGATTCCCTGTCAATCACCCTGATATCCTTCGGGTCGAGCCTCAACTGAATCAGCCGTTTGGCCGGGCGAGTAAAGTTGAGCCCGCCCTCTGTCCAGCCCTGAAAGTCCTCGGGACCATGCGCCTCCCAGAACCGCTCAAGCTCCTCATCATCCATGGGGGGGATTTCGGACACGTGTTTTGATGCTTTCTTCACTGAGTCTTTCTCCTCTTATTATATGTATCTCTCTGATTCCTGTTCATGTCTCGGGCAGTTATGACTTTAAGGACATTTGCTTTCGCTTCAAGCCCAAAGTGACTAACCTCTTCCGAAGACAGTATCCTTGCCAGTACCAACAGATACCTCCCTGCAAAAGTTCGTCCATAAATAAAATGGCAGTCCCGGTAAGCGATTGAAAAGGCGCCGGGATCATCGTAGACAGCCTCTTCGATTTCCCACATCTCAATATTATGCTTGCCGGACAGCTTTTCCTCTACACCTGAGGAAACCGTTAGTTCACACTGGAATACCTTCCCTCTGCCCATAATCCAACATTTCCTTTACTCTAAGTATCTTAGAGTATCTATTCATATCTGTCAAGGTATGCAGCAAATCAGGTGCAATCAAAAGTGAAAACAGGCTGAAATTCGGTAAAGTGAGATTACCAGCTCAATAGCCGTTTCGCACGTCAGGTAAACGTAACCGGTCACCCCCGTCGTTCCCCCCCTCGGCGCTCGGGTCGCTCCCCAGCGTTGCCTCCGAACGGGTGAAATACTCTAGCATGGAAAGATTCGGATCGGATATACTCATCATAGAAAACGGATCAGGGAGTCTGCAAAGGTGAGGGCTGAAGCGGGAAGAGTGAAGGGTGAAGCTTTTGCTCCCTGCTTCTTGCTCCATGCTTCCTGCTCCCTGCTCCTTGCTCCTTGCTCCATGCTTCTCGCTTCTTGCTCCCTGCTCCCTGCTTCCTGCTCCTTGCTCCCTGCTCCCTGTTCCTTGCTCCGGAAAGCGACCTGTTCGAAGTATTTTTATTATGGTATTGTTAAACAACAACTTTGTTTTCGGAGGCGCGTTCCGTTTGAAATCATCGAATCCCGGCGCAGTATTGAGCTTTACCCCTATTGCCGGCCCCAGCCCCATCGGCGGCCCAATACCGGGGCCGGCCCTTGAAAAGCTTTACGGCCATTACAATCGTTTCGAGCATATCCACCCCGATCCCCTGGAATTCGTTTACCACTATGACAAAAAACTCGACAGGGAGCTAAGCGCATTCATCGCCTCGGCGCTTGCATACGGCCGGGTGCGGCAGATCCTGCGGAGCGTGCGATCTGTTCTTGACATCATGGGTCCAAGCCCATCGTCTTTCCTGCTCGAAAACCGGCCTGCCGACATCAGGGAGGCATTCCAGTTTTTCAAGCACCGCTTCACCACGGGCGAGATTCTATCCAACCTGCTGGTAGCTCTTAGAGAATTGACCCTGGAATATGGGTCTTTAGAGTTCTGCTTCCTGGCTGGATTCAGCGAACATGACCCAAACATTCTCCCGGCCCTTACCGGACTTGTAAGAAAACTGGAGCAGGCATGTGGACGAACGATCCCGACGTTTTTACCTTCACCCGAGGGAGGCAGCGCATGCAAAAGGCTAAACCTCTTTTTGCGGTGGATGGTGAGAAGTGACAATGTCGACCCTGGAATATGGCAAAGCATTCCCGCCTCTCACCTGATAGTCCCGCTCGACACTCATATGCACAGGATCGCCTCAGCCATGGGACTAACGTCACGAAAACAGGCGGACATGCGTTGCGCCATAGAAATTACGGACGCTTTCAGCGCAATCCGCCCCGACGATCCAGTCCGCTACGATTTTGCTCTTACCCGGCTGGGCATAAAACCAAGGACGACGCCAACCAAACTTTTTTCATCGCTACTGTCGATCGGAGGGCAAAGATGAAGGACTGTGACATAAAGCTTTACGCTCTCACTACCTGCATCCACTGTAAAGATACAAAGGACTTTCTGGATAAATGCGGCGTGGATTACGATTGTGTTCACGTCGATAAGCTCGAGGGCGACGAGAGGCGCCGGATGATCGAGGAAATCAAAAAAACCAACCCGGGATGTGCCTTCCCGATGCTTTTGATCGGCTCCAAGGTCATCATCGGATTCAAAAGAGAAGAAATAAAGGAGGCGCTGAACCTGGAATGAATGTCGAGCAGCTCTACGAATTCTTGAAAAAGACGCAGGAAGCTAAAGGATATTTCTTCCATAAGGATAAGACCCGGGTTTTAAATCTCCTGCAAGGGCTACTGTACAACAGGGAGCGGTACGGATACATGTGCTGTCCGTGCAGGCTGGCGGCCGAAGACCGCGACTGGGACCGCGATATAATCTGCCCCTGCGTGTACAGGGAGCCCGATGTTGCGCAGTATGGGAGCTGTTACTGCGGGCTCTATGTTTCAAAAGAGTGGAATGATGAGACAATCCCGCATTCATACGTAAGCGAAAGGCGCCCGCCGGAGAAGGCATCCCGCTGACGCCCAACGCGGCCGACTTCCGCCTAAAGGCGGTAAGAGGATCTTCCGCCTAAAGGCGGTAAGAGGAATGACCAGATTAGACACGCGAAGCGGTCGCCTTCCGCGCTACGCGAGGTACCTTCCGCCTAAAGGCGGTAAATTGATCTTCCGCCTAAAGGCGGTAAAAGGAATGACCAGATTAAGACCAGATTATCGCTGAGGGTCGCCCGCAATCGATATGGCATTTTCCTGCCAAGTGTTGTTCATAACTCTTTCTTACGAGGTCTTCGCGAAGCTCTGATACGTGGAAATCAGAAATAATCGGAGATAAGAGGCAGGAAAAACGCATGGGAAAGTATGGCACGCGAACCAGGCGCGAAGAAAGAAAAAGTGGCTGATAATTTCGTCATTCCGGCTTTAGAGACTGTGTTGCAAAGGTAATATTTTTCGTATTTCCCCCCTTTACAAAAGGGGGATGAAGCAAAACCTGGTCCCGTCCATACAGTCATAAATTTTGTCCAAAACTACGCATCATAGCTCGTTCGTCTTTTCTTCCCACCGCCTGCACCATGGCCTGGGCAAAGCCGTTATCGGGGCGAAGCGCCGATCGATTCAAAAACTTGACGCCAATCACAAATTGACTTGCGTAAGGGTGGAAACTCGGTAAACTAGAATAGTTTCCGTTCCGTGTTACCGGATGGACCCTGGAATGGTTTTATCAGTCATTATTGCCTCGTAAGACAGACTTATGAACAACACTGGGCAAGAAAATGCCATATCGATTGCGGGCACCCCTCAGCTATGTACTTCGCGAAGCGCGGAAGGCGCCCGCTACGCAGGGTCTATTCTGGTCTTAATCTGGTCATTCCTTTTACCGCCTTTAGGCGGAAGATCCTCTTACCGCCTTTAGGCGGAAGTCAATCGCGTTTGGCGTTCGCGGGGCGCCTTGAAATCAACTTGCCGGATTACCCATGCATCGTGATGGGATGGAACCTGAAGAAATGAATGCAGAAAAGTCCGGGTCCCGCCAAAATTTGCCACGGGCCCGATCCAGAATACCAGGCGCCGGGCATCCGGTATCCGGGCAGATCGTGGCCGCTGCCCGCCGGAATTTTTTTGCCAACGGTTTCCGCAGGGTGACCATGGACGATCTGGCCCAAGATCTCGGAATCAGTAAAAAGACGCTCTATGAGCATTTCCCAAGCAAGACCGCGCTTGTTGAAGCAGCTATATTGGATAAGTTCCGAGGCATCGATGCTGAAATGGAGCGAATTACATCCGAGTGTTCATCGGATTTTGCCGGGACGCTGCATCGGCTGCTAGCGTACATACAGCAGCAAACGGAAGAAATTCAACCGCCTTTTCTGCGCGATCTCAGGCGGCAACCTGAAATCTTCCACCATGTGGAGAACAGCCGCAGGGAACTGGTCCAGCGCTATTTTGGGAAGCTCATTTACGAAGGGCGCAAGGCTGGGATTATCCGCGAGGATGTTCCAGCCGAACTGATAACTGAAATTATCCTCGGCGCTTTGGAAAAGATTATCAATCCGACAAAAATGGCGGAACTGGAAATCACTCCAAAGGCCGGATATTCCGCCCTCATTGCCGTGATTCTCGAAGGTGTCATCACTGAAAAAGGGAGATCGAAATTATGACCGGGTCCTGGCCAGGTTTCCCAAGAGCGCTTTTTCAGATAAGCTGCGCACTCGCGGTGCTTTGCAACCTTACGGGTTGCGGTCGATCGGAACCTAACCGGGTTCAGGGCTACGTCGAGGGGGAGTATGTGTATGTAGCCTCGCCGCTCCCAGGTACTCTTGAATCGTTGTACGTGCAGCGCGGCAATCAGGTGAAAGAGGGAGACGCCCTTTTCGCACTGGACAGCATACCGGAAAAAGCAGCCCTGGACGAAGCGGAACGCCGTGTTGCGCAGGCCGGAGCAAACCTGCAGGACGCAAAAAAAGGCAAACGGCCATCGGAAATTGAATCCCTGAAGGAGCAGATGAAGCAGGCCCGGGCGGCGCTGGTGCTTTCGGAAAAAGAACTTGCCCGCCGTGAAAATCTTTTCGCCGCCACGGCTATTTCAGCGGAAATGCTCGATCTTGCGCGCTCCACCAACGATCAGAACCGCCATCGGCTATCACAGTTGGAATCCGATATAACAACGGCGCAGCTTGGCTCGCGCATCGATCAGATTTCGGCCGCAGAGGCCGCCATGAGAGCACAGGAAGCACAACTGGCAAAGGCGCAATGGGAACTCTCACAAAAGCAGCGGTTCGCGCCTCGGGACGCTCTGGTTTTCGACACTCTCTACCGGGAGGGGGAATGGGTGGCCGCAGGCAGGCCCGTCGTCGCTCTGTTGCCCCCACAGAACATAAAGGTACGTGCGTTTGTACCGGAAACCAGGATCGGTGCAATTCACACCGGCGATAGCGTCCGGATCATCGTGGACGGCATACGCGAGCCTTTTGCGGGTAAGGTGAGCTACATTTCGCCCAGGGCGGAATACACTCCTCCGGTCATTTACAGCGACGAAGCCCGCAGCAAGCTGGTGTTCATGATCGAGGCGGTTTTCGACCCGAAGACGGCGGAAAAACTTCATCCAGGCCAACCAGTGGATGTTGAGTTCGGTTTCTGATCCATGAGCGACGATCCTGTCATTGATGTAACCGGAATGACCAAACGGTTTGACAACCGCACGGTCGTAGACAATGTGGACCTTCAAGTCCGCACGGGCGAGGTCTGCGGCTTTCTCGGTCCAAACGGCAGTGGGAAGACCACATTCATCCGCATGCTTTGCGGGCTCCTCCGGCCGGATGCGGGCCGCGGCACGTGCCTCGGCTATGACGTGCTCAGCGAAAGTGAAGCGATCAAAAGCAGTGTCGGCTACATGACCCAGCGGTTCAGCTTATACGAAGACCTGACGATTTCGGAGAACCTTGATTTCGTTGCCCGCATGTATTCCGTGAACAACCGGCGCAAAGCAGTGAGCGACAGCCTCGAGCGGCTCGGACTCGAGGAACGGGGGCACCAACTTGTAGGAGAGCTTTCCGGGGGATGGAAACAGCGCCTGGCCCTGGAGGCATGTTTGATTCACCAGCCGAAACTGCTTTTGCTCGATGAGCCTACAGCGGGCGTGGACCCACAAGCGCGCCGCGAGTTCTGGGAACAAATCCACCAGCTTGCCGGCCAGGGGCTGACCTTTTTGATTTCTACGCACTACATGGACGAGGCCGAGCGCTGCCATCGGCTGGCTTATATTCTGAACGGCACTTTGCTTGCTCACGGTACGGTGGCCGAAATCATCGCGGAAACTAAGCTGAGGACCTGGGTTGCCAGCGGACCCGATTTGCTGGAACTGGCAGAAGTGCTCCGCAATAAACCGGGGGTGGAGCAGGCTGTTGCCTTCGGCAGCCTTCTCCATGTTAGCGGAACTGATGCTGCGGCACTCCAGGAAACAATCGCCCCGTTTCAAACCGGGCAATATGAATGGCGCAGGATCACTCCGGGGATGGAGGACGTTTTCGTTCACCTGATGCAAAAATCGAAGGGTAAGGTTTTGCCATGACCTTATTTGCCCCAGGAAAAAGGCCCGCATTTTCTTTGGCCCGCTTTTGGGCCGTGGTGTTCAAGGAATTCGTCCAGATGCGCCGGGACCGGCTGACTTTCGGCATGATGATCGGTATCCCGCTGCTTCAGATTGTCCTCTTCGGCTATGCCATCAACGTGGACCCCAAGCACCTGGCTGCAGCCGTGCTTTTGGCCGACAACGGCCCGCAGGGCCGCACTTTGCTGCATGCGATTCAAAACTGCTCTTATCTTGATTTCGTACGTGAGCTGAAGTCTGAAAGCGAAGCCAACGAGGTGCTCAAGCGTGGCGAGGTTCAGTTTGTCATCGATATCCCCGAGAATTTCACACGCGATCTACTCCGTGGCGACAGGCCCGCTATCCTCGTCGAAGCGGACGCCACCGACCCGGCAGCCACAAGCAACGCCATAGGCTCCCTGCGCACTCTGCTGAATACCGCATTGCAAAACGATCTCAAAGGTCCATTCGCATTTCTCGCCGGCGAAGACAACTCCATCGATCTTCGCATCCACGCCCTTTATAACCCTGAAGCCATTACGCAATATAACATCGTGCCGGGCCTGATAGGGGTCATGCTCCAGATGACGATGACCGTGGTAACCGGGTTGGCAATTACCCGCGAGCGGGAACGGGGCACCATGGAGACTCTGCTCTCCATGCCCACGCGTCCGATCGAAGTCATGACAGGGAAAATCATTCCTTACATTTTAGTGGGCTACATCCAGCTGTTGCTTATCCTGTCCGCCGGCTATTTTCTTTTTCGCGTGCCAATGGAAGGCAACCTCTTGTTGTTGTTCGCAGCCGCCCTGATATTCATCATTGCCACCCTGGCCGTGGGCATCACATTTTCCACTGTGGCACAAAACCAGCTCCAGGCCGTGCAGATGGGTTGGTTTTTCTTTTTACCCTCGCTGTTGCTCTCAGGGTTCATGTTTCCCTTCCGCGGGATGCCGCATTGGGCCCAGATGGTCGGCGAATTATTTCCACTGACTCATTTTCTTCGCATCGCCCGGGGTATCCTGCTAAAAGGCAACGGATTGCATGACATAATCCCGGAGATCTGGCCAATCGTGCTCTTCATCGCCTTCGCAATGACGGTCGCCGTAAAGCGATACCGGCGGACGATTGACTGATACTCCTCAATTGCCCGGTTCCAAAATTGGAATCATCCGGTATCTCCACGCTCCCCGAGGTATCCAATATGCGGGATGTCCTATCGTAAATTGCCTGCTTGAACAATTTGTGTTTTGGTTCTCTTTACAAATGGAATTCCAATAAGCATATTTGGGAATAGCTTTTTGCCCTGACGACGCCACACATCTGCTGCCTTGTTTGAAGGAATGGTCCGAATGGAAAAAAAGTTACTCGAATTGGCGGTCGAAATCGTTGGTGCTCAGGCTTCCATGAGCAAAATGACGGCCGAGGACATCGAGCAGGCGCTGGTAAGAGTCTATAACGCGCTTCACACAATGAGACTTGCCGAAGATCAAGGGCGATGTATCCTGCGGGCAGAGCCGGGATTTCAGGCTTCTGACGAACCTGTTGCCGCAGATCCGCTCTCTTCCATTCAGGAAGACAAAGTTACCTGTATGGAATGCAAGGCTGAGCTCCGGCAGCTCACGGCAAACCATCTACGCATCCATCACCTCACTCCCAGGGAATACAAGAAGAAGTGGGGATTTCCGCTCAAACAGCCCCTTTCTGCAAAAATGCTGACAAAACTCCGCAGCCGGTCCGCCAAGAAACGCGGGCTGCCCGAAAATCTTAGAATCTACCTCGACCGGAAACGGGAAAACAAAGCGACATCAGGCCACGAATTACCAACGTCCGGACCAACCCACGGGAAAAGATCATTCCACAGTAGTTTTTGAAAAGCGGACGGACGTGAACCACGGCTGAAGGAGCGTAGCGGGATGGATGGACACCCATGAGCACGTGGCGTCCCGGGCGAGCCCGGGACTGACGTTGGTGGACGCCTGTGGAGGTTGTGGACGGTGTGTGGCGGCCCGCGAGGCGGTTCTGATGTCCGGTCTCCCGTTTTCAGGCTACCGTCCGAAACTGTTTTTCCTCCGTGGATCCCTTTAGAGCGCCGGTAGAGAACTCTTCGCCGCTAATCGCCTGCGCCACAGCGTCGAAGTAGCCCGTCCCGACGAAGGACTGATGTTTCACGGCTTTGTACCCGAGCTTCTCCAATTCGAACTCGTTATCCTGAAAACGCGAATAGGCGCTCATCCCTTTTTCTCGAAAATCCCGCGCCAGCTCATACATCCCAAGATTAATCGAGTGAAAACCGGCAAGAGTCACGAACTGAAACCTGTACCCGTAGGAAGCGAGCTTATTTTGGAACTCGGCTAATGCCGATTTGTCGAGCTTCGCGCTCCAGTTGAATGAAGGTGAGAGGTTATAGGCCAACAGCTTGCCCGGGTATGAAACATGTACCGCTTCGGCAAACCTTCCGGCCTCTGCGAGGTCCGGTTCCGATGCTTCGCACCAGAGCATGTCCGCATAAGGAGCGTAGGCTAACGCCCGCTCTATTGCCGATTCGATTCCGTTTCTGACGGTGTAAAAACCTTCAACCGTTCTTTTACCCGTTATGAAAGGGCGGTCCCTTTCATCTATGTCATTGGCGAGCAGTGTCGCGGAATTGGCATCCGTTCTGCCGATGAGTATCGTCGGGACGCCGCAGATATCGGCGGCAAGTCTTGCGGCTACAAGCTTCTTCACTGCTTCGGAGGTCGGTATTATTACTTTGCCTCCCAGGTGCCCGCACTTTTTGGCCGATGCAAGCTGGTCTTCAAGATGAACCGCCGCCGCGCCCGCCTCGATCATCGCCTTCATCAGCTCGAATGAGTTCAAAATCCCCCCGAAACCGGCTTCTGCGTCAGCGACGACAGGCGCGAACCAATACGGTCCTTTCTTGCCTTCCATATGGTCGATCTGATCGGCTCTCATGAACGCATTATTGATTCTTCGCACCAGATTGGGAACGCTGTCCACGGGATAAAGGCTCTGATCGGGATAAGTATGGCCAATGCTGTTGTTGTCTGCGGCAACCTGCCATCCGCTTACATATATGGCCTTTAATCCTGCCTGGACCTGCTGTACGGCCTGCGCGCCGGTCAGAGCGCCCAAGGCCGCAGTGAAAGGCCCTGCATGGAGCAGTTCCCAGAGCCGGCGGGCGCCTTCATTTGCCAGGGTGTATTCGATTCGGATAGAGCCCCGCAGCCTGAGCACATCCTCGGCCGTATAAGGGCGCTCTATACCCTTCCAGCGCTCACTCTGGTCCCATTGCGGAACGGATTCTCGATTTTGATCGTCAGTAATCATTTCTCTATAACCTCCTGGCGTACACTCATGTGCAATTGCTTTTTTTGTCCGATTTGCATCCTCGGGTACCCACTATGACGGGTCGAACCGATGGTGCACGATCATCTCCTCGCTTATCAGCCGGGCCTGCCGGTATTTTTCAATTTCGCTTTGCCCGCTTTGCGGCGGCAGTTCGTTGAGCAGGCGGTCAAGTTGCTCATCGAAAAGCCTGCTGCCAGGGGGTGAACTCCTTGTGCAGAGGAACCAAAAATTCGAGAAAATTTCGGGAAACAGCAGTAAGCGGGTCGAAAGCGGTTGGCCTATCACGATAGTGAAACTCCTTGGCTTCACTTCTTTGACTCACTGTCTGCATTGTCTATGTCCTCAAGATGCTTTGTATTTCTTCACTAAAGCCAGTACGCCCGTGGCTGTGTGTGCGCCGGTGCAGATTATGAACCGTTGCAGTTAATTCCATAATAATTAAGCGGCTATAAACATTCATGGACAAGAAGTTATGCGCGATGACCGCCTTTGGCAAGTGGGTTTCATGGACGGCAAAGGGCCGATTGAGGACGTTGGATATCATCGAGGAGCATCTGGCGGAGGGACCGGTCACAGAGCCGGCCCCGGAGCCGATCCGGGGGTGTAAAACCGGAAAAAACCTTTCCCGGGCAGAAACTGCCAGGGACCGGCCGAGGATAAGCTTGGATTTTAAGAGTTAAAATTTGAAACTTTCATCAAAAAGGCTTGACTCTCTTGACCGTAAGTTTACAGCAATTAGAGTATAGCAACGTTTCCTTGGAAATACCATTTCCTGTACGGTAACGGTTATTGTCTGTGGGTTTTCTTATCTCGATCCGACCGCACTGTGGAAAGGTTGCTAATGGAAGCCAACCCGTTGTAATAAATTCATATTAACGGAAGGGGGCTCGAAATGAATGTCGATGATATCCAGCGATGCATCACAGCATTTTGCCATGCCTGCAATGGAAGCGGCTACGACAGCTTCGAGGACCGGCAGTGCGACACCTGCTGGGGCGCAGGTGAATTCGAGGCTTGCGTAGGCTGAAGCTCTTTGCCGGGCCGAAAAAAGTGAGGTCTTATTTGATGGAAGCTACGCCATTTTTTCGCAAATAACCTTGAGAACCATTTCGGGTGTGATTTCGCGGATGCACCTCCAGTCCGGGCAGGGCTTTCTTGTAAAACAGAGTGAACATGGAAGATCCAGGCGTATGACCGTGTGGATCTTACCGTAGGGACCGTTTCGGAAGGGACTTGTCGGTCCGAAGATCGCGAAAACGGGTACGTTCAGGGCCGCCGCCAAGTGCATCGGACCTGTATCGGGGGATACCAGAAACTGTGCATCCCGAATTATTGCCCCAAGCTCCTTGAGGCTTGTTTTTCCTGCAAGGGAGACAGCACGTGAGCCGGACAGGCGTGCAACTTCATCTCCAAGCGCCGAGTCGGACTTGCCGCCGACAATAATTGAAGGAATTGGCAGAAGGGAAGCTAAGCGTCCGAAACACTCGGCAGGCCACCTCCTCACAAGGGTCCCGGCCGAAGGTGCGATAACCGCGTATTGAGGCATACTTCTAACGACATCGGGAGCTTCACCCAGGGGAGGAAGCGTAAAAACCGGGTCGGCCGACTCGCAGCCGACGAATTCGGCAAGCCGAAGGTTCTTTAGAACGGAGTGCAGCTCCGTTTTGGTCTTTGCCCTGTGTTCTTCGGTGTCAGTAGCGACCCTGTACTTGTAGGAAAATTTCGCCCCCTCTCGCGCGTGATCAAAGCCGACCCTGTCCCCAGTCCCCGTGAAAAGACCTATGGCCGCGCTCCTGAAGAGCCCCTGAAGATCGATCACCAGATCGAATTTCTCGTTTCGCAAGTCCTGCCACAGCTTTCCAATCTCCGAACAGGTACGCGGAAGATTCCGGGGCTTTTTCCACGTGTCTTTGTCTATGATCCAGAGCCTGTCAATGAGGGGATGGCCCTCGAGTATACCGGCAAATCCTTTCGCCACGACCCAGTGAAGCTCGGCCCCCGGGAATCGGCGGCTCAGTGCATGAAGAACCGGCAGGCCATGCATTACGTCACCAAGAGCGCTCGGCTTTATGATGAGAATCTTACGCAAGCCTGAAGGCGAAACGCGGAAGTTTTTCATGGCTCTCGGACCTCTTTTCCCAGTTGCGTGCATCAAGTTCCGACCCCATGCACATTACCTGCTTCTTCCGATTTCAACAAGGTCTCTACCGCGTGGAGGACATCATTTACGGAGATATCGGCCATACACCGGTGGTCGGTCGGACATTGCCTCTTGAGGCAGGGGGCGCACTCGGTTTCCTTGCGCACCAATGAGAACCGCGAGCATAACGGAGAAGTGGTGGAATGGTCTGTCGGGCCGAACAGCGCGACTATCGGGCGGCCGAAGGCCGCAGCCATGTGCATCGGGCCTGAATCATTAGTTATTACGAGCTGTACGGATGCGAGAAGCGCCATCAACTGCCGCACGGAAGTTCTTCCGATCATGTTCAGCGGCTTCGAACGCATCCGGGACACAATTTCAGAGCCGATCTCGGCCTCCCCCGGCCCACCCACGAGCAGCGATTCATATCCAAAGTCAGAGGCAAGAGCGTCGGCAACCTGTCCGAACCTTTCCGGATACCATCTTTTTGCGGAACCGTACGCAGCTCCCGGATTTATCGCGGCCCATTTCCCAGGGCCCAGGACACCGCCGGCCCAGCGCATTTCTTCATCCGTACACTGGAGGCGAAGCTCCTGCCCGGCGTTAGGAATCCCCAACTCGGCGAGCATATTCGTATAATATTGAGTATGATGCAGCCTGCGCACCTCTTTTGTTACCCGAATCGCATGGGTAAGGAGTATTCCGCGCCCGTCCGTACCATACCCGGCCCGCGTTTTTATCCCGGCCAGCTTAACCATTATCGCAGCTTCAATAGCGTTCTGAAAAAGGATGGCCATGTCGAATCGCTCCATGGCAAGCAAACGGCAAAACTTCCAAAGACCCCCGATCCCCCTATGGGGGCCTCTTTTGTCGTAGACGATTACGCGGTCGCAGAAAGGATGCGGGTTCATGAGTTCAGAAACAACGGGATTTGCGGCCAGTACGATCTCCGATGATGGAAAAGCCGCCCTGACCGATCCCATGGCCGGGGTGGTCATAACGGCGTCCCCGATCCAGTTTGTGGATCGCACCAGTATCTTCATGCTATGAGCGCGGTCAAGCTTCAGCATTTTATTCCGGCCTTGCGCAAATCGGGGTAGTCGTCGCTAAGTTCCTGAGCGCTTGTAGATGGAAGCCTGCGAAGGTCAACTATTTTAATCCTTACCATATCGCTTATTTCCACCCGTTCCGGACCCCCGCTGAAAAGCTTGCAGAATAATGCAGCATGTTAATTTAGAGGATTTCCGAGGGTCTTTTTTCAAAAAGGCGATTCTCCATAACATAAACCTGACAGAATTTCATGAAAACTAATCGTTTCGGAACCTGGCGGCTTATGAAATACAAACATTGACGTATTAGTCGGCGCCCATCCGGAAAAACCGGATGAGACACCGGCAGTTAGCGATTCGGATTTTTTGACGTCGATAACCTTTATCCAGACGCCTTAGACCGGTTTCCTAAACCAAAACTTGCCTGCTTGCACCTGCGCTGATATGATTCTTTGATTTTGAAATCGACCTGTACAGGAGAAACGGGATGAGGCGCACCGGCATTGCCGAGACCTGCATCGGAATTCTCATACTGGCGCTTCTGGCTGGAATAACCGGTTGGGTTTATTTTGCGCAGTCGCTGTTCGATCCGGGATTCTATAGTGTTAGTCTCCGGGAGGAGGGCAATGGCTCCTACCGCAAGAACTCCCTGCCCTCTCCGGGTTCTGGGCCGGCATCTGCCTTGATTCCCGAAAACCTCATTCCGATGGGCCCCGAGGAAACTTTCGACTCCGAAACCTTATCCGATAAAATTGACGGGAAGGCCGAGCTCTATCTTTCAAGCGGTTTTGTAAAGCTTCGTGCAAGGCGTTTTGTCAGCAAAGCGGACCCGAAAAGCTGGCTCGAGCTCTTCATATACGAAATGGCAGACCCAACAAAGGCGTTCTCCGTCTACAGCAGTCAGAAAAGAAAAGACTCGAAGCCGGTCGACCTTGGCGTTTCCGCATACGCCACGGAGGATGCCTTGTTTTTCACAAATGGGCCTAAGTATTTCGAGATAATATCAGCATCCAAAGACCTCGGCGAAGCGATGACCTCACTGGCCAAAAACCTTGTTGAAGCCGAGCCTAAATATACCGAGCAGCAAACCGAAGCTTCCCTCTTTCCGCTTGAATCCCTCGACGAGTCAAGCATATCGCTCCACATGAGCGACGTTTTCGGCTTCAGCAAGCTCGACCGCGTGTATACGGCCAGTTACGGTGTGGGGGTTGCCCAGGTTACCGCGTTCCTCTCGAAGCGTGAAAGCGCCCAGGAAGCCGCCGATCTTGCGGCGGCATACGGCCGGTTTCTCCTTGAGAACGGAGGGGTGGAAGCCGGTGAAATCCCTGGTGCGCCCGACTCTAGAATATACAAAGTGTTCGATACCTATGAAGTCGTCCTGCACAGGGGGAAGTTTCTTGCCGGGACTCACGAGGTCGATAATATGGAAAGTGCAAAGGATGTCGCATCACGGATTTACGGCAAACTGGAAGAGGCCGGGCGATGAGAAATATATCCAAAGATCATCCGCCCCAATGGGAGATGAACAGGCGCGATTTTCTCATCCGCTCCGCGAAAGCGGGGATAACTCTGGGGGCTGCGACTGCTATTGGTTATTTGCTGTACGACCCTGCCGGTCCCGGCGCACCGGTCGAGAAATCCTCAGTTGCCCTGCCCGACTTTTCGGTACCTGAAGCAGGCCGAAAAATAGCGATAGCAACCGGTGATGACAGAATCAAGACCGTCAACGCCGCCCTCAAGGCGCTCGGCGGAATCGAATGTTTCGTAAAAAAGGGCGACAGGGTCTTGATAAAGGTAAACGCCGCCTTCGCTACCCCCCCTTCCCTTTGCGCCACAACGAACCCGGAGCTGCTGGCCGAAGTCACGCACCTGTGCTTCAGGGCGGGCGCAACGGCGGTCGCCGTCACCGACAATTCTATCAATAATCCGGAAAGCTGTTTTGCACTTAGCGGCATAGGGGATGCGGCGCAAAGTTCCGGAGCTGATCTGATTGTGCCCAGGGAATCGCTTTTCAGCAACATTACAGTGCCCGGTTCAAATTTTATCCGCAATTGGCCCGTTCTGTTCGGAGCTTTCCATGGGGTGACAAAGCTGATCGGGATTGCTCCCGTGAAAGACCATCACAGGAGCGGCGCCTCGATGTCCATGAAAAACTGGTACGGGTTCATCGGAGGCAGGCGAAACATCTTCCATCAGGATATACATACGTTCATAAAAGACCTTGCGCTTATGATAAGGCCTACTCTCGTCATCCTGGACGGAATCTTCGCCATGATTTCCAATGGACCGACCGGAGGCTCGGTTTCCGATCTCAAGCAGACCCACACGATGATCGTCAGCACCGATCAGGTTGCCGCCGATGCGGCCGGGTCGGCCCTGCTGGGGAAAACACCGGCAGATCTGCCCTTCATAGCCAAAGCTGAACAGGCAGGGGCGGGGACTTCGGATTTTGAAGCCCTGAGTCCTTTGCGCGTATCCACAGGGTAAGAATCTGATGAGAATCACAACAGTCAGGCGAATAACCCAGATATTCTTTTTTGTCCTGTTTATATGGTTCTGTATTGCCAGCACCTTCGGGCAATCTTTTTGGCAATTGCGGGGCTGGCCGGTAAACTGGTTCCTCGAGCTCGATCCCCTTGCTGCCCTGGGAACCATTCTGACGACCCGCACTCTGTACTCGGGACTACTCTGGGCCATAGCCACAGTCGTGCTCACTGTCGTTCTGGGAAGATTTTTCTGCGGATGGCTCTGCCCATTCGGCGCCATGCACCATCTCATCGGTTATCTCGGCTCGCGTGGACGTTCCGTAAGAGAGAAAATCGCCGCGAACCGATATATGGGCGCACAGAGGATAAAATATTACCTCCTTCTGGTCCTGCTTTGCCCGGCTCTCGGGGCATTCGTGTTAAACATCGCAGATTCTTCAACGTGGGACCCGCTCAGCATTGCCTGTGTTTTGTGCCTTCTGGCAATTAGCGTTGCAGTTTCGCAAAAAGTCGACCCTGTGAGCAGACGGCCGATCACGGTATTCATCGGGCTGGCGGTATTATGGGTTGCAGCCGGTTATTTTCTGAAACTCGACGGGGCCTTTTCAGCCTCCCTCATGACCGGACTTCTCGACCCGATACCCCTTGTGTATCGCTCGGTAAATTTCCTGCTTCTCCCTTTTGCAGACTCTGCTTTTCACCTGACATCCGCAGCCCAGAGACATTATGAAGGACCGTGGCTTACCGCTTTCGTCTTCTTTAGCGCCCTTATTCTCAACTTGGCGATACCTCGTTTTTATTGCCGGTTCCTATGCCCTTTGGGCGCCTTTTTCGGGATCCTGGGCAGATATGCTCTGTGGCGGGTCGGAAAGAAGACCGCCCAATGCAGCCAATGCAGCCTTTGCGATTCCAGGTGCGAAGGCGCCTGCGACCCGGCAGGACGCATCCGAATTCCCGAGTGCGTGCTCTGCATGAACTGCCTCTACACCTGTCATGAAGACCTGATGGGCTATAACACGTTCCGATCCGCGTCAGGCGAGAGCATCTCGCCCGACCTGTCCCGCCGGGGATTCATCACGGCGGCCGTCTGCGGAATAGCCGCCGTACCCATGCTGAGAATAGATGGAAAGCTCAGCCAAAACTACGATCCCGCCCTGATTCGACCGCCGGGGTCTCTGGCCGAACCCGAGTTTCTCAACCGCTGCATCAGGTGCGGGCAATGCGCGCGCGTTTGCCCCACCAACGTTATACAACCCGATATCACAAAGGCTGGGATCGAGGGCCTGTGGACCCCGGCTCTGAACATGCGCACCGGGTCGAGCGGCTGCCAGATGAACTGTACGGCATGCAGCCATATCTGCCCAACTGCCGCCATCCGCCCGATTTCACTCGAGGAAAAGCTTGGGCGAGGCGTTTTCGAAAAAACCGGTCCCATCCGCATCGGCACTGCATTCATCGACCGAAGCCGTTGCCTGCCCTGGGCCATGGACAAGCCATGCATCGTCTGCCAGGAAAACTGCCCCGTAAGTCCGAAAGCGATATTCGCAAAAGAGAGCTTCGCTACGGTACGGGACGGCAACCTGGACGTCGCGGAAATCTCAGGCGCCTCTGTTCTGCTTGCAAAGCCGGTCCTTCAGCCGGACCGTTTCGGTACGGGCGACTTCTTCGTTCTGGTTCAAAGCGGGGATAACTTTGCAAGAACGCGAATCCTTTCAAATTCGCAGAAATCCATCATCCTGGAATCACGGATTTCGCCAGAGCTTACGACCGCCGATTTGAAAAAATTAGTGCTGCAGGTGCGGCTCCAGACCCCCCAGATTGATCCCGATCTATGCACCGGCTGTGGTATCTGCGAGCACGAATGTCCTGTGAGCGGCTTGAGGGCGGTCAGGGTGAGCGCGGAAGGCGAATCGAGGAATAAGAAGCACTCGCTCCTGCTGAACCGAAAATAAAATAACATCCTTTTTCGCCCGCTGATTATTGAGCCGCGCGAGGTGGAATCCGAAGAGGAATAACAGAGTTTTCTCACTCCCGCTGAGACAGCCCCAGAATCACGTTGACGTATGCGCGGGGCTTTTCTATTTTAGGCCTCATTTAATGGGGAAAGAACTCGACTCTCTGCGTGGTCTCACTGGATACTGGAGCAATATGAGCAGAAAGCAAAATATACTTAAAAAAGGAAAAGAACACCTTTCGCTGACTCGCGGAGAATCCCAAGAACTGCAAATGATTCTTGACCGCCTTGCTGTCCAGGACCCAGAAGGTGAGAGTTTCGAGGGCTACCTGCACTCGCTTCGTAACTCTCTTTCCACAAAACCGGTTCTTGCGGCCGTACTCATCGACAGGCTGAGCCGCAATCCCAGCCAAACCGGCTTTCGCACCTTTCAGGCTTTCCATGAAACCATCGAGTCCTCGCCTTATAAAAGGAACCTGAAGCAGGCGGCCTACCGGTTTTCACAGAAGGGTTTCAAGGCCGCCGAAAGGACCCCGGCCCCGGAAAAGGTCGTCCTGATCCAGGGTGAGCAAAGAAAGGCTACCGCTCACCTGTTCATGGTCCAGGGGACCATGTGGATCGTTTCCGCTATTATTCCCGAGGCGTTACAGGGAGGTTATGCTCTCATAACCGCGTTCCTTGAAGACGATTTTGCCACCTTTAACGTGCGAGTTATCGAAAGCCGCACTCAGAAACTGTACAGGGATTATCTCCAGGAACTCTCAGCCCATGCGATCGGCGGCAGAGCTCATGAAATTCCACCCTGGCACGCAGCGCGGCTCTTCTTTGAAATGTTCGATTTTTGGACAGCCAAAGAAACATATGCCCAACTGGAAAGGGCCCGGGATCTTCTTAAGAGGTATCATGAACCGGACAGAAGACCATACGTCTACGACCTGATGCCCGAAGTCGAATATCCCGAACGACATTTTTCCGAATTCGAAATCGGCAAATTACTGGAAGGAATGGACCTTTCCTGGCTGACATTTAGTAAAGAACAGCTTTCACCCTATCACGAGAAGATAAAAACCCTTGACAGTCCTCTTCTCGTGGTCCCGAGGGAGGTCCAGGTCGAGCGAGGCCTGGATGTGCTTCATGATGCTGCTGAAAGCCTGTGCGTGGGAGCAAAGCGATTGCTCTACGAGAGGTTTTTCGAAGAGCAGGCAATGGCCTTCAAACTCTCGGGCGCCGAAGACAAGGCGCACTGGGCCTGGATAATTGCCCGCAATCTCTCGAGCCGATCCTCTGTGGGAAAAAACCCGGCCGTATTACAATTGGTAAGGTATTCGATCAGTTACCACTGGAACGAAGATTTTATCTCTGCTGAGGAGACTGAGGAAACGCCGCAGCGGGAGCGCCGAACCGAATCGGGAATCATTCTGCCCTGAACGGGAAGATCGATATGGAAATCTCACAGATAAGAACCGCCGCCCATTCATGCGCTGTTGACATCACTGAACATGTAGCCGCCCGATTAAGGGAAAAGTCAGCCCAAAAGGGCATCTGCCTGATCTACACCCCGCACACCACGGCCGGCCTTACCATAAATGAAGGGGCCGACCCGAATGTGATGGATGACGTTTTAAGAACGCTGGACACTATCGTCCCATGGAGGGGCGCTTACAAACACACCGAAGGCAATTCAGCGGCCCACATTAAAGCGATCCTGGTCGGGGGAAGCGTGCAGGCAATTGTCGACTCGGGAAAGCTGGTTCTGGGCACCTGGGAAAGAATATTCCTCCTGGAATTCGACGGCCCGAGGACGCGGAATATCTTTGTTCAATTCCTGGGCAGCCAGGCTTTCTGATCGGCATCGAGTGGGAGGTGAGTCACATCCCCCATACTGCCACGCCACCGTGCGTACGGTTCCGTACACGGCGGTTCATGAAGCACATTGAAGTCTTCGCAGCGGAAAAGGACTCTTTTGGGGACAAAAAATCCGCACGGAAGCCGGACTCGGTTTCCCGGGGCGGCAAACAGCCCCACTTTTGTCGCATAACCTGCCCCGAGCCCCACAATGAGCCGGGATGCTCTGAGATAACTCCGACTGTCAATTTTCGGTTATCTGTACTGAAATCCTGGACAAGAAACTTTTCTTGCTGAATAATCCCATCCGTAAAGGAATTTCCAGCGAACAGGGTTCAGAATGTTTATGCCTGCCCGGCGTTACCCATCTTTTTTCGCGCCCAGGCGCTCAAAAGAGGAATTCTGAAAGACCTCATGGCCAAAGCTAAGAGTTCACAGCCAGCAGCATCGAAACATGCCATGGATCGCGCATTATTGCAGCAATTGGTTTTTCCGGTGCTGCTGCTTCTGGGTGTGTTCATATTCGGCACGGTGGGATTTTTCATTTTGGGCGGGGGCAAATGGAGCCTTTTCGACTGCGCCTATACGACGAGTATTACACTTACCACCGTCGGTTTTGGAGAGATACTCGAGGACTTTGGTAGAAACGGCCGTCTTTTCGCCATGGTTCTGATGTGGTCCGGAATGGGGGTGGCTCTCTATGCAGTCTCGACTATCACCGGGTTTGTAGTCGAGCGTAAATTTTCTCGAATATTGAGGGAGCGTAAGATGGAAAAAAGCATTGCCGCGCTCAGAGACCATTTTATTGTCTGCGGGGGCGGCCACACCGCTGTCAATGTGTTACGAGAGCTGATTACCTCAAAGCGGTCCTGTGTGTGCATCGAACTAAAACCGGAGCGCATTGAATGGATCGCCAGCCAATTCGAGGGCCTGTATTACATCCAGGGGGACGCAACTGAGGAAGATGTACTGCTCCGCGCCGGGATTGAGCGGGCTTCGGGTGTGCTGGCAGTGTTGTACGAAGATAGTCACAACCTTCTGATAACGGTCCAGGCACGGTACATCAACCCTGAAATCAAGATCGTGGTGCGATGCCATGAAAACAATCTGGCCGACAAGTTCTACAGGGCCGGAGCTAATTATATCGTGAATCCATCTTTCATCGGCGGCATGCGTATGGCCAGCGAGATGATCCGCCCTCATGCCGTTTCATTCCTCGACCGGATGCTTAGAGGAAATGACGCAATTCGCGTCGAGGAAGTTACAATTGGTGAAAGGTCGCGGTGGATCGGGCATTCGCTCCGCGAAATCGACATTCAGCGCAGGACCGGCCTGATTGCGGTTTCTTTGAAGCGTCCCGAAGATCCCGAGTTCACGTATAATCCATCTCAGGATGAAGTCCTAACGCCGCAATCGGTAATAGTGGTCATAGGAAATCCCGAACAGATCTCCAACCTCAGGAGATTCTGTGCAGAGGAAGGTGACGATCGCAGTGTCCTTTAATTGACCGGGAATTATATTCACTTACCGTAGCATTCAAAAAATGGCGTGTGTCTGCGTTTCCGATGGCGCCGAGTTTGATGCCAAGGACGGTCTTAGGCATTGGAATCCCAAGAGATTTTAGTGTTCTGAATGAAATCCGCGTCGACTATAAGAATCGCCGTCAAATCCGCCTGCTTGGCAAAAACCCGAGCAGAGGAAGCTACCGCCAAGCCCTGCAAAACCCTCTCAGAATGGCTTCTTACAGGTTCAATCACGACGTCTGAGAGGGGTGGGGGCAGGATTATGGCCGGTAATGCGCATGGATGCTTTCCCCCGGATTCAATGGCCATCTTCACCGAAATACACAGTGGGGTAATTCCCGCCCATTGAGGCGGGGGAATATTTGATTGCTTTTATGACTCGATCCCCTGTAAGGGCATTGGCCCTTATGTTGATCTTCTAACACAGAGTGCTTAGTGCAATGGTATGGAGGGATTGTTTCGAAAAAAGAGCACAAGAAAGGAACTGAGTACGATGAAGGAGAAGAAGAGCTGCGATGCCCATGATGGCACTACTATCCCGAATGGGGTAGAGTCATGTTGCGAGGGAAGGTGCTTCATCTGCCGGGATGGAGAGTGGGTGGAAAAAAGCAAGTGAAATAGAATTAAGCAGGCTTCAAAGAGGGGTCCATTATTTCACGCGAATTGGCAGTCACGGGGAGCCAAAGACCATACAACAGAACAATTCAGCGGGAAGACCATGAGTGAGTTTCGTACCGAGACGGACAGCCTGGGGGAGGTGCGGGTGCCTGCCGACAAGTTGTGGGGTGCGCAGACACAGCGTTCGCTCGAGCATTTTAGTATCGGTGACGACCTTATGCCGCGCGAACTGGTAGACGCGTATGCTATCGTGAAGAAAGCTGCGGCATTCGCGAATCAGGGTAGTGGCCGGCTTACAGAGCAACAAAGGGATTTGATCGCCCGGGTTTGCGACGAAATCCTCGCCGGAAAACATCGAGATCAGTTCCCGCTCCACGTCTGGATGACAGGCAGCGGCACCCAGTTCAATATGAATGTCAATGAAGTGATCTCCAACCGATGCTGTCAGATTGCCGGCAAGCCTCTAGGCAGCAAATCCCCAATCCATCCGAACGATCACGTGAACATGTCGCAGTCTTCCAACGACACATTTCCCTCCGCTATGCACATCGCCGCTGGTATTGGAACCAAGCAAAGGCTGGCGCCCTCGGTGAAGGCATTGCGCGATGCCATCGCGGCCAAGGCCGAGTTGTGGAAAGACATCGTGAAGATAGGCCGCACCCATATGCAGGATGCGACGCCACTGACTCTCGGCCAGGAGTGGTCAGGTTATGTCGGCATGCTGGACGAGAGCCTTCAGTATATCGGGAACAGCCTTACAGGCATCTGGAGTCTCGCCCTTGGCGGCACGGCAGTAGGAACCGGGCTCCATGCCGCGCCCGGATTTGCCGAAGATGCGGCAGCGGGGATCGCACGCCTGACAGGGCTGCCATTCGTAAGCGCGACCAACAAATTTGCCGTACAGGGTTCACACGATGCTCTCGTAATGCTCTCCGGCGGGCTGCGCAGCCTGGCCGTTTCCCTCTACAAAATTGCAAACGACATCCGCCTTTTGAGCTGCGGGCCACGGTGCGGTTTTTACGAACTGAAAATCCCGCAGAACGAACCGGGCTCTTCAAACATGCCCGGTAAGGTGAATCCGACGCAATGCGAGGCGCTGGCCATGATCGCAGTGCAGGTCATGTCTAATGACGTCGCCGTAGGCTTCGGCGGGGCTTCGGGCTATCTTGAGATGAACGTCTACAAGCCGCTGATCATAGCCAACGTCATGCAGTCGGTCCGCATTCTCACCGATGGCTGCCACAATTTCCGGACATTTCTGATTCAAGGAACGGAACCTAACCTGAAGCAGATCGATCGCTTTGTCCAACAGTCGCTGATGCTGGTCACGGCTCTGTCTCCAGAGATCGGCCACGATAAAGCCTCAGAGATTGCGCACTATGCAAACGACCATGAACTGACGCTAAAAGAGGCGGCGCTAAAACTCGGCTACGTCAGTGAGGCGGACTACGACCGGATCGTCGATCCGAAAAAGATGGTCCATCCGTATGCGGCCGGCCAATGAATAATTACGCGCGGGAAAACCGATCTCCGGAAACCCTGCTTAATGTGCCGGGAGACGAGAGATGACCCAGAATGAAAATCCTCAAAAAAAGCACTGCATTGACATCCGTTGGTGGTAGGGCTGATGCGCATTATTCGGAATTATTCTTCGCCGGACCGGAGCATTTATAAACAGGATAAGGAGCCTGGGATCACGTTATGGCGATACTATCCAAAGACGGCTCCATTCTGTTTATTACCCGCATGGTGCGCTTATTCGCCTACGGTTCTCTTTCCGTCATACTATTGATCTATCTGGCGCAGATAGGCCTCAGCGATACACAAATAGGCCTTTTATTGACCCTTACTCTTCTGGGCGATACGATTATCTCCCTTTGGCTTACGACAAGGGCTGATTGTGTCGGCAGGCGCCGGATGCTTCTGGCCGGAGCGGGCCTGATGGTTTTTGGAGGGACTCTATTTGCTCTGACTACAAGCTATGCGGTCCTGCTGATTGCGGCAATTATCGGTGTAATAAGTCCCAGCGGATATGAGGTCGGTCCGTTTCTGTCCATCGAACAATCAGCTCTGTCAAACATCATTCCAGATGAAAAGCGCACTCAGATCTTCGCCTGGTATAACCTGGCCGGTTTGTTTACCACAGCACTCGGCGCCATTGTTACCGGAATACTGGTCCAACTCTTAGAGAATGCGCATATAACTCCCGTTGCAAGCTACCGCACCATAATCGTCGGCTATGCCGCCCTCGGTTTTTTGCTGGCTGCCCTTTTTTGCGCGCTTTCCCCTCTTGTGGAGGTCCCCGTGGAAAGCTCGTGCGAAGTTCCGTCCGAGTTCAGGAAGCGCTTTGGCCTTCACCGGTCCAAGAGCATCGTGTTCAAACTTTCGGCATTGTTTTCACTCGATGCGTTTGCGGGTGGCTTCATTCTGCAAAGCATTCTGGCCTATTGGTTTTACAAGCGTTTCGGGGTTCAGCCTGCGCTGCTGGGCAGCATCTTTTTCGGGGCAAACATTCTCGCGGGAGTATCGTCCCTGTCGGCCTCCTGGATGGCGTCCAGGATAGGACTCGTCAAGACGATGGTCTATACCCATATTCCTTCGAACATCCTTCTGATGCTGGTTCCGCTCATGCCGAACCTGCCGCTGGCAATCACCGTGCTCTTACTGCGTTTCAGCATCTCGCAGATGGATGTACCAACCCGACAGTCATATGTCATGGCCGTCGTGGAACCCGATGAACGCTCAGCGGCCGCCGGCATCACCGGAGTTGCCAGAACGGTCGGCGCCTCCTTCTCGCCGGTGCTCGCAGGACCTTTGCTGGCCAGCGCAACACTTGCGAGCATTCCCTTTTTCATCAGCGGCAGCCTCAAAATAATCTACGACCTGCTGCTTTATCGCAGTTTCCAGGCTATCCGGGCGCCTGAAGAGAGCGAGTGAATTGTCATCACTCAACCAACCGAAGAAGTGATCTATCTAGTGGGCTCTCAGCCGAGTTTTAAATATTTTGAGCGACAATGCCGGCAGTGGAAGTTGCTGTGCCGATCATCATTGAAAAATATCTATCACCGTGTTGTCCCAGGCTTCGCACCGGGATCGGGTTCCTTGGGAACCTGCTTTCCAGCGCCGAGGATTTGCTCTAAAACCAGTTCGTCAACTGTTTCTTCATGGAGTAATGTTTCCGCCAGCTTGTCCAACTTGTCCCTGGCGCCGTTCAAGAGGCTGGTTACAATCTCGCATCGTTCTGCAATCAACTTTCGCACATCTTCATCGATACGGGCTGCTGTAGATTCGCTGTAGTCCTTGCCCCGCGACAGCTCATATCCCAGAAACGGTTGTTGATCGTCGGATTCGAAGGCGACCGGCCCCAGACTTCCCATCCCCCAACGCGTCATCATCCGCCGGGCAAGGCTGGTGGCCTGTATCAGATCGTTTTCGGCGCCGGTAGTGACATCGCCAAATACTATCTGTTCCGACAGTCGGCCGCCCAGCATGACATCGATGCGCGCAACCAGGTATGTCCGGCTGTAATTATATCGTTCCTCGGAAGGCACCTGTTCGGTAATCCCAAGTGCGCGCCCGTGCGGAATAATAGTGACCCTATGAACGG
Source organism: Syntrophobacteraceae bacterium (assembly GCA_049515795.1). Lineage (GTDB taxonomy): Bacteria > Desulfobacterota > Syntrophobacteria > Syntrophobacterales > Syntrophobacteraceae > SbD1. The sequence continues at coordinate 40,723 of JBEKTT010000022.1, forward strand.
GATCGGCCGCCGGAGTGAGCCAGGCGACTGCTGCATGGCCACTTTCGTGATAGGCTATGACTTTCCTTGCATCTGGATCCGTGAGCGACGGACGCTCCCCGCCGAGTATAACCTTATCGAGGGCCTCCTCGAAATCCGCCATGCTCACCTGCTTATGGGAACGCCGAGCGGCGACAAGAGCCGCTTCGTTGCAAATGTTGGCGATATCGGCGCCGCTCATGCCCACGATCTTACGAGATAACAGATCGAGTTTGACATCCGATGCAATTGGTATTTTCGCAGTGTGTATACGCAGAATAGCCTCCCGGCCCTCCCGGTCGGGAAGTGGAACCATCACCTGCCTGTCGAATCGACCCGGGCGCAGGAGGGCCGGGTCAAGCACGTCGGGCCGGTTTGTGGCGGCCAGCACGATGACTTCCTGGCGCTCCTCAAAACCGTCCATCTCGACCAGGAGCTGATTCAGGGTCTGTTCTCTTTCGTCGTTCACCGCGCCGAGACCGGCGCCGCGTCGCCGACCCACTGCATCCAGTTCGTCAACGAAAACGATGGAAGGTGAGGCAGCTTTGGCCTGCTCAAAAAGGCTGCGGACCCGGCTCGCTCCAACCCCAACGAACATTTCGACAAACTCAGAGGCGCTGATGGAAAAGAAAGGCGCCCCGGCCTCGCCGGCTACTGCTCGAGCCAACAGGGTCTTTCCAGTACCGGGCGGGCCGACCAGCAGGGTGCCACGCGGTATACGCGCCCCCATCTGGTGGTACTTTTGCGGGTTTTGAAGAAAATCGACCACCTCCTCCAAGTCGCCCTTGGCCTCATCGGCGTCAGCAACGTCCTTGAATGTCACCTTAGGCTGCTCACTGCTGTAACGACGGGCCTTCGTTTGTCCGAGTCCGAATATGCTTGACTGATTGCGCATGGCCTGCCGGCTCATCCATACGAAGTAAAAAACGAGCAGGAGCATCGGCGCCCAATCCACGAGCAGCGTAATAAACCACGGCTTGGAAGGCGTTTTTGCATTCACCGTGACACGATGAGCTTCAAGGAGAGGCATCAGGGCGGGGTCCCCCACTGATTCGGGAAATACAGTGGCAAACTTGCCATATTTTTGCGGGACTGCTCCAGCCTTGGGAGTATTTTCGCCATCATTTTTGCCTTCTCGATTTCCGGAAAGATTCTCTGAGCCGGGATTTGCCGGCGTCTCTGCTTTCCCGGACCGCGAAGGCGCCCCCGTAGCCGAGGACTCCGGCCAGAGGATCGGTTTGACTAACATACCGCTGATTTGCGGGCCGACAATGAGCACTTCGGAGACGTTGCCGGCGCTAACCTGCTCAAGGAAAGTTGAATATGGGATAAGGACTTCAGGCTTCGAGGGCTGCAAGAAGAGCACCGCATTCCAAATGAAGAGCGCCAATAAGACCACCCACCAGAACCTGGACCCCAACCCGGGCGGCTGCTGGTTACCCGGTTCTCTTTGCTGTTTTCCAGGTATCGTTGGCTGCTTGCCGGCCATTGTTTATCGAATCCGGAAGAATGGGTTGTATAGTCATTAAAATTGGCTGGAAACCCATTAAACATTCATTTCCCGGCTATGTATTTAATCACTCACCTTGTACCTGTAAACTTCATCGAAGGGGCCCTCCCTTTGCTGCTGCCGTTGTGCTCTTTGGATGTACAACATTGATGAAAGACCATAGGAACCCATACGCTGAAGCAACGGATTCTTTTTTGAGTGATGTCCTCGAAGTGAAGAAAACCTTGAAGGCGGACCGCGTTAAACCCTACCGAGATAGACTATAAATAGAGTAATTAACCTAAAGAAACCTATAAAAAGCCGCTACGCGCACATTAGTGCGCTACGCGGCACAACCCGCGCCGGCCCACATTGGATTCTCTACGCCTTCCCTGACCTGTCTATGACCAGAGGCGGGGCCGGCGGCGGGTGGCCTATCTGAGCCTCGCTTCTCAAACCACATAGAGCACGGCAATCGCAACACCGGCCGTGACAACGGTCCAACGCAACACGATCGGCCGAATCCAGCCTGCAAGGCGTTCGCCCAGGACCCCACCTATTAGCGCGCCCACAGCCATCACCAGCGCTACCGGCCAAATCACCTGCCCTGAGAACAGGAAAAAAATGGCGGCCGCCATATTGATGCCAAACGAGAGAATCTGCTTGAGCGCATTCAACCGCGTCAGTGAGTCATCGAGTACGAGTCCGAGTACCGCCAGCACGATCACGCTCAAGCCGGCGCCGAAATACCCCCCGTAAACGGCGGCCAAAGCTACCGGTAGAACGATCAGCGTTTCGTGCGCTTTTGACGATCGTGAGCGTCCGCCACGACGCACGATCCAGGCGTGCAGAGGCTCCTGAACGGCGAGGAGACCGGCGGCGAGCAGTATCAGAAAGGGCACCATCGAACGAAACAGATATTCACTCGTGTTCAAGAGCAAACCTCCGCCTGCGACGCCACCCAACACACCGGCAGGGGCGAGGCGCCAAAGGCGTTTTCTGTTCCTTTGCAGATCGTTTAACTGCGCGATGGTCCCACCCAGGTAACCGGGGCACAGGGCTACGGTGTTTGTCACGTTCGACGCCACAGCCGGAACACCCAGCGCGATCAGCAGCGGAAAAGTGATAAGAGTTCCACCACCGGCAAGCGCATTCACCGCCCCTCCCGCCACAGCCGCCAGTCCCACGAGACCAAACTCCAACCCGGTCATTGTCTTTTTCGTCCTTTCAGATCTCCAATCTTCCTTCCCTGCCAAGGTCCTTCTTTACTGGCCGCAAATGCTCCGGCATCAGGTCAAGCTGCTGATCGTCGTCTGCGACACAATGGCGGCGGTGGCCCGCGAGGTCATCGAAGAACTGTCTCCCGTTCCGGTCCTGGACGTGATCGGCGCGGGGGCGCGCAGCGAGATCGAGGTGACCAGGAACAGGTTACATTGTTTGCGGGTTCAGGGAAAGAACCTGCCGTAGGAAAATATTGTCTCCTGGAACGGCCACTTTCGAGCATTTTAAAAAGTTTTTGCTCCCCTGACCGTTGTTTCATTGTCCTGCCTATCGCCTTCCCTCAACCTTGACTGAATGGCTGGGAAGCCATTTGGGTTGCCTTGTAGGCACTGAACACCGCAGCGCCGGAGGCATAAAAGGCATCCTTGCCGACCAGGCCGGTTATCCCCGAGCGTTCCAGTTGGGCATAAACCTCATCCGAGACCTCGAAAAATATCAGTCTTATGCCCTGCCCCTGGAGGATGGCATAGAGGGAGCGCAAAGTTGCGGCAGCTGTGTAGTCGATGTCATCCACGGCGCCGGCGCCGATGCAGAACCAGACCAGGGGCGGCTTCGCCTCTTTGGCCAGCCTGCTGACCTCCTCTAACAGTTGCCCGGCGTTGGCGTAATACATACTGTGATTGAACCGGTAAGCCAGCAGCCCCGGCAGCAATTGGCCCCGGGTTGCCACCGGCGCGGTCTTCCAGCCTTCAGGTTGAGCCTCCACGATCACCGCGTTTTTCGGCCGGTAGCCATGCCGGGTGTGGCTCACCAGTGACAGGAACATGGCCAGCAGGATACCCTGCTCCACCCCCACGAGGACTACAGTGGCAGCGGTTATGAGGGCCACCCCGAACTCTGCAGGCCGCTCGCGAAAAATCTGCCGCATTCCCGACACGTCAATCAAATCCAGGCCGATCAAGAAAACCACGGCGGAAATCACCGCGCCGGGCATTAACTCCAATGGCCCGGTCAGGAACAGGAGCACCAGGAGGACAATAACGCTGGTAGTGATTTGCCCCAACTGGCTGTGCCCCCCGGCGCCGTCCACCACCTGCGTCATGGTGGGGCTGCCGTTGACCACAAAGGTACCGGTTAGCCCGGCGCCCATGTTGGCGAGGCTGAGGCCAACCAAGTCAACGTTCTCGCTAAAGCGTTCGTCGTAACGGGTGGCATAGGCTCGCGACGTCGCGGCGCTCTGGGCAAGGATTACCACAAATATGGAGAAGGCTGTGGGCAGGAGCTTCATGAGGAGGCTGACGCTCAGGTCCACGTGGGGCAAGCCCACCGCCGGGATGCCGCCGGGAACCGGGCCGAGGATGGCGACCCCGTGGGCTTTCAGGTTGATCGCCCAGCTCACGGTGATGGCGCCGATGACCGCAATGAGAGGGCCGGGGAGTTTCCTGGATATTTTCCGGGAGCCGAAAATGATGATTAAAACGGCCGCTGTCGTTATCAACGTGGGCCAGTTCGACTGTTGGAGATGCTGAACATCGTGAATTAATCTGCCCAGGGCGCCGTGCCCTCCCATGGGCAATCCCAGCATGCCCCTTATTTCGCCGACGGCCACCTGGACGCCCACGCCCGTTAGAAAGCCGATGAGCACGGTGCGCGACAGGAAGTCCGCCAGAAACCCAAGGCGAATCAGGCGAGCGATGATAAGCATCACCGCGGCCATGCAAGCCAACACACCGCACAGGGCCAGGTATTCGGCCGATCCCGAGACTGCCAGGCCGGCAAGACCACCGGCCACAATGGCCGCAGTGGCTGAGTCGGCCCCCACCACCAGGCGCCGCGACGAGCCGAAGATGGCAAACAGGGCCATGGGGATGAGCATGGTGTAGAGGCCGGTGATCACCGGAGCGCCGGCGATCCTGGCGTAGCCCATGACCTGAGGGATGGCCAGGGCAGCCAGGGTAATGCCCGCCATAATGTCGGCCAACACCATGGACCGATCGACAGGCAGGATCCCCTGGAGCATGGGAAACCGCGCGCTTTGGGCCTCGGTCTGGGACGTGCCTGTCATAGTCATCGTCTCGGCTCCTCTCCTCGTCAGATAGACTTACATATATCACTTAAATAGCCTCACATCGCGGAGCGCGGAAGGCGACCGCATCGCGTGTCTAATCTGGTCTTAATCTGGTCTTAATCTGGTCATTCCTCTTACCGCCTTTAGGCGGAAGACGCTTTTACCGCCTTTAGGCGGAAGTCGGACGCGTTAGGCGGGCGCGGGATGCCTTCAATGCCTTCAGTCACACGTGCGGGATCATGCAGCATCACAGGACCGGCGATCTCTTCGGTTGGCATTGCAAAAGCCGTCTCGACGCAGCAGCGCACCCCTTCTCAGCACCTTTCGCCGGGCCGGTTGCCACCGGGTGAGGTGAAATTTATTTTCGAAATCTTGACGGTAAGAACCTTTGTGAAGGCGGTCAATGGCTTAGAGGTTTTAGGCAACTGCTGACAATATCACCGGATGTCGTCGTTAGATGCTCAAGTGATGTTGAAATCGACTCGAGTATTTTTCAAACGCCTTGAGCCGCCAGGGTGACTCTACAAGTCCCCCTGTGCTATAAGGCCTCCCGCTCCCACCCCGTCTCGCGGGTGGGCGGGCTGTCGAGAATGAGCGGTCGGCCTCAGCGCTACGCGCTCACATGTCGCTACGGGAGGCCGGGCAAGCCCACTTCACAAAGTGAAGCAGAGCGAAGCCCCGCGAAGCGAGACCTCTACACCATTGTAACTTCACCTTCTGATGCGCTTAACATTTGGCTTGCCTTCAAACGCACCACGTTTAATGTCTGTACGTTCTGCACGGCTGCGCGCAGGGTCGCCGCTCTTATCATGTCAGGCGCATTTTTTTTTCGCGCAAGGTATTATATAAGCCTATTATCATACGAGGGGAATTCTGGGGATTTTCATTGAATGTGCCCATTGAGATTATACTCGGGGCTGCAGAATTGTTAAGAATTGACTAAACCAGGAGTCGAAGAAAGAGGTTATGAAACGTCATTTTTTAGTGCCTTTGATAGTTATTGCATGGCTTCTCTCCGGCCCGTGTTCGGCCCAGGAAAAAACCGATACCCAAACCTCAATCCCTAAGATTGCCCAAAATGTATCCGGCAAGGATGAGAACGCGGAGCAAAATAGAGAAGCCAAAGCCGCTGCGCCATCTTTTCCGGGGCTTGCCGAGGTAATTCCACGAGCCGCTGATCTTAGTGAGAAGGCGAGCAAAGCCGAAGAAGCCATTGCCGCTACCAGAGATACTTCAGCTTTTGGCAGGCAGATTACCGATGCTGAAAACCGGGTCAATCAGCTCGCCAAAAAGATTGCCGGCATGGGCGATCCTACCGGCTGGAATATCTACCGGCTACTCGATGTTCGGCACCTGATTCAAGGTGAAAAGAGCAAACTTGAGGCGCTCCTTGATCCGATTTCCGCAAAGCTCTCGGACCTTGAAGCCATACGCAGGAACTGGGAAGATGAACCCACCTTCTGGAAAAAATGGGAGGAGTCTCTGAGCGAGGCACAGACAGAGATTCCTCCGGAGACCTTCAACAAGGCGGTCGAAACGGCAACTGCGGTCGTGCAGTCCGCTGCCGACGCTTCGACACCGGTTCTGGTGCTGCAGCAAAGACTCACTAAACAGATTGACGAAGTTCGCCAGCTTAGCATTCCGGTTTATGCGGCCCTGAAGAAGGTGCGCAGCGAAACCTTCCAGAAGAATACGCCGTCTTTCTTCAGTGTGGAATTCTATGGACCGCTCAACACGGCGCTTTGGGCTGCTATAAAAGGCGGCGCTGCCGATTCGTGGAAGATGGAGAGAGAATTTTTTCCTAACTATGACTATGGGTGGATAATATTTCTGCAAGTTCTTGTAACCCTCGCCCTTGTTGCCATTATTTGGCGCCGTCGACAATTCCCGGAGAAGACTAAGGACTGGCATTTCATAAGACAACATCCGTGGGCTTTTTCCATCTTTGCGATCCAAGCGGCGGCCTTGCTGTTGTACCAGGGGGCCACTCCTTCATTGTTGCTCCTGAACGTTGCCCTGGTAGTCTTCTCATCATCGTTTTTGATTTCCGGCATGCTTCCACATGCCGGAATGCGACTGGTGGTGTTCCTGCTGGCGGGTGTCCTGACAATCTCAGCGTTTTTGAAACTGATCTCGTTTCCGGCGCCTCTGTATAGTCTTTGCCTGGCGCTGATATGCGTATCGGGAATAGGGGTTTTCCTTCGCATGGACCGGCGCCATAGTGCTGAACAAGGCGGCAGAATGGACCTCTTCTCCGTGGGGCTGCGGCTGGGATCGCTGGTTCTGTTTGCAGCCCTGCTCCTGTTGTTTGCAGGGTTCAGCAACCTGGCAAATTTCCTGGTGCGCTCATCCATCGCAACCATTTTCTCTTTTGTCATCGCTTTCTTGCTCCTTTGCCTCGGCAATGGATGCATCGCGGTTTTTCTAAATCAACCCTTCGTTACGCGGCTGGGGTTTTTCAACCGTTTCGGGAAAGCCCTTGAATCCCGCCTGCAGAACTTGCTCAAAGCTATCCTCTGGATTGGAGTTTTTTTGACCCTGTTTCAGTTGTGGGGTATCTACGCATCGTTCGGTCAGGCCTGGGAGACGATCTTTAAATTCAAACTCGCCATCGGTGAGCTAACCCTTAGCCTCGGCCGCATCCTGATGGCCGCCCTCTTCATCTACCTCCTGGTTTCCGGCTCCTGGTTCATCCGCGCCTTTCTTGACGGGGAGGTGTTCCCGCGGCGGCAGATCGATCGCGGTGCACGAGATGCCATTAAGAAACTGATCCACTATGCGCTCCTCCTTTTCGGAATCATGATGGCGATAAGCTTGATCGGCCTTAACCTGACAAGTCTCGCTTTTCTGACGGGCGCCCTGGGCATCGGCGTCGGTTTCGGACTGCAGAATATCGTCAATAACTTTGTCAGTGGCTTGATGTTGCTCTTTGAGCGGCCGTTCAAAGTCGGCGATATGGTCGTGGTGGACAACGAGACCGGTACGGTAAGAAAAATAGGGCTGCGTTCGACCATTATCGAAACCTCCGATCGTTCCGAATTGATTGTTCCCAATTCTCTATTTATTTCGGGAAAAGTGACGAATTGGACCCGTTCGAACAAGATCGCCAGGATTAGGATTACTGTTGGAGTTGCCTATGGCAGCGATATTGAACAGGTCCTAAGCTTGCTGAAGGAAGCCGCTGAAACCGAGCCTCGAGTTTTAAGCGACCCGGAGCCCAATCCGCTTTTTCTTCGTTTCGGAGACAGCGCCCTGGAGTTCGAACTGCACTCCTGGATTGCCGATGTGACGGATTTGCTCTCCGTCAGGAGCGCCCTTTGTCAGGGGATTGCCAGCCGCTTCCAGGCGGCTGGAATCGAAATCCCCTTTCCCCAGCACGACCTGCACCTGCGCTCGATTGACGAGAGAGTTTTCGAGCGAGTTCCCGGTTTGCAGAAAAAAACCGATTAGGGAAAGACATGTGGCATTTGCAGATCATTACCGGCGCCCAGTATGACGGTTCAGTTGCCCTCGCTCGATGGTGCCAGCCGTGGGCGAGCATCTTCGGGAAATTAGCACTCGACTCACATAATGGCTGACAAGAATCTTGTTACCCGCCGCCTGCATGCTTATCTTAGGTGAAATTTAGCTTCTCATAGTATTGCGCGCCCTCGAATCGGTGTTAATCCCCGGGGGCCGAGTGTTAAGCATATCGAGCCTTTATCCTTGCAAAGGAGAGATACAAATGGCTAAGGCAGTAGGAATCGATCTGGGCACTACCAACTCTGTGGTGGCAGTCTGGGAAGAAGGTAAAGCCACAGTTATTGCAAATTCCGAGGGATCGCGCCTGACCCCGTCGGTGGTAGCCTACACGGAAGACGGCCAGCGGCTTGCCGGCCAGATCGCCAGGCGCCAGGCGATACTCAATCCGACCGCCACTATATATTCTGCAAAGCGGTTCATAGGCCGTAAGTGGGGCGAAGTGGACGAAGAGTCCAAAATGGTCTCCTACAAAGTCGTCAGGGGTCCAAATGACGCGATCCGCTTTGAAATTCGCGGCAAGCTCGTCTCGCCCGAAGAGGTCTCTGCCCAGGTACTGCGAAAACTGGTGGATGATGCTTCCAAGTATCTTGGAGAGAAAATAAAGGAGGCGGTCATAACCTGCCCCGCCTATTTCAACGACGCCCAGCGCCAGGCTACGAAGAACGCCGGAGAGATTGCCGGCCTGAAGGTCCTCCGGGTCATCAACGAACCGACAGCGGCGGCGCTGGCATATGGGCTTGAAAAAAAGAAGAGCGAGACCATCATGGTTTTCGACCTGGGTGGCGGCACCTTCGACGTATCCATCCTCGACGTCGGGGACGGAGTGGCTGAAGTCCGCTCCACATCAGGTGATACGCACCTTGGCGGCGACGATTTTGACAAGCGGATCGTAGACCACATTGCGGACGAGTTCCGCAAAGAGCACGGAATAGATCTGCGAAACGACCGCCAGGCGCTTCAGCGGCTCTATGAGGCGGCGGAAAAGGCTAAGATCGAGCTCTCAAGCACTTCCGAGACTCAAATTAACCTGCCCTTTATTACCGCTGATGCGACCGGGCCCAAGCACCTCGTCCAGAAGCTTACGCGTGCAAAATTCGAGGATTTGACTCACGACCTCGTGCAGCGTTGCATGGGACCCGTGCAGCAGGCCTTATCCGACGCGCGCCTCAGCCCAAAGGACCTCGATGAGGTGATCCTTGTCGGAGGATCGACTCGCATTCCAGCCGTACAGGAACTAGTCAAGAAGCTTACGGGCGGCAAAGAGCCGAACATGAGCGTCAACCCCGATGAAGTGGTGGCCGTTGGCGCTGCAGTGCAGGCAGGGGTGCTGAAGGGCGAGGTCGAAGACGTAGTTCTTCTGGACGTCACCCCGCTTTCGCTCGGTGTCGAAACGTTCGGCGGGGTCATGACCAAGCTGATCGACAGAAACACGACAATACCGGCGAGGCGCGAAGAAATCTTCTCGACCGCCGAAGAAAATCAAACCGCAGTCGATATTGTGACGCTCCAGGGAGAGCGGGAGATGGCCAACGACAACCGGGTGCTCGGAAGATTCCGTCTCGAGGGAATCCGCCCGGCGCCCCGGGGAACGCCACAGATCAAGGTAACGTTCGACATTGACGCAAACGGAATCCTCAGCGTTAGCGCGCGTGATCAGGAAACCGGAAAAGAGCAGGCCATTACGATTTCCGAGTCCACCAACCTGTCGAAACAGGACGTTGAGAAAATGGTCGCCGACGCTCAGACTCACGCCGCCGAAGACAAGCGCCGCCGCGAAACTATCGAGGCGCGCAACATCGCGGACAGTCAGGCTTACCAGCTTGAGCGCACCCTGGGCGACCTGGGCGATAAGGTTGCTATAAATGAAAAAGCCCGGTCCGAAGCTCTGATCGAGGAGACGAGAAAAGCCGTTCAGGATGACAGCACGACCAAGGAGCGCTTTCAGCAGCTTGCAAGCGATCTCCAGCAGGCCTCTCAGATGATCGCATCCGCTGCCTATCAGCAGACCGGGGCAGGCGCCGGACATGAGGCCGGAGCGGGACAGGGGACTGATTACAGAGGGCAATACAGACCACCCCCACGCGACAGCGATGATGTAGTTGACGCTGAGTTCACCGAGCATTGACCAACGATCACCGGGGCATAGTCCGGTCAAGCAGAGAAAGGCTTTATGAGACAGGATTTACAGGATTAACAGAAGCGCCTATGGATTCGGGATTTGGGAATTGAGGAATTAATCCCTGAATCCCTCAATCCGTAATCCCTTAATTTTGGGCTATTTCTTTTTCCAGGGTCCTCTCCTTGACCGGACGATGCCCCGCCTCTGTCTCGAAAAGTTTTAGGCTGAACCACGGATGAAGGAGCGTAGCGGGGTGGATAAAATGATTCGGCGCCCGCTCCTCGACTCCGGGCCTTTTCATGGTTTGGGGTGTCCCAGTGGGACATGAGTTACTGCAGTGAATAGCTTTTAGTCTTTTGTATCGAGAAAAGGGATTTCCGCCTGGTCCCAGCGACAACGGCGCATTGAATTTCAAAGCATTTCGAAGGGATATGACAATACCTCATGGCTGTTACATACAGGGACTACTACGAGATACTCGGAATTAAAAGAGACGCCAGCCAGGACGAAGTGCAGCGGGCATACCGGAAACTTGCGCGCAAATACCATCCGGACGTCAGCAAGGCTTCCGACGCGGAAGAGAAGTTCAAGGAAATCAATGAGGCCCACGAGGTCCTGAAGGACCCCGAGAAGAGGAAAATGTACGATCAGTTGGGGCCGAACTGGAGAGCGGGACAGGACTTCAGGCCCCCACCCGGATGGGAGGGCCAGTTTGATTTCGGCAGGGGCGGCGCCCACCAGGCGGAGCACCAGTGGGGCGGGCCCGGTGGGTTCAGCGATTTCTTCGAGGAACTGTTTGGCGGCAGGGGTTTCAGACAGGCCCACGGCGGCGCGGGGCCGGAAGGCTTCGGGCGCGGGGCAGTCTGGCGTCAGGCAGGCGCCGACCAGGAAACAACGATTCGAATCTCCCTTGAGGAAGCATTTCGCGGCGGGACCAAACCTATCGTTTTGCAGAGCCAGGTGATAAATCCGAAGGGCCAATTGGAGGTTCAGGAAAGACGCTACGACGTAAGAATCCCGCCCGGCATTCTGCCCGGTCAAAGGATTCGCCTCACCGGCCAGGGCGGAGAGGGAACAGGCGGCGGCCCCAGGGGCGATCTCTATTTAAAAGTGGAAATTGAACCACAGCCGGTTTTTACGCTCAAGGGACGCGACCTTCATATGGAGGTGCCGGTTTCACCCTGGGAAGCCGTGCTTGGCTCTGAAGTACGGCTGTCCACGCTCACCGGCAACATAGACCTGAAAATTCCTCCCGGTACACAGAGCGGACAGAAACTGCGGCTGCGAGGCAAAGGAATGCCAAACCCGAAAGGGGCGCCCGGTGATCTATACGCGACGGTGGTTGTGAAAGTCCCGGTCCATCCTTCAGAAAAAGAGCGGGAATTGTTTGAAGAGTTGAAAAAAACCTCCGGTTTTAACCCGAGAGGGTAGCTGGGGTAGGAGCTGAACTGCGATGGCCAAGACAGGGTTTTTCATACTTCAGGTGAAAACAGATAGTGAGTTTTCCTCCAGATACACTCTTACAGAGGTCGCATATCGGGCAGGACTGCACCCTGAACTGATCGACAGATTCATCCGCCTGGGACTCATCGAGTTTAGCGACCGGACCGATGATGGAGAGTTGCTCTTCGACTCGGAAGTAATCCCTCTCATCCGGCGAATTCTAAGGCTTCGCAACGAACTCGGAGTCAATTACGCAGGGGTCGGGGTGATCCTGGAGCTTATGTCCAGGCTGGATGCCCTGGAAGCCAGGATTCGCGAACTGGAAAATATCGCTCCGTAGTGCGCCCAGGCTTTGAGGGCTTATGTAAAACGCAGGAGGATTTTGTCTCTATGGATATCAACAGACTTACGACCAAGTCTCAGGAGGCCATGCAGGCCGCCGAAACCAAGGCAATCCGCTTCGGCCATATCGAGGTTGATGGTGAGCATCTTCTGCTGGCCATGCTCGAACAGCCCGACGGGCTTGCACCGAGGCTTTTCCAGAAAATGGACATACCCGTGGACAAAATGCGGGAGCGGCTGGAAGAGGAGCTGAACAGGAAGCCGCGCGTTAGCGGCCCGGGGGTCGAACGAGGCAAAATATATATAACCAACCGATTGAACAGGCTGCTTACCGATGCGCAGGAGCAGGCCCAGAGGCTCAAAGATGAGTATGTCTCGGTCGAGCACATCCTGCTCGCTTTTTTGCAGGAGGGAACGAGCAGCCCCTCCGGCCAGGTGCTCCAGGAATTCGGCGTCACAAGGGATTCGCTTCTAAAGACGCTTACTTCGATTCGCGGAAGCCAACGGGTAACCAGCGCCACTCCGGAATCGGCCTATGAGGCCCTTCAGAAATACGGGCGCGATCTTGTCGAGGAGGCGCGGAGCCAAAAACTTGACCCGGTTATCGGCCGGGATTCTGAAATACGGCGGGTTATCCGCATTCTCAGCCGGAAGACCAAGAACAATCCGGTCCTCATCGGGGAGCCGGGCGTAGGCAAAACGGCCATAGTGGAGGGTCTGGCTCACCGGATCGTGCGGGGAGACGTTCCCGAAGGCCTGAAAGACAAGACCATTTTCTCGCTGGATATGGGGTCGCTGGTCGCTGGGGCCAAGTACCGCGGCGAATTCGAAGAGAGGCTCAAAGCGGTCCTAAACGAGATAAAAGAAGCCCAGGGCAGGATTTTGCTCTTCATCGACGAGCTGCACACTATAGTCGGCGCAGGGCGGGCCGAAGGTTCGATAGACGCCGGGAACATGCTCAAGCCCATGCTTGCCAGGGGCGAGTTGCATTGTATAGGGGCGACCACGCTCGATGAATACCGCAAGAATATCGAAAAGGACGCTGCCCTGGAGCGGCGTTTTCAACCGGTGCTCGTAGACCAGCCTACGGTCGAGGACACGATCTCGATCCTGCGCGGCCTGAAGGAACGCTTCGAGGTTCACCATGGCGTCAAAATTCAGGACATCGCCCTTGTGGCCGCAGCGGTGCTCTCCAACCGCTACATAACCGACCGTTTTTTGCCTGACAAGGCGATCGACCTCGTTGATGAAGCCTGCGCAATGATCAGAACGGAAATCGATTCGATGCCTTCCGAACTCGACGAAGTGGAAAGGCGAGCGCGGCAGCTTGAAATCGAAGAAGTGGCCCTGGCCAAAGAACACGACAAGGCCAGCCATGAAAGGCTTAAGGCGCTGAGAAAAGAGTTGGCCGAGCTTCGAGCGAAGGCCGATTCCATGAAAGCCCAGTGGGAGGCTGAAAAAGAGTCGATCAAAAAAGTTCAGGCGATTAGAGGGGAGATCGAGAAGGTCCGTCACCAAATGGAAGCCTCCGAACGCGAATTCAATCTCCAGAAAACGGCCGAGCTGAAATACGGAGTGCTCCCGGACCTCGAGAAAAAGCTGCACGAGCAGGAGGACCAGCTTTCAAACAGGCAGCAGGGATCTCGGCTCCTCCGTGAGATGGTTACCGAGGAGGAAATAGCCGACATTGTCTCGCGCTGGACCGGAATCCCGGTGACCAGGCTCGTTGAAGGAGAGCGGGAAAAGTTGCTCAAGCTCGATGAAGTGCTTCACAAGCGCGTTATCGGCCAGGATGAGGCTGTTCAACTGGTGGCTGATGCGGTAATACGCGCTCGTTCGGGAATAAAGGACCCGAGGCGGCCGATCGGCTCTTTCATCTTTCTTGGTCCGACCGGCGTCGGGAAAACGGAGCTTGCAAAAACTCTTGCGGAAGCTCTGTTCGATACCGAGGAGAACCTGATCCGGATCGATATGAGCGAATACCAGGAGCGCCATACCGTTTCGCGCCTGATTGGAGCGCCTCCCGGATACGTCGGATACGAAGAAGGGGGTCAATTGACCGAAGCCGTCCGAAGGAAGCCTTATTCCGTAATTCTTTTCGATGAAATAGAAAAGGCCCACAGGGACGTTTTCAACACTCTGCTCCAGATCCTGGATGACGGCCGGCTGACTGACGCTCAGGGCCGAACGGTTGACTTCAAAAACACGGTAATAATTATGACCAGCAATATCGGTTCGGAATACCTGCTGGAGGGTGTGACCAAAGACGGGAAACTCCGGGAAACCGCAAGGACAAGTGTAATGAGCGCCCTGAGGCGGCATTTCATGCCTGAGTTTCTGAACAGGGTCGATGAGATCATCCTGTTTAAGCCGCTTACGATAGACGAGATAAAGAAGATAATCGACCTGCTCGTTGAAGACCTGAACCGGAGGCTCAATGCCAGGCGCCTCACTCTTCGCCTGACCGGAGAGGCGCGAGAGTTCATCGCCAAGGCAGGTTACGATCCGGTTTACGGGGCAAGACCTTTGAAGAGGTACATGCAGCGGGAAGTCGAAACCAGAATCGGCCGGGCCATAATAGCCGGTACAATCCTCGACGGGTCCATTATAACCATTGATGTTCGGGATAACGAACTTGTAGTAAACCATACCGCCGAAGCTGAGGCTGAAGTTGCGGGCTAGCGTCCTGAGTTAGTTTCCGTCCGGCAAGGGTCCTTTTCCGCCCTGGGGCGCAGGGGCGCAGGGCCGCAGGCCGATATCTCGACGCTCCGCGAGGCGGGCGGCCGCAAAACCCAATCACGAATCTCGACGCTCCGCGAGGCGTTACAGCTTCCGGCTAAAGCCCATAGCCGTCAACTTAAGAGTTGACAGGCAGAACATTCGTCTGCTGCACCCTTTCCTCGTGCCTCCTTGGTGTTCTTCACCCCGCTGCGCTCCCTCTTCGTGGTTGCTAGCTTAAAATGATTTTCTCACCACGAAGGAGGAGCGGAGCGGGGTGAAGAGCACGAAGGTTCTGTCGAGCCTGCCCTGGGTACCTCGCGGAGCGTGGAGATAAAAGCACCACATAGCGCCTTACAGCCGCCTGACATTAAAGCAAGCAGTTTCACCCCGACACATCCGCTAAAGTTGACGGCAATGGGCTAAAGCCGGTGAAAGGAATGACCGGATTATGTACGCCTCCGCACTAAAATCCCCCCTGCCCCCTTTTAGGAAAGGGGGGATCTCGGTTTCCTTGCCGGGACGAAAACGTTCAGGCTAAACGCCTTGGTCATAGACAGGTCAAGGAGAGCGCGGAGAAGAGATTATCACTCCTTTCCGAACAGAAACGTCGTGGGGCGTGGAATTTGTCTCGGAGTTTCCGGATGGAGACGAGTTAAGGGAACCCAAGAAAGTCAAATGTTAATATGATGGCCCGCCGCACACGTGACCACGGCCAAAGCCGGGGTCACGTGCTACCAAGCAGCCGAAAAAATACGGATACCAACAGTCTCCAATTCGGATTTCTTGTCCTAAAAGAAAGGGATTGAGAGATTAAATTCCTCAATGCAACAGCGTTGCCCCCTGCTCCCTCGCTGTGACGGTGCAGCGTCAGGTCGACCCGAGGGTTAGGCGTCTCGATCACCCGCTCCGTCGTACCTTGAGTAGGGACTCAAGGGTAGCCCTCGTCCACACAGTTTGCTCCTGCACCTGATCTCTCATCCAAAGGAGTTGTCCCTGAAGCTCTACGGACATAGGCGGCGGTGGGAGTTGGACGCGAATCGTGGAACGAGAGGTAAGCCAGACGTACGTTGCGAGGGCCGCAAAAATGAGAGCAGCCCCAAGCCACGGTAGAATCCAAACCGCAGTATAGTGAGGGCTTACAATTAGAGCGACAGCTCCGATAGCAAACGTGGCGGCCGGAATACCTACACGCTCTTTAGTGGTTGCGACACGCTCGAATGACCGCTCTATCCGATCAGGGTCACTCGCCCTCTTGTTCTCCTCGATCTTTGGCGCTTCTACCATGCCCTTGCCTCCTGAAAAAACTACCGGTGAAGTTCAGTGCGCCTAGCAATGATTAGATTAATCCTCATAAGACGCGGACCATTGATGCTCAGCCCCTATGATACGCCGTCACAGTGGCGGTGACTGAGGCTATATCTCTCCTGATGTCATACACTTGCTTCCCTCTGGGGGATTTTCATGCCATGTTATGAGGATCGGCATAAACACCTCTGCGATGACCTCATGGTTTATCGATAGGGCTGCCAACGCCAGCCAGTCATCATTGCCGGCAGGATACGACTATATCGAAATGGCGTCAATCAGAGAATGCATGGAGATGCCCGATTCGACACGCTCTTTTCTTTGATGGTTGTATGGGTTGCGGGGATACTCGCCGAGGCAGGAGAACAAGCTGGAGGTGGACTACAACAACCTCACAATTTCTTGCCACTGTATCTAACTAACTCCAGAAATCCACGTATACTGATCTCATGGAACGTTGAGGTGTCTTGCCAGATCCTTGAGGCCGGCCGGGCCAGGCATAAACGAAACATATGATTCGGGAAGGATACATTCGTTCACGCTCTATTTCTCAAGGTCCAGGAGCTGTCTTAACTTTCGCTGGAGCCTCTCGTGTACAACGAAAGATAGTAAGACTGACAACGTCCAAGCTCAGCTCCGGCCCTGACGGCGCGAAGTGGCGGCTGGGACAGCGGCTGGCGAGCCCTTGTTGGGCGGCGCTATGCCGGACGCGATCTTACCGATACTCTTTGAACACGCCCTTTGCCAGCATGATCGCAGACATCGCCGTAGGCCACCCCGAATAAAATGCAAGGTGCGTGATTGACTCTACAATCTCCCCTTTGGTCACACCGTTTTCGAGTGCACGCACGAGATGGAAGGGCAGCTGTTCCGTTCGATTCAGAGCAACGAGGGTCGCGACGGTGATAAGGCTGCGGTCGCGCTTGGAGAGACCCGGTCTCTCCCACACATCGCCGAAAAGAACGTCCTCGGTAAGTTCAGCTAGCTTTGGCGCGACATCTCCAATCAAGTCCCGTATCATCGAGCTGTGCTGGTCAGTTGCCATGAGGCTACTCCTTTGGTCTTGGATAGACAGGGTCATGCGGCTCGCAGCCAGCCTCCCGTCCCGTCAAGTCTGACAGGAGAACTGCTTCGCTTATCGGCCTCTCAGCGGATCTCCGCCGCGTCCACCTAACGACTGAAATCATCGGCGGCTGCAGGCCAGGCCATCCGCTGGGGTGATTTGCCGGGGGCTCCCCGAGCTAAGGTTAAGCACAAAATAGTGACACCCAAGAACCTTTTAGCACAAAAGCTCAAGTATTGAATGATAAACCTTTGTGGCTAACCCACCTTATGTCCTTGTCGCCTCGACACAGAGCCATTGAAAGTCGCAATACCGTGCCAAAGTGGACCATTTCATATCAAACGCGCTCTCCTCCGTCACCCGTCCTCTCACTCTTTACCACTTCCCGCTCCCCGCTTTACTCGTCCTCCGTCCTCCGTCCTCTGTCTTCTGTCCTCCGTCCTCTGTCCTCCGTCCTCTGTCCTCCGTCCTCTGTCCTCTGTCCTCTGTCCTCCGTACCGGGCCGCCACGCAATGCGGAAAAAATCCGAAAAAACTGTTTACACTTTTCGAGATGAAATGTTAGACGAACATACTGGAAGTTTCGGGAGCGGACCTGCTTTGTCTTATCAGTTCCGTTTCGCCGCGCTTTTCCGGCAAAGGGCCAGCTCGACTATCGGGACCTGGACTGGGGCCATGCTCATGTTTTGGGACAAGACCATAGGAAGGGATTGACTTGTTCGGCAACGGGAGGAGACCGCTAATACCAGGTTGCATTCATAGGGCGCTTGATAACCCCAGGCTGAGCGGGGGAAAGTTTTGTCACCTTAAAGATGCCCCGCACCCCGTAAGGACCCCGAGCAGTTGCGCAAAGACATGGATCGCCTTTATAATAGGTTTGCGATCCTAAAGGCGCGCCGCCGGCAGTTGGCCGGAACTCTGAGCGGGGGCGAGCAGCGGAGTCTTGTCGATTTGATGAGCAGGAAGGCAGCTACTTTTGTTGGAATAACTCCCAAAAAAAGCTGGTCGAAAGAGGTTCGCTCAAGCGCGAGGGCGACAGGGTTAAACCTTTTGTCGACCGCAGGCTCGAAATGACAATGGAGGACACTTGATGCACGAACTGTTGATTGCTCAAACCAACAGGCCCCAGTTTCTTCTGGGCAACGAAGCGATTGTGCGCGGGGCGCTGGAAAGCGGAGTTGGCGTTGTGGCGGCCTACCCTGGGACGCCCTCTTCGGAGATTATCGACAATTTCGCCCAATTGGGCGACGAGGCCGGAATATACGTCGAATATTCAGTAAACGAGAAGGTTTCGGTGGAAGTTTGCTGCGCTGCGGCGCTTTGCGGTGTGAGAAGCCTTTGCTCGATGAAACATGTCGGTCTCAACGTGGCCGCCGATGCTTTTATGAGTCTTGCCTACGTTGGGGTAAAAGCGGGCATGGTGATCGTCGTCGCAGACGATCCATTTCTTCATTCGAGTCAGAACGAACAGGATAGCAGATATTATGCAAAGCTCTCCGGGGTCCCGATGCTCGAGCCATCGACTCCACAGGAAGCTTATCTGATGACGCTTGAAGCCTTCAGGATTTCTGAAAAATTCGGCACGCCCTGCCTGCTGCGCACCACAACGCGTGTAAACCATTGCCGGGGGCCTGTAGAGATCGGCTCGATTCCAGCGCAAAAGGGCTTTTCGGGTGAATTCAAAAAGGACCCCTTCAACATGGTCTTAATTCCCGCAGTGGGCCGGAAATTGCGGTTGGCTTTGCTTGAAAGGACCCAAAGGCTGATCGAGGAGTCCGAGGGCAACCCTTTTAATTTTATTTCCGGAAAGGGCGACCTGGGCATCATTACCAGCGGCGTCTGCTTTCTCCATGTGCTCGACGCTGTAACCGGCATGGGCCTGGAGGATAAAATCAAGATCCTGAAGCTGGGCTTTACCTATCCACAGCCTAAAGCCCTGATCGCCGAATTTCTTGGCGGGGTAAAGAAGGCCCTGGTGGTTGAAGAATTAGAGCCATTCATCGAGGAAGCGGTAAAGATCTGCGCACAGGAATCAAAACTGTCAGTTGACGTTGCGGGCAAAGGCAAGGGATTGATTCCTCAAGCTTTCGAGCTTGATGCGGCAAAGGTAAAAAACGCCATCAGCAAATTTTTCAGTATTGCTTACGAGCAGCCAAAAGCCCACGAGGCGCCTGAGTTGCCGCAAAGGCCGCCCAATCTGTGTCCCGGCTGCCCCCACCGAGCGACTTATTATTCGGTGAAGAAGGTCTTTGGAGAGGAAGCGGTATATCCCACCGACATCGGATGTTACACCCTGGGCCTTCTTCCACCGCTCAAAATTGCCGATTTCCTCATCTGCATGGGTTCCGGCGTGTCCACAGCGGCAGGATTCAGCAAAGTGCTGGACCGGCCGGTAGTCGCTTTCATCGGCGATTCCACATTTTTCCATGCTGGAATACCCGGGCTCGTAAACGCCGTTTCAAACGGCCACAAATTTTTGCTGGTCATTCTCGATAATGGAACTACCGCCATGACGGGCCATCAGCCTAATCCAGGGGTGGAGTTGACCCCGAAGGGGAGGATCGAGCCCAAAGTAAGTCTGGAGAAGCTGGTCCGGGGATGCGGAGTGAGCCAGGTGGCAACGATTAATCCTCTCCAGGTCAAAAAGAGCCAGGCAGTATTACAGGATTTCAAAAGCAAAATGAACGCAACCGGGGTTTCGGTCATTATCTCCAAAAGCCCCTGCCCTCTCTTTGAGACCCGGATAATCAAGAAACAAAAGAAAATAGTTTTTCGGACCGATGAATCCAAATCATGTGCAGAGTGCAAAAAACAATGCCTGACCGAACTAGGCTGCCCGGCCTTTTTTGTTGAATCTTCAGGCGGGGTCGAGCATGTTTTAATAAACGAATCGCTTTGCAGCGGGTGCAGCGTCTGTTCGCAAATCTGCGATTCTATCAGTCCTAAAAGGATTTGATGAAAAGAGAGATCATGCCGATGGGAAAAGAAATTAGAGCTTTGCGCATATTTTTTACCGGTGTTGGAGGTCAAGGGACCCTTCTTGCAACTCGCCTCGTCGGTGAGGCCGCCCTGGAGGAGCGTGTCCCGGTTCTGATGAGCGAGATTCACGGCATGGCGCAAAGGGGCGGGGTAGTTGAGTCCTCCGTAGTAATGGGTCGCGCCGCAAGCCCAATCATCGCCGACGGCGAAGCGGACATCGTGATCGCGTTTGAACCGCTCGAGGCAGCTCGCGCGCTGCCGAAGTGCAACCCGAAAACGGTGGTCATAACGAGCATCGCGCCAATTCCGCCCTTCACTGTTACAATCGGCCAAAGCGTTTATCCCGACCAGGATGCGCTCAACAGAATGTTAGAACCTCACGTTGCGGGCCTGATCCGGGTAGATGCAGATGGACTGGCAAGGTCCGTCAGCGCCGAGCGCAGCTCAAATGTGGTCATGGTCGGGGTATTAGCCGGAACCGGCATTCTGCCGGTGTCCAAAACGAGCTTCGAGCAGGCGCTGCGGCAAGTCCTGCCTGAAAGGCTGCTCGAGCCGAACCTGCGTGCACTGGATGTGGGGTACAGGTTTGGCGCTCAACTGCCGGCCTCCATCCGGAAACATTCCACTTAAACTGAGGTCCAAGACTGAATTTCTTTAAAGGGGCAAGGGGGGGCGCAAGGATAAATGATTGAGACTGTCAGGGTGGAGCTTGACGCGCAAATCGCGCAACTCAAGCAACACCAATTAGATAAGAGCTTGTCCTGAATATAAGAAACGACTCATGATTGCGATTTCTACCCTCGAGTTATTCGATCTGACGGGTAAAAAACAATGCGGGCATATATCCTGCTCAAAATCCTGGGCTTCTGCCTGGCCGCGTTCGGCCTGATTTCCCTGTTCGGCGATTTCGCCTTCACCGGCGTAACCATTCCCTGGAAGGAAGCCGATGAAGGTTTGCTTGTAGCTGAGTTCGAGTCCGTTTTTGACAACGCCCCTTACGAGATCACGGTGGTCAAGGTCGACCCCCAACGTTATTCGTTTCATCTTCTGTGCGCCACACAGTACGGAAAAGAGTCTCTAACCACCAAAGAATGGGCTTTGAAGTATCAAATGCTTGCGGCCGTAAACGCCGGGATGTTTCAGCAGAACGGTTTGACCAGTGTGGGCTTCATGAAGAACTTCGGTCACGTTAACAACCCGAGGCTCAGCAACGCCAATACCATCCTGGCTTTCAACCCTGTAGATGAAAATTTCCCCGAAATACAGCTCGTTGATCGTGAATGTCAGGATTTTAACTACTTCCGTCAAAAATATCAGTCATTCGTACAAAGCATAAGAATGATTTCTTGCAACCAGCAAAATGTCTGGAGCAGGCAGGATTCCAAGTGGAGCACCCTGGCGGTCGCAATGGACACCCAGGGGAATATCCTGTTTCTTTTCAACAGGACTCCCCTTTCGGTTCATGATTTTATAGAAATCCTGCTCTCTCTTCCGCTGTCTTTAAAGAGCGCAATGTATCTCGAGGGCGGACCACAAGCTTCACTTTATCTGTCTACCTCGAGTATGACCCTTGAGAGATACGGAGTCTGGGGGGGCCTTGAAAAAAATCCCCTCCCATTTCCACTGGCCGTTCCCAATGTGATCGGAATATCGAAAAAACCGCGCGTCAAAAACTAGTACGTTGTCAACAAAGTTATTACATGTTGCAAGGAATCGTCACCCCGGCGAAGGCCGGGGTCCAGTGCTGTTAACCAACTGAAAAGACGCTCGATTCCGGCCCCCGGACTAGACACTTCCGGGGCAGGCTTCGCCGGAATGACGGGCTGACGGTCCTTACCTATAGGAACTTAGTTGACGCTGCACTAGTAATTCGCGGGATTTTGCCGTTTTTGTTTTAACACGAAAATCAATTCGCTGGTTTGGTCAATCATCCGGTTTATTGCCTCGGAATCCTTTGCGGTGAGCGCCCCTGCAGATTGCAGCCGGTCGTACTTTTCTTTGATCTGTTTGAGTTTTTCCTTGATGGTGGATGCATCTTGGCGAGTGATTGTTTTCGCGGCGACATCCTGATCCAGCCACTTCAGTTGATTGGCTATTCTGTTTGGTATGTCCACTTCTGTAGGCTTTAATATGGGTTTTATTTCGGATATGCAGGCCGCGACCAAAAAAACTGACATGATGAGAATTATTTTCCTCACATCTGCTCCTTCCGGCGAATAGCTTAAAATTACACCATTCTACCGAAAAATCTGTAAAAGTACGCACCTACCTCTGGTGCCGGGCACCCTTAGCTTAGGGTCTGCCTGTTTTCTCAGATTTTAAATGAACGTTCAAGTCTAACCTTTCAAAGTCCGATCTGATAGTTAAATGGAGGCGGTTTGCCAAACAGGCTCAAGTGAGAGAAATGTAACCATGCTGGAAAAAATTGTTCATATTTTTGACGACGGTCCGGGAGCGCTGCTGTCAGACAGGGAAGAATGCAAAAGGGTGCCGCCGGCACGAACTTTGCCTCTTCAAACAGCAGAATAAGTCACTTTGCAACATAATCAGAACAAGGAACGGCTTATGAAGTATCAATGCATACGATGCCGTAAAACATGGGGACGCGGGAAACCTCACATTGATGGGTACTCGCACGGTCTTTGCGCAGAATGCCTCCGGGAAGCTTTGACTCCTCTCTATCGCAAACGGCAGTCTCGAGAGGGCAACTTTGACTGTTTCGCCAAATCCTCAGGCTACTGCGACCAGCCTGCCTGCAAGTATCGGCAAATCTGCGTGGGCGCCTAATCCCGTTTCGACCCGCTTCCCACCGGTCGAAAATCCGCCCTGCACCGCCGCATAAATTCCGGGCCTTCTCCTGGTGAGATAGACTTATTGAAAATAAGGCTATCTCAGTGAGCCTCGCCTCATTCATCCGCGTGCATTCACCACAACCAAAATCGACCTGTGTACTTTATAAAACTTTACACTATCCGCCCTATCCCACAGTACAAATCATTTTTCTCATTTAGCGCAGCAAAATTGGGAGCCACGCTTCGCGCTGGGCTCTACCTGTGCGCGCGTCGGCAGTGTGAGTCAATGCAGCCATAAGGGCGTTTAATTTGGGGTGATAGAGGCGCACAGGAAAGTCCGAAAGGCGCCCTGCGGCTCCTGGATCGGTGTTAATCCGTGGCGTAAACGTGGTCTGTCATTTGAGGTGGGCTGTTGCGGGGCGCCTCTTTACTTGTCGCCCATCTTTCGCAAACCCGCAGCGAATCTTATCATATGCCAAGTTCATAATCATTATTCCATGGGAGGGAACCATATGAAGAATGACCACTTTGACGAAGGTCCGGGGTGCTGCCCTTGTGATGAGAAAACAATTGAACCTTCCAGCGGCTTCACCTGTGCGGACAAGGAAAATATTTTTACGAAAAGAGAGCAGGAGGTCCTCGACAAGATCAGGGAGGCCTCCCTTCGCGCCGGCGTTCTGAAAGAGGAGATCAGCCGATTGGATGAGCGAGGACGCGAAGCGGCCCTGCTTGAACTGGAGCGCTTGAGGCTGACCAGGGCAGAACTCGAGAAGGAACGGCTGGCCGCTTCCGAAGAACGCATGCGGCTATTGGGACACCTGTGAGCGATTTAGAGTGGCCAAAGAGGATACTCACCGGTGACCGCCCGACCGGCAGATTGCACCTTGGGCACTGGGTGGGAAGCATAGCAGCCCGGGTTAAGCTCCAGTATGAGTACGAAACGGTCATCGTGGTCGCCGATCTGCACATGCTTACCACAAAAAAAAGCAGTGAGGATATAAGGCAAATCCTTTCGAATGCTCGAGGCCTTGTGCTCGACTACCTGTCATCGGGGATAGACCCCGAAAGGAGCGCCATATATCTTCAGTCAGCCGTGCCCGAGACCCACGAACTGCATACATACCTGCAGAACCTGGTATCCGTAAACCGGCTTCTGCGCCTTCCGAGCATCAAACAGATGGCCCAGGACGCCAGCATAGCGGAGGAATCGCTTCCCTTCGGTCTTCTTGGATACCCAATCCTCCAGGCTGCGGACATTTTGCTTGCCCGTGCTCACCTTGTCCCTGTCGGCAGGGACAATCTGGCCCATGTCGAGATCACACGAGAACTG
The DNA here is from genome assembly GCA_049515795.1 of Syntrophobacteraceae bacterium. Lineage (GTDB taxonomy): Bacteria > Desulfobacterota > Syntrophobacteria > Syntrophobacterales > Syntrophobacteraceae > SbD1. The sequence goes on from JBEKTT010000022.1 coordinate 65,134, forward strand.
GCCCGCCAGTTCAACTCCACTTACGGCCCGGTGTTTACTGAACCAGAACCGCTTCTAAGCGACATTCCAGCGCTTGTTGGCACGGACAACCGTGGAAAAATGTCCAAATCGGCGGGAAACGCAATTTTTTTGAGCGATGACGAACAAACAGTAACGGCCAAAGTCAGAGGGATGTTCACCGATCCAAAGCGTATTCACGCCGATATTCCCGGCGCCATCGAGGGAAATCCCGTTTTTCTTTATCACCGGATTTTCAATGAGGACCGCTCGGAGGTAGAGGACCTTCAAAAGCGCTACCGCGCCGGCAAGGTCGGCGACAGGGAGGTAAAGGAAAAACTCGCCAGGGCGTTGAACAACTTCCTGAGTCCCTTTCGGGAGCGGATGGCCTTATATCGGAGCAAACCCGGCCTTATCGATGAAATTATCTGGAACGGAACACTCAAAATGCGGCAAATCGCGGCGGAAACGATGCGGGAGGTCAGGGCAAAGATGGGAATCGGCCTCGTCTGGGAATCGTTGCGCCAGAGCGCTGAGAAAAAATGACGCCGAGCCGGGAGTTGGCTGCGGACAAACTCGCATTTGAAGTTCGAAAATACTTGATAGTCGGCATTTTGACATTGCTTCCGAATCTGAGCAGATATACGCAAGTGAAATAAGGATGTCCGCAATGACATCCTCCCTGTGCCAGCCTGGTTGAGGTGACCCAGAGGAACATTCCGCTAACACCCCGCACCTGGCCCTATTCCTCATCTTTCCTGTGCTCTCCGGTTCCGATCCGGATTCTCCGATGTTCTTCTGTCTTTGAGTAAGTACCTTTATGGCATAGCTTTTGCTCAACAACCCCGACGAATTCTCCCTTTCAACGATAAGTAAGATGGTATTGAAAATTAGGGGACTCAAGGAGAATCAAATAACATAGTTTTAGCTGAGTTTCAGAAGTTGCTATTGCAGTTGCTGGTCTTGCCAAAACCTGAATCCAATAATCGTTGCCCAGCACTTCAGGAGGTTTAATGTCTTATGGCCAGCGTTCTGATTATCGATGACGACCCAGTGGTATGCGATATCCTGCTCAACATCATCAATGATATGGGGCATTCCGTAACCTGTTCCCATACGTTGAGCGGCGGCCTGCACGAGGTTGCGACCGGAAAACATGATTTGATCCTGCTTGATGTAGGATTGCCGGACGGAAACGGTCTGGATGCAATAGCACTGATTCAGGAGACGGAACCTGCGCCCCAAATCATCATCATCACCGCATCCGGTGACAAGAACGGAGCGGAACTGGCAATTCGAAACGGCGCGTGGGACTACATTCAAAAACCAGCTTCTGTCCACGATATGACGTTGCCTATCATTCGCGCCATCCAGTACCGTGAGGAGCGAAAGGTTAAGTGGCGGGGCGGGGGGGCGCCCAGACTTCTTAAGCTCGACGGGATCGTCGGAAATTGCTCCAAGATGAAGGGGAGCTTCGAGCTTGTCGCCCAAGCTGCCAACGTCGAGACAAATGTGCTGATTACAGGAGAGACCGGCACCGGCAAGGAACTATTCGCATCTGCTATCCATAACAACAGCTTGCGCGCAAAAAAGCCCTTTGTCGTCGTCGATTGCTCTGTTTTGCCCGAAACGCTTGTCGAAAGTATCCTTTTCGGCTACGAAAAGGGAGCGTTTACGGGAGCCCAAAAAGCTCGAGAAGGATTAATAAAGCAAGCGGACGGCGGCACTCTGTTCCTGGACGAAGTCGCAGAGTTGCCTTTCCTGGTTCAGAAGGCGTTTTTGCGCGTCCTTCAGGAACATCGTTTCCGCCCGGTCGGAAGCAGTGCAGAAATTTCAAGTGATTTCCGGCTGATCGCTGCGACCAATCGGGATCTCCAGAAGATGGTGCATGAAGGAACATTCCGGACTGACTTTCTATTCCGGTTGACATCGTTCACTATCGAGTTGCCGCCTTTGCGAGACCGGGCAGAGGACATCGCCGACATCGCATCGTACTATGTTGCAAAGCTTTGTGAGCGCCACGGCATAGGATTGAAAGGTTTTTCCCCCGATTTCATGGGAGCTCTGAGCGCTTACAAGTGGCCCGGCAATGTACGCGAATTGTTGCATGCTGTTGAAAGGGCTCTGGCTGCAGCTTTTCATGAGCCGACCCTGTTTCCTCAACACCTGCCCGAACATATCCGTATTGACCTTGCCAAGTATTCGATCAAAAGTACAGTTCCACCTCGTACAAAAGCGGATGATAGCGATCTTATCTCTCGGAGAGCTATGCCTTCTTTTAGAAACTACCGAGAAAACATGGACAGAATGTATCTTATGGAACTGACCTCACTTGCCGGTGGCAATATTAGAGAGGCTTGCGGGGTATCGGGCCTTTCCCGCTCCCGCCTCTATGATCTTCTGAAAAAGCATAACCTGACAAATTCCACCCTGATAAATTCATGACGGCTCAAGGCGTTTTTGTCCCGCCCGGCGTCCTATTTCCAGGACACTGTCCGGTATTACGGAACGATTCCTGAAAACAGGACAGATCCAAGCATTTTCAAACTCATCCTCTTATACCCTAACACATCGAAATGACAGCAAAAAATCGAGCCAAGATCCCGCGGCACGATTGTTGCCATTCATTGTCCTGTAAAGGAGCGGGCTTATGAAATTCATCTTTTACTGCGCCGATCGAAACGATTTCAGCTCGGGACTGCTCGATCAGATTGCTTCTCTGGTTCTCTGGTTCTTGCGGAAAGGCTGGTGGTATGCCGGAATTTTGAGGAGCTTCAAAGTGCTCTTCTCAAATCTGCATACGATCTTTTTGCTGCAGTCCTTGTGGTTTCCAGTCGG
>JBEKTT010000023.1:0-66029 GCA_049515795.1 Syntrophobacteraceae bacterium
TTTTTAAACCCTTATGGGCACAAAACAAGGCCAGTCGAGATAGGTTCTACATGGACCAAGTTATAACTTATTGAATTTACAACAAAACGGGACCAAGAGTGGGTCTGTCTCTGAAACTCCAGTCTGACGTTATTTCGGCCCGCCATGGCAACACTGGTATCCAGCGCACCGAAGACCACGTTGTCTGCGCAGCATCCGGGTATTTGGCAAGGGTAAACATCAGCGGGCATTCGAGGATGCGATAAGAAAGGCTGGAATTGAGAACTTCATTTTCCACGACCTGAGGCATACGGCCATCAATAACTGGCGGCTCCAAGGGCATGACTTCTTCCGAATCATGGCGGCAAGCGGCCACAAAACGATGAACGTGTTCAAGCGATACAACACGGTTAGCAAGGAAGAGTTGAAGGCTTTAGTGGGGGAAAATCCCGTTCGATAGACCTCTCATGGAAAACCTCTTTAGGCCACTAATGGCGTTTCTAAACTGGAAATGCTCATTTCTGAGACTGTGAAGCGGAACGATGCAAGAGTCGCATTTATTCAGAACGCCTTTTAAGAAAACATGCTACCTTTCCGTAACTAGAGCCCTCAAGAGCATTAAGCTCGTGCTCGATATCTTCCTCAGTACCGCACTTGCTTTTCCACTTTCGTGCATCTAACTGTTGCGCTGCATGAGTAGGCCTTACAGGTCCCATGAAAATAGCAACTTTGACCCAACCGGATTCGAATTCCCCGTCGTCACATAGCGTGTAACCTATTGACTGGAACGCTCGTACATAAGCCTCAAGTGTGTATTCCCTAGGCACATTAGCAGGCCAATAACACTTTTTAATAATATCAGGTTCCCACCAGCGGCCCTCGTCGCCAGCGGCCCAAGCGATGCAATTGTTACCGGTATTTGGAGGACTGGTAATCTCGAAAGGAGACTTGGCCAAACCGGGAAATACTTTTTTGAAGAGTTTCTTGCGCCCCATTAGGCCAAAATGCCTTTTTGATATCCCCAAGCAATCCAGGCTTCGGCTTGCCTGCTAATACGACCAGCATCCTCCGGCGATGTGGGGTCTATGCCAGTAATCGCTTCGAGTGCCCAAAACCAGTGATGGGGTTGCTCTTTTAGCTCTCTGAGAATAAATGGCACGGCTCCCCATCCCATTCCAATGATCTTTTGATAAGACGGCAGCAGAACCATATCCAGTGTTGAAGGGACAAAAGAAACCTCAGCCTTCCACTCCTCTGCTAATCTGTTAAAACGGGCTTGAACCGACTCACTCTTGATTTTGCATTTGGCCAAACGCCGCCTTTGTCTCCGAACTGAGATATCCTCGAACAGATTCCTCTCTTGTTCGAATTCGGCGAAAAAGAAGGTTCTTGCCCCGGCAGTGCTGTACTCCAGATACTTCGGAACCGGCATCACTCATCCTCCTCCAAATCTAAGCATTCCATCCCGAAATCTGTAAGCATATCAGACAGGTTCTCATGCTTAGCCAAGGCCCTCTCAACTGTACGGTTCAAGCGTTTCAGGTCATCATGATTGAGTGCACAGTAAAACGATTTCTTAGAATTTCCCTCATAGTAACCGATCATCAGGGAATGAACCAGCACAGCAGCACTTGGACGGATCTTCGGATTATCAGGTCTAAAAATAGGGCGTATATCGGTATAAACCTCACCGGAATCGTAAATATGCGACTGCCGACTCAACAGGCGATAAGCCTTTGCTCTAAGCCCAACGGAATCATGCAACTCCATAGCGGACTTGAAAAAATTTCGGAGGGATTCTAGATCATCGCCCGTTACATCCGGAGCAGACTCCTTTATTTTCCTTTCAACAGCATCTACGAGATCGACAAAAATACTGCCCACTGGCCTATCCGGCTGATCTAATGTACCATAGAAACTAATCAACAATGAAGCTACATTTTCACCCATTTGCTCCGACATCTCCGGTACATGTCTCCTGACTAAGCTGGCAATCTCGCTAGGGCGCGGCGGATGATCTAGCTTCTCTAAGTCGGCAAGAATTTGGCTTTGCTTCTCCCCACCAAGGTGCAGGAGCGCGATCACGGCATCTTTATGTTTGTCGGGAACTTTAAGCTTTCTGACCATGACGGATAACACCCTGTAAAGTTGAGAATCAATGGAAGGCTAGATGCGTCAAATATCATATAAAGTTACTCACTACCAACTCAAAAATCGAGCGGTGGTCGATCGGTCTGGCAATTTAGGCGCATTGGAAGAAACTAATGCTGCCCTTCAGTCAGGAAGGATCGAAGACCCAAAACAGAAGAAATCCCGCTCGATAGGCACCTATATGGACACCTAAGACAAAAAGGGGTTGGCTCTAACTGAGCCCACCCCTGAATTTTCTGGAGGCGGCAAGCGGATTTGAACCGCTGTGTAACGGTTTTGCAGACCGCTCCCTTACCACTTGGGTATGCCGCCTTCGGTAACCTTTAATATGTACTTGAAAAGATAAATCAAGTCAAGACGCAATGAGCCACCCGAATCAGCCTTAAACCAGCCGAAAACCCGAAAGACCCGCGTAACAGCCGGAGCTGCCCAGTTCCTCCTCGATTCGAAGCAGTTGATTGTACTTCGAGAGCCGCTCGGACCTGGAGAGCGACCCTGACTTTATCTGACCGCTTCCAACGGCTACGGCCAAATCGGCGATCATCGTATCTTCGGTCTCACCGGACCGGTGCGAGATTACCGTCGTATAACCCGCCCGGTGGGCCATGTTTATCGCCTGCATGGTCTCGGTAATAGTGCCGATCTGGTTGAGCTTTATCAGGACCGAATTGGCGATTCCCTCCGTTATGCCCCTTGAGAGTATTTTCGTATTGGTGACGAAAATATCATCTCCGACCAGTTGAAGATTAGCTCCGAGTTTTTCGGTGAGCGCCTTCCATCCTTCCCAGTCGCTTTCGGCCAATCCGTCCTCAATGGAAATTATCGGGTAGCGGTCGACCCATGCACTATAGAATTCGATCATCTCCTGCGCGCTTTTCCTTGGCTTTGCCTCGGCCTTGAGATCATAGACGCCGTTTTCAAAAAACTCGCTCGCAGCTGGGTCCAGGGCTATGAAAATATCTTCGCCCGGCCTGTATCCTGCAGTCTCGATCGCCTGCATGATGACTTCCATCGCCTCTTCGTTCGAGCGAAGGTTGGGGGCAAACCCCCCTTCGTCCCCCGCCGCAGTGCTCAGACCTTTGGACTTGAGCACCTTCCTGAGGTTGTGAAAAGTCTCCGCCCCCATCCGAAGCGCTTCACCGAAGCTGGGCGCCCCCACAGGGACAATCATGAACTCCTGGATATCGAGGTTGTTGTCCGCATGAACGCCCCCGTTTAGAACGTTCATCATAGGCACGGGCAAAAGAAATGCAGAAACGCCGCCAAGGTACCGGTAGAGCGGCAGCTCGCATTCAGCGGCTGCGGCCTGCGCAACCGCCATACTGACCGCGAGGATGGCGTTTGCCCCCAGGCGGCCTTTGTTTTCGGTCCCGTCCAGCTCGATCATCAACTGATCCAGCCCGGTCTGATCCATAGCCTCAAAGCCGATGAGCTTTGGTCCGATCTCCTCGTTCACGTTATTGACGGCTTTAAGGACCCCTTTCCCCAGGTAGCGGTCCGGGTCGCCGTCCCGAAGCTCGAGGGCCTCCCTGGAACCCGTTGAAGCGCCCGAAGCAACGGCAGCCGATCCGAGATACCCACTGTCCAGCAGCACTTCGGCCTCGACAGTGGGATTTCCACGTGAGTCCAGGATTTCTCTAGCCTTGACGGAAAGAATTTCACTCATATTGTTCCTCCTTTTTGAAGGGCAGGCGCCACCGGGATCAAAACTCCGGAGGCGCAAAGCCGTTAAACACGGGATAAACCGAAACTTTATTGACCGTTCCGTCAAAATACTATTAAAATGCCAAATTTAAATAAAATAATGCGACGAAAGGACCAGCAAATGGGAGCCGTTCTTACCGCAGGTGAATTGCGAAAGGGCCTCAAGATAGAAATAGATGGGGAACCGTACCTCATCCTGGATTTCGAATTTTCCAAGCCCGGAAAGGGTCAGGCCCTCTATCGCTGCCGGCTCAAGAACATGATCACCGGCGCGCAGTTCGACCGCACGTACCGGTCCGGTGACAAATTCGACGCCCCCGACCTGGAAGAACAGGAAATACAGTATCTTTACAGCGACGGCGAAAGCTACCATTTCATGAATATGTCCAGCTACGAACAGATCGAGATGTCGGCCGGGGCCGTCGGGGACGCATCGAGCTTTCTGACCGAAAACCTGGTCGTAAACGTGCTCCTGTTCCAGGGCAGGCCGATCGGGCTGACGCTTCCCAATTTCGTCGATCTGAAAATCGTGACATCCGCCCCCGGAATCAAGGGCGACACGGCATCCGGGGCAACCAAACCGGCTACACTCGACACCGGCCATGTCATCCAGGTGCCTCTTTTTGTCGAAGAGGGCGAAACCGTCCGAATCGATACGAGGACCGGCCAGTACGTGGAGCGCGTCAAGGGCTGATGGAAACCGATGAAAGGGAGGCCCTTTACGCTAAGAGGCGCTTTCTCGAAACTCGCTGCCGGGTACTGCGGCTTATTCGCGCCTTCTTCGAAAGCGAACGATTCCTCGAAGTCCAGACACCCTTGCTCACTGCCGCTCCTGCCCCCGAGGTCCACATCAGGCCGATCCCGGCTGGCAACGGCCGCTTTCTGTCCACCAGCCCCGAACTTCACATGAAGCGGCTGCTTGCCGCCGGGTTCGAAAAAATCTTCCAGATAACCCTCGCATTTCGGGCCGGCGAGCGCGGCAGGCTGCATCACCCCGAGTTCACCATCCTCGAGTGGTACCGCTCAGGCGCAGATTATAAGGTCTTGCAGCAAGACTGTCAAAACCTTGTGCGATTCGCATGCAGGGCGATTGCGCCGGAGTCCGGCCTTCATTTCCGGGGCGTCCGCCTCGATTTTGAGGGCCAGTGGGAGCGCAGCTCAGTCCGGGAGGCGCTCGGAAAGTTTGCCGGATGGGACCCCGGCCCCAACCCCGACCAGGACCGCTTCGACCTGGACATGGTGCAAAAAGTTGAGACAAACCTGGGTTTCCCGGTCCCCTGCATACTTGAGGATTACCCGAGAAGCCAGGCCGCCCTTGCCCGCATAAAACCCGCAGACCCTGAAGTGGCGGAAAGATTCGAGCTGTTCTGGGCAGGAATCGAAATCGCCAACGGATTCAGCGAACTGACGGACCCCGAGGAACAAAGGACTCGCTTCCAATCTGCAATCGCATGGAAAAAACAAATGGAGGCAATCAGCTATCCTCTGCCCGGCGCCTTCCTGGCAAGCCTTCAGCATCTTGACCCCTGCGCCGGAATCGCCTTTGGAGTGGACCGGTTCGTAATGCTTCTCTCAGATGCCGAAAGCATTGACGATGTTGTCGCCTTTGGACCTGAAACGGCGTGAGGCAATTGAGGAATTGGGGAATTGAGGGATTGAGGATTAAAACCCCAATTCCTAAATTCCTAAATTTTTTCTTGCCCTAAATTCCTAAATTCTTTCTTGAGCCATCTTTTTCAGGCAAACCATTTCATCATAGGTAAAATCGGGACGGCGGCAGGCGTAAAAGGTGTTGTTATGGTAGAGCGGCTCCGTCCTGATATCGAATGGGGAAATGGCGGCGGCTTTGTCCCACATGGGGGTGCCGGGGATGGGAGAGTATTCGGCTATGTGCGGCCGAACGCCGCTTTGCCGAACAATCCCGATGGACTCGGCGACTTCTTTCGGGGTCTGGCCCGGCAGCCCGCAAAGCAGGTACACGCCGATGTCATCTCCTGAAAAGCCCGCCTCAAAAAGGTTCTCCACCGCCTCCAGGTACATCTCCGTATTGACTTTGCCGCCCCATTCCCGGCTCTTGCCGTCCACCGTGGTCTCCAATCCGAGCCGAATCGTTTTGAACCCCGCCGCATGCAGCAAGTCGCACCAGTCCCTGGAAAGCGCCCGGACGTGAAGGGCGTTCGGGGTGTGGAACCGGATCGCGGGGCCCTCCTTGGCGATTTTTTCCAGCACAGGCCTGAGCGTATATTCCGCATCGAGCAGCAGCGCGTCATCATAGAACGCAAAATCGCTTATCCCCAAATCATAATGGTCCCTCGCGATTTCGTTGAAGATCCGTTCGGCCCCGAATCGTGCGCGATTCGGCTGAAGCTTTGCCGAAGCACAAAAAGGACACCTGTAGGGACAGCCCATTCCGGTAAGAACCGGTGCGTAATCGAGTCCCGGTTTCACTAAGTCTAGAGCCGGAAACGGCCAGGCCTTGAAATCGCCCCACGCGCTTGCGTTTCTTACCGGGAAGCCTGTCGCCTCGCAGATCATTTTCGGCAGACCCGATATTTCCTCGGTAATGATGCGGTCGGCCCCACTCTGCCGTTCAGCATGGCCGGGACACAGCCTGGCGTATATGCCGCCAAGCCACACCGGCGTCCCTGGGAAAATTTCGCGCGCGATTCGGACCGCTTCAAAAACTCCCGGATACCAGTAAGTCATGATAGATGTAATCCAGATCAGGTCCGGCTTTTCGATTTCAAGGAGCTTCCGGCGAAAGCTTTCCGGGTGAATTCCGTGACGGTAGAAATATCGCGGAAAATCAGAGTAAGGGCCCGGTTTTGCGAGGCGCATCCTGGGGTACTTGCCGGCGCCGAATTTTTTGTCCCTGCCGGGCAGGATTTCCGGATGAGAGTTCGTGAAAGGGTCCCGCCGGTCCAGGCAATCGATCAGCCTCACTCCGCAGCCCCCGTCTCTGAGCAAAGACGCCAGCACAAGCAGGCCTATCGGCCTTGCCCAGAGATCATAGGCCGCAAAATCGGTGATCCAGGGATTGATCAGCAAAAAAAGAGGCGGGCTTGACATTTAATTGCACCTTTCACCTTCGCTTCCATTCTTTCAGTCGCTTCTCCCACTCAATAGCGGGTCCCATGCTCTCCTACAGTTCATACCAAACCAGACCGATGAACACCACAGCGTTTACTAAATCCTTCCGTAAGATTGTTTCTATGCTCCAGAGTTCCGAACTCCGGCTTGCGTCGGCCCGTGAAATAATTTGATTGAAATCGCCCCAATGCAATACAATATTCGGGCGGCTGATTTCATTTTCCCATTTTCAATCCAGAGACCAAATTGCTGCAGGAGCTGAAAACCGCATGCAGATCATCGATCCCGTTCGCGTTAAAAGAAGCTATACTCAGAAGCTGCGAGGCAAGCCCGCCGATGTCTTCCCGCTGCTGTGCCCGGTTCGTGAAAGAGAATGGGCTCAGGGATGGGACCCTCTGGCGGTTTATTCGATGTCCGGGTTTGCCGAAAACGACTGTATTTTTACAACGGGGGAAGAAAATCCCGAATCGATCTGGGTGATCACTGATTTTGATCCACTGCGCCACAGAATCGAAATAGTGAAAGTCAGCCCCGGCATGACGGTGGCCAGGATAACCATCTGCCTGGCGGAAAACGAATCCGGTAACACGGATGCCGAAGTCGTCTACATGTACACGGCAATCGGCCCGGAAGGGGAAGGATTTGTAAAAGAATATTCGCAGGAGTTTTTCGACGGTTTCATGCAGTTTTCCGAATCCGCCCTGAACAGTTTCCTGGATAAACGCAAGAGAAAAGAAAACGGCGGGAGCTGATTTAGCTTGGGACAAGAGCATTTAGCTTTAATCCCTGGACATATTGAACAAGGGTCTGCATGAAGCCGGCGTCTTGGTCGTGCGGACCGGTTTCGGACGTGAAGCGGTTTTAGATCTTAATTTTCTGCTGTGAAGACAGTCATGCAAGGCTTCACGATCAGTGTGCACGCAGGGATTCAACAAGACTTGCCAGATTTTGCGGATTCACGCGAATTACGCCGCCGCGTGGGCTGTCAATGTCCGCGATGAGAAAGAACGCGATAGTCACAACAAGGGGTAGAATCAGAAGCAGGATGCCTTCCGCTTTGACGTTTTGCGCACCATAGCCGACCAACACGTTGCAAAAGATGGCGACCGCTGCCATCAGAACCCATGCCGCAATTGGGATTCGGTTCCACCAGGCAGCCTGCGTGTATCCCTGCGAGTTCAATACATCGTTCATGCCCCAAACGGCCAGGGCGACCGTGGGCGTCGGCTGCGCCGCAGCCGGAGCCAGGACCGCGGACCACAGCTCGGTCTGCAATTGAGCAGTACCGGCATTGATCTGCCGAATCTGTTGCTCGTCGCGGGCCAAATAGAACAAAACACGCTGATCCAGGTAGTTCCTTAGCAGCGCATGTACCTTCGCCGCATCTGAGGCAGGCAGCAGGTCGGCCCGCACGTATTCGGTGCCGATCGCATTCGCCTCTGCCGCCTCGTAATTTTTGCGCTGATCATACCGGCTCATGGCCATCGAAAAACTAAATCCGATGATGAGTCCGAGCAGTGTCAGCGTAGCGGCCAGGATAACGCCAAAGTCTTCACGCACGTCCTTTTCCAGCTTCCGCTGCCTCATGAGAAAGGACGCCCCGATCAGCGCCGAGAGCGACAGCACGAAGAAGGAGAGTACGAAAACAAGCAGTGGGTAGTGCATTGTGTTGTTCATTTGCAATGGTTCCTCTCGTGAAGTGATCAACCTATCGCATTTTCCAATCGGACAAGCCGAATCGGACTGTGCAGAGCGGGTCTGATAGCGAGACCCCCTGAGCCGGCGTCTGGATGACGCGGAATGCTACGGTGTGTCACCAGACGACCTCTTGATGGCAGTTCATGACCGAAATAAGACCTCTGCCGTCGTATTGTCGGCTAACAGAGTGTAATATAGATGCACCTTGAGGCAACGGTATTTTCACGATCTCAAAGACGGAAACCGCTGAAAGTTAAGCGGCTATGTCAGCTTACTTAGGCCGCTCACTATAAGCGGATTTCACTGTAGATCTTGCACCAGCCGTTGGTATTCTTTGGACTTTGTCAGGATGCGTCGTGCTGCATCCCGGAGTTTGTCAACCTGTTCGGGTTTCAGCGCAAACGATGTGGGAAGCTGTTTGAAGTAATGGCGTTCGGCCTCATCATCCAGAGCATCAAACTTAACTTCCACCAGATAGAATTCAATATCGCCGCAGGAGCCCGGCTCAGAGGTGATCTTCGACGATCCGCAGCGCCCTTTCCGTATTTCATCGGCCCAGCGAGTGAAACTTTCGCTCAGGAGCGCTACCGTGTCCATGTTGTAACGGGCAATGGCTATAGAGGAGTATGACGCAAGCGTTATGCCGAAGGGCGGATTCGTTTCGATACGATCCCATTTGGTGTCGATTTCGGTTTCTGCATTCACCACCACGAAGACAATTTTGTGCATGTTTGTCAAGTTGGCGGTTTTCATGGTGGTCCAGGGATCACCCATCAGCGTGACGCGTTCGAGAACGGCCCTGAGCCCGAGATTGTCCGCAACCCCCCCGTCAACGAGGTGGATGTATGGTTTTTTTTGCGAATCCAGGAATGGAAGCATGTTATTGGCAAGATCAAATCGGCGCGACGTAACCTCCCTTGGGGGTTGCATGGCCTCCGCAAGTGCCGGGGGCAACTGATAACCACACTTGCCGGCGTAGTTCCGCAAAGTCACGGGGCTCAGTAAAACTGGTACCGCAGAGGAGGCGGCGCATGCACGGGCCACGGAGAAAGAGCAAAGGTCCGTGCAGATCGCATCGAAGGGATCTTGAAGGAAGGAAAACCGTGTTCCTTGCACCATATCCGTCGCGTTTATGACAATCATCGCCCCCCCACGGGCAAGGATGTCACCAAAAGTTCCGTGATCGAATACATACTTGTCATAGTAGTCCGCTGCAAGATCGCTGCGACCATAGTAGAGGGAAGAGAGCTTCGTCCAATTGACGGGGTTGAAGAGGATCCCGTTGATGAGGTCGCCCTGAATGTCCTTTTTCAAAAAACGGGACTCGAAATCCTCAAAGATTCGATCTCCGAAAAGCCCGTAATAGGCCGCCGTAAAACTTCCGCCGGAAACGCCTGAGATCCAGTCCACTTCGTCGAGCATGCGCTTCTTGCGGCCGTGGATGGAGACCTCCGTATCCCTCAGAGCTTCAAGTACGCCGTAGGAAAAAGCAGCCGCCCGTGTCCCTCCGCCGGAAAAAGTGAGCATGACCAACAAATCGTCATCTTTCCCCACATGTTTGAAGTTCTTGGCGCGATATTCCAATCGTGGGGCCGATTGCCTCAAGGGTTGGTTGATGGGATAATGAGCACAGCCGGATGTAACGATGAGGAAGACTATTCCACAGATCCAGGTTAGGAACCGAACGCGAACCCAAGGTGGAAAACTCACTGACGTTGGTTGAGACGCAGTCCAATCCATTCGAAACCTCCTCGTGTCGGTTTTGCAGGGTTTAGAACGAATATCAAGTCCAGCCTCAGGCGCTTGACCCGTTTCTTCTTAGACTACCCCCAGCCGCTCACTTCCTTATCTTCGTAATCTTCGAACCCTGGAGCCCGATGCCTGCCATTAGACCCTTCTGGTCGAAGATGAAGGCGTAGACATCGGACTTGAGTGTCGTGCTCGTCAGCGCGCGTGCGACGCCTTCGTCCACCACAACGATGCTCGGGCCGGCTCCGATCTCCCAGCCTGAACTCCGATTGAGATAGTTGGCTGCAGATTTCGTGTGAGCGCGTAGCGCGGGGGCCGACCGCTCATTCTCGACAGCCCGCCCAACCCCCACCCGCGAGACGGGGCGGGAGCGGGAGGCCTCCTTCAGAGCTTCTATAAGGATTTCCCAGGGTTGAATAAAGGTTTGCGTTTTTCTGAAAACGCTCTCAGTCCTTCAATGCCTTCAGGATGAGCAGCACAACTGGCAATGCCTCTGCGCTCCCGCTCCAGATGGGTCTCAAAAGAGCTGTCGAAGGAATCGGTGAGGAGCTTCTTTGACCATCCGAAGGAATTCAAGGAGCATTCTGCAAGCTCAAGAGCCATGCGGGTTGCCTCCTCAAGAGCATTCCCATCCTCTACTACTTTCGTTGCCAATCCCCAGGAAAGAGCCTGCTCTGAAGAGATGAGCCTGTCGAAAGCCATGATCTCCATCGCCCTGGCTAACCCGACCACCCTGGGGAGAATGAAGGAACCCCCACCATCAATGCAGAGTCCGTTGGAAGTGTAGGCCTGCCGGAATGCAGCAGACTTGGCCATGACTCTAAAGTCGCAAGCCAAGGCCAGGGGGAAGCCTGCTCCGGCCGCTATCCCGTTCACAGCAGCTATGACAGGCTTAGGCATACGGCGAATCTCCAGAATGGCCTGATGAAATCTGGCGGCCAACTCATGAAGTGCGGCAGAGGGACCATGAGGGAACGCTAGAACCCATCTGAGGTCACCACCAGCACAGAACGCTTTACCCGTGCCCGAGATGATGATTCCGCGCACCCCCTCATCTGCTGCAAGAGTAATGGTATTGGCTGCCAGGGATTCCACCATATCCATGTTGAATGCATTAAATGTCTCGGGACGGTTTAGCAACACCGAGGCAATGCCATCAGTTTTTTTTACTATCACCAGTTCCGCCATCGCTCTCCCCCTTTCTTCAATGAGAAAAAATCTCGGCGCCACTCTGATACTTTCACTGGGCTAATCATCCGTGAGAACTTCGTGTGAGATGTTATCTACGACGACAGGGCATTCAAAGCAGTTGAGCAATGCATCAGCCCCCTACCTTTCGTGCACAAAGCTCTTCCAGTCCTCTGTATAGAGCCGGTCTGCATCTTCCTTGGAATTCCACAAATAGATACCAGCAGCCGTCCCTCCATCTTGCGACAAGATGTAGTACTTTCGGATGAGACCTGGCAAGTCCTTGTACTAGGGTGCAGCACTTAAGAAGGTTTGCCGAGCCATTTCCCTGGTAATCGGCTGTGGCAGCTTGAACTGCGCGATGACGGTAATCATGTTCACGCACCTCGTATGATAGACTTATATAATACCCTGTTCAAAAAAAAGAATCGGCTCTTTTCTCGCAGCCATGCAGACAGCGCAGACACTAAATGTAGCGCGTTTGGAGGCAAGCCAAATGTTAAACGCACCAAAAAGTAAAGTGACAATGGGTAGGGTTTCACTCTCAGTCCTCAGTCCTCAGTCCTCAGCACTCAGGGAGCGAAGCGTAGTTCAGTCCTGATAGCGTAGCGCGGGGGCCGACCGCTCATTCTCGACAGCCCGCCCACCCCCCGCGAGACGGGGCGGAAGCGGGAGGCCTCGTATGATAGACTTATATAATACCCTGCTCAAAAAAAAGAATCGGCTCTTTCCGCGCAGCCATGCGGACAGCGCAGACACTAAATGTGGTGCGGTTGGAGGCAAGCCAAATGTGAGGCGCTTCCAAAAAAAGTGAAGTGCCTCCGGTGTATAGATCACGCTTCGCGAGCTTCGCATTGCTTCACAACGTGAAGCATGCTTGCCGGCCTCCCTTTGCGACGTGTGAGCGCGTAGCGCGGGGGCCGACCGCGCGGCAGGTCTATCGCACGCGATGGGCGGAAGCGGGAGGCCTCCTGCTGTAAGAAGTCGCAGGTAAGACGCCGAACGGCAACATAATGTTTGTTAGCCAAATATATGTCACACAAAAGATATGCCTGTCAAACAATTTTCGCGCTAATTTGCAAGCCGGCGTTTTCTGCAGCGATATCGCAGCAATATTGGCTACAGTAGAAGCTTAAGGGGCAGATCTTTTTCTTAGCTATGTGAGCCGAATAACGTGCCGTTTAGCCGGAACTCGAACTCAAGGAGGAGTGGTGCCGAAGCAGGGCGTGCACCACTCTTTCCAGATGCCTGACCGTGTTGCATTCTTTTGCGAGGTGGCAAAAAGGCAAATACCGATTCATTTCCGAGTCTCCCGCTCCCCAGAGGGGCCGACTCTCGGGATTGAGCCAGATGAGCCTTCTGCATCTTCGGTAGATCGCCTTCAGGATCTCAGTTTGGGGATCACCGTAATTATTCCTTCCATCTCCAAGGATGATCACCGTTGTCTTGCTGGTGACCGTATCAAGCCATTTTTCTCCGAATTCGCGGAAGACCTCTCCATAATCCGTTCGACCCATCAGAAGGCCCGTTTCGGCGCCGGTGAGGATTCTTGCCAACGCCTCTTCAACAAGGCAGCGGTCAAAAATGTCGCTCACTTCGACCAGATTTGAGCAGAAGACGAACGATCTTATTTTCACCAGAGTCTGATTCAGACCGTAAAGGAAAAGAAGGAGGAAGCGTACGACGGCCCTAACCGAGCGACTGACGTCACACAATACGATGATATCAGGACGATCGATCTTCTTTGCCTTCCACATCCTGTCAAACATAAGCCCATCAAAGGCGATATTTGCTCTGAAGGTCCTCTTGAAGTCGAGCTGCCCACGTTTGGATGTTTTTCTTCTTCTGGCGTAGAGCGCATTCAGATGTTTTAGCATCTTTTGAATGATGGCATAAATTCGCTTAAGATCGCGCTCCTCCAATTCCGATAGCCTGGCGTTCCTCAGGTATTTTTCGATTGCCCCTTCGGTCGAAGAGCCTGCAAAGAGGGTATACTGGCGCCCGGCAAAGCTCTTTACGTTTTCAATGAGTCTGCTCCTCGCCAACTCCAAAATCATCGCCCGCCTTTGGGATGCCGCCCCATCTTCGCCGTGAGCCATTTCGATGTCGTGATTCAGTCCTTCGAGACCCATCTGATGCAAGATCCTCCGGATGTACGGTCCCTGGAAAAAGAACCCGATGGTTGCGACATCCACGGCGCGGGCACCTTCTCGCACGGACATTACTAGATCGGCGGGAGTCCCGGACACCAACAACCGGGTAAGCGTGGAATCGCTTGCCCGAAGATCCACCCGAATAGAAGTATCTTCGATACCTTGACAGGGGTCCGGAAAGCCCTCGGAGGAGAAAAAACGCTCGAAGGTTATTGTGAAAACTTGCTTTTCATCCGACGATTTTGCAAGGACACCTGAAAGAGCTTCCCGGAGGAGCTGCCTGTCCGCATAGCCAACCAGATCGACCGCCCGCATGGCATCGATACACTCGGCTACGGAAATGAGCACCCCCGAACTTCGAAGTGCCAGCACGAATTCTTCAAGAACTTCTTCCACTTTTCAGTCCAAAGCCGCTGATAGCGCTTTTTGCGTCATCTTTAGGAGATGATCTTCCACCATATGGATATCCTCCTGAAACTTGAGGACCGTATTGAGCGTTTCCCTCACGAGATCCGGGCTCAGCATATCCGCATGGAGCAGAGCAAGAGTCCTTGCCCAGTCGATAGTCTCCCCGACTGATGGGGCTTTTTTCAAATCGAACTCTCTAACCTGCTGAATAAAGGAGATTAGCTGTATCCGAAGCCTTTCGGAAAGCCCCGGAACATGCACGCGGACAATCTCCCTTTCCATCTTCGGATCGGGAAATGGGATAAAGAGGTGCAAACATCGGCGCTTCAAAGCATCGCTCATCTCTCTCGTATTGTTGCTCGTTAGAAATACCAGGGGTTTGGATAAAGCTTTAATGGTGCCTATTTCCGGGATGGAGATCTGAAAATCAGACAGGATCTCAAGCAAAAAAGCTTCGAACTCCTGATCGGCCTTATCGACCTCATCAACCAGCAACACCACGCCATCTTCCTCCTGAAGTGCTTTCAACAATGGTCTTGGCTCCAGAAAATGAGGAGAGAAGAACATGTCATCATATTGGTGGAGTTTTTGGACAGATTCGGCAAGTCCGCTGCTGCTCCCGACGATATCATCAAGCTTATCCCGCAGGATCTGGGTATACAGCAACTGCTTCCCATACTTCCACTCGTAGAGCACTTTTGATTCGTCCAGTCCTTCGTAACACTGCAGGCGTATCAGAGGGAGACCAAAGAATGCAGCGGCAGCCTTCGCGAGCTCGGTTTTCCCCACACCCGCCGGTCCCTCGACAAGGATTGGCTTTTCGAGATGGCAGGCGAGGAAGAGCATCGTTGCGATCTCGCTGGTGCAGACGTATCCTGCTTCTCCAAGTCCTTGCAGAATGCTCTCGCGCGAGGCAAACTCCCGGGCATGTTCCCTTTGCATGCAGTTCCTTCCGTTAAAGGAGAGATTCTCCAAGCTTTCTCTGATTTGCCAGTGTCGCTCTGCTTGCTATTCCGTTCGTGCGAACCAGGTCGGAAGTGAGATGGCGCAATGAAGAGTCCTTTTCGATTCCCGCTTCCGAGAGGAGTTGCTCGAAGAGCATCTGGAAATGGTCCGAGAGATTTCGAAAAGAGAGGCTAAAAGACAGAAGCTCGGGACGAAGGACAACGGTTACCGAAAACCTTGCCGCCTTGTGGGCCAGCATTTTAAGACTGTCGAGAAGGGAGCGCAGTCCGCCAAGGCGGCTCTTGATTTCATCAGAGAGATTACCGCCCTGTTTTCGGATAGCGTTCAAGGCAAGCGCCATCTGTCTTTCCATACCTCCGGCCACCACGCCCATGAGATAGATATCTTCAAGAATTCTAAACGGCTTGACCATCTTTTCGTATGCGGCGCCCTTTGCCCCCAGGATAGCGGATGCAGGGATCCGACAATGCTCAAGCCTTATGCCGCAATGGGGAGATGGACGAAGGCAGTCCAGAAACTTGCCGGAAGTGAGAGAGAGTCCAGGCGTATCCCTGGGCACCAGGAATGCGCTGAAGCGGTTCCTTCCCGCATCGACTCCAGTGATGGCGATCACGACAAAGAGGTCGGCGATGGGGCCGTTGGTAATGGAAACTTTCTCGCCGTCAAGAGCGTAAAAATCACCCCGCCTGGATGCTGACGTCTTCAGGTACTTCGGATGAGTTCCCGCTTCGGGCTCCGAGATCGCAAAGGCGGCGGTGATCTTGCCCGTCGAGAGTCTGTGAAGGTACTCTTCGCGCTGTGCTTTGCCTCCGAACCGCATAATGAGAAAGCGTGAGACGAGGATGTGTATGAGCCAGGAGAGACCAAGCCCCATATTGTGCCCGCGCTCAACCAGGGTCTCTCCTGCCACTGTGACGAGAGGCTGCCTATAGCCCAGGCCCCCATATAGTAAGGGGAGGTTGAGACCAAGGAGCCCCTCTTCGCCTATCCTATGCCATATCTCGTAAGGAAATTCTTGGGCGGAGTGGAGATCAGTGCGAGATGCGATCTCTCGTTCTGCAAACCGGGCCACTTTTTGCCGCAACACAAAGAGTTTCCCTTCGCGTCCCGAAGTCACAGAGCAACCTTTCTCAGGGATGCAGATCCTGCCTTGTTGAACTTTTGGAAAAAACTATTGAGCACCTTTTTAAAGGCTGCAATTTCTTCCTCCGAAAAACCCGAACTGATTTCCTCGTTTACCCTTTTGATAATGGCCTTCGCTCTATCCATCTCGTCTATTCCTTCCTGAGTGATGCGGGTAAGCAGGGCTCGCCGGTCGGTCGGGCTTGCTTCGCGAACGACAAAACCGGACCTCTCCAGTCGATCGACTAAGCCGGTCATTGTGGAATTGTCGGCCGCCAGGATCTGACTCAGTTCGGTCATGGTCCTCCCATTCTTATGCTTCAGAAGGAAGAGAATTCCGGTCTGTGTCGGAGTGACTTTGACCCCTTCTGCGAGAAGGGCGTTTTTGAGATAGGTTCGCAGTTTTTGCTGTGCCGTAAAAACAAGGTAAATGAGTCGATCATCCTGTGGCATACGATCTTCTTTCGGCATGGAGCCATCCTTTGTTCATTCTCTACCGTGTCAATTTGATGGATAATTTTCCGATCAGAAGCATAGCATTTGTGCACATAGAAATTTTGTATACAAAATAAAAACTTGTCAAGTGGATTATGGCAGGGGTTCATTGAAGAGGATCAGTGCAATGCGTCCTGCCGGCTGATATTCAGCAACAGTTTGCTGAACTGATCCCGTTTGGTGAGATTCGGCCGGCACTGAGCAAGAAGGGACCCAAGAAGGGTCGGACATCTCGATGGGGATGCCGGTCGCCCGGCACCCCCCGTACAAATCCGTACGTGATCACTCCTGCCCAATGGATGGCAACCGTCGTCGCTTGTTTGTTTCAGCAATCAGATGTATGGGCCCGGCCCCGGCCTAGTACTTTGTCAACAAAGTTATTACATGTTGCAAGGGATCGTAACCCCGGCGAAGGCTGGGGTCCAGTGCTGTTAACCAACTGAAAAGACGCTGGATTCCGGCCTTCGCCGGAATGACGGGCTGACGGTCCTTACCTATAGGAACTTAGTTGACGCTGCACTACTCCACTCTATGTTCAGTCAATTCACGCCGCCGTGAAAAATTTTCCCCATTCTCTGCTTTTTGCCGTTTCTGGTTGCCGTTTCTATTGCCGCTTCCGGTTGCCGTTTCTGGTTGCCGTTTGGCAGGGCCAGATTGCTCAAGGTATCCTATTAGGCATTGAGGAATTCGAGAATTTGGGAACTAAGACGAATTGAAGAATTTTGTTCTTCAGTGCCACTAAAATTGAGGTTTAAAGTCATGTGTTTGCCGGCGTCAATTCCACCAATCCCTGTGTTGCCGCCACCACCGCCGGCTCCCACGGACAATAATACAAATACCGGCAAGAGTACGAACGCAGATAAAGATGTGTTAGACTCAAACTCCAATCCGGATCAGGGGAGGGTCACGGAGGTCCTGACATTCGATCCCGTCGGGCACCTGAAGTCGTCATTTGGACACACAGCTATTAATATAAATGGCAAAACATACGCTTTCACAGAAAAAGGTTGGAATGATGAGAAAAAAACCGCAGCCTACCTCACGCAAAATGACTTTCGGGATGCTGTTGGTCAAGAACTGAATCTCACGGCAAACGAACAAGACTTGCTGGTGAAGATGATCAAGCAAGATATGGCAGAAAAGCCAAAGTGGAGTAGTCAGAACAGTTGCGTCACGAAAATCCGTGACGTCCTGGAACAAGCAACCGGTCGAATGTTTGGGATTCGGCCTCAACCGCCGATTATTTCGCCATTGGATTTTCGAGACAACCTGGACAGGTTCGGGTACGTTACCAAAAAGAACCTTTATCCACACAATCCTTCCAGCGGCGCAAACTGGTTTGATTACAATATACCGTAGCCATGAGCTCCCTCGCGGCTTCAGTGACGTGGAGAAATGAATGAAGCTCAGATGTAAGCTAATAACCGGTTCTGTTATAGTGGCGGTGATTGCTCTAAGCGTGTGGTTGTTATTCTATTGCGAGGTCTTTTCGTCTTACCAGGAGCTACTCGTCTCACCCGGAATAACCTTGACGACCCAGTGGCTGGAACTCAAACCGGCGACGCCCATGAAGACCGCCGGCGACTGGAGTGAGCTGTTCATAGAAGTGCCCGGATTGGTTCCTTGTGATGAGCATGGCTTTCCCTATGAGCCTTTCCGGCTCGACGACGGCGCCCGATTTGAAGTGGAAGGGTATCTCACTACTGATAAAGGCGAGAAGGTTTACCTGGACGAGATAAGCGCCGGTGAGCGGCCCGGTAAAGCTTATTTAAACATGTCCAACAAAGACCTGGATTGGAAGAAGAGGGATTATCGTTTCCGAACAGTCACCTTGCGCTCAAACCGAGTCCTCACGATTGGAAAGGTTGTCTGGGTTTCCTACGATCCTCGTACGACCAAGGACGGTATGGCTCATCCCGATCTACTGGAATAGACCCGCACGGGATAAATGGTTTCCGGTAAGTACATGCGGTTCAAAAGGGGCTCCCGGTCACTATGATTGCAGCACTTTGGACCGCCACAGAATGGGCAAGGTCCAAGTCCCTGAGCCACGATTTGGACGCCACCGAATAAGTTAAGGAAGCAGGAAGCAAGGAGCTGGAAGCCGGAAAGCAAGGAAACTATTCGGAGACAGGGGATGCGGCGGTGACTCCGTGTCTCCATTTGGCCAACCCGCCTGTGCCGAAAAAACGGCAGCCCCGGAGTCTGCGCTCGCTGCCTAATCTATCCTATTTCTTCCCCGATGGATTTCTTTCTTCCAACCGATAGTGCACCATTACACGGTCGGAGAAGGATGGCGCCAGCTTGAGCGATGGCGGGGAAAGGACTATCGGTACGGTGAACGACCCCGATTTGGACAGAGTGTCGAGCCGCACCGGACTGGTGTAAACCGTGTTCACCTTCTCGATGGTCTTGCTTCCGCCAACCACCTTCACCGTTTCCGGCGAGACGCTCACCTGCATCAAAGTGGTATTTTCAGGCAGGCGGCCAGTCCAATCCACCTGGATGGGAAGCTCCTTGGTGGCCGGAATATCCAGGGTCACCTCTATTGTGGCCGGATGTATCCTGTTGAGGGTAACACCTGGAGGCAGAATAATATCATCCTGTGTAATGGTGAAGGTATTCCGGCCTTCGGCTGCTTTGCTCAAGTCCACTCGCACTCCCACCTGCCCCGGCGCGAGCGACTTTATGAGGGCGCTTGAACCTAAGAGCTGGAGGCGCGCTTCATCGACAGAGGTATCCAGAATATCGTAATTTGGAGGCCTGTTGACGTATTCGATGGGTACGTTCAGGGCTATGATGGTATCCTGGCTGCGGGTAAACCCGAACCAAATTCCGGCCATTATAAGGAAGGAAATACAGCCGGCTGCCACCAGCTTTAGTCTTTCCCGTTCGCGCTGACGAGCGGGGCTGATGTCGGGCATTTTGAGATGTTTTTTCAAAGCCTGAGACAACATCTGACTGTCCAGCATCGGGGTGAGGCTGCGGTCTTTGGCCACATTCACGCTGCCCCGCTCCTCGGATACCACGATAACAAGCGCATCGGCCGCTTCAGCAAGCCCCATCGCCGCCCTGTGCCTGGTCCCGTATTCGGATGGAAGGTCCTGCCTGTGGGAGAGCGGCAGAAGGACCCCAACCTCGGTGATCTGCCCGCCCTCGATTATGGCCGCTCCGTCATGGACGGGGTTGTTAGGCCAGAAGACGCTCATCAGCATTTCGCTCGAGACCTGGCCGTTCCACGGGATTCCTCCGTGGATTTTCTCGCCCAGGTCCTCGTTGCCGGGAAAAACGATTAGCGCCCCGATCCGTTTTTTCGCCATCTGAAAGACGCTGTCCGCTATGACGTCAATGGGTGTTTGCTCCTCTCTGCTTGGAAATCCCCACAGAAATGTCTTTATATTGCGCACCTGCAGGGCCGAACGGATTTCATTGCGGAACACCACAATTATGATAATGGCAGCGGCCGCCGTTATGCCGCGTATTGCCCAACTGGTGAGAATCAGGCCGATGCTGGCCGCAACCTCCTGCGCCAGCCACAATGAGGTTATGCCCACCAGCACGCGAAAGGCATTGGTGCCTTGAAAAAGGACATACACCCGCAAAAGGATGTAGCTGTTTATCAATATATCGACTATATCCTGCCATCGGATGGATGATATGAATGCAAGAAAACGGTTCATGAGAAAGCTCTGGTCTTCAATCCACTATGCTGAATCGCAGTACGTCGAAAACGCGCCCGTTTTGGTCTATTATCTCAACCCGCCAGGGTCCCTTATCGGTTTCGCGGAGCTGGATCACGCTATAGGTGGACCACTTTGCCGGATACATGCGCAGCCGGGTCTGGGTGCTCAGCTCGTCGCGGCGAAACCACCTGTGGTAGACGACGGTATGCTGCGGTACCGGATCGAAAGATGTAAAGCAGCAAACCTGGCCCGACGAGACGGAGAATACTAGACCGGGGCCAACCGGCGTAAGGTTCTCGACACGCTCGCACATCAACGCCTGTTTGAGGCCGAGCTTTTGGGCCGCCTCGGCCTTGGCCGGGGCCTGTTCCTGAGGTGGGGCCGCAGAAACGTGCCAGGTAAAGCAAAAAAGCGCCAGCGATAATACTGCAAAATACCTCATGGAGAATTCTCCGGCAAATTGTGCAGCGACAAGACTGACTTTGGCGGATTTTGCCTGATGGACGAAGGCTTCAGCGCAAAAAGCAGGTCCGGTATGGGGTTGCCCATGCCCGTATTCTCTATAATGTTTGTTAAAGGTCCTCTGATGCAAATAGCGCAATTGGCTAAACTTTAAGGATATCATGCCTCCAATTTTCGTCAAGGCCAATCGTCGGTCAAGGATCGGAGATCACATGAACAGACGTTATCCTGAACGGCCCTACGCTGGTGTGGGGGCAATCATATTCCGTGGGACCGAGGTCCTGCTGGTAAAAAGAGGCCGTCCGCCTGCTCTGGGCAAGTGGTCGATTCCCGGAGGACTCGTTGAATTGGGCGAGAGCCTCGAGGCCTCGGTCCGCAGAGAGGTCCTCGAAGAGGTTGGACTCGAAGTCAAAGTGATCGACCTTGTGGCCGCGCTCGACCGCGTCATTTTTGACCAGGACGGCCGAATCGAGTACCACTACATTCTTCTCGATTTTCTTTGCGAGGTCCTCGGAGGACGCCTTAAAGCCGGAACCGACGCGGACGAATGCCGTTTCGTTGCGATGAAGGACCTCTGCCGGCATGACATGACCCACGGGACCCAAGAGGTTATAGAGCGTGCGTCCCAAAAGGCTGCAAATTTGGGTGTTCCAGTTTATTATGTGCTTTAGCAGGGTGATGAAAAAGGGTTCTCTGGTGGGAGAAACGCCTCAAAATTGCTAATGATTTCGTCATTCCGGCGGAAGAGGCTGTGTCGCAAACGTAATATTTTTCGTATTCCCCCCTTTTCTAAAGGGGGGCAGGGGGGATTATGATTCTCCTATACTACACAGGCACTTGAAATCCCCCTCGATCCCCCTTTACAAAAGGGGGAAACAAAACTTGGTCCCGTGGGATTTTGCACGGGCATTACTGAATTACGACACAGTCTCTTTCGCCGGGGTGACGTCTATAGGGTTTTTCACCCTGACGTGGGAATTCCAATCCTTTTTCATCATCCTGCTGGACAAGCGGATTCTTATCTCGATGCCCGCTTTGCCAGATATTCCTGAAGCTCCCGGTTTTGGTTCGAAATTACCTCTTCGGCCATTTTCTTCCCGAAAGAAGAGTATCGCCGGGCAAGCTCGGGATCGAGAAGACAAAGAATCCGGACGGCAAAAACTGCCGCGTTGTAGGCGCCGCCTTTCCCGATGGCCATTGTGCCCACGGGGACGCCGGGGGGCATCTGGACTGTTGAAAGAAGTGAGTCCATCCCATTAAGTGGAGATGAGTCGATCGGTACTCCAATAACCGGTATGGTAGTCTGAGCGGCGCAAACGCCTGCCAGGTGGGCGGCCCAGCCGGCCCCGGCTATCAGGACTTTAACGCCTCGACCCGCCAGTCCTTTCGCGTACTCGGCGGCTTCATCAGGCGTCCTGTGGGCTGAAAGAATTTTTATTTCGCAGGGTATTTCGAACTCTTCAAGCAACCGGGCAGCATGCTCCATGACAGAGATGTCCGAGTCGCTCCCCATTATGATCCCAACCAGTGGATTTTCCATCAACGGGTTGCCCCTCCTGAATTCGTTGACTTCTGGTTTGTCGGGTTGCGCTTTGCTCAACCCAACCAGTGACTGCCGGTTTTTTTGGGATTGGCCACGCTCCGCCAATCTGCCGGTTTCAATCCTGATTTCCCATCCATGATTTGCGCAGCAAGAAAATATTTTCTCTCAGGATCTCCTGTCCGGATTTGCCGAAAATCACCAGTTCGGGATTCTCGGTCACTTCGCCGACCAACCCATAAGGCAATCCATCGAAGATACCCTCAAACTCCCTGGCGCAGCCTTTGGGCACGGTCACCAGGAATCGCCCGCAGGATTCGCTGAAAAGGACCTGGTCGTCCCGAACGCTCTCATCCGCTAAGACGGGTGTCTTCCCCAGTTCGATGGTCAAACCGAAACGACCGCCGATGGCCGTCATCGCAGCGTGGACTCCCAGCCCACCCCGGTAAATTCCGTGACACGAGGCGACAAGCCCTGAAGATATCGCCCTCTCGACAGCTTTATAAAGACTCAAAAGAGATTTGGATTTCTCAGGTTCCAGCTCATTTGGATCGGCGAAACCATCTACTTTGGGCACATTGAGCCCGATATACCCGAAAAGGTCGTAATAGGCTGAACCTCCAAGTTCGTTCCGGGTGATCCCGAGCACATATACCAGGTCGCCGGAAGATTTCGCCTCCAATGTCTGTGATTTGAGCACATCCGCAACGATCCCCGTCGCCGTAAACTGCATCGTGGGAAGACCGCTCACTTTGTGCCGCTCGCCGAATGCGCCCGGAAGATATCCGTCGACATACATGCTGTCTTTTCCCGAAAGGAGCGGTATGCCGTACGCAAGGCACAGGTCGCGAAGCGCCAGGTTTGCTCGCACAAGCTGCGCCGCCTTGTAGCGTCCGTCCGGATTTAGAACCCGATCGTACTGAATGTTCGGCCAGCAGAAGTTATCCACGCCCCCGATTTCGTCCAGCCTGCCGCCAACCGCCAGGATGCGCCTTACCGCCTCATCGATTGTCGCCGCCACCATGTGGTAGGTATCTATTTCTGAGTAAGTTGGCGCAAGGGCCTGCGCGACTGCAAGACCGCCGTTTGTGCCAAGGACGGGCCGGATTACAGAGGCATCGTTTGGAACGTCCCGGTCCCTGCCCGTCATGAACTTGATCGTGCTGCCGCCCTGCACTTCATGGTCGTATTGCCGCTGGATCCACTCCCGGCTGCTCAGATTGGGGGTGCCAAGCAGGGCGTGCAGGAGCCTGCCGTAGTCGGCGGGTTCGGTCAGCGCAGGTTCGGCCAGGCCGCGCGCCTTGGGCGCAAGCCATTCGGCATCGAAATCCCACTGGGGGAAATCCTCCGAGAAAAGGCTTAGATCCAAATATGCGCAAGTCTTGCCTCCATAACTCAGGCGCAGCTTCCCCGTATTTTCATAGTTGCCGATCACCGTGCTCTCGACTTCGTGTTTTCGCGAAAGCTCCATGAACATGTCCAGGCTCTCGGGCCTGATCGCCACGCTCATTCGCTCCTGTGATTCCGATACCCATATTTCCCATATATCGAGGCCTTCATACTTCAGAGGCACCTTGTCCACCTCTACATAAGCGCCTCCGGCCAACCTCGCCGATTCCCCTATGGAAGACGAAAGCCCGCCGCCCCCGTTGTCGGTAATGAACGTAATCAGGTCTTCGTCGCGCGCTTCGAGAAGAAAATCATGCATCTTCTTCTGAGTGTACGGGTCGCCTATCTGCACATGCCCGGCAGGGGTGTTCGCGCCGTAGCTCTCACTCGAGGCCGTAACCCCGTGAATTCCGTCTTTTCCCACGCGGCCTCCACACATGACGATGAGGTCGCCTTCCCCCGGTAGCTTAATTTCGACCGGCTTGCCCTTGATTTCACGCGGCATGATCCCGAGCGACGCCACGAACACCAGGCATTTGCCGAGATAGGAGGGATGAAAAAAGAGATTTCCAAAAGGCGTAGGCACTCCGTGCTTATTCCCGCCGTCTTTTACCCCTTCCACAATCCCGTCGAGCAGCCGCCTTGGATGGAGGTGCGGCTTGAGCGGCCCGTTGTAGTCGCGGGGCCCCACGCAATAGCCGTAAAGACCCGCAACAAGGCGCGATCCCTTTCCGGTACCCATTATGTCTCGGTAAATTCCGACGATTCCTGTGAGAGCGCCGCCATAGGCCTCCATGTTGGATGGGCTGTTATGGGTTTCACCCGTAACCGAGTAGTTGAACTCAGAATCGAATCGCGCAACCCCGGCGTTGTCCCACAGAACTGAAACAACCCAGTCCTTCTGCTCCTGAATCCGGAGCGTTGGGGTTTCGATGCAGGTCTTGAAAAGATTGTCCACCGTGAGTTGCTCGCCGGTAAGCACGTCACGGTATCGGAACTTCCCGCGGAAGGTGTTGTGATTGCAATGATCGCTGCGCGCCTGGGAAATCGCTTCCAGTTCGACGTCGGTCGGTGCGCAAAGACCCAGCTTTGCGCGCGCTTCCCTCACTTGCGGCCTGAGGAAGTAATTTCTGATGACAGGAACATCGCTCCGGCTCAGGGCCAGGTTCCTCTCATCGCTCAGCCTTACAAGCTGCTCGTCGCTTTCTATGGGGATTTCGCAAACCGAGGGCGTGTGGGCAAGAAGTACTTTCGGCACAATTACCCCTGTTCCATCGCTTTCGTTCCATTCAGCCCTGGGATAAACGCGCCATTGTTGAATGATTTCATTTGCGAGAAGTTCGCGCGCTATTGTTTCTGCCTGGCTTCGCGAAAGAGGGGCATTTTTGAGCAGGTAGAGCCGGGAAGTGTAAGCGGCCTCACCTGGAGCAGGCGCTTTTCCCAGGTAATCGCTTATGGCTTCTATTGCGACGCTGCCCGCAGTATCGCGGACCCCGGGACGATATCCTACCCAGATCGCCCAGTCGAAATCGGAGGCAAGGCTCCGAAAACCGGATACCTGGGTTACAGGATTGGTGAAAACCTCATCGCGCACCGCTTCGAGTTCTGCGTCCGACAGACCGGTATCCAGGGTCAGCATGCTTATTACCCGCGCTTCTCCTATTTCCCAGCCAAAGTAGTCGCGGACCCTTCTGCAAAGACTCGCCCCTTCCGGATCGAAAAGGTGCTCCTTCAAAGCCGTTTCCAACCTTTTTGCCATTTTGTCTCCGACAGTGAATAGTGAATAGTGAGTAGTGAATGGTGAGCAGCATCTCTTCTGCTCAAAGCTCACTTGTTCTTCAGATGATTAATCAAGCCCACTGTCATCTTCCCTACGCTGTCCATTATTCTTTCGACCTCTGCGGAGCCTTCTGTGAGTTGAATCTCTTTGGACAGAATATACTGAGTGTCAAGCTCAGCTATCGAGCCCAACGTAACATACAGAAACTGGATGAATTCTTTATCGGAATTTCTGGCGGCGCCTTCGGCTATGTTACTGGGGATTGAGATGGCTGAGCGCCTCATCTGCGACACCAGTCCATAGATTTCTGACGCTGGGAAGCCCATATACTCCTTTTGCCAGCTCAATCGCCTGCTTCCAGACCTCCAAGTCTTTATCGTTCGCCACTGCTCGTTTTTCCTGTTTTTCCCTGTTCACTACCCCGCTCCACCGGAGGTTCGCCTCCGATGCACCATTCACTATTCACCATTCACTAAACAACGAACTCAACGGCCAACGCCATCAGGATTAATCCCCCCCCAGCTTCCACCCAGCGCCCGAATTTGGTTGAGAGCCGGTTGCCCAGCTTCATGGACACCCATGTCATTGCTCCCGCCGTCACCCCGAAACATACGGCAGGGGTGATAAGACCGGCCCCCAGTATTCCCAGGCCGAAGCCGACCCCGAACGCGTCCAGGCTTGCCGCCACCGACAGAATCACTAAGCTGAATCCACGGGTCGGGTCGGCGCATGCGGCGGGATCGGCATTCTTGCCCAGCAGGCTTTCAGCAATCATTTTCGCGCCGATTAAAAAAAGGAGCGCAAATGCTATCCACGGCCCCCAGACCCTTGCTGATCCGGGGAGCCGCCGGCTGAGAAACCATCCCAGAATCGGCATAATAAACTGAAAGAGGCCAAAGTGAAAGGAAAGCCTGAAGGTCTGCCTCGGCTGGCAAAATCGCACGCCTACGCTCATTCCCACTGCAAAAGCATCACATCCAAGAGCTATGCCGAGAAGGGCCATTTCGACAAATCTCAAAATCGTCCTTTTCAAAATAGATTTCCCGGATCCAAACGCGCCTGATCCGGGAAACAAATATCGCACAAGAAAGCAAGGAGCGGCAAGCAGGGTTGGGCGCCCACTGTTTTCCTTCACCTCAGGGAAATACCAAACCTGGCGGTTACCTTCCTGACCAGTTCGACATGGAGAGCATTTACCTCCTCGTCGGTAAGGCTGCGATCCTCAGCGCGGTAAGTGAGCCGGTAGCCAATGCTCTTCTTGCCTGTCCCGATTTGATCGCTCCTGAATATATCAAATATCTCGACACTTTCCAGCAATGGCTCATTCAATGAGCGAATAAAGTCAAATGGTTCTTCCACGGGCATTTTCTCGTCGGCGATCAGGGCTATATCACGTGGAACGGGCGGGAATTTTGGAAGGGCTTTATAGACCGGGACCGGCCCCTTCAGCGCGAAGAGCCTGTCAAAGTCCAGCCTGAAAGCAAATATAGGCCGCTTTAGATCGTACGCTTCGAGTACTTCCGAATGGACCCTGCCAAGTTCTCCAACCCGCTCGCCCTTAGCGAAAACAGAGGCTGACCCGGAAGGATCGAGCCATGGGGGAAGAGATTGCGCTCTGAACTCGGCATCATTGATTCTAAGGAAGCTGCAAAGGGCTTCGACTACTCCCTTGACGTCCGTATAGTCCACATCGGCATCGCTGTAAAGAGCCTGCGGGACCCGCTTTCCCGCAATGACCCCTGCCAGGTGGTGAGGCTCTTCGGCCTGCAAGCCGTCTTTTCTAGGCAGGAAAATCTTGCTTAGTTCAAAAATCCTGAAGTTTTCGCTTCTGCGGTCGAGGTTGTAGCGGGCATTTTGAAGCAACCCGGGCAACAGGGTCGTTCGCATTACGGCCTGCTCGTCGCTCAGAGGGTTCTTCAGCCGGATTGGGGCCAGTCTTGGATCGCCTTCCGAATATCGAAGCCTTCTGATAGATTCATAAGAAATAAACGAGTAATTGATAACCTCAAAGAACCCGGCACCTGCCAACAGGTTCTTCAGCTCCCTGCGCGCCCTCTGATGGGGATCGAAACCGGCGGCTTCCACTGCAGCGGCCGGGCTGGTAACCGGAATTCCGTCATAGCCCGAAATCCTCGCCAATTCCTCAATCAGGTCGATCTCTCTTGTAATATCCTCCCTGAAACCAGGCACAATCACCCGGAGACGATCCGAGTCCAGCGCGTCCACGCGCATCTCAATTCGCTCCAGTGTCTCTTTCATCTCGTGCGGGGATAGCCGGGTCCCCAGGAGCCGGTTGGCCCTGTCCACCCGCAGCAATATTTCCCGTGCTTTTATCGGATTTGGGCATACGTCGATCCTTCCCGCCGCAATCGCGCCGCCCCCGACCTCTAACATAAGCTCTGCCGCCCGGTCGAGGGCCTTGAGCACGCCGCCCGCGTCCGTGCCGCGTTCGAACCGGTAGCTCGACTCGGTTTTGAGGCCGAGCCTCCTGCTGGTCCGGCGAATCGAGAGCGGCTCAAAGTAGGCGCTTTCAATCAGGACATCCCTGGTATCCGGCTCGATTTCTGAATTGAGCCCGCCCATGATGCCGCCTATAGCAACCGGACCGGCTCCGTCGCAGATCAGCACCGCCCCTTCGGCCAGATCGCGCTCGACGCCGTCGAGCGTGATAAACCGCTCGCCCGGCTCGGCTTTTCGCACTACTATACGGCGCTGGCGCAGCCGGTTGAAGTCGAAAGCGTGAAGCGGTTGACCAAGCTCCATCATAACGTAATTGGTAACATCGACAATGTTGTTGATCGAACGGACGCCAAGCGCCTCCAACCTGTCTTTGAGCCATTCGGGTGAAGGACCTGCCTTTACGCCCTGTATAACCCTGGCCGTATAACGAGGGCAGCCTGCGGGATCGTCTACGGTGACCGATGTCAACGTATCAACGGCAGGACCGGTTTCATCGACTGCAATGGAAGCGTATTTTACGGATGTCTTACATAGCGCCGCCACCTCTCTGGCAATGCCCACCACTGAGAGGCAATCGCCGCGGTTGGGAGTTATCGAAACCTCCATCAGCACGTCCCTGATCCCCAGGGCCTCGTCAAGCGGGACACCGGCCGGCGTGTCGGCGGGAAAAATCCAGATGCCGCTGTGGTCATCGCCCAACCCGAGTTCTTTTTGCGAACAGAGCATCCCCTTCGACAATTCGCCTCGAACCTTAACCTCACGCACTGACCCGTTCGGCAGCTCCGCCCCCGGCAGGGCCAGCGGAACAATTGCTCCAGCGCGCACGTTCGGAGCGCCGCAAACGATCCTGCGCAAACCGTCTGGACTTGAGACTACACAGATCTTCAACCGCTCGGCATTTGGATGGGGTTCCACAGCCTCGATCCGAGCGGTCAGTACGTTTTTAAGTTGGGGGTAGCGCAAACAAAGCGATTCCACCTCCAGACCCGCCATGGTCAGGCCATCTGAGATACCCTCTGGAGAAAGCGGGCAGTCAACATAGTCGGAAAGCCACTTAAGACTTATCAGCATAGAGCCTCTAAAACTGCTCAAGAAAACGCAGGTCGTTTTCAAAGAACAAACGAAGGTCGTCTATTCCGAATTTCAGCATGGCTATCCGCTCGATCCCCATGCCGAAAGCAAAACCGGTTACCTCCTCCGGATCATAGCCGACGTATTTGTAAACCTCCGGGTCAACCATTCCCGATCCCAGAATTTCGAGCCATCCGGTGCCTTTGCAAACGCGGCAGCCGCCTCCCCGGCACATTACGCACTCAATATCCACCTCGGCGCTCGGTTCGGTGAAAGGGAAAAAACTCGGCCGGAAACGAAGCCCGACCTCAGGACCGAACATCTGGTGGACAAATGTGGTGAGGATGCCTTTCAAATCGCCAAAAGAGATGCCCTTGCCCACCATAAGGCCCTCCACCTGGTGAAACATGGGCGTATGAGTGACGTCCGAATCGCGGCGGTAAGTCCTTCCGGGAGCTATGACCCGGACCGGGGGCTTTCGCTTTTCCATTGTCCTGACCTGGATGGGCGAGGTGTGCGTCCTCAGCACCACCTCTTCGGAGATGTAGAAAGTGTCCTGCATGTCCCTGGCCGGATGGTCTTTGGGGATGTTCAGCGCCTCGAAATTGTAATAGTCCAGCTCTACCTCAGGCCCCTCTACCGTTTCGAACCCAAGCCAATTGAAAATGCGGCAAACCTCCATCGCCGTCTGTGTGATCGGATGAAGACGACCCGCCGGCGCCAGCCTTCCGGGAACGGTTACATCGATCGATTCACGCCTGGAAGCCTCCAGATCGCGACTCCTCTGCGCCGCCTCCGAGAAGACCTCCTCGAGCCGCAATTTAGCCACATTCAGCAGTCTGCCGACTTCCCTGCGCTCTTCCTCGGGAACCTTTCCCAACTCCTTGAAAAGCTGGGCAAGTTCTCCCTTTCTCCCCAAAAAACGAATCCGGGCCTGGTCGAAGGCCTTAGGGTCCTCTTCCAGCCCGGAAAGGGCGCGGCAGGCCGTCTCAAGAAGTTTCTCAACAGCCTCTTTCATTTCCTATGCAGCTTCTTTCGCGATCCTGGCCAGTTCGGCGAAAACCTCCGGGTTCGTAGCCGCAAGATTTGCCAGGGCTTTCCTGTCAAGCGTTATATTGGCCTTCTTCAGGCCGTTCATGAATTTGGAGTAGCTCAGATCGTGCTCGCGAGCTGCTGCATTGATGCGAATAATCCACAGGCTTCTGAAGTCGCGTTTTCTGAGCTTTCTGTCGCGGTATGCGAACTTTAGGGCACGGTCGACCGTTTCCTTTGCTGTGCGAAGCAAAGTGCCGCGACCCCCTCGATATCCCTTTGCCGCCGAGAGAATCTTTTTGCGCCTCGCGCGCGACTTGACCGCCTTTTTGACCCTGGCCATCGAAATCTCCTGTGAAATAAGCTCCTAGCCGCCGGCGCCAACTATTTGCCTGACGCCAATCTCCACACCCTGCGAATTTGATGGCTAAAAGCTGGTTTATAGATAAGGCATCATCCGCTTGAGCGCCCTGACGTTTATGGCGTCAACCACTGTGTCCTGACGCAGCCTGCGTTTTCTTTTCGGGCTTTTCTTGGTCAGAATATGACTCTTGAAAGCCCTGGCCCTGACGATCTTGCCCGTGCCGGTTTTATTGAATCGCTTGGCCGCAGCGCGATTGGTCCTGATCTTGGGCATTACGGATATCCTCCGTTGACTGAAGTTCTTGGTTCGCGTTCACCACAGGCTTGCAGCAAGCGGCTGGCCGCACATAAACACGCAGCGGCCGCACAATGCGGGACTGAAATGATCCGCCTCACAACCCCGAATCCAGTCCGGGGTATTCTTCGTGGTTAAAAATTATGCACTGACGGGGAATTTTCCGCACAGGCGCCAATCCCGCCAGTGAGCGCGCCGGGACGAAGCTTCGGCCTTTGGCCGCGATCGTCATGGCAAAAATCTTAGTTTATTTAGGACTTGGCCAAGAGTCAATAAATTAAGGTGGATTCTGTGAATTTTTCAAGACTTCGGGGCCATAATCATTATCAGGTTACGGCCTTCCATCTTGGGCTGCTGCTCAATCACGACTTCTTCCTTGAGTTCTTCCTTTATGCGTTCCAGAACCTTGAACCCCTGATCGGAGTAGGCGATCTCCCTTCCACGAAAAAGAATCGTCACCTTCGCCTTGTCCTTCTGGGAGAGAAAACGCTTGATGTGGCGGATTTTCACCTGAAGATCGTGCTCGTCGGTCTTCGGACGAATCTTTACTTCCTTTACCTGGATTACGGTCTGTTTCTTTTTGGCTTCCTGAGACCGCTTGTTCTGCTGGTATTTGAACTTTCCGTAATCCATTATTTTGCAAACAGGGGGCTCGGCGTTCGGGGCCACTTCGACAAGATCCAGATGCTCCAGTGCGGCCAGCTCCAGGGCCTTTCGGATCGGAATAATCCCAAGCTGCTGGCCGTCATGCCCGATCACCCTGACTTCCGGACCTCGAATCTTTTCATTCACATTGGCCTGTTTCTCCAGTGTCGTTTCTCCTTTTGATTAGGGTTTATTTTTTTCTTTCATATAATTGCCGTGCCGTTTGTTCAAACAATGCTCAAACCAACACGCCCCTTGCTGGACTCGAGGCACTCCCTTTCCACCAGTTCAGCAAACTGAGGCGGGGTCATTAGACTCAGTTGAGTTCCGTCCCGTTTCCTGGGCGCGATAGCCCCCTTCTCGACTTCCTTGTCCCCAATAACGAGCATGTAGGGGACTTTCTGCATCTGGGCTTCCCGGATCTTATACCCGAGTTTTTCGCTTCTCATGTCGACCTCCGCGCGAACGCCCCGGCTCCGGAGTTCCCCGCAGACCGCCTGTGCGAAATCGAGCTGCAAGTCGGTAACAGTGACGATCATCGCCTGCACGGGCGCCAGCCAGATAGGGAAAGCCCCCGCAAAATGTTCTATGAGAACTCCCAGGAAACGCTCTATCGCCCCAAGGATCACCCGGTGTACCATGACCGGCCTGTGCCTGCCCCCATCGGCCCCAATGTAAGTCAGATCGAATCTTTCGGGTAACGTGAAATCGCATTGGATTGTTGCACACTGCCAGCGCCGCTCAAGGGCGTCTTTGAGCTTGACGTCGATCTTCGGCCCATAGAAAGCGCCCTCCCCTTCGCATAGATGATACTGGAATCCCTTATCTTCAAGCGCCTTCACCAGAGCGCCGGTCGCTCGCTCCCAATCTTCATCCGTGCCGATGGACTTCTCAGGCCGGGTGCTGATTTCCATCTCAAAGTCAAAGCCGAAAATCCCCATCACCTCTGTAACAAAATCGATAATGCCTTTGATTTCGTCGTTCAACTGGCCGGCCGTACACAGTATATGAGCATCGTCCTGGGTAAACTGCCGGACCCGAAGCAGGCCGTGCAGCACTCCGGATTTTTCGTGCCGGTGCACCGTCCCCAGCTCAAAGTAGCGGATTGGCAGGTCGCGGTAGCTGCGGATTTTCGACTTGTAGATCAGCATGTGGGACAGGCAGTTCATCGGCTTCACGCCGTAGGACTGTTCATCTATCTCCGTGAAATACATGTTTTCGCGGTAATGCTCGAAATGCCCGGACTTTTTCCACAATTCGGTCTTGAGCAGCGTCGGGCCCACCACTATCTGATAGCCGCGCAGCAGGTGCTCGCGTTTTTCAAAGTTCTCCAGGATATTGCGAATGAGCGCCCCTTTTGGGTGGTAAATAACCATCCCCGCACCGATTTCCTCCGAGAAACTGAACAGATCGAGTTCCTTGCCCAGCCGCCGGTGATCCCGCCTTTGAGCCTCTTCCAGCAAGTTGAGATACTTCTTCAGCGACTCCGCATCAAAGAAGGCGGTACCATAGATACGCTGGAGCATCGGGTTGCGCTCATCCCCCCGCCAGTAGGCCCCCGCAACGCTTGTGAGCTTGAAAGCCTTGAGAAAACCCGAATGGGGAACATGAGGACCACGGCAAAGGTCGATGAAATCACCCTGCTGATAAAAGGAAACCACAGGATCGGTGAACCCTTCGAGAAGCTCAACCTTGTATTTTTCCCCAACCCTGGAAAACAAACCTATCGCCTCTTCGCGCGGCACATCCCGCCGAGAGAAGGGAAGCTTCTGCGAAGTGATCTCCCTCATCTTGGCTTCGATCTTTTCCAGGTCCTCCTGCGTGAACGGCCTCGCCACATCGAAATCGTAGTAAAAACCGTTTTCGATTGCCGGGCCGATGGCAACGCGCGCTTCCGGAAAAATCGACCTCACGGCCTGGGCCATTATGTGCGCAGCGCTGTGTCTGAGGATCTCAAGCGCCGTCGGCGAATCGGCACCCACCCCTTCCAGCACAGCGTCCTCTTCGACCCTGCGGGTCAGGTCCACCAATTGACCATTTAGCTTTGCGGCAATCCAACCATCGCCGGACTGCCCCATTTTCCCCAAAATCTCCGAAACGGTGGTCCCTTTGGGCACTGTTTGATTTCCTCCACCAGGGAGGCTAATCTGAATTTGTTTTGGCATACTTCATTCCTTATGTATAAACTCGGCATTGCGCCCGAAGGCCCGCAACAAAAAAAGGCACCCCCACCATTTTGGAAAGATGCCTCGAATGGAAATGTCACCCTTCAATGCCGAAATTTTATCTTCCTGCTGTGATCCGAGTCCAATTAGGCAGCCAACCGAACTATTAGAGGAGTCTGCAAATCTGAGAACAATTTTGCCAAAAGAGCTGGTAGGCACGGGCGGTTTCGAACCGCCGGCTTCTACCGCGTCAAGGTAGCGCTCTCCCACTGAGCTACGTGCCTACGAAACTCTTGACCTATAACGACCCGGCCTCATTATGTCAAGGAAAACATCATTGGGCCGTATTGCCCGACCGATGCCGCTTGAGCAGGGACAACCCTTTTAACAGGTATTGTCCCCCGCTCAATATTGAAAACCCGGCCGTTGTGACGAACAAGACCGAATATATCCACCCCGAAAGCTCCAGAAATGATCTCCCAAGCAGTGTGAAAACCGTCCCCAGTTGAAACAGGGTAGTCAGCTTGCTCGAGACCAGCGGCTTTACTTCGAATTGCACCTGAGAAAAATACAGGACGAAAAACCCGCACAGAATTACAAGGTCCCGGCCTGCAATGATCAGCAGCAGCCAAAAAGGTATTTCACCGATCTTCCACAGCAGAAAAAACGCCGTTACCAGGAGCAGCTTGTCGGCAACCGGATCTATATAGGAACCCAGCCGGCTTTTCTGATCGAGCACCCTTGCAAGCAGTCCGTCAAGGGCATCCGTCAAACCGGCGATAAAGAAAACAATAAAGGCCGCCGTCATCGATTGTCTCAGCAGTAGCCAGGCTAGCAGAGCCGTCAGGAAAATGCGTGCGACACTGAGCAGGTTTGGTATTGTCATCTCGTTTCGACCTGGACTCCCCCGGGAGGTGAAAACGACACATTCATGGTCTGCGCCTCTGTTGAATAAGAATCTATCCGGACCGTCGCGCCGCTCGGAAGCCGAGTCCCGCTCATTTTCAATATATACTCCCCGTTGACTCCATCGAGCTTCACGGCGCTTTGCGTCGTCCCTATCTGAAGGCTGGCTATCTGCATATTTTTGAACTGATCGCGCAGAATGCTTTCCAATTCCATCCAGTACGGATACTGGGCAGATGGCACGTAGATCAAGAGCGGCCCGACACTTGCCACCTGGGCTGACGGCGCCCCCCCAGGAGTTGAAGCGCCTGCTCCCTGCCCGGCCTGAGGGCCCCCAAGCAGGTTGCTCAATTGTGGAGCGATGCGCTTGGCAAGCTCAAGCGCCCCTTCCTGGTTGGACAGATCCTCCATGCTCTGAGCCTTGTGAACTGCAAATTCCGACTTGCCCTGACCGATCCTGATCACACGCAGATCGGCGTCGAGCAGCACCTGCTTGCTGTTGCGGTCCTCGGCGTAGGAAACCTTGCCGACCACCACATCCTGTATGCCAAGCCCCTCCGCGAGCGATATCACCTGAGAGGGGGGGATATTGCCCGAAAGATCCATCTTCACGGAACCGGGCTGGGGAAAAAACATCGAGAAGTCATTATCGCCCATTTCCTTGCCAAGACTTCGCGCAAAAAGAGAATTAACACTCCCGCTCGCTGTCGGGATCTCCCATTCCTGATCCCATTTCTCCGCAACTGCCCACAGGATTTCCCTCTTTGTGGCAGAGATTCCACGGTAAGACGCTCTGCCGGCGCCCCCCTCGATTACCGGGGGCTGAGAAGCCGGAGGCTGGGAGGCCGAGGTATGCGATTTATCCGGCTCTTCAGCAGATTCATCATCCTTTTCAACCTGCGTGTTTTCAGTTGCTCCGCCGGGGACGCTAATGCCGGACGAAGAGGCAGGTTTCGCCAGGGCCGTCTGTTGGGCAGCCAGAATTCCTGATGTCTCCAGCTCCTCTCTTAGTGCGCCCATGGAAACTGTAACCTCCCCGACCACGCGGTACATTCCGCCCGTCTGCTGTTCGGAAAAAACCTGGTAAGAGTCGATGTATTTTGCGGGTTTGGCCAGGACCTTTTTCTGGAGTTCGGCAAATTGTGCACCCATCTGTGCCGGACTGAGAAATGAGCCTATTGCCTGGGTAAGCCCCTGGACCATAAGCTCCTGGATAGCCAGTTGCTGGCTCTTCGCATGGTCCTGCGGGTCATAGACGGCCTGTCCGCTGCTGAAATAAGTGGCCGACGGGGACTGTGCGGCAACGACAGGGTTAGCCCCCCAAATGGTCAAAATTGAAACCGGAAGAAAAAGAGTAACGACTGAAATAATTAGGGTATATCTTCGCATTAGAGGTTTACTCCGGCATTTTGGGTCACCCTTCGCCGCAGAAGGCAACAGACCGACGCCGCGCGGGACCACAGAATTCCCGGATGGGCGTCAGTCCAACCTTTCGGCGCAAGCTTTCCCTTTTAAAACTTTATTTGCTAACATACAAGTGGCTCAAGGAAAAGGAGAAAAACTTTGCAAATTCTGCCGGAAGAATGCTCCGTACTCAACTACCTGATAGACCCTTACCAAATTCACTACCTCAGATTCATCATTGAAGCATATCCAGGCATGGCAGTAGTATCCACTGTCGACTCAACGCTGGGGCTGGTCTCGATAGCAGTTGCCCCCGGATGCGAGTCTGATATTCTCCAAATACTGGAAGCTGAACGGGAAACCTTGAAGCTGAGCGAGGTGGATTTAAATTCCTGACGGATGTCGGACTCAGGGATCGCAGGCAGCAGCCGTGGTCCCCACGCTCCGCGAAGCGGCCTGACTTGAGTTGGTGCGCAGCCTCAATTTCCTTGCTATGAGGTCCTATATTGGTTAAAAATCTTTACGTTGGCGCAATGATTCGCCATTTAATGGGTGGTATTTTTTCCTGCCGCCCGTCCTGGTGATTCGAAGATTTGAGATCATAGCAATGTCTGAACCACTTCTCCATTCCGCCGGTCCGCGCGGTCTATACGTCCGCACGTTCGGCTGCCAAATGAATGAATATGATTCGCTGCGAGTCCAGCGGCTCCTCGCCAACCTGGGATACGTGCCTGTCAATGATATAGGTCAGGCTGACGTTATCTTTCTCAACACCTGTTCGGTGCGCGGGAAGGCAGAACAAAAGGTCCACTCTTTTCTGGGAAGCCTGCGCCGCCTCAAAGACACAAAACCACACCTCAAGATCATAGCCGGGGGCTGCGTGGCCCAACAACTCGGCGAAAAGCTGCTCGACAGGTTCGGTCATCTTGATATGGTTATTGGCACAAGAGCGGTGAATTCTGTTGGGCAGATGCTGCAACGGGTGCAAGAAAGCGGTGGCAGGCTTGCCTGCCTGCCCGACGAAGAAAGTGAGGGCCCTGAGCTCGATGGCCGCAAAATCATGCCGCAGGGAGGCGTAACGGCCCCGGTTACAATAATGCAGGGCTGCAACAATTATTGCGCCTACTGCATAGTCCCATACGTGCGCGGTCCTGAACGGAGCAGGCGGGCCGATGAAATCCTCGAAGAGATCAGGCTCCTGGATGAGTCCGGCGTCCGCGAGGTCCTTCTGCTTGGTCAGAACGTTAATTCATACGGCAGGGGGCTCGACGAAAACATCACCCTGGTCGATCTTCTGCGGCGCATCGGGACGGAGACCGCAATCGCGCGCATCCGGTTCACCACATCCCATCCCAAGGACCTCACAGATGAACTGATGCGCTGTTTCGCCGAAGTGGATTCGCTCTGCAAGCACCTTCACCTTCCCGTGCAAGCCGGCTCGGACCGAGTTCTGGCCCGTATGAACAGAGGCTGCACGGCCACCGGCTATATGGAAAAAATCAAGCGGCTTCGCCAGATTTGTCCTGAAATTTCTCTTACCTCCGATATTATCGTCGGCTTTCCCGGCGAAACGGATGAGGACTTCAAAAAAACAATGCAACTGCTCGACGAGGTCCGGTTCGACAATCTTTTCTCCTTTCGCTATTCGGACCGCCCAAACACCCGGGCCTCCACATTTGCCGACAAGGTGGACCCTGAGGTTGCTGCCCGCCGGTTGCTCGAACTCCAGAGCTATCAGGCCGATATTACTCTAGGCAAAAACCTTGCCGAGGTAGGCTCGATGCGGCTTGTGCTGGTTGAAGGGCCGAGCAGAGCGTCCAACGGACAGATGACCGGACGCACCACCCAAAACAGAGTAGTCAATTTCCAAGCGCCTTTATCCTCGATAGGGCAAATTGTGGGCGTGAAAATTGCCTTTGCATATTCTCATTCCCTGAAAGGAGATATCATCCCAACATAATGCGCGACCAGGGCAATATCTCTCTTTCGCTTGCTTCGCCTTGCTTCGTGCATTGTTTGCGGTTATAGTGTGGTCTAGGCCTGAACTTGAAGGGAATCTCTAAACCTGTTAACTCTACCGAATAGAGCCCGGGAACACCGAGGCATATGGTTGGAGGAAAGCATGTTCAAGCAGATGAAAGTAACCGGGCTCGTAATGGATCCTCACTCGAACACGCCGATCCTGGTACTCAAAGACATTGCCGATGAAACAACCCTTCCAATCTGGATAGGCCTGCTTGAGGCTACGGCAATCGCCACCGAACTGGAAAACATCCAGTTCCCGCGGCCCATGACTCACGACCTGATCCGGACTCTTTTCGACCACCTCAAAGTCAAAGTAGAACGCATTGAGGTCTGCGAGTTGAAGAACAATACCTACTACGCCCTAATCCACATCCGAAATGGCGAACAGCTCAGCTCTATCGACTCGCGCCCAAGCGACGCCATTGCAATCGCACTGCGGACAAATGCGCCCATCTTTGTCAATGATGAAGTGATTACCAAATATCTCAAGTCCGATGAAGCCAACCCCTCCTTTGACGAAAAAAACAAGGAACAGTGGGCCGAAATGCTCGAACAGCTAGATCCCCTCGATTTCAGCAAGTATAAAATGTAACGGAATTATGCACTTGACAAACCCTATGAATGAGCTGGAGCTGTTACTTGAGCGCTGGGCGAATTTTTACCTCATCACGTCGGCCGCCGCCGCGACCTTGATCGGTCTGTTGTTTGTCGTAATCACGCTCGCCGCTGAGCGAAAGGTGGAAGGGGTGGAAGACACCGCTAAGATTCGCGTGTACCTTACGCCCACCGTTGTCTATTTCGCTTCCGTACTAGGTGTTGCCGCGCTTCTGAGCTTCCCGAACCATACTCGGCTCACGGCCACTCTTTGCATTTGCCTCGTGGGTGTCGCCGGCTTAGTTTACTCGGGTTCCATTTTAATTGGAGGCGATAAGAAGAGTTACGTCGATAGGCATGACCTGATCCCGCACGCGAGTTTACCATTTATGGCGTACGGGCTCCTTGTATTGGGCGGGGTCCTGTTACTCTACGACACCCAACGCGGCCTCACCTTTGTGGCTGTCGGTATGCTGTCGTTGCTTACGATTGCTATCCGCAACTCGTGGGCCATCGCCATCGGGGTCGTCTCCACCCGTCCTGGCCGACATTAGCGTCAGCGTGACGGCGGGTTTATCAAAGGCATAATTCCGAAATGTAATATTCCAACAGTCCCGACCGGCCTCCGTTCAGCAGGTTACGGCGGCTCGGAGCTCTTTTCACCAATTCATGTTTTCAGAACAAAGATCTAAATAATGCTGTCGCGGAAATAAATTTCAGGTGAGATCTCATCTTGGAGCGGCCATGAAGATGGATACGGCGCGTTTGAAAGGTTTGATCGAAGCTGCCAGAGGGCAGCGGCCGGCCGACCTTTGCATAAAGGGAAGCCGGCTGGTAAATGTTTTTTCCGGGGGAATCGAGACCGCAGACCTGGCGATTCATGATGGCTTCATTGCCGGATGGGGCCGCTACGAAGGCAAGGAAACCATCCAGGCAGATGGAATGTATATAAGTCCGGGTTTCATAGACGGACACGTTCACATCGAAAGCTCTCTTCTAAGTCCGGCCAATTTTTGCGCCGCAGTGCTCCCCTGGGGTACGAGCGCTGTGGTGGCGGACCCGCACGAAATCGCCAATGTGCTCGGCCTGGACGGGATCAGGTATTTCCTCGAATGCGCTCGAAACCTTCCCCTGGATATCTTTCTCAATCTGCCGAGTTGCGTTCCTGCTACTAATCTCGAAACCTCCGGCGCCACCTTGAGGGCGGTGGATCTCCAGTCCCTGTTCCCTGACGAAAACCTGCTCGGCCTGGCGGAAATGATGAACTTTCCGGGTGTGATCGGCGCCGATCCCGAAGTTACCGACAAGCTTCTGCTTTTTCAGGACCTGGTCGTAGACGGTCATTGTCCAGGGCTTTCAGGCCGCGACCTTAACGCTTACCTGGCTGCTGGAATTGGCTCCGACCATGAATGTGTGGCCTTGCAGGAAGCGGCAGAAAAGCTCGCACGCGGAATGACGGTCATGATTCGCGAAGGGACCCAGTCCAAAGATCTGGAGAAGCTCATCGGAATCGTAAATGACTCCACATGGCCCCGTTGCATGTTCGTATCCGATGACCTGCACCCCGATGACCTCATCGATAAAGGACACATGAATGCCATAGTTAACTTGGCAATGACCCTGGGAATGGACCCCGTGCGTGCCATCACCCTGGTTTCCTGGACCCCCGCCAACTATTTCCGCCTCCGAAGGCGAGGAGCGCTTGCGCCCGGATTCTTTGCTGATTTCTGCATCAGTCCGACCCTTGATCCCTGGAACCCCGTGCGGGTCTTCAAGCGTGGAATCGAAATTGCGCGCGAAGGCGAATTGCTCACCGATCCTATCTGCTGGCCAATGCCACCCCTGCCGGGCAGCCCCATGCGTATCGGCAGGATAAGCCCCGAACAAATGCTCGTCCCGGCCAAAGCCGGTAAATTGCGGGTGATCGGCATTCTTGAGGCAACGCTTTTTACGCGCAAACTTCTCATGGATCCCAAAATTGAAAACGGCTACGTTGTTTGCGACCCCGAACGCGATTTGCTCAAAGTGGCAGTCTATAATCGATACGTCCAGGGCAGGGATCCAGCGGTCGGCTTTGTCCACGGCCTGGGGTTGAAAAAAGGAGCTCTCGCCTCTACCGTTGCGCACGATTCGCATAACGTAATCGCGGCGGGCGTCTCCGACTCTGATATTACCGCTGCGGTTTCCGCGCTGAGGCAAACAGGAGGAGGTATGGCAGCCGCCTTGGGTGGCCGGATCGAGATTCTGCCGCTTCCGATCGCGGGGCTTATGTCCGCATTGCCTGCTTCGGATATATCGGACAGACTGAGGGTGCTCAAAGCGCTTCTAAAAGATTGGGGGGCTAAACTCGAAAATCCATTTATGGCCCTCTCTTTTCTGTCGCTTCCGGTTATACCGGAGTTGAAACTGACCGACCTGGGGCTTGTTGAGGTATCGAGCTTTTCTCACGTTCCTCTGTTCGAGTAAGTCCGATCGATGGAAGGCGAATGGCTAAACAGCAAGAATATTTGGCGGATATCCTTCGCATCGTTGAAACTTTCCCGGAAATGGTTAAATACATTCCGCTGCTTTTACGCGAACAACTGAATATTGTCTAAAACTCAATTAAGTGTGAAAAAGATTATCAGGAGGACACTAATGAGCACCCTTTCCTGCCACTCCGTCAGTGATGTGGTCGATTTTGCCATTCAAAAGGAAGAAAATGCAGTGGAATTCTACCGGAAATGCGCCGAACGCACAAAGAATCCGGGATTAAAAGAATTCTTCAAGGAACTGGTCACCGAAGAGCAGAGCCACAGGGATATGCTCAGGAACCTGGACTCGCTGAACCTCGATAAGATAGAGCTCCGGCAGGTCGAAAACC
Source organism: Syntrophobacteraceae bacterium (assembly GCA_049515795.1). Taxonomy (GTDB): domain Bacteria; phylum Desulfobacterota; class Syntrophobacteria; order Syntrophobacterales; family Syntrophobacteraceae; genus SbD1. The sequence goes on from JBEKTT010000023.1 coordinate 41,381, forward strand.
TGAAGATCAGCGACTACCTGGTGGACGTAACTTTTTCCGACAATATGACCTACCAGGAGGCACTCCTTCTCGCCATGAAGAAAGAAGAAAAAGCCCTGGCCTTCTATTCCGGCTGGAAAAACAAGTGCATGAGCGAAAAAGCTTCCAAGCTTTTCCAGGTGCTCGAAAATGAAGAAGAAAAGCACAAACGCAAGCTCGAAAAGCTCTATGACGAAGAGATTCTGGGCTGGGACTAAAATTACCGTCCTAATCCCAATTTCATGTTTAGCAGGGAGGCCCAAGCCTCCCGTTTTTTTAGCTGGTCTCCATCCGGAAACTCTGAGACAAATTCCACGCCCCGCGATGTTTCTTTTCGGAAAGGAGGCATAATCTGGTCTTAATCTGGTCTTAATCTGGTCTTAATCTGGTCATTCCTCTTACCGCCTTTAGGCGGAAGATCCTCTTACCGGCTTTAGCCGGAAGGGGTACCGCCTAGCGGGTGGGTGGGCGGGCTGTCGAGATCCGTGATCGAGCCCGCCGAAGCCTCTGCGGCCGCCGAAGGGTCGATCTCGACGCTCCGCGGGGCGGGTCCCGGTTCCCAAGCCCCAGAGCGGAAAAAGACCCTTTCCGGATGGAAACCAGGCTGCCGTGCCGGATATAATACCATGTCCGCAACCCATACCGGCCCCTTTAAAGCAGAGAGACTGGTTTGTCACTCATAAGCGACTCAGGGACCTTTTTTCGAATCGGCTCATTGCAGGGACGGTGGACAGAAATTATAATTGCATTTAGCATCTTATACAGAGAATACGAATTTATCTTGGGTGTGAAAGGTATCTCAATGCAAGACGAACCTCCCAATTTCCCGGATCAGGAAACTCTCCAAAAAGAGCTTAGTGACTATCTTTCAAAAAAGTATGGTTACCGAATCAAGGTTATTTCACCTATGATTGCCCCTGAGCATGCTCATGAACCCATCGAGAGCGAAAATAAACCGGGTGGTGTTAAGAATATACGGTTTGACATGAAACCAGACGAACTTGAGTCCTACTTGAACCAGTACGTCATCCGGCAGGACGAGCCCAAGGCTATTCTGGCCACAAAAATTTGCACCCATTACAACCGGATAAGATACCTGCAGAGCCTCGCCAGGTTCGGAAGCGAACCGATGGTGGGGAGGATAAAGAACAATATCCTGCTGATCGGTCCAACGGGTGTAGGCAAGACCTATCTGGTCAAGCTGATCGCCCAGAAGCTCGGGGTGCCCTTTGTAAAGGGTGACGCCACCAAGTTCAGTGAAACCGGCTATGTGGGCGGGGATGTCGAGGATCTCATCCGGGAGTTGGTGATTCAGGCCGATGAGGACATCGAACTTGCCGAGCATGGAATCATCTACATCGATGAGATCGACAAGATCGCATCCTCTCAGCACCTCATTGGCCCGGATGTTTCCCGGACAGGAGTGCAGAGGGCGCTTCTCAAGCCTATGGAAGAGACCGAAGTGGACCTCAAGACGCCACACGATCCGGTCTCCCAGATGCAGGCAATCGAACAGTACCGAAAAACGGGAAAACGTGAAAAACGCACTGTTGATACGAAAAATATACTCTTTATCATGAGCGGTGCTTTCAACGGTCTTGCCGAGATAGTTAAAAAACGGCTCCAGAAGCAGGAGATCGGCTTTGGCGCTCAACTCCACAGCCGTGAAAACGATACTCGATATCTCAAGTACGTCAAGGCAGAGGACCTTATTGAATTCGGGTTCGAGAGCGAATTCGTGGGCCGGCTCCCTGTGGTTGCAGTCCTCGAACCGCTCGAAGTGGAGGATTTGCTCCAGATTCTGAAGAATCCCAATAATCCCATCATCAACGGCAAGAAGGAAGACTTCCGGAGCTACGGGATTGATATCCGGTTCGAGGGTGAAGCACTGCGCATCCTTGCCGAAAGGGCCTACCTGGAGAAAACCGGCGCGCGTGGCCTGGTCAGCGTGCTTGAAAAGGTCATTTTGCCCTTTGAAAAAAAGCTCCCCTCCTCGGCGATCCAACATCTTGCCATTACCGCGAATATCGTCCAAGACCCCGACGAAGAGCTGGAGCGCCTGCTCAAAGACCCCGAGAGGGCAGGGAACTTTGAAACCCATCAGAAGCTCATTATTGAAGAAAAAGGCGTCGCCAGGGACAAGGTTCTCAGGATAAGAAAAGATTTCGCCGACAATTATCCGCTCGTTTTCACTCCGGACAGAACCAATTTGGTGATAAACCATCACGTCAAGACCGGAATCCCTGTGGAGGCTGTCTTTAAGGAACTCCTGTCGCTATACAACCAGGTGAGGGTCTTTGAAACCGATTTCTATGAAAAACACGGGTTCAAGATTCATTTCAACGAGCAGGCAATCAATGAGATCATCGTGCAGGCGCTCGATCGCGATGAGAGCACAACCGCCGTATGTCAGAGAATTTCGGTCGACTATGATTACGGATTCAGACTTATAGCCGATCGAAGCGGAAAGACACAGTTCGTTATGCCCAAGGAGGCCGTACTTGACCATAAGGGTTACCTTGATGAATTAATCCGTGAAAGCTACAAGCAATACCCTTTGACACCCGGTGAAATTACCAAAGAAAGATAAGCTGTAAGGCCGGGATGCCACCGCTGCGGTTCCCGGTTATTCTGCCATGCCCGCACTTGCGCCCCGATTCCATCGCAACTGTCGAAATCCACTCAGCTTCTATGGACTTTGGCGCCGTTTAGAGTTAAATATCTTCAGCTCTGATGGCGGTTTATATAGATATTTTTGGCCGTCCGATTACCAATCGTACGGATATGAGTCGGAGTCCTCATGATCGGCATATCAAAACTTTACTGCGGAACAGTCGAGCCCTCGGATGCCTTGCGTTATGGGCGCCACAGCGGCAAGCTGCCTTCCCATCTCCTCCAGTTTTCTTCAGATAAGACGCCCGTCGTTGTCTGGAATGTAACCCGTCGGTGCAATCTCAAGTGCCTCCATTGCTACGCGCATGCAAAAGACGAGGAGTTCTCCGGGGAGCTTTCCACTAGCCAAGGTAAAGAGGTCCTGGATGATCTTGCCGCTTTCGGCTCGCCGGTGGTCCTTTTTTCGGGCGGCGAACCGTTGGTTCGGCCCGATCTCATCGAGCTTGCCGAATACGCGGTCGGCAAGGGCATGCGTGCGGTGATTTCAACCAACGGGACCCTGATCAATTCGCGAACAGCGGCCGATCTCAAAAAGGTCGGCCTCTCCTACGTAGGTATAAGCCTCGATGGGCTCGATGAAGTAAATGACCGGTTCAGAGGAGTCAAAGGCGCCTTCCGCAAGGCCATGGAAGGTATTATGGCCTGCCGGGACGCCGGAATAAAGGTCGGGTTGCGCTTTACAATGAACCGGCTTAACGTGCGGGAGATTCCAGGCATATTCGACCTTCTCGAAAACTATGACATCCCGCGCGTCTGTTTTTATCACCTCGTATATGCCGGGCGCGGAAGCGAGTTGATGAACGAAGACCTCTCCCACCAGGAGACGCGAGAGGCGGTTGACCTGATAATCGACAGGACCGCTGACCTGCACGAGCGTGGCAAGGCCACGGAAGTGCTCACAGTGGACAATCACGCCGATGGCCCCTACCTCTACCTCAGGATGCTGCGGGAGAATTCCCACAGGGCGCCCGAAGTCCTGGAACTGCTCAGGATGAACGAGGGCAACAATTCCGGGCGGGGGATCGGGTGCATCAGTTGGGACGGAAGCGTCCACGCCGACCAGTTCTGGAGACACTATTCTTTCGGAAACGTAACAGAGCGCAAATTCAGCGAAATCTGGACCGATCTTTCCAACCCGCTGATGAAACGGTTAAAGAACAAAAAACTCTACGTCAAAGGACGCTGCGCACACTGCAAATGGCTCTCAGTTTGCGGGGGCAACTTTCGCGTGCGCGCCGAAGCTGCTACCGGCGACCTCTGGAGCTGCGACCCGGCATGCTACCTGAGTGATGGGGAAATCGCCAATTAGTTGGGCTGGAAACTTTTTTTGGAAAGGATCCTTGGCCGTCTGTTGAGTTGAAAAAAAGGTGGCCATCCGGACTAGATTGCGATATATTTCACTTGACCCTGGATGACCTGCTTCCTATTGTCGCCGGATCCCGTTGCAGGTACAAACATTCGTATTCCAAAAGTCCTGATTCTCTAGATCGAAAGGGTTGAACAGCATCATGGAAAAAGAATCAACGCAAATCCCGGCAGGCGATATGCTGGCCACATGCACCGCCGCCTGCCCGGTTCACACCGACACCCGCGAGTACGTGCAGTGTTTGAGCAGGGGGGATTATGAAGGCGCCCTTGATGTCTTGCTCGCGGTTAATCCGTTTCCTTCCGTCTGTGGTCGCATCTGCCATCATCCGTGCGAATCCGAGTGCCGCAGAAAGGCGATCGATTCGGCGGTTAGCCTCAGGATGCTTAAACGTTTCGTAGTGGAGAATACAAAAGAATACCGCATCGCCAGGCGAAAGAAACCGGCGGAAAAGAGGGAGGGGACCGTGGCCATCATCGGTTCGGGTCCTTCAGGCCTGACCGCCGCTCTGGACCTTGCGCTCAGCGGATACCGCGTAAGGGTCTATGAAAAGGACACCAAGCTCGGCGGCATGCTCGCTCATGCCATTCCTCGCTACAGACTTCCGGTTGAGGCCCTTAACCAAGATATCGAGGACATACTGGCTTCCGGCATCGAGGTTCGAACCGGTTGCCAGGTGGGCAGGGATATTTCCTTTGATGAGTTGCGAAAAGAAAATGATGCAATTCTCATCGCGGCGGGTCTTGCCGAAAGCCATTCACTGCCCATTCCCGGGACTGACAGCAAGGGAGTGTTTCTTGGCATTCCCTTCCTATGGGACGTCGCGAATGGAATGCGCCCCGAGCTGGGCGACAGCGTACTTGTGGTCGGGGGTGGGAATGTGGCTATAGATATGGCCAGGGCCGCCAAGCGCCTTGGACCGTCCAAAGTTTACATGGCCTGCCTGGAGACACGGGAAGAAATGCCCGCATGGAAATGGGAAATAGAGGAGGCCGAGCAAGAAGGCATCGAAATTTTCAATTCATGGGGACCTAAGGCAATTCGTGAAGAAAAGGGCACAGTGACAGACATCGAGTTCAAACGCTGCACCAGCGTTTTTGACGATCAGCATCGGTTCAGTCCCCGCTACGATGAATCCGTAACAAAGAGCGTCGAAGTTGACAGCGTCATTCTGGCAATCGGCCAGAAAGCCAACCTGGATTTTTTGGCCCAAACGCCAGTTGCTGTTGAACGCGGCCGGCTTCTATGCGACCGGACCTCGATGAGCACATCCGAACGGGGTGTATTCGTGTGCGGCGAGGTCATGACCGGCCCTGGTTCCGCCATTCAGGCCGTCGGCACCGGCCATGACGCCGCCAGGGTCATATCTCATTTCCTGGAGACCGGAGAGACGCTGAAGCTCGCTGAACGCACGGTCACAACCATAGGCGAGCTGCCGTCGGCAACCGCTGCTCTCGCCAAACGGTTCCAACGCGTCGAGGTGAGTCTTATGGACCCCGCCGAACGCATCAAGAATTTTTCTCCTATCGAGCCGGGATACAGCGAGTCCGAAGCACTCGCCGAATCGAGACGTTGTCTTGCCTGCGCCACCGGCGCATATCTCATGCCCGAGGCCCACTGCGCGGGCTGTCTTACTTGTGTGCGGGTCTGTCCTTTCGGAGTTGCACAGGTGGAAAAGACCGCAGTTATGCCCGCTCAACAGTGCCAGACTTGTGGGCTGTGCGCAGCGGAGTGCCCTGCCGCCGGGATCGCACTGTCAAGATTTGCCACAAATAATATGAAAGATACTCTGAGAGCGATTCTCTCCAAGTCGGATACGGCGAAGATCGCAAGACCCTTGGTGGTTTCCTATTGTTGTCTCAATGAGACAACCAGCAGGAAGTTTCTGATCGAGCAAACCCAAGAGGAAATCCGGCAGTCGGGCATTCTGCGCGTGATGGTTCCATGCGTCGCCCGCCTTAGTACTCTCGATCTGGTCAGCCCTTTCGAACTGGGCGCAGATAAGGTCGCGGTGATCGCCTGCACCGAAAACGGCTGCTTCTACACTGGGGCTGAAGAATTGCTCTCAAGGCGCGTCAAACGGGTCAAAAAGTTTCTCGATGAGATTGGGGTGGGACAGCACAACGTGCAGCTTTTCAAAACAGATGGCAGCGCCGAGGAATGCTGGCCCCGGATATGGGAAGAATTCCGCTCGACTTCGGCAAAAACTGTTGCCCCGGACGAGCTGCTTCAGGAAGGAGCTTCACGATGATCGTTGCGGACCCTAAACCGTTCGGACAGGTTAAGGGCTATCTCGAAGATTTCGACAAAATTCTGATTGTCGGCTGCGGTACATGTACCACAGTCTGTCTGGCTGGAGGAGAAGCCGAGGTTCAGATTCTCGCATCGGGCTTGCGGATCGCTTTTGGCAGAGAAGGCCGGAGCAAAACAATACTGGAAGCCTGTGTCCAGCGGCAATGCGACGAGGAATTTATTCTGCCCATCCTTGACCGAACGGAAAATGAACAAATCGATGCGATTGTGTCGCTTGCCTGCGGCGTGGGGGTGAATTTTTTTGCCGACCGGCTCGGAAAGGTGCCGGTCTTTCCTGGATTGAACACTACTTTTTACGGCGCTGGGATGGAACCGGGGCTTTGGGCGGAGATGTGCGCCGGTTGTGGAGAGTGCATGACGGCGCATACCGGCGGAATATGCCCTGTCGCCCGTTGCTCGAAGCATCTTTTGAACGGGCCATGCGGTGGATCTGAAAAAGGCAAGTGTGAAGTTGACCCTGCAAATACCGATTGTGTATGGCAGCTCATATATGACCGGCTGAAAAGGCTCGGAAAACTTGAGGAACTTCAGAATATTCTTCCCGCAAAAGACTGGAGGCCCGCTTCGGATGGTGGAGTCCGCCGGACCATTCGGGAACATCTCTACAGGCTGAAATAACACAGCAAAGGCCGCCTCGCGGAGCGTCGATATCTTTGCCTTAGGCAGCCTCCGCCGCCGGGTGGAACCAACACAATCCACATCAGAGAACGAGGACCATGAGCGATAAAAACGTTATCAAATCGGGAAGTAACCTTGAGAGGGTGCTCTGCTCCGGTCATTTCGCCGTAACCTGCGAGTGCGGCCCGCCCAGGGGCGCAGACGTAGAGCATCTTCAAAAAAAAATAGACCTCATCAAGGGCTGCATCGACGCGGCAAACGTCACTGACAATCAGACAGCGGTGGTGCGCATGTCGAGCATCGCAGCCAGCTCAATTCTGCTGCACAACGGTGTGGAACCGGTCATGCAGATGGTTACCAGAGACCGCAACAGAATCGCCGCCCAGAGTGACGTTTTCGGGGCGTACGCTCTTGGGATTCGCAACATGCTCTGCCTTACCGGCGATCATCAGACCTTTGGCAATCATCCCATGGCGAAAAACGTCTTCGACCTGGATTCCATTCAGCTTCTGGGTGTGGTGCGCACAATCAGGGACGAGGGAACGGTAAACAGCGGCGATCCGGTCGAAGGAAGCGCCAGGATGTTTCTGGGAGCGGCGGCCAACCCCTTTGCCGATCCCTTCGAGTTCAGGGTGATCAGACTCGCCAAAAAAATCCGGGCCGGAGCTGATTTCATTCAAACCCAATGTATCTATGATATGGGCCGATTCCGGGAGTTCATGAGGATGGCCTGCGATATGGGGTTGGACAAGCAGTGCTTCATTCTGGCCGGACTGACGCCGCTTAAGTCTGCCGGTATGGCGGCCTACATGAACAGGAATGTGTCTGGAATCACCATTCCGGATGAGATCATTAACCGCATGAGAGGTGTTCCCAAGGGCAACCAGGCCGAAGAGGGAATCAGGCTCCTTCTCGATCAGATCCAGCAAGTACGCAGAATCCCCGGTGTTGCAGGCGTACACATAATGGCTATCGAGTGGGAGGAAAGAATAAAAGAGATCACAGAAAGGGCCGGCCTTCTTCCCCGACCGCAGCTCTAGTGTCCTGAGTCACAAGTTCATTGCATAAATTTCGTAGGGTGGGCACGTTTTATGTGCCCACCAATCAGTGGTGGGCAACGCTCTGCTTTTGCCCACCCTACCCTTAATTCGGGAACTAATTAATGACTCAGGACACTGGCATGGTGATGAAAAAGGGTTCTCTGGTGGGAGAAACGCCTGAAAATTGCTAATGATTTCATCATTCCGGCGAAATTCCGGCTTTCGCCGGGGTGACGTCTATAGGTTTTTTCGCCCTGCTGTGGGAATTCCAATCCTTTTTCATCACCCTGTCAGGCCCAACACCTCGGCAGTAACCCATGTCCCCAGCCAGGCTCAACCCGATCCCATGAGCTTTGAATTACGCTGCCTGCCTTGACCCTTCATATTCTGAAAAGCATTTGAGCGAAGCGAAATCGTATTTGTCTTTAAGAAGTTTTACTTGTATTTTTCTTTTAAGACCTCAGAGGGCCACACCGTGGATGACTGTTGCTGACCTCAAGCTCAATGAACAAGCAGGAGTAAAATCGTGAATAGCTTATTCTGTGCCGAATCTGTCGTGGTAGTTGGAGTTTCCGAATCCAGGGACAATCTCGGGAAAAACGTTATGGCAAATCTTGTTAACCTCGGATACCAGGGAAAAATCTATGCTGTTGGTCCTCAAGGCGGAGAGGTTCTTGGACACACCGTTTATCGCTCAGTCGCGGAATTGCCCGGAAACCCCGAGCTGGCCGTTATCCTCACACCTGCGCGTTTCGTTCACGATATGCTCGCTCAATGTGGCGAGAAAGGCACACGTTGGGCTGTTGTCGAGTCCGCCGGCTTTCGAGAACTCGGAACCCAGGGAGAAATGCTCGAGCGGGAAATCCTCAAAACAAGCAAAAGGTTCGGCCTCCGCTTTGTCGGCCCCAATTGCGTGGGCACTGGGAATACTGCTAACGGGCTTTACACCGCATTCGTTGCTTTTGGAACTCAACTCAGGCGAGGCAAGGTCGGTGTGTTTTCTCAAAGCGGCGGAGTTGGTCTTTGCATTGTCGAGAAGCTCTGCACCTCCGGAACAGGCATAAGCAAGTTTGTCAGCATGGGAAATAAACTGGACCTCGATGAAGCCGACTATCTGGCCTATCTCATGGATGACCCGGAAACCGCCGTCATATACTTCTACCTGGAAGGTTTCAAAAGGGGCCGCTCTTTTGCCGACCTGGCGAAACGATGTTCCAAGCCTATCCTCCTGCACAAGTCCAACACCGGTGCTATGAGTCTCACAATCGCCCAATCTCACACGGCCGCTCTGGCCGCAGATGACCAGGTCGTTGATGCGGTCTGCCGTGAAAGCGGCATCCTGAGGGTTCATTCCGTTTCCGAAGCGGTTAGCGCTGCGAAAGGTTTGTGCCTCCCGCCGCTTAAGGGAAAAAATCTCGCCGTTTTATCACGGTCCGGCGGACATGCCGTCTTAGCCGCCGACGTTTGCGCAAGTTACGGCTTTCGCCTTCCTCCTTTGGAGCGCGACATTATCGAAGAAGCTCAAAGCCGCAGTCGTGCCGGCGTCATCCGGCTGGGAAATCCGCTGGATCTTGGGGATATCTTCGATCTATCCTTCTATGTCAGCGTAGTGGAAAAGATCCTGCGGCAGCATGACATCGACGGCGTTGTGTTCATAATGGTGTCTCATATGGTGATGGAGCGGGAAACGGTCCGGCGTTTGGTGGAAAACCTTGCCGCGTTCTCCTTGCAATTTGGAAAACCTGTCGCAACGGTTATAGATATCCCGTTTGAAGAACGGGTGCTCCTGGAGAAAAACTCAAATTCTCCCTTTTTCCTGGAACCTGCCGAGGCTGTAAAGGCCCTTGCGGTTCTGTCGGAGTGGAGCAAAACCGATACCTCAGGCCGTATGAAGCTCGAATCCGATGTTATTGCCGCACCCTCTCACGACACCCTGACCATACCTGTCAAAAAGATCGAGAAGTGGTTCGGTGACATCGAGAGACAAAATCGGCAGCCCCTTCTTCACGAGGCGCTCGATTTGCTGGACCTGACAGGCATACCGGCCGTGCCCTGGCGAATGGCAATGAACCTGGATAAGGCCCTTGAAGCATCTGAAGATCTTGGTTTTCCCGTGGCGCTCAAAGCAGTCTCGCCTTCGCTTCTGCACAAAAGCGACAGGGGCGGCCTGGCATTGGATGTACGGGATGCCGAATCCCTCCGGAATGAATGGCGCCGGTTGCAGAAGGTTTCCGATGACATTGCGGGCATCGTGGTGCAGAAGATGGCCCCAGCAGCCTCACGGGAACTTGTGATCGGGGGTAAAAGGGACCCCTCCTTTGGCCCTGTAGTGCTCACCGGCTTGGGAGGGATCATGGTTGAGGTCATAAAAGATGTAAGTATGCGTCTTGCCCCGATCGATACTGATGCGGCCGTGCAAATGCTCGGAGAGCTATCGGGAAAACGAATACTGGGCCGATTCCGGGGCATGCGTGAGGCAGACATCAACGCTGCGGCCCGCATTCTTGTGCAGGTCTCCTTGCTCATGCACCACTTCCCGCAAATCCGCGAGATGGACTTGAATCCGGTGAGCCTTGACGATGAGGGGAAGGGGGCTGTGGCTTTGGACGCGCGGCTGCTGATGTAGAGTCTCTACCTGCCTCAGAGCGCCGCCGGCGAATTGCCTGCTCTCCCGCAAATGATTATCTCCCGGACATAGCCTACAGCCATGGGGCATTATATGAAGATCAAATGGAGGTTCTAATGAACGCCGAAGAATTGAAAGCCGAAGCATTGAGACTGACGCCGGAGGCTCGAGCAAAGCTCGCCCACGCTCTGCTGGAAAGCCTGGAGGACTTGTCGGAAGCTGAAATAGAGAGCCTATGGGTTGACGAGGCCCTGCGCCGAGATAAGGAATTTGACAGCCGCAGAGTCCCGTTGAGGCGAGCAGACGATGTACTCAAAGAAGCAAAGTCAAGGCTTCGATGACATATCTGGTTCGCTTTCATACAGAGGCAGAAGCGGAGGTGAACGAAGCTGCAGACTTCCTGGATCGTGAGAGCACAGGCCTTGGAGAAGTCTTTCTGGATGATCTACGGCATGCAATAGATCTCGTTGCATCTCACCCGGAAATTGCACCGATTGTAAAGGGACGTGTTCGACGAAAGCCTCTGCGCAAATTCCCTTACTCGCTTATATACTCCGTTGCCGGAGAAGAGATCCGCATTCTTGCAATAATGCATCAACATAGGCGTCCATTCTACTGGCGGCACAGGAATTGATCTCCCAGCCTGTGATTGCCTGCACGGTAGCCGTCCATTCCCGCCCTTTGGCGAAACCGGAGCGAAAAAGGAACACGGATCTCTCGTGGACCTCACAAGGTTGATCTCATAACCCTTTCGACAAGTCCATCCACATTGATTTTAAGGGCGCAAAGATCACCCGATGACGGTTTCCTTCTCATGCGGGAACTAGATGGCCGATTCAGGTTAATAGGTCAACAAAAGCCTGTCTGCCACCTCCTCGTGCTCCAGTGACGAACCGTTCATCTGAAAGCGCTTCAACATCGATCTCCCGATACTTATGAACAGCTCTCTTTCAAAGAGTCCTTCCGGTACGGGCAGTTTGCATACGTGGTTACCCGATCGCTTCGAGCCATCGATGCTCAGCGCTACGAACACACCTCGGGACTTACATTTTTCGATAATCTCAAATAAACGTTCCAAGCTGAAGGATTGGGCGCCGTAAAGAATAGCCTGACTATGGCTATAGGGAGGATCGCAGTAAACCATATCGCCAGCTCTGGCCATGCTCATCGCTTCTTCATATTCCATCCTGATAAACTGCGTCCCTTTGGTCCGATAATGCCATTCGTCCACTCGCCAGGAGAAAGATTCGGGGGAAATGGGATCATGAATCCCCACCGGAGTTGATATGTAACCGTCGGCTTGTCGGAACCGAACCACTCCTCCGTAACAGGAACGGCAAATGAAAAGCAGATCGGCTGCATTGGGCTTGCCATTGTAGGAAGCTTTTATCTTTTCGTAAACCTCACGCTTGTTCCCTTTTCTGACAAGTTCCCACCTCTCCTCATACCAGCGTTTCAGGGTCTCTGGTTCTTTTTGCAGTGTCTGCCAAATTTTCATTAATGGCTGAAAAGAGTCGGAACCAACCGCGTTTTGGGGAGCCAGGGACCCAAGTACTCCGGCGCTTCCCAGGAACGGCTCGAAGTAGGTTCCGAAGCGATTAGGGAAATAGGCAACTATCTCATGGGCGAAGCGCTGTTTATTGCCGACCCACTTTAAGAGCTGAAAGCTGAACGGCCTGATGAAGTTCTTTCTTATCGGTTCCTTAAACAGATTAGCCTGCCTCATTACTCCCTCACGAAAAATCAAGAGACCTCCGATCCATCCTTTGTGACAGCCGGGTATATACTATTTTGGTATATGAATCAAGCCTCATTATGAATGCTTTCAATATGGACAAGAGCATCCACACCGACCCGCAGGAAAAGCTCCAGCAGCTCCTTCGGCAAATCCGGGAAGAGGCCGGTCTGCGCCAATCCGACCTTGCCCGGCTCATCGGCGAACCACAACCTTTCGTCAGTAAGTACGAAAGGGGGGAGCGCCGCCTCGATATACTGGAGCTTCGAGAAATCTGCAAGGTTCTGGGCATCACACTGGAAACTTTCGTCCGCCGTCTTGAGGAGTCCCTTGAAGCCTGACCCGCGCTTCCAGAACCAGCCAAAACATTTTTGGGCCAATATCCGCACCATCAGCCAGGAGATAGGATATACGGCACGGGGGGAAAAAATCATCAAAGTCCCCACCCCGGCTGAAATTCAAAACACTTTTAAAAGAATCGGTCTTTCATTTGATCATATCACAACGAGCGGCGAGCTGACCGATTTCGGCAAAAATCTTTTCGATTATTTTTCCCATCGCGCCGATGTGCTTAATACCTTTGTCGAACCAAGGCTCATGAACACCGATCAGGCGAAACGACTCTTCGACAAACTCCGCAGAAAGCTTCAGCCCAAGTGCCCTATTCCCATGAATAAGCAAAAAGGGAAGAAAAAATCTCCTGCTTATCTTACGGGCATTATCAACATGATCATAGAAGCCTCCGCCCCAGGCCATCCATGCGACTTTGACCCAAGGACGCTCACCACGGTGACCAGAAACGGATATCCGCTTCGCACTTTAGCAAGAAGGGTGGATGGAGCATTTCCGTCCAGCGTCAACCCGATTGCGGTATGGGAAATCAAAGAATACTATTACACAACCACCTTCGGGAGCAGGGTGGCTGACGGAGTTTACGAGACCCTTTTGGACGGAATGGAGCTTGAGGAATTATCAGAGCATGAGCGCATAGACGTTGAACACCTCCTAATGGTTGACGCTCATTACACCTGGTGGGATTGTGGACGCTCGTATCTGTGCCGGATCATCGACATGCTCCACATGGGGTATGTCGATGAGGTGTTATTTGGCCGCGAGGTGGTGGAGAGGCTCCCTGCAATAGTAACAGGATGGATTGAGAGGTTGAAGGCGCAACGGGTGAGATAAATTTGGCCCTCCAAAGCCGTACACTCTGAAAAATCCGAATCTGCAGCTATCTGAAGGCAAAATCCACTCTGCGGAAAGTCGGCCTTCCGCCGCAAGACGATTCATGGCTCCGCTGTTCGAGACAAAACCGCCCACCGGCGACGCCGGTGGGCGGAAATGAATCTCAATTTTCGCAATCAGCCGGTTTTCGCAACTATCTAATGTCCATCCGGAAATACCGGATGAGACACTTGCAGTTTTCGATTCGGAAAGGAGGCATAATCTGGTCTTAATCTGGTCTTAATCTGGTCATTCCTCTTACCGCCTTTAGGCGGAAGATCCTCTTACAGCCTTTAGGCGGAAGATCCTCTTACCGGCTTTAGCCGGAACGTTTTCGTCCTGGCAAGGAAATCGAGATCCCCCCTTTCCTAAAGGGGGGCAGGGGGGATTTTAGCGCGGAGGCGTACATAATCTGGTCATTCCCCTTACCGCCTTTAGGCGGAAGCTGTACCGCCTCGCGGGTGGGTGGGCGGGCTGTCGAGATCGGTGATCGAGCCCGCCAATGCCTCTGCGGCCACCGCCGAAGGGTCGATCTCGACGCTCCGCGGGGCGGGTCCCACCACCCTATTCTATAGACTCGTTCTCCACCAAGTCCCACACGCCGCAAGGGCATGCTCCTGCGCAGAATCCGCAGCCGATGCACTTTTCCGGGTCTACGACCATTTCATATTCAACGCCGTTTGCGGGACTTTGCCGCGAAATGGCCGACTCCGGGCAGATCGTTTCGCATATTCCGCAGTCGCGGCAGGTACCGCACGAGGAACACTGGGAGGCGCACGACTCGATTCCGTCAAAGACTGAAAGGCGAGGATCGAAATACTCGAGCTTTACGCGGGTATAGTCGATCATCGAGCGTGAGGGGCAAACCTGCACCTCTTTGCCGGAAAGGATGTCGCCTATTTTCCCAGCGGCCTTTCTGCCGGCGCCGATTGCATCCGTTAGAAGCCCAAGTCTTACCGTATCGCCTATCGCGAAAATCTTCGGGTCGCTGGTCTGATAATGCTCGTTTACCTTTATGAATCCCCGCTCTGTCTCGACGCTTTCCGGCAGAAAATCCAGTTCGGGCACGTCGCCCACCGAGATGATTATCGTGTCGGCGGGGATGACTTCCCCCGTTGTGAGCTCCAGCCCTTCCTCAGTCACAGCTTTGCTGAAACAGGGCCACCTGAACTTCGCCCCGGCGGCTTCCGCCTCCTTGCGTTCTTTCCCGAATGAGAGCGGTTCCTGAATGTCTATCAGGGTGAGTTCTTCGGCCCCTAACCTGTGCGCTTCCGCCGCCGCGTCGCAGCCGACGTTTCCGGCCCCGATGACCAGCACGCGCTTTCCCACCTTCGCCTCGCCCGCCTTGCACATGCGGAGGAACTCCAGGGCCGGGACCATCTTTTCCTTGCCGGGGATGGGCAAAAATCTCGGCCTTTGCGCTCCGGAAGCGATCACGATGAAATCGAATCCCTCCCTGAGTTCTTCTATATCGGACTTTTCGAGCCGCTGGCGCAGGTTCACGTAAGGAAGCGCTTCCCTCACGCGGGCCAGTTCGGCTTCAACTATCTCATCCGGAATGCGAGACCTCGGGATCATGGCGGAGATTTTCCCGCCCAGTTCCGGCCTCATGTCGTAAATAATCGCCTCATGTCCCTGCCTGCGCAATTGCCAAGCAACAGAGATACCCGAAGGACCGCCGCCGATTACAGCGATTCTTTTTCCGGTCAGGGGCGGGAGTTCGGGAAGTTTTGCCCTCAGGCTCGCCTTCCCCAACTGGGTGACGTCCACCGGGATCATTCGCGCCGTCTGCCTCGTACAGCCTTGCATGCACAGGTTCGGGCACAGGTAGCCGCACACAGAGGCGGGAAACGGCGTGTAGGCCAGCGCCAGGTCAACGGCCTCATCCGCTCTCCCCTCACGGATGAGCCGCCACCGCTCGTGGACCGGCATCCCGGTAGGGCAGCTCACCTCACACGGCGCAGCAAACTTCCTGTTTTCCCAGACCGGGACATAGCGCCTGAGAAAGCCGGTGGTAATGAGTGGAATCTGAGTTCTTTCGAAATCTACGAGGTCTCCGATAAGGCCTCCGCGGCCCAGTTCGGGGTCCCAAACCCCTTCGTGAAAAGCCTGCATCGAGCGCCTGGGTTTCGCGTATTTTTCAAGCGGGCCTCGAGCCTCCAGGAGCTGCCATTCCTCCCGATTGGCAATTTGGGTGTAAAGATCGGTTTTTCCAATGGCAGTCAGGTACGTTTTAATGTTTTCGGCGAGCCATTGCCAGTCGCCGTCCTCGATTGGGATCAGCTTGGCGTCCGGCTTGCTGTAACCTTTATGGGGGCCGCGAAAATAGATTCTTCCGCCTACCATTCCGACGCACGGACGAAAGCCCAGGACATTTTCCGGGTCCTGAGGCCCATAGCCGCAGATTACCGCGATGCCGCCCGCCATGAATTCGGCGAAATAGTCGCCCGCCGAGCCCAGCACCCACAGCTCAGGGGGCGCAAAGCGCGGGTTGCGCTTGGTCATGGTCATGCCGCGCGCACCGATGTTTCCGGCGATATAGACTTTGCCCTGGGCCATTGCGTTCGCAACGCCGTTTGTGGCATGTCCGTGGACGATGATCTCCGCGCCGCCGTTTAGCCAGCCCACATCGTCCGAAGACGGGCCAAGGACCTCGATCAGCGTATTGGGAAAGCCCATAGAGCCAACGCGCTGGCCGGGCGCACCGGATATTCTGACATGAAGCCTGTCGTTTCCGGCCTTCCAGAGCCTGCCTCCGATGCCATGTTGGCCGAAAGCCTCAACCTCGAAGGTGCGATAGCCGTTCTCTACGGCCTGCTGCATCCTTTCTTCGAGAATGCGCGATTCAATGCGATGGCCATTTTCAAATCCGGAAAACCGAATCACCTCTTGCTGTTCCATGCTCAAACTCCACAAGGGCCGCGGCCCGTCTGAGGCCACGTCCAACCCCATATCGCTGCGCTAGACAACGTATTTTATCTGAAGGCGCTCGGCCGCATCCTGATCGCTTATGGCCAGAGCGTCCGACATGCCGATCGGAAGAGAGGTCGAACGTCCGAGAGGAGCGACGATCTTCCTAAGCTCGGTATCGAATGAGAGATATATGTCAACGACCCGCTCGGCCACCTTCTCGGGATCGAGCCGCCTGTAAAGGCGCGGGTCCTGCGAGGTGATCCCTTTCGGGCACAATCCTATGTTGCAGATATTGCACCGGTCCGACTCGGAGCCTACGCACCCGGCCGCTGCCTGCATCATGTACTTTCCGACCTGGACGCCGCTTGCGCCAAGCATTATGAGCGCGGCGGCGTTCGCCGCCAGCTTTCCGTTCTTGCCGACTCCGCCTCCTGCAAAAAGCGGAACTTCGTTCTGCCGGCCGAGCTTGACAAGATTGAGGTAGCAGTCTCGTATATTGCTCGCTATCGGATGCCCCATATGGTCCATGGATACCGTATAGGCCGCGCCTGTGCCGCCGTCTTCGCCATCAATTGCAAGGCCGCCGGCGTAGGCGTTTCGGGTGAGGTTATTCAGAACGGACAGGGCGGTCGAAGTTCCCGAAATCTTCGGATAGACCGGGACCCTGAACCCCCATGCCATGTACATGGACTGGATCATCTTGGCGACGGATTCTTCGATCGAATACTTAGTCTGATGCGTCGGCGGGCTGGGCAGGCTGATCCCGGACGGTACTCCGCGGATCGCCGCAATCAGCTTGTTTACCTTGTACCACATCAACAAGCCGCCGTCGCCCGGCTTGGCCCCTTGTCCGTACTTGATCTCGATCGCGCAGGGGTCTTCTTTCATCTCGGGCAGGGCATGGATTATTTCGTCCCAGCCGAAGTACCCGCTCGCAATCTGCAAAATCGTATATTTGAGAAATCGGGACCGCAAGAGCCTCGGCGGGCAACCGCCCTCGCCCGTGCACATCCGCACGGGCATTCCAAGCTCTTCATTGAGGTACGCCACTCCCATCTGAAGCCCTTCCCACATGTTCGGGGAAAGTGCGCCGAATGACATGCTGCCGATAATAAGAGGATATATCTCCCGCACGGGGGGTATCCAGCCGTTCTCGCGGTAGAGCTTCAGGTTTTCCTCCGGAGGAAGAACACGGCCAAGCAGGGTCCGCAGCTCGAATTCATGACGGCCCGCATCGAGCGCCGGGTCCGTGAGCATCGAGATTCGGACGAACTTTATCCGGTCGAGCGTCCCGAGATTGAGAAAATCCGGCACATTTCTCCTGCCGCCTCGGCTTCGTGCATGTCCACCCCGGTTGATGTGGTAGCGTTGCTTGTCGATTTCGTCCGACCTGAGCGGAATTATTGCGCCGTTGGGACAAACCAGGTTGCACATCGCGCATCCGATGCAGGCGTATGCGGGATCGGTTTTTTGCCGAATCCCGTGATAGACCTGGTAGACATTGGACGAAGTGGTGGATGGGCCGATCTCGGCCAGCGAAGGAATCTGAATTGTCCTCTTCCTGTGCGCTCCAAGCTCTATTGCCTGAATCGGGCATACAGCCGTGCACCGGCCGCACAGAGTGCATTTTTCTTTGTCCCATTGAACCTGCCAGAGCAGGTCCTTCACGCTTAGTGAAGAAGGGATAAGGGTTCCATTTGAGAGCATACCCGGACCTCCGAGCGGTCAGAAGGAATAATGACCGTATCAAGATGCATCGGCTGAAAATCTTTGCTTTTGTCCCGGTCGGGAATCGCGGCGTCAAGGCCGCACATTTCCGATGAGAACGCGTACATGCCCTTCCTGCCCCCCGCAACGGCGGGCCGGAGTTTCTTCCGGTCCTGGACAAGGAAAAGGGTGTTATCGGGCAGCCGTCCCATAACGCAGTTCGGACCGTCGATAATGAGCCTGCGGCACGAGCGCTTCAATTGCTTGAGGAAACCTCCGTCCGGGTGAGGTTCGATGTCTTCATCCTGGAGCGGAGTGATTACATGTTTGTACGCCTCGA
The DNA here is from genome assembly GCA_049515795.1 of Syntrophobacteraceae bacterium. GTDB lineage: Bacteria > Desulfobacterota > Syntrophobacteria > Syntrophobacterales > Syntrophobacteraceae > SbD1. Next base: position 59,954 of record JBEKTT010000023.1, read on the forward strand.
TCCCCAATCCGAGGCTGTTAAGCGTATAGTGCGCGATGTGAGTGAAAACCTCGGAGTCAGACTGATATCCCACATAGCCGGGGAAGCCGCGAGACATCAGGTATTCACGGATCGGCACGAACGCCGTGTTCTCCCCATTGGTCATCGAAGCTATGCCCTGGATGAAAAATGGATGGCAGGCGTAGAGGTTTATCGCATAGTTGGTATTCTGCCTGCCCTGGGCAAGAATGACCCTGGCCCTGAGTTCTTCGTTGTCCAGTTGGAGGTATTCGGCTACCTGAAGCGGATCGCCGATTTCTTTTACCATGATCACGTCCGGCCAGAAGCTGTAGATGATCATGTCCTCCTGCACCTCGCCCATTAGCCTCAACTGGAGGCGCGTAAGCATAAGGCGTTGTTGAATTTCTTCCTGCTCGAGGCCTTCCCAGGATTGCGGATACTCGTAGGCGCGGATCACATAAGCGTCGCGCCTCGGAGTGCCTGGAGGCGGTGTTTTCTTCAGAGCTCGCATGGAAACCTTGTGCTTGGTCATGAACCCAAGGTTCATCATGAACTGATCGAGCCGCTTGACACCTTCACCGGTGAATATACCGGACAGGATCGGCAATCCTTTCAGTTCTTCGAACGGCCCGCTCAGATCGCTCATAAAAAGGCCGACCCCCGAGCCGTCATGACCCTCCCGCATCACATCGAGGGCGCGCATTGCCAAAATGGGTGACTGAGGCTCGTCACTCGTCAATGAGATCAAACGGCACATTACGCTCTTTTCTCCTTAGAAAATATGCTCCCCCGTTCCGAGCGAGCACAATCGTAAGTTGCTTCGGTCAGGCATATGACCTGTGGAAACCCTGGCGGGAAACTGTATTCAACTGGTTTTACCGTGGCCTGTCCGGATACCGGTCCGGACCGGAATTAGTTTCACTTTAAGGTTTCGCATCCGTTTTGATTTATACCTGGTTATCCGAAGTGGTGATATTACCAGAATAATCCACCTCTTAGCAAGCAAATTCCATTCACTTACTGAGGGAACCAACAAATTGACACGGATAGATAACAAGATTGACCGGAAAAGTATAGAGTCAGTTTTGCGGGCGGGAGGCAAAAAGAGGCCTGAAAAGCTTATTTTCGAATAAAATCAAATTGAAGAGGTGAGCGCAAAGCTTCCCACACCCCTTTTTGCTGGATCACCCCGTGCGAGAACGCCAGGTAGCTGTACTTCCCATAATGAGTGATCTTGCGGGCCGATGTCAGGACCGAGTCGGCGGATGTCCCTGAAACGGGAAGATAAAGTGCCGTGATTCCGGCCCCCCGATTCGACCCATTGAAAACCAGAAATAGGCAGTCAGCGCTTGAAAAACCTTTCACCGAAAATTTTTCCGAAGAAAGTGTCACATCTTCAGGAGAAGATGAGAAAAAAGATTTAAGCTTCTCAGACCGAGGGAGGCCAAAAAACAGGAAGTCAATCTCTTTACTCATTTTCATCTCCGCCTCTTTTTCGCTCGTTATGGGGGCGTCTGCATGGCCCAGACCCTCAAGCAAAAGTTTAAAGGCTTTTACGGCCTCCCGGGGACTGCCGTCGCGCAGCACAGCCGTCAGACTTTTTGACCCCTTGACGCTGTTTACAGTGCACGGGACCTCCTCGGGGTCAAGAAGCCGGAAGATGTTTACATCCGGGTCTGCGATCAGCTTTTGGGGCGGTGGCGAGCCGCCACTGCCGGATTGCACGCTTGCAAAATCGCCGCGCGGTGGCGTGCCACCACTGCCGGATTGCACGCTTGCAGAATCGCCGCGCGGTGGCGTGCCGCCACTGCCGGTTTGCGCGCTTGCAAAATCGCCGCGCGCAGTAGGCGCCTCCGAAGGTTTGAGTGCCGATCCTGTCCGCGGCGACCCGATGGCAAAAGAAGTCGAGCCGCCTTTGATTCCGATCCTTGTATCGAATCTTTGAGTCGGGGAGATCTTCAGCGCGACCGTTATATCCAAATCATACCATGGAAGGTCCTGCTCAAGAGATCCCGTTGCCTGCCAGCCGGAAGCATCCGATTTAAGCTGCACATCTTGAAGCTTCAGAACAGGTGCGCCGCTTCGCGCGACCCATTGATCGAAAAACTCTTTGGCTTCTCCGGGGTCCCAGCCTCCGGTCCTAACGAAGACATCCCGGAAATCCTCCCATGAAGTCCTGACAAACAGCCGGTCTTTGTATATCTGCCGCAGGCTGTTCCAGAAAGCGTCGTCTCCGAGCTTTTGCCGGATCATGTGAAAAACGAATGCTGCTTTCCCGTAGCCGACGGCCTTGGTGGCAGGGCTTGAGCGGCTCTCGAAAAGCCGGAGCGGAAAATCCGCCCCCGATGCGGCAAACGTCTCATATTCCTGGAGAATTTGCTGCCGGTAAAGCCGGGCGTCTGCGGCGGAGGACATCTCCTGCGAGAGGTAATCGGCGACATAGGTGGTCAAACCCTCGCACCAGTTCCCCGAGGCGTAATCAACCAGTACGCCGTTGCCCCACCAGGAATGGGCAATTTCGTGCCGGAGGCTGGTTTCCGGAATAAATGGAAGCCTGAGAACCGAGGCCCCCAGAAGCGTATAAGAAGGAAACCCATATCCGGTCGGGAAGAAATTCTCGACTATGGCGAACTTGGGGAAAGGGTACGGCCCGTGCAAACGTTCATAAAATTCGATGTGCGAGGCGGCGGCATTAAGGTAGGTGTCCGAAAGCGCATCGTTTTCCGAAGTGAAGTATGTATAAACAGGGACCCTGCCCTCCTTTTTTGACCGGTGGGACCGGCTCCCAGGTTGCCCGGCCAGCCCATCCTCCCCAGAATCGCCGCGCGGTGGCGTGCCGCCACTGCCGATTTGCGCGCTTACAGAATCGCTGCGCGGTGGCGAGCCGCCACTGCCGATTTGCGCGCTTGCAAAATCGCCGCGCGCAGAAGGCGCCACTCCCGTCCGAGGCGACATGCCGCGAACGATATACCTGCCCGCTGAAAGCGACAGGCCCTGCCCGATTGGGCCTGTTTTCCAGCTCGATATGCTGATTGCATCCCGGTCCTCATGTCCGATCAACTCGCCGGCGGTAACCGCGTAGATGCCCCGGGGAGCAGTAACCTCAAGGTTAAAGTCCTCCGGTATTTCGCCCGCGGTGATTTCGGGGCGGGCGGGCGGGCTGGGCAACCCGGAAACCGGTCCCACCGGTGCTTTTCCCCCGCGGCGATTTTGGGGAGGGTGGGCGGGCTGGGCAATTTGGCAGCCGGTCCCACCGGTGCTGCACCCCGCAAAGATTGGGTACCAGCCTGCATCCGCAAGCAGAAAAGTTCCCCTGTCGCTGATCGACCCCGCCACCCCGAATCCGGGATTGTCAAATGTGGCGGGTTCGCGATCTACCGGGTCGTTAAATACGGCATCAAATGAAATCGAAACGCCAAAGGGCCCCTTGGCGGCGGAGACGCCGGAAAGGGTCAGCTTGCCTGAACTGAAGGAATACTGCGAGGGCTTTCCATTGACCAACACAGATTTGATGTTGGCCTTATCTGATAACAGAAAACTGATCTCCCCGCCCTTACACTCTGCGACCCGGATATGGTCCTGAACTAGCAGCCTGTGTGCTTCCGGCTGCACTTCGACTTTCAGATCGTGATGGCAGACCTCGGCGCCCCATGCCCCTCTGAAGCCGGCTGAAATAAAAATCAGGGCTGCGGCCACATACAGAACTTTGCCCCTGATTCCAAACAGCAGTGGAAAAGACAGCAGAGCGGAGAAGGTGGAAGATTTCACAGATGGATGAAGCATCGGGAGATTATTTGTCAACTCTTGCCATGACCCCTGATCTTTCGGCTTCATAGCATTCCAGCCCCAATCTCACCTCGATCTATTCCACAAAACCTGTCTCTTTCCGGTGAAAAAGCCCGGATAAAGGATTTTCAATCCATTGTCCCACAACGAGAGGCAGCGTCAGGGAAGAAAGCGCTTACGAAAGGTATTGGCCGATTTGCTGCCTATGAACGCCCTGGGTTTTACCGTAATCCGTCAAGGCTCAAACCGGCCGCATGCGCCCGGGCTGGTGTCGGGCTGCATAGACCGAACGGTATTTCGAATTTAGCGCCCTTTGATCATTTTTTCATAGTCGTCATGGGAACCGACCCATACCCATATGAAGCCAGTGCCATCTTCGACAGCCAATGCTCTATGAGCTTGACCGACTCTTGCTGACCACATCTCGCCGACTTTCTTAAACTGCAGGGAGAGGGATGCCTGGGGTTCTTCTTTAGGAGTTTGAAGCTCTTGTCTGCGATTTCCCGGACTTAGTAGGGTAAATCCCCATAGCACCGCCAGAAGCGCTCTGCTGCTCGATGCATTACAGGTCCCTCAGTCTATTATCCTTTTTAGCATCAAGGGCTTCCTTTATAAGGAAGTCAAGCTTGCCGGTTCCTGAATCTTCCGCGATTTGTCTATCCCACCTTTCCCAGTCTTTTTCGAGGAACCAACTGCGGAACTGGCGATACTCCTCTTCAGGTAAGTTGCCAATGGCCGTCTCCAATTCTTGCAGTTTTGTCATTCTCGCCACCTTTCTAGTTTATCGTGTCCTGGTTTCGACCGTACGAGAAGTATAATCCTTAATGTTTGTTAACCCAATCACAGAATTGCGAGGTGAAATTTTCATCATATGCGCAACTGCATTCCTAGCCCGGACCCTGCGTTTACTGGCCGGAGTCCTCAGCGGCAAGCCGTGCGATAGCCGACCAGTCAAGCCTCTCGCCGCCGTGAGCAAACAGGGTCAGGAACCGGTCGCGCAAAAGGCTTGCCAGCGGCATGGGCACGCGAAGGGTTTCCGCAGCGGCAAGGGTCAGGCGTATATCTTTATGTCCCAATGGTGCTGCGAACCCGGCCGGCTCGAACCGTTGCTCGGCAATCAGGGGGCCATAGATTTTATAAATCGGTGCGGAGAAAAGTGTCGAGGTCAGAAGATCGATATACTGGCCTCGATTGATGCCGGCCTTGCCGACGAGCGCCATGGCCTCGCCCAGCGCCTCGATTGTCGAGGCGATCAGGAAATTACCGCTGAGCTTGACCAGGTTCGCGTCTTGGGGATTATTGCCAAAGTTAAAAGTCTTTTGCCCCAGTGCCTCGAAAAGAGGCAGGCAGGCCTCAACCGCATCCGGCGCGCCGGCGGCAACTATGAACAGCTTGGCTGCAGCCGCCGCTTCCGGTCGCCCGAAGACGGGTGCTGCGACGAAACGCTGGCCGGCTACTGCGTGCGCAGCGGCAAGCCTTTCCGATAACGCGACACTGATCGTGCTCATGGAAATGTGGATTGCACCCTTGCCCAGGCCGCCTGTCACGCCTTCATCGCCGAACGCTATGCTTTCAACGGCGCCGTCGTCCGCCAGCATCGTAATGACGGCCTCGCCCCGGCAGGCGTCTGTCACCTTGGCGGCCGGGTGCGCACCTTGGTCCACGAGCGCTTTCATTTTGGAGGCCGTTCGATTGTAAACCGTGACTTCATGGCCGGCCTTGATCAGGTTCGCCGCCATTCCGAATCCCATGTTCCCAAGTCCTATAAATCCGACTTTCATGACCTCATTCCTCCTTTTTCCCGCTGTGCACGTTTTGGGCTTTTCTTTTTCCCTGACGCACGCTCATCCCAGCCATTCAGGATTTTGCCAAGTGCCGTCGAACCTGTGCGTCGTCTTGTATAGCTCGTATTTTCCGATCCGCGCCGCCTGAGCGGTTTTAGCGAGAAGAGCTTCGATTTCGTTTGACTTCATTGGCCGGAAACTCCTCGTATGATAGACTTAAATATACTCAGTACAAAATAACGTAAAGCCGGTAAAAAAAATATCAGTTCCGATTGCATAGGCTGGGTATTATGCTTTGCTATATAGCACTTAGAGCCCGATTCATACCATTAACGCTTGGCGTTAGATAACAAGGCGGAGCCATCCGGAGAGAACAGCGATTAAGGCTGGTGCGGTTGGAGGCAAGCCAAGCGTTAAGCGCATTGGAAAGTGAAGCGTATCCGATGTCAGAATCACGCTCCGCGAGCTTCGAGACACTTCACTTCGTGAAGTGCTCTTGCTGGCCT
>JBEKTT010000024.1:0-65709 GCA_049515795.1 Syntrophobacteraceae bacterium
TATGATAATCGTGTGCCTACTGTTTTTGGACTTTTGGCAAGATTGGAGGGGCGTGAACCCGCATGAAATCTAGGTTCGACTATAAGAATTTGCGCTAAGGATGCCTATTTTGCAAAAACCCAGGTTCAACAACCAATGTCTCATCGTCTTGTTCGAAAGTTTTAACTGTTATGGTTCTTTCATGAATTGGACCTGAATGCATATTCTCCTCACAATAAGCTGTTCAATTCGAGTTAGCGCGACGGGAAACTGCGGCTAAATCACTGCCGATTTATGCACATCCACCAAATCTAATGAATAATGTTATAATCATCAACCGACGCTGAATCGCATTTTGAGCCATATCTCACTCTAAAAACCGTTTGGAACACGCGGAATGCCCCTTGAATTATCCTGGTATCCCAATGAAAAGACAAGCGAAAATACTTATCAGACGATTTTGGGCGGTTTCCGGACGTCCTCATATTTACCGGAATATTGCATCAAGTTGTACGCCATATATGCGAACCTCATTTTGGGGCTGGATTATGCCCTGAAAAACTTTTGGCACGACCCCGAAGCCCGTAAAACCATACGATTTCCCAATCGAACATTCAAGTGATATGTTAATGAGACTGGTTTTTGCAATTTTAGGACACACCTGCTTCCCCGGAGTGATTAACTCATTCCCCCGCCCCATAGCGTTGGGTGGGGCTCAGGCGAAAATTGTGCAATAGTAACAGGCTAGAGGAAAAGCTGATGCAACATGGTAGTACCCCACGCTCCGCGAGGTATGGTAGACCACTCTTCTGCCAACCTTTACAAGCTGCCTGATGATAGAGTCTATGGATGGTCTGACGTTCTAACCCCAAAATGCCGCATCATGGATCATGTGAAGCAGATTGTAAACAAGGCACCCTCATGACCAATTATCCATAGCTCTCAGATGTCATCAAGTGTTCTTCGATACGAATTAATCGTCCAAGCTAGAAAAGGTTGAGTCCAGAGTGCCCGAGATAGATATGATTCAGAATCACGGTCCGACGGCCAACCTTCATGACTTCAATGGGTACGCTTTGCAATAAGGGCAGCATCGAGGGAACACAGCGACGAGGGATTAGACCGGGATCTGCGAGTTACTTCCGAAATACCTGAAACTCATTACCGCACTCCGAGCATCTTTTTTCAAAGATCTTAACCGTCTGGACTCCGAGTGACTTCCCAACCCATGCGACAATGTTGGTACAGGATAGCTTGCATCGGACATTCTCGCTTCCACATTCTTGGACACTTCGCCTTTCCCGGTATGTCTCTCATAATCATGGCTTGACCTCGTTTTGCTGAATGATGTCGTTTCCGCTGCCAATCTGAGTTTCGATCAGAGTTAGCGTGGAAGTACAGTGGTGAATCAAATTATCTTTTGTATTCATATATGCATCATTTTGACCGACCGGAAGATGTCTGGTCCGGTGAGTCTGCAAAGAAAGTGAGAATTCACATTGGCGCTGACCAATGTGAGATCATTGGCAGAATACGATATAATGGATCGGATGCGTTCGATCCGGATGGGAGGCCCATGAAGGTTCACAAATGTGATGGACGCGGAAAGGTTGATTGCGTTCTTGTGAAGTCGAGGTTCAGGACAGCCGTCTGAAGTGCTCCTTGGAAGGGTCATACATCGCTTTCACCTCATCCCAGGAGGCGCACTGTCCCGCGTTCAGCAATTTGCCCGAAGATGGTTGCGGCTTGGAATTCCATCATTAGTTTCAGATTCGTCCGGTCAATACTCTCAAAGGAGAAATGGGAAGGACGTGAGCGATTTGTTGAGCCAGTTCGGCAATCTAAGGATTGTTTTTTCAGAGCCTCATGGAATGCAGCGGTACTCAAGTAAAATAACTGTATGAAAAAACACAAAAGGAAGAATGAAATGAGCAACCAGCAATCAGTCATTGGAATCTACAATACCCACACCGAGGCCGAAGCCGCTGTCAAAGAGCTCCAGAAATCGGGCTTTGACATGAAGAAGCTCTCCGTGGTGGGGAAGGATTACCACACCGAGGAGAATATCGTAGGGTTCTACAACGCAGGGGACCGGATGAAGTTCTGGGGGAAGCTTGGGGCCTTCTGGGGAGGCTTGTGGGGGATTCTGGTCGGCTCGGCCTTTTTCGTGATTCCCGGGTTGGGCCCACTGGTGGTGCTGGGTCCCTTGGCCATGGCGATCGGGGGTGCCCTGGAAGGCGCCGTTGTGACCGGAGGGCTGACCGCTCTGGGCGTCGGACTGTATATCCTAGGAATCCCCAAGGACACCATCGTCAAGTACGAGACCGCCCTGAAGTCAGATAAGTTTCTGGTCATTGCCCACGGCTCATCTGGCGACGTTGCCAAGGCCAAGTCTATCCTGGAGTCCACGTCCAAGGAAGATCTCGTGGTTCACCAGTAGTTATCAGGCCCTCGGTGTTGTCGAAATCAGGGCGGATCGTTTCTTTTTGCGTTTCAACAACCGCTAACATGCCGTTCCGCCTCTGTCTGGTTAATTTACAGCATAAATTTCACGCTAAATCATGCATAATCCCGGCTTAGATCTCCTGCCGTAATATTCCTCATTGTTGAACCCTATTGTGCCGGCCCGGCCAGCAAGCGCTTGAGCGCGTCCATCGCCTTGCCAAATTTCTCCCAGTCCCCCTGTTGCATTGCCTTCTGGGCCTCATCGAACTGCGCCCTCGCCTGGTCCAATTCCGGTTGCCGGCCCAGCGCCTGCGCAGGATTCTGGGGTTGCTGTGTCCCGAAGACGGATTGGATTGCTTCATCGAGTGTAGGCTCCATGGCCACTTTGTTCCCCGAAACCAAGATTACGCGCTTGAGTTGGGGGAAGTCTGTGCCTTCCGCCGTGAGGTACACCGGCACCACATATAGAAAGGAGTTCTCGATCGGTACGGCGATCAGGTTTCCGCGAATGACTTTCGACCCTTTTTGGTCCCAGAGGCTCAATTGCTGGGAAATCGTAGTGTTCTGATCGATCATAGCCTCAATTTGCATCGGGCCGTAGATCAGCTTCTCCTTGGGAAGTTGGTAAAAGAGCATCTTCCCGTATTCGGGGAAATCGCACCTGGCGGCCATCCAGGAGATCATGTTGTCTCGCCTCTGAGGCGTGAATGGAGTCATGAGGAGGTATTCAAGTTTGTCGCTTCCGGGGAGCTTCATCAGGATGTAATAGGGCTGCATAGCCAGCACCTTGCCCTCGTACTTCTCCTGGGGGAGCACCCAGAGGTCCTCCCGGTTATAGAAGACCTGCGGATCCGTCATGTGGAATGTTCTGTACAGGTCGGCCTGGATGGAAAAGAGGTCCTCCGGATACCGCAGATGCGTTTTCAGATCCGCCGAGAGCTGATTCAGCTCCTTGAAGAGGCCGGGAAACGCACGCCGGTAGACTGCCAGAACGGGGTCGTTCGGATCCATGACATAGAACTCGACGGTTCCGTCGTACATGTCCACAAAGACCTTTACGGAGTTTCGAATGTAGTTCAGCCCTTCCCCAGAGGTCCCCGCGAGGAGATTGGAGTAAGGAAAATGATCCGAGACGGTGTAGGCGTCCTGGATCCAGTACAGTTTGCCCTCGCTCAGCACGGCGTAGGGATTCCTGTCGAGGCGCAGGAACGGAGCGATCTGCTCCACGCGCTCCTGAACGCGCCTCCAGATCTGAATCCTGCTTTCCGGCCGGAGATATGAGGTGAACAGAATATTGATGTCGGATTGAGTCCAGGCAAATAACAGCCGCTTCCACAAGCTGTCCAGCGGGATGCCTCCCGTTCCGCTGTAACTCGTATAGACATTCTGATTCCCCTTGGGATAGTCGAACTCTTTGATGCCGGTCGCGACGATCCGATATCCCGGCATCGCCACGCCGTAGTAGATGGAAGGCTGGTTTATGGTTAGACCATAGGTGGATTCGGGTGGGATGTTCTCGAGAAGGTATTGCGGAAAGCCTTCTCCGATAGTCTTCGAGACGAAGCTCATGACCAAACCATAACCATGGGTGAACTGCAACTTCTGGTTAACCCAGGTTCGGGCTTCAGCGGGGAGTTCCGCGGAGAGCTCGCGGGCCGAAAGCATAACCTGATGATAACCATCCGGCAGGTGGTAGCGGTCCACATCAACCTGGTAAAATTGATAGTAGAGCCGTATCTCCTGGGCTTGTTGGTACATCTGAAGCAACGGACGCCAGTCCCAGAGACGGATATTCTGAATCGTGTCTTGATTTCTCGCAATCACCTCGGATGTCAGGTCCGACAGCGCCGGGTAAAATGTTTCCTGGATCGTGTCGAGGTTGTAGGCCTTTCGGGTGAATTCTATGTTGTTCTTGAGATACGGGGTTTCCAGGGCCAACTCGTTCGGCTGTACCGTGAACCTCTGAAAGAGAACCGGCACAAACAAAACCGCGATGAAGTACAAGGCCACGTAAATTCCGGATCCGATAACTATCGCTCTGAATCGCGGCCGGAAGAGATTGAGCACAAGCAGCGCGCATAGCGCCACCGAGGCGCCGGCCATGACCCAGTAGGCGATCCGGGTCACATGATCCGCCGTATAGCCGGCTCCGTAAACTACTCCCTGAGTCGAGTAAAGGAGTTCATAGTGAGCCAGGTAAAACCCCCATCCCCAACCGGCGACCAGTACGAAGAACAGGATGGACAGGTGTGGAACGGCCTTTGGGCCCTGCCCCTCCATCCGTCCGTTGCGGCCGAACTGCAGTAACCCGTACAGCGAGTAAAAGATCAGGACGGCCAGGAGCGTAATCAGCGCCAATGCGGTCAGGCTGCTCTGCAAAAGCTCATAGAACGGGAGACGGAACAAATAAAACCCGACATCGACTCCGAAGAGAGGATCGGACAACCCAAAGGATCCGCCATAACGAAAGCGGAGATACGTATCCCATTGTGAATAGAAGATGACCGCAAAGATTAGGGCGGCGACAGCGGCGAGCGCGCCCATGGCCAGTTTCAAATCCGCGGGAGAGATCTGGATGCCGATTTTCGCAGCAACGGCAGACTCGGTTGTCAAACTACCCGCGCGGAAAGTGGCGCCGTTTCTAGCCGCAAGGCGAAGATTGATCCAGAGGTACAGAAGCGCGACCACGAAAGCCGCGCAAAACAGCTCCCACCGCAGGGACAGGAGTGTCCAGAAGACGCTGGTGTAGCTCAGTTGCCGCATCCACAGCTCCTTCTGTATCAAGCCGGAGATGACCACCGGGAGAACGATGAGTACGACCGCTGCAACAATGATGAGTTTCAGCGGACGCCATCGCCGGAAGATGCGGTAATTTCCGGCAGCTCTATTCTTTTCGTCTGCAAGCAACCTTAGCCGTTCGCCATGTGTTGATTTCTCGATCATTGTTGATTCCCTCCAGTTAGCAGTCAATACCGGCCGATGTTTTTGACCCGGAAAAGTTCTCCCAACACACAGAAGGGTCAAAGGATCATTCGATATCCTAATCAAGCACTCGAGTGAAAAGTCGACCCTGAAATGCCCTGGAAAGGGGGTTCATCATTGGGCGATCAGGTCTTGCTGAAATGACGATATTTCCCCCTGAAGGCGCCAGATACGCAACTTCATGTCCTCGCGATGCCCCAGGAGGGCATCCATATCCGGATTTAGCCCGCGTAATTCCTCGGAGGTGATGGAGACCGGCTCGTGCCGGAGCTGCACCTGGGAGATGGGGATGCCGGGGAACTTATCGAGAAGCTTTGGAGACAAGACCAGCAAATCAACAGTAGTCGCTCCCTCGACTGTTTGGGTGATCTTCATGGGATAGTAGAGAAACTTCGTCTTGAACTGATATTCAACGGCCTCGCCGGTGCTAAGCACCTCGTCCAGGGAGATCACATCGAAGACAAACCAGGTGAACTTCCCTGCCAGGTATTCATCGATAATCTTTTTCGTGGCCAGCGGAATGGCGGGATTCTGCACCTGAAGAGACCCGAGATATTTCTCCACCCAGGCGATGAATCCATCTGTGCTCAGAACATGGGCGACGGAGATATCGTGCGCCCCGATTTTTTTATGGAAAGTCACTTCTCCCGCAGGACGGCCGGATGCCGGTGCGGCTTTCCCGCCCCTCCTCCCGGCCGTGGGTCTTCGAATTTTACGATTGATAAGGGCGGTAGCTCTTCGGAACGTCTCCACATCCCCTTTCTTCACCTTTGGCTCTGTGGGCAGGGGAACAACTTCAAGAACCTGGGTGGCTTCAGAAGCTCTCATGTCAGTGGAGAGCAGGAGAATCTCTTTCGAGCCGTTCCAGGCGATCATAGCCCGCTGATTGGGCTTGAACATCCGGACGCCTTGTTTTAAGGAAATAAGCCCCCCGTCGGCAAAAAGGTAAGGAGCACAAAGCAGAAGTAACGGGACCAGCAAAATACTGATCTTTTTCATACGGGCCTCCTCTTTGTGAACGTTTTGCTGTTGTCCCCGGCTGGTCTGTTTGCTTCTTTCCGTATGGTATAAGAACCAGGAGGTGATGAGAACCGGAACAATGAATCAAGTTGTGTGCTACGCATGCGAGCCGCATTTTGGAGTTGAATTCTGCCCGATACAACTTGCTGCACAACCCCAAAGCCAGAAAAAACCATACAATTTTGCAATCTAACATGCAAGCGATAGGTCAATGAGACCGGTTTTCACAACTTCAGACACACCCCTATCCCCGAAGTACCGAAAGGAATCTGAACCGCCCATCGTGAAGATTTACGGAAGCATCGCCGATTCTGTCTGCCAGATATTCATAGGCCGATTGGCAGTGGGATACCAGCTTATTTCTTCCCGAGCTTTTTCATAAACTCCTTGACCTCCAGCGCGCCCTTCTTGTAGAAGTTTTCCTCTTCGGGTTCGATCTCTTTCAGGAGTCCCAGGAATTCTCCGGCATGGACCAGCTCCTCCTCTGAAATATCCCGCAAGACCGCACTTGCCAGTTCATTGTCCGTAGATTCAGCGAGCTGCATGTACAGTTGGACCGCCTCGTACTCGGCGGCAATCATGAAGCGGATGGCCCGCACCAGTTCCGTATTGGTAAGTTTTCTGCCGCTTGCCATTCCTGAAAAGGCTGTTCCGAAATCCGGCATCTTTCCCCTCCTGTTAAGAAAATACTGCATTAAATCGCAAAAAAGACATAGAATGAAACAATGAATCTTGATGGGATTACCGGCATTCACAACACATAATCCTGAAATATGCGCCAAGTTAATCACCAACGCATGATGAAGCTGCATTTTGCACCAGATTTCCAATCGAAAAACCTCTGAACACCCGTAAGACCCATTCAATTATCCTATATCCCTATCAAACGCGCAAGTGATAGGCCAATGAGACAGGTTTTCACAACTTCAGGACACACCTCTATCCTCACAGCTGCTACCGCCTCTGCTCAATGCAGGCTCGAGTTGCGCGAGCCAATATTCGAGTTCTTCAACCAATGGGCATTAGAGTGAAAACGTGAATCGGGCAAGGGTTGCAAGCCAGGATGAAAGACTTTGAGCGGGATCTGCCGGCTACTTCCGACGCCTGTTCAATAAGATGCCCCACTGTCTCCATGCTTTGGTCACATACAGAATGAGCACCGTTTGAGAAGTTCCCATATAGCGCTAATGCTGGTCATTCCCTTTAAGATCATCAGGGCCAAACCCAGAAAACTTATCAGGCCGGCAATGTAGATGCAGATAATGCGACGGACACTTCGCTATTCCGTCTGCCAGTCCAGGCAAATGGAGCTTATGGCTTCAAGTTGGCCCTGATACATATTTCCGCGAAATAGAAAGGTCTTGACGCCCGCATTGTCCATATACAGCACGACGAGATAACGGCCCAAGCCGGAGAAGACATAGCGGATCAGGTACAGGCGATTATGGAGGAGTCCATGGAAGAGGCATTCGAGCGGATCGTCCCAGAGGTGCCGTTTGCGGCGGAGCTCGGGGTGGCCGATACGTGGAAAGGATGAGATCTGAAGTCTACTTCATTGCTCTTGAGAGAATCAGTTATACCATAGAAATCGACTTGACTCTCCGCTTCCAACACAACAGAGCCAATTCGGGTGTCTTGAACTCGGATGATGCATCGAATATGGACATAATGATAAAATCAGTGAACTCAGTTCCGGCCACAGGCGGTAAGACGGCAATAGAGCACCAGGGCCGGCCGGCCAGGCCGAAAAAGCTTGCCGCCCGCCGGCCTTGGCTACCCCTCTCAGGACAGTATGTCCTTTAAGACTTTAATCTGCTCCAAAGCCTTACCGGAACCAAGTACTACAGTAGACAGGGGGTCCTCAGTCAGCATCATAGGCAATCCCGTCTTAATTCGCAGTAAGTGATCGAGATTTTTGAGAAGCGCTCCTCCACCGGTCAGAATGATCCCGCGATCCACGATCTCGCCCGCCAATTCGGGAGGCGTCTGCTCGAGGGCAACCGTTATGGTTTCCAGGATGGCATCGATTTGTTCCTGGATCGCTTCCCGGATTTCATCCGAATTGACCTCAAGGGCTTTGGGCATCCCTGTTACAAGATCGCGGCCATTTATGATCATAGTTTCAGTTTCACCAAGAGGATAAGCATTTCCGATCGTGGTCTTTATAAGTTCCGCCGTTGTTTCGCCTATCAGCAGATTGTACTTGCGCTTAACGTACTGGAGAATGTCATGGTCCATTTTGTCGCCGCCAACGCGCACAGACCGGCTGTACGCAATCTCTGCAAGCGAGATGATAGCGACTTCGGTTGTTCCTCCGCCTATGTTCGCAACCATGTTGCAAACCGGCTCGGTTATGGGGAGTCCAGCCCCGATTGCGGCCGCCATAGGCTCCTCTATCAGGTATACCTCATGGCCGCCAGCGGACTTAGCGGACTCCCTGACGGCCCTTTTTTCAACCTGCGTCACGCCCGAGGGAATACAGATTATTACTCTTGGCCTGACAAAGGCGTGCCTGTTGTGCACTTTGCGTATGAAGTATCTCAGCATTGCCTCAGCTACTTCAAAATCCGCAATCACGCCATCTTTCATAGGCCTGATCGTAGTGATATAGTCGGGAGTCTTGCCGAGCATCATCTTTGCCTCTTTACCCACAGCCAGAACCCTGTTGGCACCGCGTTCATCCCTGCGAACCGCGACAACCGACGGCTCTGTCAGCACAATTCCCTTACCCCGCACGTAAACAAGCGTATTGGCGGTCCCAAGGTCTATTGCAAGATCGTTTGAAAAAAGCCCGAGTATACTGAACAACCTTTAAAATTTTCCTTTCGATCCGGTTTTAGGTAAAGTTTCATAGCATGTGAATTGCCTATGCACAATGCCTAAGAGAAAGGAATACTCAGCACGGGGATAATTTGCCCAAACCGGGAGCAAAAAGCTCAAACCGAATAATGCATCAACCTGACCACCACCTATTGCATTTCCGCTCACAACCAACGGATCTCGAAGGGCATTTTGGGTTAGTCCGCCCTTGTATCTTAAAAACGTCCCAAGACACCTTCAAGGCCACGGAACCTTTCCATATTCGAATCAAGAACGCAAGTGGTGTGTCAACGAGTCCGGTTTTAGCAGAACGGCACAGCTCGAGAAGTTCCCCATTCCGGCAACAGTAGTGAGTTCGGAGTTAATGTCATTATGGGGCCGGATTGCCGGAATGGTGACAAAAAAAAATGAAAAGGACCGGCCGCAAGTTCTTACCCGCGAGTAGTCCCTTCAGATCCTCTTATTGAATGAGAGGGGACGAAATCCTGCTATTTGACTTTTTCGCTGAGAGTCTTGCCTGCTTTGAACTTGACAACTTTTGACGCCGGAATCTTGATCTTTTCGCCGGTACTGGGATTACGGCCTTCACGTTGAGACCTTGTCCCGACGCTGAAAGTCCCGAAACCTACCAGCGTAATCTTGTCCCCGCCTGATAAAACACCGGAAACAGTGGAAACAAATCCGCCCAACGCTTTTTCAGCCTGTGATTTAGTAATTCCACCTTCACTTGCGATTTTTGCAACCAATTCAGCTTTCGTCATTTCCTTTCCTCCTCAAAGTTAGATAATGAAAACCGCCTCCTCAATTCCATGTTCCACCCCTAAGAGCATCTTGAAGATGGCCATAAGGGCCATTATTGCGGATATGACGGACTTTAGCAACAGAATGGACATCGGGATTCATCCACCGGAGATATCAACGTAAACAGTAACCTCCTCCAACTCTGATAGTCACTTTTGCTCAGTTTTTCATTCCACAAAATATCGATCAGGCTCTTTTATAGCGGGCGTATATATCGAAAAGATCATGAGAGGCTCTTTACCCGTATTCCTGGCCGAGTGGACCTTATTCACAGGGTTGAAGTGAAGCGTGCCCGGTTTCACATGAGCGCTTCAAACCAGCCTTGGAGGCTAGTTTTAGGAGACTTCAGCTTGACTATGCCGATCTATATCTCATCCGCACGCGTTTTGCGGCCATATTAAATTAATCACCGCTACCTCCGGCATGGGAGGATATCGAAGGGTAATCATCCACAAGGACGCGCCACCGCACATGTTCGATACCTCCGCATTAGGGCGGGTAACATGACGCCGGGTGTCAATACACCCATTCGTGAGCTCCTATTAGACGATCGGTATTAATCACATTGGGTGGGAAGGGACACCTTTTTCATCCCATCCGCGCGCCTGATAGTAATCCAGGAGCAATTGGAGCATCTGCTCTTCTGTAATGAGATTGCCGGTCTCAGGAAGAGCCTCCGTCAGAAAGCGTTTGGGAAGGTAGTCGTCCTCCCTCGTCAGCCCCTCGCGAATATTGAAACGGCGCGTAGCATCTATAACTGACGCAGCCATCTTTCGCATCCCCTCGACATCCAGGCTCAAACCGGTTGTACCGCGAATGATTTCGCCGAGTTTGTCCCACTGATAGAGGTCCCGGTAAAAACGGCACACAATGAGAGTGTCAAAAATTGCAAGTCGATCTTCCCATTCGGCAAACATTGCCGCCTTCCCGTCTATTCGATCGCGGGGGATCATGCCGGCAAGTTCGGGCTTATAGAAGGTGGCGCGAAGGTGACATGCGCCTCGAGCCGATGAGCCGTAAGCAAGCCCCATCCCTTTCAGGGTCCTTGGGTCATAACCCGCTGGCTCCAGGCCTTTTACATGGATCGCCTGATCCTCCATATCCCATTGCCGGGCCGCATGTTTGATGCCCTTAGCAAGTACGGCCCCATGACCGCGATTGTAGGCAATATCAGACAGAAGCTGGGCAATTGCGTCCACGTCACCATAGTCGAGCGCGGCATCGATCCGTCCCTGTCTGGCAGCTTCAATCGTAAAGGCGGCCAGATTGCCCGCCGAAATTGTGTCCATTCCGAGCCGGTCGCACAGATCGTTGAGATGCATGATTTCTTCAATACCGTTTACTTCGCATAATCCTCCGAACGCAAAAATGGTCTCATACTCCGGGCCTTCTATCTTCAGCCCTTTGTGACGGCCTTCCTTAACAGAGGACACTTTGCCGCAGGCCATATAGCACCTGGGGCAGGAGTGAGGCTTGACGTCTGCACGACTGAGAAGGGCTGAGGCATTGAAGCTTTCACGGCACTCACTCCTCCCCTTTGACCAGTATCGTGTGGGGAAG
This sequence comes from Syntrophobacteraceae bacterium, assembly GCA_049515795.1. Taxonomy (GTDB): domain Bacteria; phylum Desulfobacterota; class Syntrophobacteria; order Syntrophobacterales; family Syntrophobacteraceae; genus SbD1. The sequence goes on from JBEKTT010000024.1 coordinate 11,608, forward strand.
CCCCCAGCCTCGTTCATAATATCCACCAGCATGGGGGTCCCCATGGACTTATAGGCGAGCACGCCGGCGTTTGCCTTGCCGATTGCCGACATTTCCTTCACGAATCGGTTTATCAGCCCTGGGTCTGCCACCTCTTTGCAGCGATTCCCTCTAAAGGCAATGGCTTTTATCTTCTTCGATCCCATGACCGCGCCCGTACCGGTCCGCCCGGCGCTTCGCCAGTAATTGTTTTCAATTACAGCGAAGCTGACCAGGTTTTCTCCGGCCGGTCCTATTACCACCACTCCACTCTTCGGCTTGCCGGGGCGGTTCTTTCTTATCCACTCCCTGACCCTGTCTTCGGTTTCGTATGTCTCCATGCCCCAGAGGTCGGCGGCTGGATGAAAGAAAACCTCATCTTCAGTGATTTCAAGCCACACGGGCACATCGGAGCCCCCTTCGATCATGAAGGCGTCGAAGCCAGTCCCTGCCATGTCCTCAGCCACAGCCCCCCCGGAGTAGGACTCGGAATAGAAACCGGTTTGAGGAGACTTGGTGAAAACACCATATCGGGATGATCCCCATACCCCTGTCCCGGTAGCCGGGCCGATTGCGAAGATCAGCTTGTTGTCTTTGCTCAGCGGGTCGACCCCAACCGGGTTTTCGCGCAGCAGTATGTAAGTCGCAAGTCCTTTACCGCCCAGGAACTTTCCCATTACGTCATCGGGAAAAGTCTTGGTGTCGAAAGATCTTTGCGTCATGTTGACACTGAGGACCTTGTTGTAAAAGCCTCGCACCGCTCGTCTCCTTTGATTTAGGATAGCCCGGCGATAATGTTGCTTTAGTATCTATAAGAGGTTCTAACGCCAGCAAGATTGCTGAAAAGATAATAACCCTATCTCCGCCATTTCCTCCAGTTCTATTTTCCTGTATATGGATCGAGAGTTGAAAGAAATCTCAAACCTGAACTAACTAATTTTAAGTTGCGATTCTTGACTTTTGAGAGATTTGCCAGGGCATAGAGCCCGACCCACTGTACCGCGCCCGGTTCCCTGGAGAAAAGTTTAGTAGTCAAAAGGGGTTGGACCAAATTAATTATTTTGCATCACCCGGAAAGCTTTCGCAATGAATGTCTTTTTAACTTAAAAGGGCATTTTGTGGGTCCAAATTGGAAGATGCTGACGGGAAGGCCCTGCGCTTATCCATTTTCCTTGCAACTGTGCGAGAAACATGACTTAATTGGAGTCAACAAGGAAAGCCGCTTTGGGGCGAGAGTCGAACTGCCTGCTCGAGGACTGGGTGCCCATGGCCAGGGCGCAACGACATTTCCTGCCCGGATACGCCTGGCACATAACCCACAGGTGTCACAAAAAAGAATATCTGTTGAAGTTCGCCAAAGACCGGAGGCGATGGTTTTATTGGCTGTTTGAGACAAAGAAACGCTATGGCCTGCGCGTTCTGAATTACAAGGTCACCTCAAACCACTTTCCCCTGCTCGTCCTGGACAATAAGGAACAAATGGCGGCCTCCAAGTGTCCGCGTATCGTCGAAATCATCGATGAGATCCCAAAAACAGCCACGGGCAAGGTGCTACGTCGCAATCTGAGACAGACCTGATGGGTCGGATTGCCGGCCTGAACGAGGTATTGAAGGAAGTAGTACGGGGGCCGTTCCCATCCCCCTTAGAGAACCCAAGCATAGGGAAGGCAGAAAAATATCCTTTCAGTACACAGTCGGAGGGGATAGGTGCAATGTCAACCCTGAACAATTAGGAGAAGAGAGATGAGCAAGAAAGGCATCACACGCAGGGAACTGTTGAAAGGAACCGGTTATCTGACCGCAACGGCAACGGTGATCGGTCCGGGCGTTTTGAAACCTACCGGCCTGTGGGCTGCGATCCCCAAAGTTAAAGGTCCCATCAAAGTCGGTTACCAGACCATTCTCTCTGGCACTCTTGCCGGCTATGGGGAGTTCCACAAGATGGGAGCCGTTATGGCCATGGAGGAGATCAACGCTCAGGGAGGCATCGCCGGGAATAAGCTCGACATTGAATTTCGCGATTCCACTCTGGCTGCTCCGGAAGCCATCCAAAACGCTCATTACTTCGCTGACAGTTGGGGAGCCGACTTCCTGGCAGGGGTGGACTCCTCGGGGCAGGCATTGGCCCTGGCGCCTCTGATGGGCCAGTTGGACCGGATTCTTATGGTCACTCATGCCGCAACCGAGAAACTCACTGAAGACGAAGTCTACAAAAAGGGCATCAAACAGGTCTTCCGCATAGCCACTCCCACTTATCAGGACGCAAATGCAGCCGCATTTGTCGCCAAGGACCTGCCGGCAACAACCTGGGCGACCATCAATCCCAAGTATGAATATGGCTACACCACCTGGGACATGTTCAAGAATACCCTCAGCAAGCTGAAGCCTGGGGTGAAATTTATCGCCGACTCCTGGGCGCCATTCGGTACAACCGACTTTCGCTCCCACATCAACACCATCATGGACGCCAAACCTGAGGGGCTCTACTCGGCGGAGTGGGCCGGAGAGTTGATCACGATGATCAAACAGGCACGGCAGGCTGGGCTGTTCGATCAAATAAAGCACGTCATGCTGCCCCTAGGCGCAGCCATGGACGTGCTTGAAGGAACGGGCGGGGAGATGCCTGATAATATCTGGATCTCCGGCCGCTACTATTTCCTCTATCCGAACACTGCGGAAAACAACAACTGGGTCGCTCGCTTCAAAAAACGCTGGAACCATTATCCATCCTATGTTTCCGAGACTGCCTATTCGGCCATGTTTGCCTTCAAGAAAGCGGTGGAAACCGCCGGCTCCAAGGACACGGCCAAAGTCATCCAGACCCTGGAGGGCATGCAACTCGATTCTCCGGCAGGCCCTCGCGTATTTCGCAAAGAGGATCATCAGGCCATGTACGATGTGCCATGGGGACTGACCAAATCAGATAGCAAATATCCTTTCAAGACTATGGGCAAGATCGTGGTGATTCCAGCAAAGCAATGCTTCAATCGGCCGCCCTTTGACGGTGAAACGTGCAAGCCGCCCTTTACAGCCTGATGGAGCGGGAGCACGAAATTTTTATAACGTGACGATCCATCCCTCGTGAGAGAAGTTACGAGTGCGGCCTGAGGCCGAAGACCCCCGGCGAGTTCCTCCCGCCGGTGAAGAGTCTCCCAACCGGAGCAAAACAGGCCAACCATGCTTTTCGCACCGACCTGTCGGTGTGGGAACGATTATCGGGGAGCAATGAATTATGCTGCAATCCATAGTCCACGTGTGCCTGGCCGGATTATCGACCGGCATGTTCATCTGGCTTGTCGCAAGCGGTCTCACTCTCATCTTCGGCGTCCTTGGCGTGCTCAATTTCGCTCATGGCAGCTTCTACATGCTGGGGGCCTACTTTTGTTACACAGCTTTACACTTTCAGGGGAACAACTTCTGGCTCGGACTCATCTTCGGCCCTCTAGCGGTCTGTGTGATCGGTTTTGTCGTGGAGAGATTTTTCCTGCGCTACGTTTATCATCTTGCCTTACCTTACCAACTCCTGTTGACCTTTGCCTTCGTTCTCATTTTCGATAACCTGGTCAACATCATCTGGGGTGCCGGATCTATAGGCTCCCCCAGCGTGCCGGGCCTTTCCGGCTCAGTCCTGATCCTCGGTCGTGGCTTTCCCATCTACAATCTTTTCATCATTGCAATGGGGCCGTTGGTGGCGTTGGGACTATGGGCGTTTTTGGAGAAAACCTGGTGGGGCCGAATCATCCGGGCGGCCGCTTCGGACCGGGAGATGGCCGCAGCCATCGGAATCAAAGTCCCGTTGCTCTACACGGTGGTGTTCATCTTTGGCGCCTGGCTGGCGGCGGTCGGGGGGGCACTGGCGGTACCCTACGTGGGACTGCTCACCTCCGGGATGGGGCAGGCTATCATTATCGAAGCCTTTGTCGTGGCTGTCATCGGTGGGCTTGGAAGCCTCAAGGGAGCTTTCTTGGGCGCCCTCGTCATCGGCCTGCTTTCCTCCTTCGGCACCCGCTATATCCCCACGTTTGATATGTTTCTGACCTTCATTCTCATGGCTGTGGTGCTGCTCTGGCGGCCGCAGGGATTTTTTGGAGAGGGTGAGCAATGAACCGCCACTCGACAACCATCGCCACAGCGATTCTGCTGTGCGTGCTGATCGCCGTCGGCCTCTTTGCAGGACGCTTCATCATCTATCTCGCCATGCGCGTCATGATTCTCTGCATCTTTGCGCTGGGCTACAACATCCTGCTCGGCAGAACCGGCCTGCTCTCATTCGGCCACGCCGCTTTTTATGCCTGTGGGGCCTATGGGCTCGCCCTGACCTCCATTCATATCACTCCCAACCCCATGCTGGGGATACCGGCCGGAGTTTTGCTGGCCGCCGTCATGTCTCTTATTATCGGCTTTTTTTGCGTGCGCCATACGGAAATCTACTTCGCCATGCTCACCTTGGCCTTCGGCATGATGATTTACTCCCTCATCTGGAACCTGCGCAGCATCACCGGTGGAGACGACGGGTTGTACGGCATTATGCGAACCTCCTTTTCCCTGGGCATCGTGAACATCCCCATCATGAAGGAAAGCCAGTATTACTTCATGGTCCTTTTTTTCTTCATGGGGACACTGGTATCCATCCACCACATTCATCGGTCACCTTTCGGGCTGGTGCTCTCCGGAATTCGTGAAAACCACGTGCGCACAGAATTTGCCGGATTGCCTGTAAAACGATACAGGTTGGCCGCCTTCATCATTTCGGGATTCTATGCCGGGCTGGCCGGAACGCTTTCCACTCTGCTGGAAAGCGGTATCACTCCCCAGGCCGCCCATTGGAGCCATTCTGCAGAACCTGTGCTTGTGAGCCTCATTGGCGGGATGCAAACCTTTACCGGCCCGGTGGCAGGCAGTGTCGTCTACATCGTGTTGCGCGAAATCATCGAGCGCTTTACCCAGAACTGGATGCTTTGGTTTGGGGTAATTCTGCTCGTTATCATCATGGGTTTTCGAGGGGGCATAGTGGGTTCCACCGCACAATTGTTCAAAGAACGACGGGCTTTGGAACCCAGCAGGAGGGTATCCCATGAGTGAAGCCCTGCTGGAAGTCGTCAAATTGAACAAGGCCTTTGGCAGAGTAGTGGCGGCCAGGGACCTGAATCTGGTTTTGCAGCCCGGCGTGCTCACCTCGCTGATCGGTCCCAACGGCGCGGGCAAGTCCACCCTCATCAACCTGCTCACCGGATTCCTGACTCCCGACTCGGGATCTATCCTGTTCCAGGGCCGGGACATCACCCATCTACCTATTTACCGCCGAGTACGGCAAGGGCTTTGCCGCTCGTTCCAGGTTGCCAACATCTTTCCCAATTTGACCGTACTGCAGAATGTGACCATTCCGGCGCTGGCGGCCAGAAGGAGGGGCCACTGCCTGTTCGGTAGGGTTGAGCGTGAAACCGCACACAGCCATGATGCCAAACAGATGCTGGAGCGAATCGGCCTTGGCAGTGCCGCCCACAGTCCGGCGTGTGCCCTGTCCCATGGCGACCAGCGGCTGCTCGAGGTAGGAATCGCTATGGCGGCGCGGCCACAACTGCTTTTCCTCGACGAACCGACTGCCGGCATGAACCCGGTGGAAAGGACCAAGATCCTGGGCAATATCCGCCAACTGGCCGAAGATGGAGCGATCACTTTCGTCATTGTCGAACATGACATGGATGTTGTTTTTTCCCTGTCCGATCGTGTGGTGGCGCTAAATCACGGTGAAATTATCGGGGATGGCACCCCGGATGAGATCCAGAGCAATCCCAAGGTGCGCGAAGTCTACCTCGGAGAGTAGGTGGCCGTATGATTTTGCAGGTGAATGAGATCAACACTTACTACGGAATGTCCCATATTCTGCAGAACGTCTCCTTCGAGGTCGGGACTGGAGAAGTGGTGGCCCTGCTGGGGCGCAATGGGGTCGGAAAGACCACCGCCCTCCGGTCGGTCATGGGGATCAGCCCAGCCAGGAGCGGAGTCATCCGTTTCCAGGGGGAGAACGTTCGGGGGATCCCTCCCTATGCCTTGGCTCAACGGGGTGTGAGCTATGTTCCCGACGATATGCGAATCTTCCCGGATCTAACCTGTGAGGAGAATCTGGAGATCGTCCGGCGCGTTTGCCGCCGCAAGGGATACTGGAACCGGGAGCGAGTCGAGAAGCTATTCCCGGTGCTGAAGGACCGCAGACAGCAAAAGGGCTTTAGTCTTTCAGGAGGAGAGAGGAAAATGCTCAGCCTGGGACGGGCTCTCATGAGCAACCCGGTGCTGATTTTGCTTGATGAGCCGTCGGAAGGGCTTGCGCCCCTGGTTATGCGTACACTCGTGGCAACCATCCAGGAGATCCGCAGACATAATGTGGCCATCCTCCTGGCCGACCAAAATCTCAAATTCTGCCGCCAGCTATGTGACAGGGGCTACATCATAGAAAAGGGCAGAATCGTCCATCAGGGGGGTATGGAAGCGATCTGGACCGATGAAGCGGTCGTGAAACGATACCTGGCCATCTGATTTTGTTTCATTGGGATTTGGTTTTGGTTAATGGTTAATTAAGGAATTCTTGGAGCAAGACGGAACCGCTGTCGAGATACATCTTCTCATCCGGGGCATAAGTCCCGGTGAGGATCTTGTCGAGTTTGCCCGAGAGCATTCCGCCCTCCCGTGTTGAGTAACTCAGGCGAACTAGGATACGATAGTAGCTGGCAAGAGAAAAAGCCAACGCAACATTGAAATACCCCACGCTCCGCGAGGTATCGTAAACTGCCGTGGCTTCAACCTTTACAAGCCGCCTAATGATCGAGTCTATGAATAACAGTCTCGTCATGAGATGACCGCAAAATGCTTATGGAGTCTCGCTAGAAGAAAGAATGCAGCTCGCAGTTATTCCGTCGGCATCTTATCCGGAAAGCTCGGAATTTATGCTAAAGACTGACTCCTCGCGGTAGACACATTAGTACCAAACGGTTTTGTTGCTTCCTCACCCACCCGGTGGGATATAATTGATACTAACCCCGAGCTGCGGGTTCTCCGATCCGAAAGGGTAGATAATGGGTATCCCCGGGAATCTCCTGACTACTGCAATGGCAGTCATGCCTCACAGGGATGTAGACCGTGCCCTTCGTGCAGCGATGTCGCTGGATGTCCCTTTCTGGCCCCAGCTGCCTTTATTGAGCTATTATGAAGATATGTATGTCCAGGCATCGGAACACTTTCCCGGCATTCTGACAGACATGGAGAAACGTACCCTTCGTTTTTCCATAGAGAAGTTCATTATCGAACTGGAGGATACCCTGGCTCATTTTGAGGACCCACAGTACTTCGATATTAGTGACACCTATTCCGCTGTGTACCACCGGTTTTTGCAGATGGATCTATCTGATCGAGTTGCAATTCGCGGACAACTCGAAGGTCCGATCAGCTTCGGTTTAAACGTGCTTGACCAGGACAAGAGGCCCATCCTTTTCAACGATACGGTACGCTCCTTCATGCTCGATTTTATGGCAAAGCGTCTGAATACTCAGTTAAACCGCCTTAAGGTATTGAACCCCAATGCATTCATGTTCGTGGACGAACCCGGGCTGCAGTATATATTCAGCGCCATGTCGGGGTACGACAGCATCACCGCCAGGCAGGATATGGAGAGATTCTTTTCCGGGGTCGAGCGGCCACGGGGAGTGCACTTGTGCGGAAATCCGGATTGGGATTTCCTTCTGGGGCTGGATCTCGATGTGCTTTCCTTGGATGTCTACTCCAACGGGGAGATTTTTGTTTCCTACGCCAAACCAATCTTACGATTTCTGGAGAGGGGCGGCTGCATAATCTGGGGGATTGTTCCGACCAACTTCGAGCCGTTTGCAGAAGAAAATCTAAGGTCATTGCAAGAGCGTCTGCTGGTTTGTTGGCGGATACTGGAGCGTAACGGAATCGACCGCCATTTGCTTGTCTCTCAAAGTATGCTTTCCCCTGCGACCTGCTGCCTGGTGAACCCGGATGGCGTAAAGACTGTTGAAAAGGCCTTCGAGAGAACCAACGCACTTTCGGAGGTACTTCGGAGGCGCTTTGCAGTTTAAGCGGCGGGACCGACATCTCCGATGGCAAAAGAAAAGGTCATTCACGTGCAGCGCCACTGAAATTAGCAATGCTATCCATACCAAACATTTGTAAGGAGAGAGGCTCAGGCCGTGGCCGAACAGGATAGACTGAAAAATCGCCTCGTACCCCTGGATCTATACAAGCTCACCCGGCGAAATAATTGCGGAGAATGCGGCCAGCAAACATGTCTTGCTTTTGCGACACAGGTAATAGTGGGAAAGGAAGACATCGACGCTTGCCCATTTTTCGATAAACCGCAGATTAATGCACTGAGAGAAAGGTTGGACGAACAGATCCGCTCAGGCATCGGAGTGAGCCGCGAAAGTTTCGAAAAAACAATGGAATTTCTGCACGAGGAGATAAAGAAGTTGGATTTCCCGGTGATTGCAGAGAGCCTTGGCGCCCAGATCCGAGAATTGAGCAGGCAGCCCGCATTGATATTTCCATATTTTGGCGACTCTGTTCTGGTGACCAGCTCAGACATCAAACGGGAGAAGGGTGGCGAACTGAGCCCTTGGGAGAAAATTTTCATTTTCAATTATGTGCTCGGCGGAGCGGCTCAACCTTCGGGACTATGGATTGGCATGGAGAGCCTTCCCAACTCGGTGTCCAAGATCAAGAGCTTGCAGGCACACTGTGAATTGCCCCTGGCCCACTCCTTTAGCGGGAAAATGCCTCTGCTTTCACAGTTGGTCTCTCCGTTGGGGATCGAAGTATCGCTCAAAGATGAATCCGTGGATTTTGCAGCCGAATTCCACGTCTTTCCGAAGCTCACTATCCGAGTATTGTTTTGGGATGAGGCTGAAGGGTTTCCATGCCGGGCCAAATTCCTTTTTGACAGCCGGGTATTGCAGATTTTGGATCTTGAGTCATTGATTTTTGCGTGCGAACAAATTACCGATCGTCTCATCCAAGGCGGGATGGGTACGGACCCGGCTACATCAAAATAACGCATTACGCAGGCTTCGCGTGTTTTATTTTCCCGACTTTTTGATGTTCAAGGGCACCTGTTCCGCACGCGATGCCAAGACCCGGCCCCGGTTTTGCTCCTCGCATGGGAGAGGCTCCGCAGGTTTCATCGTTGACATGGAGCGGATTGCAAGCCGCTGATACAGCCTGGTGGACGTCGATTTCCACGCAATCTCCTCCTCGCTCAACGTCCGTATCACCTTGGCGGGAACACCCGCAACCAATGTGCGTGGAGGGACCTTCATGCCGGCCTTCACGAAAGAAGATGCGGCAACCAGGGAACTCTCGCCGATAACCGCGTCATCCATGATCACGGCGTTCATTCCAACCATGGCGTTTTTCCTGATTATGCATCCATGAATTACCGAACCGTGCCCTATATGACCGTCCTCCTCGATCATGACATCGACCTCAGGAAATGAGTGAATCACGCATGTGTCCTGGACATTAACGCCCGCTCCAAGCCTGATTCGGCCAAAGTCGCCACGCAGACTGGCACAGGGACCAACGTAGCAGCCCGGTCCAACAATGACATCGCCAATCAGGACCGCTTCCGGGTGAACAAAAGCAGATGGGTCGATCACCGGCACAATGCCTTCCAGCGAATATACTTTTGCCATATTTTATTCCCCGAGTCTAATCCCAAACAAACCGTTCAATGAATATCCACATTTTACCACCCCAGACGTCTCCATCTTAGGTTCCAAGATCGTCGGCCGGATCGACCTCCAGCAGCTTCGGCTCCTTTTGAACCAGGAGTGACTTATAAGCAACCGTCCGCACCTGGTTTTCACCGGATCCGCTGCCGACGGACCCATAGTTGTGGCGTCCATGCAGACAATCATTTTGGCGCCGATATTGCGCGATGCCGAACCTGCTGTCGTGACGATGGTTGCAAGACAGACGGGGATTCGCTGATTTTGAAAAGCAGAAAGCACTTTCCGGGCCATCTTGGCCGTGGTCGGAACACATTACACCCCGGCGATTTCGATCACTGTATTGTAGGTGCGCCCGCTCCTCCAGTACACTTTATATCCCCCGATGATCCACCGATCCCGGACATCAGGAGGGCCGTGATGAAAGGACTATACGGCAGGCTGGCTTAAGTCCGGTCTGATCAACAATACCGGAATGTTAGTATCATTGTGGTCTTTGGGGGCTGTCCACTGCTCTAACCCGTTGCGCCCGCCATGATACACTTCTGCCCGGATCAGCCAAGGCGATATTCACACAGATCCTCGGCCACTATAAATTCAGCATCAGTGATGGCTCTAAGCTCTCCAACCGTGATACCGGGGGCGATTTCTTTCAGCACCAAAGCTTGAGGTGTCACATTAAATACCGCCTTTTCGGTTACGATGACATTAACCACTCCTTTACCGGTAAGCGGTAACGTGCATTCCTTCAAAATTTTTGACTCGCCGTTTTTGACATTATGCTGAGTAACTACCACTACTTTACGGGCTTTACTGACCAGTTCCATCGCCCCGCCCATACCAGGTCCATATTTGCCTGGGACAAGCTCTCGGGCCCAATTGGCCAAATTTCCCTTCTGGTCTACCTCCAAGGTCCCCAGAATAACCGTATCTACATGTCCACCTCGAATAATTCCAAAGGAGGTGGAAAGATCAAATATGGCAGCGCCGGGAAGCAGTGTTATGGGCTGTGCACCGGCATTGAACACATCGGGGTCCTGACGGCCCACCTCGGGTGTGGCGCCGTACGCCAAGACACCGTTTTCCGCATGCATTGTCACCTCAACACCCTCCGGGATATAGTTGGCCACCGCTGTTGGAATGCCGATACCCAGATTCACCACTGCGCCGTCCTCTAGCTCCAATGCAGCCCTGCGGGCTATCATTTCTCTCTCATTCATGATTTGCACCCTCCTTTCGTTTCAAGTTTCCCGAGCGTACCCAAAGATCTTCATAGATCTTATGATGATCTTCCATCGCGTTGCCCTGGACGACGGCCTTGATGAAAACGCCGGGAATGCCCACTCTGTCAGGCTCGATCTGTCCTACATCCACAATTTCATTAACCTCAACCACGGTATAATCGGCTGCGGAAGCCATGACGACGTTGGTGTTCGGTGAAACCATCCGGTGTTGGACATTGCCCATCCGGTCGGCGCGATACCCTTTAATGAAGCCGATATCCGCCCTGAGAGGCAGCTCGATCAGATATTCCTTTCCTTGAACGGTCACCTTTTGCTTGCCCGCTTCCAGCATGGTGCCAATGCCGATGGGGGATACTACGCCTCCCAGGCCGTAACCACCCGCGCGAATCTTCTCAATCCAGATTCCCATCGGAAAGTATTCCACTTCCATATCACCGCTTTTATACACCTTTACAGCCTCGGGACTGGTGCCGATATGGGAGGCTATGACCTTCTTTATCTGCTTGTTTACAAATAAAGGAGCAAGATCAAACCCTCCTCCAGGATAGCCGCATGTCACGGAAATCAGGGTTATATCCTTGACTCCGGATTTGGCTAACCGGTCGATGCACCTTATTGGCGCACAAATGCCGTTAAAACCGCCTATCATAATGGTCATGCCATCGTGGACTCTTTCCATTACCTGATCCAACGTTGTGACTTTATTCATTTTCTCTTCTCCTATGCATGCGAACTCCCCAAAATTCCGGTTTGAAAATGTTTCACTGCAAGGGTGTAGAGCCGGAATTCGAACTCTACCACCCACGTCTCCCGCGACATTTTCTTCGGTGACCGTACCGCAGCAGCCGAATTCGCTTCAATGGACATAGTTCTCCCTTTTTGTTAAAAAAAACACCGTACGGAACAAAGATTACTGTAATACGATTGTCATGCTTTTCCGGGACTCTCTTCCCCTGGTGAAAAACCAATCGCATTTGCAGTCAATTCATCAGGATATGAACTCCTTTTCCGCATATTCCATTGAATGCATGGGAATGATCAGGTCGGCCAGACCCTTAAGCTTCAGCATACTGTCGTATGCCTCAAGGCTGTTAACACTGACCCCGATGGGAATTACCGGCCAGGCCTTCCGTATTTTCTCAGGCGGTTCAAAGTTCTCAAGGACACAACAAAAACCAGTCAATGCCGCTTTTTTGTTTTCCAGGTCTACAAGAACAGCCTGTGATCCGGGAGTATGTCCTGGAACCGGAACGACGTTAATTCCCGGTACGATCTCTTTTTCACCTTCTATGACCTCAAAATCGGATGATTCGAAAAATGAAGGATTATAAGAGCCTCGGAATACAGGGTGGGGATTTCGCGCAAATGCCAGCTCCTTTTCCTGAATAATGACTTTTGCATTTGGAAATAGCCTGTTGTTGCCGCAGTGATCGAAGTGCAGGTGGGTTTGAATGATGATCTTTATCCGGCTCGGATTGGAACCTCTCTTTTCGAGAGCCTCCTCTATGGACTGATTGTCCTCATAGAGCTGTCCGAACAGGTAGCGCTTTATATCCTGGCCAGACATCCCGGTATCCACCAGTAGTTCCGTGTCTGCCGTCCTGATATACCAGGCCACGATCGGTACCCATATCTTCTGGTCATAATTCATGAAGTAGGTGAATTGACCCTTGCTGAAGGTTTGCTTACCCAGCAATAAAGGATAGATTACATTCGACATACAAATCCTTTCGAGCTGCCGTCACAGCGGAATATTTCCATGTTTTCTCCATACACGCGGCGCTTCCTCTTTATTCTCCAGCATAAGCAGCGCATTTGTTATGGCTGTTCGGGTATCTTCGGGTCTGATCACGGCGTCGACATACTGCTTCGATGCAGCGAAATACGGGGTCGAAAAAGTATCTTCATACTCCTGGATTTTCAACTGCCTGACAGCCTCGGGATCTTGCGCCCGCTCTATTTCCCTTCGATAAAGGATATTCACGGCAGGTTCGGACCCCATCATTGCGAACTCCGCCGTGGGCCACACAAAAAACTGGTCCGCCCCCGTCTCGTGACAATTCATCGCAGGGATCGCTCCCCCGTAAGATTTTCTCAGCACGACACTGACCATTGGGACACTTGCGTCTGAATAGGCGTAGAGCATTTTCGCCCCATGGCGGATAATTCCCCGATGCTCCTGCTCCGTGCCCGGCATGTACCCCGGGACGTCCACCAAAGTGACCAGGGGAATGTTGAAAGCGTCACAGAACCTGATGAACCTTGCCGCCTTGTCCGCAGCGTCAATGTCGATTACACCCGCCATGAACCGGGGTTGATTCGCCACAATCCCAACAGATCGCCCGGCGAACCGGGCAAAACAGATGATTATATTGCGGGCAAAGCCCGGTTGAACTTCCAGGTAATCTCCGTCATCGACAATTTCTCTGATGACCTCATGCATATCGTAGGATTTGTTTTTGGCCACAGGGACGACGTCCTGTAACCGTGGGACCTTCCGGTCGTATGGATCGCGCGCTTCCTTAAGTGGAGGCTTTTCCCTGTTATTGGAGGGGAGATAACCAAACAAACGCCTAATCGCCGGCGAAAGTTCACTTTCATTCGAAAGACAAAAATGAGCCACGCCTGACTTACTGGTATGAATTTTCGCTCCCCCCAGGTCCTCGAACGAAACCTGTTCACCCATAACGGACTTTATCACGGCGGGACCTGTAATAAACATCTGACTCGTCTTGTCTACCTGAAATATGAAGTCTGTCAGAGCCGGAGAATAAACGGCCCCGCCCGTGCATGCGCCGAGTATTGCCGAAATCTGCGGAATTATCCCGGAGCATTGAGTGTTTTCCCAGAACATCCGACCATATCCGGCTTCGTTTTCAATGCCGTCCTGGAGCCTCCCGCCTGCTGATTCATACAGTCCGATGACAGGCGCTTTCATCTTGCGAGCGAGGCGAAGTACGTAGTTGATCTGCTCGCCCTGCCCTTTCCCGGCCGATCCGCCAAAAACCGTTACGTCCTGGGAAAAGATAAAGACGCGCCTGCCCTCAATTCGCCCATAACCCGTTACGACACCGTCCCCTACAATCTTCTTCTTCTGCATTTCGAAGTCGAATGTCTGAGTTTCCGCAAGCATGTTGATCTCGACAAACGTCCCGGCATCCAGGACTGCCAAAACCCTTTCTCTTGCGGTCATTTTGCCTCTCTGACGCTCTTTCTCCTGCTTTTCCAGGCCGCCGCTGATACGCGCCTTTTCTTCCATTTCATCCAATTTACTTATCAGCGCTTCCCAGTTTGTCTCTCGCATGGAATGTCTCCAGAACGCGTCGGATACTTCCCAAGACTGACTTTTTGCCATGCCGCCCTCCTGTATGCTATTGCCACCCAAACAGAACGGAACACGGCAGAATAAGCAAAAGTGCAATCTATTCAGGTATAGGCCTCATAATTAGGCCTAGGGATGATTGCCATGAATAATCAAACCATTGAAAAGCCACCATTAACACTTACTATCTGCCCCGTAGTCCAAGCGGATCGATCGGAGCTCAAAAGCAAAACCATTGGGGCTATGTCTTCAGGTTTGCCCAGCCGACCCAGAGGGTACTGAGAAACAAGCTTTTCGTAATTCTTTGCGACAAAACCTGGCGGGTAATGGGATGTATCGACTACTCCCAGGGATACTCCGTTAAGCGTTATATTGTAACGTCCCACTTCCTTGGCGACTGATTTAATTAACCCGATCTGTCCGGCGCGCGCCGCAGCTACGATTGATATATTGCTTTCCCCGATTTTGCTCGAATCTCCCATTATGCTTACAATTTTGCCATACTTATTTTCAATCATCGCTGGAAGAACAGCGTGTGTCATGTTGAGGAACCCATATAAGCATACGTCAACCTGTTTTTTCCAGTTTTCCGGAACCGATGCCGCGAATTTCCCCGCTGTCGCGAATCCCGCCACATATACGAGAATATCCACTCTGCCGAAATAATCCTGAGCCTTTTTCACAGTAGCGGCAACTTCCTGATAGTCGCATACGTCCATTTTAGAAAACAATACTTTGCCGCCTTTTGATACCAAGTCGTCCGCCACCTGTTGACCTTTGTCGACCACGATATCGGTAATCGCAAGTTTTGCGCCTTCCTGGATAAAACGGGAGCATATCTCTTGCCCGGTTTCTGCCGTACAACCACAAACAAACGCCACTTTATCTTTCAGTCCCAAATCCATGATGTATATCTCCTTTTACTTGTTCAATGGTTATTTCTTAAACCTCTGCCACGTCCGGTAACGCAGCAGAACCCATGCAACAACTTGCAAACTGCGGTTGACTAGTTAGACCGTGCACTGGTTTCACTCTGTTTCTTCCTGATGGCGCGCAGGACCTTTTCCGGGGTGATCGGAAGATCATAAAACCTCTCACCGATTGCGTCTGCCACTGCATTGCCGAATGCATGCAACCAGCCTACGGAGGCCCCTTCGCCTGCCTCCTTCGCTCCGAACGGACCATTCGGATCAATGCTTTCCACCAGAATATGTTCGACCTTACGCGGAATATCCATAGAAGTCGGCAGCTTATACTCCATGAAGTTCGGATTGAGCACGTGACCATCGGCAGGGTCCCTCTTTAGATCCTCGAACATGGCCTGCCCCTGGCACATTATCCATGACCCGTTCACCTGACCTACACAATTAGTGAGGTTCAATACCCTGCCGACATCATGGGCCCCAACCATATTCACGATAGTGATCTTTCCCGTCTCGGGATCTACTTCCACTTCGACCACATCCACTCCAAAAGCATAAGCCGGGGAAACGTTGCCTCTCCCTGACTTGAAGTCCAGGTAAGGGAGATCGAAGTCATAGTTGGCCCGTCCCCATACGGTCTTATTCTTTGATGCCATCTTTTGTCCCAGGTGCCTGATAAGCGCGTCTATTTTCAATGCTTTTTCAGGATTGGCTGCGGGATATACTTTTCTGTCTTTGAAGATGAGCTCTTCCGGTTTCACTTCAAGCATTTTACCAGCCTGTTCCGCCAGTTGTCTCCTGGCGTCCTCGGCTGCCAGCTTCGCGGCATTTCCGGAGAAGAAGGTAACCCGGGATCCATAGGTACCAGGGTCGAGCGGTGTAAAATCTGTATCGACTCCGCAATTAATCGTAATATCCTGCATCCTCAAACCAAGAACCTCTGCAACAATCTGAGATATAACCGTACATGAGCCTTGACCGATATCCGTGGCGCCTGTTTGGACCGAAGCTGTTCCATCCTCGTTCATTCTTATGATACATGAGGCTGAGTTATGGCCGCTGATCTTCACCCCCGTATAGTACGAACCGGCTGACATACCGATGCCGCGATAAGGAGGCAGCTTACCTTTTTTCTCTTTCCATCCTGACGCCTCCACCGCCTTTTCGATGCACTCCGTCAAACCACAACTCTGAATTTTCAAGCCTCGGGGGGTTACATCGCCCGTATGGACAGCATTTTTGATGCTCACTTCGGTGATATCGAGTCCCAGATCATTGCACATCATATCGAGCTGCTGGCCCAACGCCCATCTCACCTGCGGAACGCCATGTCCTCTCAAAGATCCACAGTGGCCCTTATTGGTGAAAACACGGACGGCATCGTACTTGACATTGGGAATGTAGAAAGGCAAATCAGTAGAAAGCGCAGCCAGGTTTATTGTGATCGGACCTATGCTGGTAAAGGCTCCTCCGTCTGCCACCACGTATGTCTGCATGGCCTTTAAAGTTCCGTCCTTCTTCATTCCCGTTTTGACCTTCAGATAGAACGGATGGCGCATTTCGCCCATGAGCAGGACATCTTCCATCGTGTAAACAATTTTTACCGGCCTGCCTGTTTTCCTGGATAACAAGAGAGCACAGAAATCGAGGGCATGCGGATCGGACCGTGCCGACCCAAAACCGCCGCCTACAAATGTTTGAACGAGTCTTAGTTGACTTGGCTTAAGGCCAAGCGCCATGGCCATCTTTCTGCTTGCAACATACGGACTCTGTTTGTTCGCCCAGATCGTCGCCTTACCTGAAGAGTCCCAAAGACCCAAAGCGGCATGAGGCTCTATAAAACCGTGTTTGACAGCCTGCGTCCAGAATTCGTCCTCCCTGACGTGATCCGACTCCTGAAATCCCTTCTCCACATCGCCAAATCCTATATGTGACTCCGCACATATGTTATTGGGCTTATCTTCGTGAATGAGAGGAGCTCCTTCCTTCATAGCCTCGAATGGATCAAAAACAGCGGGAAGTATATCGTAGTCAACCTTGATGAGGTCCAGGGCTTCTTCTGCTATATCCTCATCTATGGCGGCCACAGCCGCCACTTCATCGCCGATGTACCGAACTTTGTCTTGCGCCAGAGGCGCCTGATCGCGATATTGAGAACTAAACCCGAATTTCAGACCCCACAGAAAATCTTTTCCGGTAGTAACCGCCTTTACTCCTGGAAGTTTCAGTGCGGCACTGGCGTCGATATTCACAATCTTTGCGTGGGGCACCGTGCTTCTTAATACTTTCCCGTGAAGCATGCCCGGCAAAAAAGAATCAGCACCGAATGCGGCCTTCCCGGTGGCTTTCAGGACACTGTCGACTTTCGGAATCCCTTTACCGATATTGGAAAATTCTTCCTTCATGATCTACGCCTCCTTCCTCATTCGCTCGGCCGCTTTGGATACTGCTTCTATGATCTGAAAATAGCCCGTACAACGGCACAAGTTCCCGCAGAGGCCGTTTCTAATTTCGTTTTCAGTCGGATCGGGATTCTTGTCCAAAAGGGCCTTGGCGCTCAGGATCATCCCCGGAGTGCAAAAGCCGCACTGGATTGCTCCGGCATTGATGAATTCTTCCTGTATCGGATGGAGCTTATCTCCCTGGGCCATACCTTCAATTGTCGTGATTTCTTTTCCCTGAACACCGACGGCCAGAATCAGACATGAATTGACAGCTTTGCCGTCAACCAGGACCGTGCACGCGCCGCACTGGCCTTCGTCACAACCTTTATGGGTACCTAATAATCCAAAATTTTCCCGTAGAACCTCCAGAAGGGTCCTGCGATGATCAATCTCTTCTTCGAATATCATTCCATTTATTTTAAAGCTCATTACCTGTTTCATTCCTTGGTCCTCCAGGTTGTATATTTAATATTCAATCAGAGTCTCACGAATGAAGAAATACTTAAAGATCTTCCCGAACACGTCTGATCACTATATCATCTGTTCTCTCCTGAAGTCCCGTTCATGCCCTGTCAAGACATTGCAGGATAGCCCTCTTTGTCAGCACCCCCACTATGGTTTTCCTGTATTCGGCGGAGCTCCTTATGTCATCGATGGGTTTGGATTCCTCAGAAGCAATGCGCGCGGCAGTCTCGATCAAATTGTTATCGAGCACTTTCCCGTTCAAAATATCTTCTGCCTTTCTGGCCCGCATGGGGACAGGGGCAACGGCCCCAAGTGCTATCCTGGCATCTTTACAAACCGACTTTTTTGCATCGAGCGCCAGATAAACGCCCACTCCTACCATTGCCAGATCCATTTCTGCTCTGAGCTGATGTTTCAGATATGTTCCTGCTCCCGGAGCAGGCGGAGAGGGGATCAAAATCTCCGTCACCAGTTCACCCGGAGCCAGCACGGTTGCACCAGGGCCTGTAAAAAAATCCTCAACCGGAACAATTCTTTCCTTTTGGCGGTTTACAACCTTCAATTTAGCCTGCAAGGCGATCAAGGGGGGCGCGGAGTCAGCGGAGGGAACAGCATTACACAGGTTTCCCACCATTGTAGCTGTGTTTCTAATCTGAGGAGACGCCAATACGGATAGAGCATCCGTAATGATCGGGTAAAGTTTACATACAAGCGGCGATTCCAGAATATCATTTAAGGTCGTAACCGCCCCGATCCTCAATCCTTGAGGATCCTCCTGGATGAAATTGAGGTCGGCAATTCCTTTCAAGTCAATTATGTACCGTGCAGTTAAATCACGCCTTTTCAGTTTGTTGATTATGTCAGTTCCTCCGGAAATTACCCTGGCAGAGCCATTATGCTTTTCCAGCATAGACAGGGCTTCCTGCACCGTTCTTGGGAATAAGCACTCGATTTCAGGCAGCCTTCTCAGCCGACCCTCTCTTTTACACATGTTATCCTCCTTGCCTTGTAGTCTGCTACCCTGCGTTGAAGTATTGTTTTAAAACCGTCTTCAGTGATGTATTAGAAGCCTCATTTGAAAGGAGAATAGGAGTGCCGCTGATGTAAATCTCAATACTAAAATCATCAATCTGCAACGGGGACAGTCAGGTATGTGGGAGTGAATAGCACCCGAACCGCCGAACCGCTCCTTTGGAAGGGTTTGCCATTAGCCGCTCCAATGTCTAGGCATTGTGTATACTTTTTTCTAAATTCCGGTTTGATTGCCGGTTTAAGAGCAATTCCCATGCCAATTATTTTAGGCAAATGAGTCAGCGCTAACCGGCTCATTTTTGAAGGAAGCGACTTCATCCGGGCTTTGCCGCCATATTCCTCGTTTATCACCGGCCGATATGGATGGCCTAGGCTCGTACGGATTAGGATGTTCCGGCTAATGAAATCATTGCCACGCCGGCCTTGGTTCATATACCCAGGTAGACAAATGTTTACCCTTGCAAGGGGGCCAGCCGTATGCTATAGTATACAATATACGGGAATAAGGACTTTTTTGCGACATGGACCTCAATTTTAGAAAGAGCGGCCGGTGATCTCTCAAACCGCTCCTGCAAAAGCCGGAGATGGCAAGAATTCCGAAATCAGAGGAAGCGGTATCACCCATTCTGATTTTGAAGTGGTCTTAAATGCCTATGCCGTGGTGATCAACCTCCAGTCCCTCCTCAAAGCAACTCAAAGATACATCTACACAGCCGATAAATCGTGTGTACCGATCGTGTTGGAAAAAAGAAAAGGATATTTGGCCGCTCTTGATAAACTGGAAGAATTGGATAAAAGAGAAGAGAGCAGAAAGATAATTTCAGGAATGAGGATTGCCCTTAGCGAAGGGCGCGAGGCAAACCTTAAGCTTTTCGACGCAGTTGAGAAACGTGATTACAAAACGGCTATGGCCCTTTTTACGGCCATAGTTGATCCGACAATCCATAAAGTTCAGGGATTAGTTCCTGAGTTGGTGAAGAGGGCGAGAGTTCAGGGCCTGGTTTCGGAACTCGTAGACAGAGCGACTGAAATTAGCCATTTTGATTTTGAGAAGGTTTTGCACGCAACGGCTATCGTCATCCACCTGGAGGCCCTGCTTAAAGAAACGGCAAAAATTGTATACACCAAAGATACCTCATCCGTACCAGTAGTGTTGGAACATAGAGCGAAATATCTGGATGCTCTTGAAAAGCTTGGAAATTTGGCTGCGGACCCGGAGCAAAAGGAGATCATTGACGAAATCGAAGCGGCTTTAGCAATCGGAAGAAAGGCCAATAATCAACTATTCGATGCAGTGGCAACAGGTAAGTTCGATAAGGGAATGAGCTTGCTCACTGCCATTGTAGATCCTACCATTGATGAGGTCCAAAGGTCTGTCACTGAACTGATCAAGAAAGCGCTGCCCCCGAAAAGCCGAGCGACTCAACCCGAGAAGATTTTGAGTGAAAGCATCTACACCATTCTCGATTCACTGCACGAAGGGGTCATGGTTCTGGATGCAGACAGCACGATCACCTATCTGAACTCTGCTTTTACAAATCTTATGAATACCCCTAAGGAACGGATGCTATGGAAGAGATTGTCGGATATTGAACCGCAGGCGGAAGCTCTGAAAGCTCTCAAGACAAAACAATCCATTACAGGTGGATATGACGTCCTGAGAAAAATTGGGAAACACTTTATTTTTGACGCCAATTGCATAATGAGATCCGGCGAAGTAGATGGATTAGTCGTTATCGTTCGTGACATTTCCGATCTCATCAAGCTGGATAGAATCTCCAGGCAGTATGATAAACCAAATGATATTTCAGAAATTACAAAGGATAAATTGCCAGAGCCGTTCAAGGGCATTATTGGTTCCAATCCAGAGTTTGTAAAGAGTTTGTGGTTTGCTTCCCAGGTAGCTCCGACAGAGGCTCCGGTCTTGCTGGAAGGTGAAAGCGGAGTCGGTAAGGAAATGTTTGCCTGGGCCATTCACAATTCGAGCTTGAGAAGCAAGAGGCCCATGATCACTGTGAACTGTGCAGCTATACCGGACTCTCTATACGAAAGCGAGTTTTTCGGTTATGAGGAAGGAGCTTTTACCGGTGCTAAAAAATCAGGAAAACCGGGCAAATTCGAATTAGCCAGTGGAGGGACCCTTTTCCTGGATGAAATAGGTGAGATGCCATTAAACATGCAATCAAAGCTCCTGAGAGTTTTACAGGAAAGAAAGATTGATCACTTGGGTGGAATGAAAGAGATCCCTGTGGACACCCGAATAATAGCAGCAACGAACAAGAACCTTTCAGAACTGGTCAAAGAGAAAACTTTTCGCCAGGATCTTTTTTATAGATTGAATGTTATTAATGTAAGAATACCACCTTTGAGGGAGCACATTGAAGATATTCCAGCACTTGCTAATGAGTTTCTTAGACAATACAATTCCGATGCTAAGCTGTCAAGGCAAGTTCTTGAAGCACTTTGTAAACATCAATGGCTGGGTAATATAAGAGAATTGAAAAACGTGATCTATCATGCGATAATACTACGCCAAAAAGGTGAGATTATTTTAGAAGATTTGCCTGATCATTTTTTTGATTCGATCAACAAATTGGAGGATAGAATCAATCACCCCATAACCGGGAGCCAACCCCCTCTAAAAGGCTTTGTCGCTGAGATGGAAAAGGTTAAGATACTTCGGACGCTGAGCGAATGTAATGGCAATCGCACGAGGGCCATGCAGATGCTAGGAATCTGCAGGCGAACATTTTATAAGAAGTTGGAAAAGTACAAGATCAAATAAGAACTTTTTCGGGCAGAATCTGACCCCAAAATGCTTTTAGATCATTCGTGGTCAGGTTGATGCATTATTCTGATTTGAATAATTTGCCGTGCGGTTCTTTCATTCCAGCTTATTTAATTTTTATCCATCTTCAACCTCCCTGGATCGTTGAAAGGTCTCAGTCAGCAATGAACTCCCACACGTCTCCGTACGGGGCCGTGCAGACCTGGAGGTGTCCCATCCATTGTTGATCGTTCCGTTTCGGGTAATCCTCCCTGCAATGTGAGCCCCGGCTCTCGACCCTCCTGATCGCTGCTTCGAGAATAAGGCAGGCCGCTCTTGCAGCCGAACGCAGCTCAATCGCACTCACTTGGGCCGAGGTCAGTGTTTTCTTGTTTCCCGGCCCGGAAAATGAGAAGCTGCCGGTGATGTCCCGCATATTGCCCAAAGCTCGAGAAAGCCCTGCCTCGTTTCTCACTATCCCCCCCTCTTCCCACATAATTTTGCGGATTCTGTCCAGAAGGCCGGTTTCGTCACGCCGGAGGCTCTCAAAGGCCCGAAACCGTTCATCGAGCCGCCTCAAGACAGATCGTCTTTCTTTTGCGCCGCTCCTCTTCGCCCAATCGGCCGCCGAATTCCCGGCCCTTGCTCCGAATACCACGGTTTCGCTAAGCGCATTGCCTCCCATCCGGTTGGCGCCGTGCAGCCCACCTGTCACCTCTCCGGCAGCGAAAAGTCCCGGAACAGAGGTCGCCCCCCTGCCGTCAATTTTTACCCCACCCATGGTATGGTGGGCAGCAGGGGCTACACGAAGGGGACGACTGACCCCTCCGTGGCGATCTGCAAATATGGGCCGCAGGGAGGCTGAGAAGGGATCGCTGTGCCATTGTTCATCGGTGACGTCCCGTATATCCAGGAAAATCCCCTGGCAGTTTCGATAAATTTCCTGAAAAAACGCCTGTGAGAGGTGGTCCCTGGCCTTAACCGCCGCAGGGCGTTCATCTATTGCGTATTTTTTGAGAATATCCTCTCCGGACTCATTTACAAGCCGACCGTTGTCGGCGAGCATCGGCGGAATCACCAGGGGCGCATGTCCGGGTTCGGCCAGGCATACGGGATAAAACTGCACGAATTCAATGTCCTGGAGGAGGGCTCCAGCCTCAGTCGCCAATATCCACCCGTCCCCCAGCATCCGCCTCGGGTTGTCGTGGCGAAGGTAGAGTGCCGCAGCCCCGCCGGTTGCCAGCACCACTGCCCCGGAACTGAACGCGATAAGCTCACCCGATTGTCGTGCAAAGCCCATAAGGCCCGCCATCCCGTTTTCTATCACCAGGTCGGTGGCCGTCAGGTTTCCCAAGAACCGCGTTCCCAACTCCCTGTTTTTTCCGATGAGACAACGCACTATCTCCTCACCTAGAGCTGGAGGGCGGCCTTTGGCGAATAGAAATCCATGCCGGACTTCAGCCTGGATTCCCCAGCTTATAAGTTCACCCAGCCTCGCTGGGGCCTCTTCGCAGAGAATTTCTGCAAGAACCGGCTGATTTATTCCACGGCCTGCCTGAAGAGTGCGCTGCAGATGTCCGGCGGCTCCCGAACTGTCAGCACCCCCCATCGCGCCGCCACTGAGCCAAGTACAGGTGGACTTGCCAGGCCCTGCCTTGGAGAGCACAAGAACATCAAGCCCAGCTTCCCGCGCGGATATGGCAGCCCTGAGGCCGGCGGCCCCGCTGCCCAACACCAGGACGTCGCATGCAACATGTTCCATAATGAAATTCCCCCCTGAAAAAGGTTTTTCCTGCCTTCGCCCGGAAATGCGCACTCTCACCTAGACTGAAGTTTAACAGCGCCACAAAAATAATGATATAATTTCAGTGATATACGGTTGCCACAACACGCTGCGGCACTACCTTTCGGGCATTTTTAAAAATCAACCAAGCATTCATGCGGGTTTGCAGGCCATGACAGGGTGGTAACAGTTAAACTTTAGAACCACAACCTCGAATCATCGACGCCGAGGAAACGCAACTTATCGCTCTGCCTCAAAGAGCTGGATTAGCAGATCGCTTTTTTAATTCAGGGGTGGGGGAATTTTGCGTTATCGGGGCGGGTGGTTTTTCGGTTCCCATTACGAACTCTTTTGGATTATGTTCGAATTGCTTCTGGACAGTAACGCCGCCAATTCTGATTTTAGGCCGGACGAGATGAGAAAAAGAATCCGACCTCAAAATGCGGCTCAGATGCATATATACACGATGCCGTAAACAGATGCGCATTGCCAGACACGTAAATCAACCATCAGAGCCAATTTTAGCTGTTGCTTGAGGAGTTCAATGCTCAATTATTTATGTCGCTGTGTATAATGAAAAATTTGATGCATTATTCCGAGTGCAAGACAAGGGAATGTCATTTTGGGGACCAAAGTCTTTTTTATCCAGGAACTTGAAGCGGCGCGGCAGGTGGAGAGAATCGCACAGAGCATTCCGGGGGTTGAAGCAGCAGAGTTCAAGCTATCGCATTTAATCCACAGTGTTTAAGGAAAGGAAAGGGAATGACTCAGCCGGCGCCATCGTCCGCCGAAAGGTTTGTCTGGCTTGACAGCGTAAGAGGAATCGCAATTCTCTGGATCGTCTTTTTTCATTTCTTTATAACTTTCGGCGGAGACCGCTATCCCTGGAACATAACTTTTTCGAATTTTCAATCATTTGTAGACGGGTGCGCGCCCACTGGCCTGGCAGCCAAAATAGGCTGCTGCCTGGAAGGGTTGATCGTCGCACTAATCCAGAGTGGTCCTTATGCCGTAAGCGTTTTTATTCTCTTTAGCGGATTCGGGCTTACATACTCTCTGGTTAAAAGAGGAAAAGAGCCGGATTGGCCTGTTTGGTATCGACGGCGCATCTGGCGCCTGTTTCCCATTTACTGGCTGGCCCACCTGATTTGCCTTGTCTCGCCGTTCTTATATCTACAGAGCCCCATCGACTACCGGTTCGTACTCAGCTTTTTCGGCGACCGCATCATTCCGGTAGACAAGATGTTCTTTTATCTAAACCCCTCTTGGTGGTTCTTCGGCCTGCTTCTCCAGCTCTACATCGTCTTTCCGCTCCTCTACCGCCTGCTTCAAAAGCTTGGACCGGTCCGGTTTCTGGTGCTTAGCGCCGCTTTTGGCGCAGGTTGCCGCTATCTCCTTAACATGGTTATTCACGCTGACGGCAACTGGGCGATGGGTGCTTTTTTTGGCGGCAGGGTTTGGGAATTCGCAGCGGGAATGTTACTGGGAAGCCTTATGGCCAAGCAACCGCAAAGGACTTTGAAGTGGTTTTTCTCGGCTTGGGGCTTTTTTGCGGGAGTAGGCCTGTTTGCTTTGGGGGTTTGGTCTTATCAGCCCATCTTTACTTTCAGTTTTACAGACGGCCTGGTGGGAATGGGCCTCTCCATCATCCTCGCACACCTCGCTAACCAGTTA
This sequence comes from Syntrophobacteraceae bacterium, assembly GCA_049515795.1. Lineage (GTDB taxonomy): Bacteria > Desulfobacterota > Syntrophobacteria > Syntrophobacterales > Syntrophobacteraceae > SbD1. The sequence goes on from JBEKTT010000024.1 coordinate 37,020, forward strand.
GAGAGGATTCCGGTTACCGCCAAGATTTTTTCATTTGTCGGAGTCTATTCATACACCGTTTATCTCTTCCACCAGCCTTACGTCATGTACTTCGGGAATAAATTGAACGGGTCCGGTATATGGGTCTATTTGACCTTGGGTTCCGCAATCGTTGTGGCAGTCGTTGCCGGAGCCGCATGCGTCGAATGGTCGGTCAACAAAGGGCTGGCAAGACTTACGCAAAAGTAGGCTTGCGGGCGTCTTGCTCAATTAATATGGAGTGTGTATTTGATTTATCCGGAGTCTGCCAACGCGAATGGAGAATGCCACTCACCCTGGCTGGAATCGCCTTCATCAGAGGAACTTTATCAGGCAAAACAGCGCATGAAATAAGATCAGGACCATGCGCTTAAGGTGAGTACAGCCCCGCTCTGATCGGCAGATAGGTCGAAAGTGCGGGAATCAGCGAAATAATGATCAGCATTATGGTCGATATGATTACGTAGGGTATACACTCCCTGGCAATGGAATCGAGTTTCCCCTGGATCAGGTTGGCGGCGATAAACAGGTTTACCCCAATAGGAGGCGTAGCCTGACCGATGGCCAGTGCACATACAAAGATCACCCCGTACCACAGGGGATCGATATTGAAGGCCACAAGCACCGGCACGAGAATAGGCATGAGAATGTAGGAAACCGAAATTGCGTCCAGGACCATCCCAAGAAGCAGGTGGAGAAGGTTCACCAGCATGATCATCGCCACTGCGTTTGGAGAAATTTTAACGATGAATTTAGCCGCGAGATCGATTGTGCCTATTACCGAAGCCACCCAGGTAAATATTCCCGCAAAAGCCACTATGAACATGATCACCGATGTGGTTACGGCTGCGTTTACCAGGATTTCGACAAAATTGCTCAACGTAATGGAGCGGTATACGAATACGGCGATGAACAAGCTGTAGAAAACGGCGACCACTGCCGCCTCAGTAGGCGTGAAGATTCCGCTGTAAATGCCTCCCAGGATCACAACCGGGGCCATAAGGGCCCATACCGCCTTGCGCAGGGCCGACAGTATTTCCTTCAAGCTGCCTCTTTCCTCCAGACCCCGGTAGCCTCTTTTCCTGGACATCAGGTAAGCTGCCAGGACCATACCCAGGCCTGTTAAGATCCCCGGGATGATCCCGGCCACGAACAGCGCGCTTACCGAAACGCTCGTGATGTTCCCGTAGATTATGAAGGCGATGCTTGGCGGAATGACGATGGATAAGTCTGATGCCGCCGCAATGGTGGCCCCGGCGAAGTGCTTGTCATAGCCGTGCCGGATCATTGGGGTCAGCAGGATCAGTCCCACCGCCGCAGTGGTTGCCGGGCCGGAGCCGGATATGGAGCCCCAGAACATGCACGTGAGCACTGCCACCATGGCCAGCCCGCCGACCATCCTTCCGACCAGCAGCTCAAAGAGGTGCGCGATGGTTGCAGCCAGCCCCGCCTTTTCGAGAATAACTCCAGCCAGGACAAAGAAAGGAATGGCAAGGAGAGGGAAAGAGGCAATACCGGCGCAAAAATTCATCCCCAGCATCGCAATGCCGAGGTCGAACTGAAAAAGGCCGACCACTGCGGCAATGCCGAGACAAGTGCCGATAGGCATACCAACCGCCACCATAACCAGAAAGACCAAACCGATGATCAAGGTTGCCATTATTCGCCTGCCTTCCCTTCGACGGCCTTGAGCTTTGCTGATGCCTCCTGATGGATGCCTTTGAAAACAAAAACCGACAGAACGGGAACGCCGCCGTAGTAGATCCAGATAGGAATATTCAGAGCGCCCGAGGTTGCGTGAAACAGGACAAGTTCGTCGTATATGTTTCGAATCAGAAAAATATTCACGAAAACAAAGAGAAGAGTGTTGAGTGCCGCAGAGGCAAGAATCACGAATTTTTTCATACCTGGCGGGAAGAGGTCAAACAGGGTGACCATGCCCAATTGTGCACCGCGGGTGAAAGCTATGCCTATACCCACGACGGTCATCCACACGAAGAAATTGATAGTTATCTCTTCTGTAGCAGCGAATGAAAAATGGAAAAGAAAGCGGCTCAATATATTGATGAATGTTATACAGGACATGACAAAGAGCAGGACGGCTACGATCCAGTGCTCTATTTTAAAAGATCTTAATGTACTTTTTGATTCACTCACAGTTTTCGATCTCCCTGAGAAAAATGGACCCTTGTAATAAATCTCAATTCACAAGGGGCCTTCCGGGTTGAAGCTCACCTGGCCATGTCGGCAACGGCTGTATCGTAGATATCTTTACCAACCTGTGAGGTCCATTTCTCGCGGACGGGTTTTTCAGCTTCTTCAAAGGCCTTCATTTGGGCCTCCGACAGGCTTGACACTGTCATTCCTTTTTCCTGGAAGAATTTGACCGGATCGGGAACCTCCATTGTATAATTGAACTCATCCTTTAAGATTTTGAGTGATTTTTCTCCATCAAGGCCAGCCCGGGCTATAGCTTTCTCGAATCTTGCCGCTTCATTGGCGGCATTCTGGATGGCTTCCTTAATGCCGGCGGGGAAGGCCTCCCACTGCTCTTTGTTCCAGTAGATGATCAGGGGATCGGCCAGATAATTCCAGAGAGTGACATATTTGTGATACTGGTAAATCTGAACGGGAATCAGCACGCCGACGGGGTTTTCCTGGGCATCGACAACTCCCTCCTGGAATGAGGTTATCGCATCCCCCCAGTTCATGTTGACCGGATCAGCTCCAAGCTGCCTGAAAGTGTCGATAAAGATCAGGCTCCCGACCACTCTGACCCGCAAGCCTTTCAAATCGTCGGGTTTTTCTATGGCCTTTTTGCCGTTTGTGATTTGTCTGAACCCGTTTTCCGCCCAAGCCAGTGGTTTTAGACCGATTTTTTCCATCTTGGCGAAGATTGCCTTCCCGGTCTCACCGTTTTCTATTTTGTCCAGATTTTCGAAATTATTGATGAAGAAAGGGAATGAGAAAATGTTCATTGCGGGAATGACAGTCGATGAGTTGATGGTGGACTCGAAGGCGCAGTCGATAATCCCGCGTGAAACCATCTGGGGCGTCTGAAGCTGAGCACCCTTGAGCAGTGTACTGCTGTAGAAAGGCTTCAGATTGATCGCGCCGTTGGTTTTCTCCTTGACCAGATCGGCAAATTTTGCCGCCCCCATTCCCCAGTAGAATGATTGGGCCACGTTGAGAGTCAGCTTATATTCATCCTTAAACTTTACCTTATCAGCAAAGGATAAGGCAGGGATGCAAAAGACCGGCAATACGGCCGTAATGAGCAAAAAACTGAGGACCTGATCACGTTTCCCTTTCATCACGAACCCCTTTCAGTTAATTTGAAGCCCGGATAATGCGCCAACTTCAGTCCCAACGGAAGCCGAGTTGGATTTTGGGGTCGAATTGTACCCGAAAACATTTTGGAACAATTGAAAACCCATTCAATTATCCTATATGCCTATCAAACACACAAGTGGCACACCAATGGGGCCGGAACCGGGCCGGTTTAGTTCGAACTTCTGTATTCCTTGGGAGTTGCGGCTAAGGGGAGATATACCGCGCTGGATCTCCGGAGACACCTACAGAGCAGTCAGGGATGGAGTGAATGCCTCCCTGCAAGTCTCCCTGGGAGACTCGAAAATGAGCTGGAGGGATGGGAATGGTCCACCCAACGGTGGCGAGACAAGAATGTCACGTATTCAAGATTTGTCGGCGATACCCCAGTATGTACATATTTCGGGCTCATATTGAAGGCAACTGCGCTCATAGGCCCAACTCAGAAACTCCGGTTGTTTGGCCGCAGTAGTGCAAAGATACTTCGGGTCAGGTATGATGCCGACACGCCCTAAATCGAGCCGGTCGGAATCCCAACAAGTTTGAACGGTGACATCGCCGGTGGTCAGGCTGTCCGTGTGGTAGGCGCAGGCGGTTTCGAACAAGGTGAAATCATCGTCAGAGAGATGGAATACTCTGCCGTTCAATATTTTACCAAACTCTGCTCCACGCCGGCCGTGACCGGGATCGCGGCTTTCATTAGTGCGCCGCGAATCGTGAAAAACGGCGAAGAGCGCCACCACCAGAGTTTGAGCACCGGTGTGTGAAGCCAGGCGCAAACCATTCTCAAGGACACGAGCCCAATGGGTGATGCCGTGGACACCCCTCCAGGATAGGTGGTACTCATTCAGGATAGTTTGAATGAGCAAGGGTGTAATCTCATTCAAAACCGGAGACCAATTCCGCTTCATTTCTTTGCCCTTAATCCTCCTAAATATGCCGAGATTTGCGAGCAAAAATTACCCATTCAGATCGAGTTGTCAAGAATGCAGACCTTATCAGCCCGACACATGAACCCGAAACAGAGCTTATTCCCATTTGCGTTTGATCGGACTTCAATTGAAAAAGCGGGAGTTTTTGAATTAAGTAATTTTCGGCTTGCTTGCCGGTCATTAATGGATATTCTCTGCACAGACATCAAGTCGAACAAGTTAGGGGGCAAAGCTCTATATGATGAGTACAGCCGATAAATTTAGTCTAAAACGTAAAAATTAAAATTAAAGGGGTCACCCTTGAAAATGGAAATTGGCAATGAAATTAGCATGAAATACGTGCAAACCCTAAATATTCTGCCTGGATACTATCTACTCTTTTCGTTAATCCCTTGTCATGTTTACATCGTTTTGAAAAACTCCGGCTTATTTTGGCCATCGCCGAACCACTACTGTACGGTTAAACATTAAGAAATAGGCCTGAATACCGCCTTTTGTGGTATAGTGTATTTGCCAATAACGCACTAAAACAAAAGGAGAATCAGGCCATGACGCATAGTTGCACAATCTTTTCGCAGTTGCTTCAACTTGTTTCCGGACATGATTTCATCCGACTTGAAAAAGAGGGATTCAAGTTCGGTCACAAGCCTCGCTCTCTTACTCGATGGGGCCAATTTGTAGCAATGATATTTGCTCATCTTTCAGAAAGGACCTCTTTGCGAGAGATTGCTTCACAGCTTGAGGCACAAACCCGCAGGCTTTACCACCTGGGCGTTAGAACCGTAAAACGCTCCACACTTTCCGATGCCAATCAGGGTCGTCCGCCGGAGATCTTCGAGTCCGTGTTTCATCACTTGTACGCCAAATGTAGAGCCGCTGCCGCCAAGAAGCGGTTCCGCTTCAAATGCAGGCTGTACTCCTTTGATTCGACGGTTGTGGACCTGTATTTGTCCCTTTTCCCGTGGGCAAAAGATTTCGCAAGAACAAAGGAGGTATCAAGCTCCACACCCTTTTGGACCACGATGGGCACATGCCGGCTTTCGTTCTGGTAACCGACGCCAAAACCCCGGATCTTATCGTTGCGAGGCTCCTTAAACTCCCATCCGGTTCCATCACCGTCATGGACAGGGCCTACATTGATTTTACCGGGTCTGGAACCCCGGATAAGAATGACCAGTTCTTTGTCACCCGCATGAAGCGGGGCACCCGCTACAAGGTGGTTGAGCGCCATGAAGCGGACCGCTCCCAAGGGCTCACATCCGACCAGATAATCCTTCTTGCCGGCGCCAATGCCAAGGAGTGTCCCATTCCTCTACGCAGAATCGGCTACCGGGACCCGGAGACGGGGAAGCACTACGTTTTCCTTACAAATATCGGCCACCTTGTCGCTAAAACGATTTGCGCCGGATTGATTCTTGCCGACTATACAGGTTAGGTTGTCGAGAATCTCAATCTCCCCAAAATGCTCTATTTTGTTTTATGTCTTTTCCTGCAGTCATGCACGTGTCAAGACCAATTGAACATACTGAGGCCATTTCCGGTCCCATCTTCTCAATAGCGTCGGCCGTCGCAATCTGTGCATCCAGCATCATTCTTGCGCCGTTTTTCATCATTGTCTTGCCCTCCGCCATTGTGCTGCCGGTCATCATACTTTCGCCTTTGGTTACCATGTTATAGCCGTCCGTCATCATCTTTTCGGCCGCCGCCAAATCTGCGTTTTTCTTTCCTTTCTTGGCTGCTGTATCCATTATCATTTTGTTTCCACCCATCATCTTCTGTGCGCCTTCCACCATCGCCTTGTTGCCTGCTGCCATTCCCTGGCCTTCAGCAGCTTGTAAATATCCAGCTACGGCGAAAATACCCAGTGACAGAAAAACGATTAAAGAAATTGCCAAAAACCTGCTGCGACTTTTCATTTGAATAGCTCCTTTATCATCTTAATTGGAAACAAAAACTTTAGGATGGACTTCCGACTTTTAGTATCGGACCACGCTATGAATCAGTAATTAACTGTAATCACCCCCTCTCCAGATAGGCGCGCGGCCTGTAATCACCCAGGAAGACGTAATGTATCAGATATTAAGAAGTCTTTGGACTTCGAACCACATGATAATGATGGTTTCAGGCTGTATTCCTAAACACTCTAATCCCCAATGTCAATCCGGGATGGTGCAGGGATTAACGGTTTCTGACAAAGACCCTGAACCTCCAGCCTCCGCTTTCCTGGACCGAACCGATCAACGGTCCGGGCCTCGGACAATATCCAGCAGCTTTCTGCTTTCCTCGGGCGGCAGCGCATCTGCAAGCTCCGCCTGAAGGGGCGCGCAGGGGCCTTTTACGGCAAGATAGCCGTTTAGGCGCGCTACGCGACCGTCGAATTCAGAAAGTCCTCATTGGACGGGTATATCGCCTTTAGCCCGGATCATTCAGTCCTCAGTCCTGCTTCTCTGCATGGCTGCGCGCACGGTCGCCGCTCTTATCATGTCAGGCGCATTTTTTTCGAGCAGGGTATTATATAAGTCTATCATACGAGGCCTCTCGCTCCTACCCATAGCGTGCGATAGACCTATTTTGCGGTCGGCCTCTGCGCTACGCGCTCACATGTCGCTATGGGAGGGCGGTTATATAAGTCTATCATACGAGGAGAAAGCCAGTGTCAGAGGTGATTTTTGCGCTGTTGAAGTGGATGGAAATCGACCTGTCGAAGTTGGGATGAATGGCCCATTTTTCCTTTCACCAACTCCTGCCACGCTGCCCATCCTCACTTTGACTTAATTTAGCGTATAATATCAGAGAGTTGAGGCGAATGCAGCATGATCTTTTCGCATAGTCACGCATAATCCGGGTTATTTCTTGTCTGCTAACACCGTGGGTAGGCGCATTGATGTCTGCCGCCCCACCGCCCTCATCAGTGCTTGATGCAGATTTTACCGAAATGCTTGCCACTCGCCAAAAAGTCGAGGGCAGGGTGCAATTCCTCGAAAGCAAACACCCGGCTGATCGCCGGGTGAACCTTGTGCCGGCCGATTGCCCCTGCCATTTGGGCAAAATCATCGCCGCTGCCGACGGTGATTCCCTGCAGCCGGACGTGCCGGGTGACGATCTGCCCCAGCGGCACGTTCAAAGTTGCGCCCGAAAGCACGCCTATCACGCTTATTGTCCCCCCCGGCCGAACGGCGCGAAGCGATTGTGCCATGGTGCCCTGACCGCCCACTTCAACCACGTGGTCAACACCTTCTCCACCCGCAATTTCACGTGCGTATTTGCCCCATTCCGGGACAGTATTATAGTTAATCGTTTCGTCAGCACCCATCGCCCGCGCTCGCGCCAGCTTCTCATCGCTCGATGAGATGATGATCACATGTGCGCCCAGCATCTTTGCGAACTGAAGCGCGAAGAGCGAAACACCACCGGTGCCCTGGACCAATACCTTGTCCCCCGGCATGGATCGGCCTTCTGTAACCAATGCCCGCCAGGCGGTCACTGCGGCAGCGGGAAGCGAGGCTGCTTCAACGTCTTCGAGATGCGCGGGGGCAAGCGCAACGCCTTCCTCGGGAAGCACCATGAACTCGGTCATCGTACCATCAAGCTCGCAACCCAGGCTCAGTGAAAGTCTCTGCTGATTCGGCGCTCCGCTCACCCAACTCTGAAAGAAAAGCGGGCATACCCTGTCTCCCGGCTTTAGGCGCGTCACGCCCTCTCCTAATGAGTCAACCACACCGAGGCCGTCGCCGAGCATTATCAGCGGCAGCTGTTTCATTCTCGACCCGTAGCCGCGGGCAGGCACGAGAAGATCTCGGAAATTCAGGGCCGATGCTTTCATCCTGATCCGCACCTGGCGCGCTCCGGGGTGTGGATCGGGCCGTGTGCCTATGCGCAGGTTGTCCATAGACCAGGCATCTTCGACTTGAAAGACTCTCATTTGCGACCTCCTGCGGCCCCGCCGCTTTAAAAGGACCTAATCCGCAATCGGTTGTAAGCAAAAATAGTCCGCAGGCCAGACAATGTCCGGACAGCTTTTCCCAAGCCTGTTCCTCACAATTGCACCTCATCGGCTGGAGGATACCTTAGCCTGTTTCAAGGTATAGAGCAAGTTACACGCAATTCGTATCGGGAATACTGATGTCTGAATGAACACGGTTAATGGCGCGAACTGCCGCATGCATTCGAAAAACATTGCTTTCATATACTAACCCAGTAAAATGAATGGCGTCCTGAATATTTCGGTTATGGTCACTCACCAGGAGGTAGAGATGAAGTACCCGGACGTTGGGTTTGAGTCCTTTTTCACCTGGATGAACAGGCCGCGAATCATGTACTCGCCCGGAGTACGCAGAGAGCTGGCCTTCGAAATGGAACAGCTTGGCGGGCGCAATGTCCTGATAGTCACGGACAAAGGGCTGGTCCAGGCCGGCGTGGCAGAGATGGTGGCCGAAGAGGTGCGCAAGTCAGACCTTAAACTGGCGGGGATCTTCGACAACATTGTTCAGGATGCCCGGCTTGAAAACATCAACGAGGGGGCTGCGTTCTATAGGTCTTGTGGAGCGGACTGCATGGTCGTGGTCGGTGGCGGGAGCGTCATGGATACGGCCAAGTCCATAAACATCATGATAGGTGAAGGAGCAGACGACTTCAGGCCTCTTGCCGAGCAGGCGGGCCTTTGGGAAGGCGCCAAACCGCTTCCGCCGCACATCGTGTTCCCCACCACTGCCGGAACAGGAAGCGAAGTCACCACGGCGATAGTCGTACTGGATGTCGAAGCCAAGGCGAAGCTCCAGGTAACCCACCCCTTCAACGCGGACGTGGCCATGCTTGATCCGGAGCTGACAGTGAGCCTGCCCCCAAAGGTGACCGCGTTCACCGGGATGGACGCGCTGACCCACGCTGTGGAGGGGGTGACTTCTACGGGCGCTGAACCAATTGCCGACGCGCTCGGTCTTCACGCAATCAGGCTTATCTTCCGGTACCTCCCGGAGGCGGTGATAGAGCCCCACAACGTTACCGCAAGAGGCTATATGCTCATAGCCAGCACCCTGGCCGGAATGTGTTTCAGTAACACCATGACGGGCGGGGCCCATGCAACCGCGCATGCCCTGGGCGCCCATTACGGAATCCCTCACGGTTTGGCCAACGCCATCATGCTCCCCATAGTCATGGAGCACAACGTGGAGGAATGCCCCGTACGCTTCATGATGCTGGCAGACGCCATGGGAATGGACGTGAGCGGGAAGGACCCGCTCGGAGCAGCCCGGCTGGCCGTGCAGGCAGTCAAAGACCTGAAGGCCCGGATCGGCCTGACCCAAACCCTGAAGGACTTCGGCCTTACCGATGACAGGGAACGGTTAATGCCCACCGTCGAGCTGGCCGCAAGTGATTCTCAAGTAGGCTATAATCCCCGTTATTTGGAAGAGGAAGACATACTCAACCTGTACATCAAGGCCCTGTAATCAGAGTTGCGCTCAGGTGCACCGGGGAGCGTAATGTGAGATGGGACAAAAGCGGCGCTGTCAGGCGAAAGGGAGAAGGAAATGGAATACTGGAAAGATGAGAGCGAACCAATCAAGGCTTTTCTGAAGCTTTTTGAGTCGACCAAGGACGATAAGGAATTGTCAGAGGGATTGAAGAAGGTCAACCAGCTTATATGGTTCGACTACACCGAAGACGGCCCCAACTGCTCTTATTACTGGGATTGCCGCGGCGGCAAGCTCGAGGCGGGCGCCGGCAAGCCGGCCGAGAAGCCGGATCTGGTGATGAGTCTGTCCGCTGACAACGCCCACAGGTCGTGGTCCAACAAGCTCAATCCCGTGATGGCCATCACGAGAAGGAAGATAAGGGTGAAGGGATCAGCCACCGGTCTTCTTAGGTTGGCCCCCAAACTGAAAAAGGTCGCGGTGCATTACGAGCGGGTCCTCAAAGAACTGGGCTGGGAAGACAAGATCCTGAAGTAACCGAACGCGGAGGCGCGGGAAAATGCAGGGCAACACCGGCAACGTCATCGACGTCGATCTTACCGAACGCTCTGTCAAAGTTGGCTCTCCCCCGGACGACTGGTATCCCAAGTACATCGGGGGGAGTGGTCTGGCAGCCAGGCTTTTCTGGGAAATGGGCCACTTCGACGCAGATCCGCTCTCACCCGAGGCTATGCTCATCTTCATGAACGGACCCTTTGCCGGCTTGAAGCTCTCCGGAGCAAGCAGGACCAGCGTAGGCGGCCGCTCTCCTTTGACGGGCAACTGGGGCGATTCCTCCTGCGGAGGCTACTTTGGCCCTGAATTGAGGTACGCCGGATACGACGGGATCGTCCTGCGAGGGAGAACATCGGCTCCCTCGCTGCTCCTGATTGAGGAGGACAGGATTGAGATCGTGGACGCGACTTCCTATAGGGGCAAAGGCATCGAGCAGGTAAACAGCGACCTGAAGGAAAGGTTCGGGAAAAATCACCGGACCCTGGTGATAGGTCCGGCTGGCGAAAACATGGCCAGGTATGCCCTCATTTTGAGCGAAGGCCATCATGCGTTTGGACGGGCGGGATTCGGGGCCGTCATGGGTTCCAAGAACCTCAAGGCCATCGTCGTGAAATCGTCAAAGAAACTCATGGAAGTGGCCGATCCGAAGCGATACGAGAAACTGCGCAAAGAACTTAACACCAGGATCAAGGAAAATCTGACTAACTCGGTCCTGCGGGAAAGCGGGACCGCTGCGAACCTGGAAGGGGGCATGTTTGCCGGCGACGTCCCCATACGGAACTTCACCTCCAATTTCTCGGAAGAGATGGGCGAGGCCCTGTCGGGAATTACCCTGACCGAGAAATTCCTCACCCGTAGGTGGGCCTGCGAGTTCTGCTCGGTCAGGTGCAAGCGAATCGTCAAAGTGCCGGAAGGACCGTTTGCCATTCCCGAAGGACCTGGTCCGGAATACGAAACCATAGTGGCTTTAGGGGCACTGCTGGGATCAAAGGATCTTGCGGCGGCATGCAAAGCCGGCAGGATCTGCAATGACCTGGGCCTGGACACCATCTCGGCTGGTGGAACCATAGCCTGGGCTATGGAAGCGTTCGAAAAAGGTCATCTCACCCTGAAGGATACCGACGGTGTCGAACTTCGCTGGGGCGACATGGAAACGGTTATTGACAAGGTCCTGCCGGCAATTGCTCGACGGGAAGGTGCGCTGGGGGAGCTGCTTAGCCTGGGGAGCGTTGCCGCGGCAGAGAGAACCGGAAAGGGTTCCATAGATTACACATGCCAAAGCAAGGGCCTCGAAGCACCCATGCACGACCCCAGAGGCGGAGGCCACGGCCTGGCGCTCACCTATGCGGTCAGCCCGCGAGGAGCCTGCCACGTGGCTGATCCAATGCTCCACATCGAAATGGGGGCCTGCTATTACCCGGAAATCGGCGTCGAATACGAGCCTGACCCTATGACCGACACCCACAAGCCGGAGGCTGCGGTAAGATCCGTCGAGCTTGGTGGCATCGAGAACAGCGCCTGTTTTTGTCAGTTCGCCGACAGGGAGCTCACCATCCCCGAATGGGTAGAGCTTTTCAACACCGTAGCCGGATACGGCTGGGACGTGGAAGACATGATGAGAGCAGGCCGAAGGGTCTTCTATCTCAAGAGACTCATCAACTACCGGTACGGCCGCACCGCCAAGGACGACAGGTTGACCCCCAGGATGCTCGAGCCCGCTCGAGACGGTGAGCCGAAGGGAATCGAGATAAATTTCTCCGGCATGAAGGAGCGCTTCTACGAACTCATGGACATGGACCCGGAGAAGGGAATACCTCGCGAGGCCACCCTCCGGGAATACGGAATGGAAGAGGAAGCTCAGAAGGTCTGGCAGGAGGGCTTTGTTCAACGGGCTTGAGGCGGCCCTTCGCTCGGTGCGAATGGAGGGGAAGACCAGCTCGCCCTCCAAACCTCCCCCATCGTGACTCCAACCGGTTGAAGTTTACCAGGTGAACGCTGACACCAGAAAATCATCGCTGAGAATCACCGTGAAGCCTGCGGGCATAATCAGGAAGTATGTCCGAGAGCAGGAGATGGACGTGCCTGCCGGATTCACGTCCGCTGCCCTGATAGAACAACTCGGCATTCCGTCCCAGCTCAAGATGCTTTCGCTGGTTAACGGGACGAGCCGGCCACTGGATGCTGAACTCAACGACGGCGACGAAGTCCGGCTGGTCACGCTGGTTTACGGCGGCTGAGAAACCTCAGGGAAAGCCCGGAAACAATTATAGGAAAAATCACGGCCCTGGCATGGGAAATGGTGTCCTGCGATGATGATCTGCTTGAGATGCTTTGAGGGCAGTTGGGTCTCGGCTGTCTTATCAACCAAAGATCCCAACTGAGGAACGCTTAATCCAGGATCGTAGGATTGCAGCAGCGATTGTGCCATGGAAGGGTTGATTGTGAACGCATTGGCGGTCACGATATCCTGTCGGCTCAAACCGCTGGCCGCATAGTATCGAAGAACTCAAGAATTCCCATATCAGCATACTCCCTCTGTCCATTGCCAACTTGAGTCCAGTATCCCCGTTGCAGGGAAACTCCCCCTACTGAGACAGACTTATTGAAAATAACGCTATCTCAGTACGCCTCGCTCCATTCATCTGCGTGCATTCGCCCCAACCGAAATGGTCCCGTGTAGATTATAAGACTTTACACTATCCGCCCCATCCCACAGAACAAATCATTCTTCTCTCTTTAGCATCGCAAAATTGGGAGCCACGCATCGCGCTGGACTTGACATAATCATTTTCTTGTGATACTGAGTCTCCATAATCTTTAATCCGGAACGTCCCAATGGAAGATAGCCCCAGCCGTTTTGACAGTATGCTCAGCAAACTCCGTGAAAAGGGATACCGCATTACGCCACAGCGACTGGCGATACTTAAGATTCTGGCTGAGAGCCAGGGGCATCCCGGCGCAGAGGATATTCACTCCCTGGTAAGAACAGATTTCCCCACCACGACCATCGCCACCGTGTACAAGACGCTGGCTGTTCTAAAGATAACAGGTGAGGTACTGGAACTTGAGTTTAGCGGTGATTATAACCGGTATGACGGGAAAAAGCCCGGTCCCCATCCTCATTTGATCTGTATCAAATGCAAGAGGATTGTCGATCCCGATTTTACGAGCCTGGCTGAAATGACTGAAAAGCTCGCTTCGCAAACCGGTTATAAGCTCATCGGTCACCGGCTGGACTTTTACGGCATTTGCCCTGAGTGTCAGCAGAAAGGCTAGCCTCTCTTTTTCGTCCATCGTGGAGAGCGATTCTTTATAAATGGGCAAACCTATCAAGCGTCTTATTCGGTTCCTTTCATTTGTGCGATGCACGATATGGCGTTAACGGGCAAGATAATGAGAATGCCATGGAGACAAAAAACCTCTGACGACCGCGTTTGGAATTCCCGTAGCCGATGATTTGAACAGTCTTACAGCCGGCCAGAGAGGTGCGGCAGACCGCGCTGTTTTTCAAAGCCGATCCCGATTATGGCCGTCGCGTAGCGGAGGGGTTGGGTCTGAACATCGAGAAGGTCAAGCACCTGGCTGGAGTATCCGCAGAGCAGCGGGCCGCCGCGACTGCGCGATGAACCCGATTCTCGTCTGTTTTTCAGTGCAACACAGCACGCCAAGGCTTTGCAAGATGCCTATCGAGCATGAGAAGTACACGTAATTCTCGTTAGACCATGCGATTGGAGGTGAGCACAGAGATTATGCTCGACGTTTTACCATTCATCCACTGACAAACTTGGTTCCTCATCAACATTAAGAAAGGAGACTGCAATGGCTGACAAAGTCGAAGTGTGTATGTGCGAAAAATGCGGGAATGAAGCGGAGATGACCATAAGCTGCCAATGGATCGACGTTAAGGCGCCAACCGGTGAAACCCAAAAGAAACAAAAAGAGACCAGGAAATGCAAAGTCTGCGGCAACGAAGCCGACATGATTATTGACTTTGGCGATTAGTTAGATTTCATTCCGACTATTGTTACCTGTCTTCAGGAACATGGGGCCGAATACCAGAAAAGCAAACGGCCCCATGTTTCGTTTTCCGAGACATGCAGGATCGTTTTCATTCTGCAAAGTGGTTCAAGCTGTTAACCGGTTGCTGAAAGGGGGTGAACCATGGCTGGATACAGAGATTTTCCAACTCCACGTCGCATCGCCTCACCGGGGGCATATAATCACATCCTTCCCAGAACAGCTCACAATGATAATCAAAGACACATTTGCAGGAAAGAGTCACCCCGGCTACGCTTCGGCCATTGCCGGTAAATATTGTGAGCTCGGCCAGCCCCTCGGCATTATTTTTCCTGGACCTGTACCTGATCGACAACCCACCCATGCCGATGTCGATAATTTCGGTCAGTCTTGCTATGTTTGGCGCATTATTCGTAGAAAATCAAACGCACAGCCTCCTTTTCGCCTCAAATCGCTCCTGCCTTCTGTCCATCTTCTTCTCCTCCCCCCCCAGGATGCTAGTGTCTATCCGGAAACACAAAATGAGAACTCGACGCACCGCGAGGTTTCTGTTCGGATTTGCTGTCCCAGGGAAAAGGGATTTTTCGTTCTGGCAAGGAAATCGAGGGCTTGCCCAGCCAGGACGGGAAAGGACCCCTTCCGGGCGGAAACCAGCCAAGAAAGACTACCATGTATATATATACACAAATTTTTCCATAAGCCGGCAAGCCGTGTCGTTGACGAAGTCAAGTTGACACATTATTAAGGATGATATATGTTTTAGTACCTTCATCTTTTCGGTATATCGGAATTTGTCAGCTAATCCGGCATTTTTCTTCTGGACGGTTGTTCTCATCGACAGTAGCGGGAAATAGAGATTAATCCCCACGCTCACGAAGAAATCGCCTGCAAGGAACTTGCACACTTTCTGCTATCGAATCCTTCTGAACATATATTCGACTCCTTTCTTAAGCGTCGCGGGAGCGAACCCGAACTATCCCCTGTGCAATTATGTCTTTGCTATTGTATCAAGCGCAGTTTGATATCCTTCGCGATTTGACTGAGAATGGACTGGAGTTGGCTGGAATCGGGTGTAATGAACAGGTAATTGCTGCCGCTGGCCACTGTAGCCAGGAATGTGGAGTCGATCTGATTGCCGTACCCGATCACGTAGAACTGGACGAATCTCGCCTTGAGCTGATTGACATTATCGATGGCCATCTGACGTGCGGTTGTGCAAATGTACCCATTTTGACCGTTTAGTAGCGTCAACAATTGACTTGTATTGTTGCTGCAATATGTCGGGTATGACACGGCGCCCAGGCTGGATACCGGATACGAGGCAAAAGAACCCCATTTAGTGTTAATTTTGGAGTAAGGATATTGCTTCGCGGCTGCGCACTTAGTCGTACCAACAGGTAGTCCATCCCCTGTTGGAGAAGGGCTCAGTGTGCTGGTGTTGTACCAGTCGTTCTCAATGCTGGGGGATCCCATCTTTGAATACAGGCTGTCGCTGCTGCTGTCGCAATTGCCCGTGCTGCACAAGACTGCATCGTAATTTGTTCCGTTGCTCTCGAATGTACCCCTGAACGCGGTCGGGTGCCCATCGGTGAAGAAGACGATATATTGCTGAATGCGATTGGCAGGGGGAACCTGGGTTTGGTCGGCAAAGTTAGCCCCCGCCTGCGCGAGCGCATCCTCGGTGTTGGTGGCGCCTGTTGCATTCATTGCGTTGAGAGCTTTTAGAATAGGGGTGTAGAAGTAGGTGTTCAGCGGATAATTCACCGTGACGCTCGTAGCAAATGTGACAAGCCCGATCTCGTCTGCATTCTGGGTGCCCTCGTAGTAGGCGATGAATGCTTTGGCAGCATTCTGTAAATCTGTTTCTGGAGTCCCGGCCATAGATCCGGAGCGATCGAGAACCAGCATGATTTGAACGCTATTCTTCTGTGCAGCCCCGACCGAGCTCACGGCGACCAACTTAGTACCGAAGACACTGGCCAAAAGGGCGACGGCACTTGTCGTGCCCGTCACCGTCAGTACGCCGCCCGGCGAAGTGGTCGCGGTAAAAGCTACGGTCCCGGTCCCGGTCCCGGGTGTATCCAGATACCCCGGTTGAAAGTTCGCCATTCCGAAGTCCTGCGCCAGAGAAGTGACGCTAACGTACGGATTAGAAATGTTGGCGGCCCCTGAAAGAGAAGCGGCATCGACGGCCTTGGAGAGCTCGGCCTGCGTGATATACCATTGGCCGACTTCGATCCCAAGAGCGGTAAATCCTATCAGCACGACAAGACCCAGAGCGAAAATGACGAGGATTGCGCCTCTTTGATTGCTGATGGTGTTATGCATGACTATTCTCCTGCTGTTACCGTGCAATATACTGATCGGCTGCTGATGATAACACCCGATCCGTTGTTCAGAAGAAGGCCAGTAATAAACTTCGGAAGCGGTGTGATCGGCGTGTACATGTAGAAGGCTTCGATGACGGTGACGCCATTGATGTCGGCGGTCTGGTTTGCAGGCTTGAAAACCAGGTGGCCATAGATCGCCGCTGTAAGCCCCAGGTTCGGCGCCCCGGCACTGATACCGCTCGCCACGGTGAGATTGCCTGCACAAAGCTGAGGGGCCGTCGTGCTAATGACAGGCAAAGGGCTTGCCGCGGTCAGTCCCGCTTGGATGCTCGAAATGCAGATCTTGCCAGAATTGATCACGTCAAGCGGCGTGGCCCCAGACTGAAGCATCGTGATCAGGTCAGTTCCCGAATCGATGCCCCGGGAGGCCAGGTTCCCACCCTCGCGCGCGAGGCTGGTGATGATGAACCTTGCCTGGACGAGACGCCCAAAATCGATGATGGCAAAGACTATCACCAGAAGAATCGGAAGAACGAGGCAGAATTCGACTATGGCGGCTCCCCTATGGTTTCTAATCGGCATAAGCCCTCCTCGTCATCATGTGTCCGATTCCCTGTCAAAAATTTTCGTTCCTGTAGGTCGTTTCCGCTTGGATCACACTGCCCCCCGGAAAGAACTGTCCTATCAAGGGGGTTAAAAAGGTGTAGTTGTATTGAGTGACCACCCGCATGTAATCACCCGGATTGCCCGCATTCTGCTGGCCCTGCCAGCCTGTCGGATTCGTATAGGGGGCAGTGATCGGGAAGATGCTGATCGCAATTTTTGCAGGGGCGACGGCCAGGCTGGCGTCGTTTTGAATTGTTTGCACTATGGATGCTACCCTGGTCATCTGGCTCCCATTCGGGCCTGCCAATGTTCCCCCTACGAGCGCCAATCTGGTCCCCTCGCGGGTTGCGTATTGCAGCGTGTGCTCTACAAAGAAATACCATCCGAATTCAATGATCCCGAAAAGGAGCAGTGCGAACAGGGGAAACACCAAGGCAAATTCGACTAAAGTTGATCCCCGAACACCTTTTGCCTGATTGTCATATGCACCGGCAGCACGTCTCATGGTTAATTGCTTTTCATTGAGGTATTCCCTAGTCCATAAGTCACCCCGGTAAAACCGGGGCGTTACCTGTTGATTATTATCCTGGATAATGCGTCAACTTGACCCCCAACTGGAGCCGAACCGCATTTCGCAAATGGTGATCTCCTTCTAATGTCCTGAGTCATTAATTCATGGTCGGCAAATGGCGCCGTCGTCAATTTGCCAAGGGGCCGAGTTTTCTCGTAAAGTACATCGAGGCCGCCCGCTCCAGGTCGGCCCTGGTGATCTCGACCGGGCGCTGCTCATAGGCGCTTATCGAGACTATGATATCCAAGATATCAATCGGATAGCAGGCGCGGAGTTCCCCGCTTCCGGCCTGCACACATAATGTGCGGAGATGTTCGGCGCTGCCCGGCTCGCTCTTCAGCTTCTTCTCCGAAACAAGCCTGTCGAAAATATCATCGAAGACATGTGGTTCGCACGGCTCCACGTAGACTTTGTTGCGGATGCGCCTCAGAAATGCCTCGTCAGCCAGGTCGCGAGGGTCGAGATTTGTGGCGAAAACGACCATCAGAGCGAAAGGAACCTGAAACTTCACCCCGTAGCTGAGGGTCAGGTAGTCGACGCGGCGGTCCATCGGCACTATCCACCGATTGAGCAGATTGCGGGGAGAGACGATCTGCCGGCCGAAGTCGTCGATGACAAGAATGCCGTTATTAGCTTTCATCTGCACGGGGGCCGCATATACCCCGGAGTTTGCATCCAGTTGCAGTTCCAGCATGGATATGTCGAGCTCTCCCCCGACCACTATGCAGGGACGCTCACAGGTGACCCAGCGGGGATCGCCGTTGCCGTTTCCGTTGCCGTTATCGACCATGCGGTGGACGGCCGGATCGTAGAGGACGATTATCTGACCGTCAAACTCTACCGCGTAAGGGATAAGTATCGAGTCTCCGTAGATTCTTTGCAGACGGACCGCAATGCTCGTTTTCCCGTTGCCGGTCGGACCATAGAGGAATAGCGAGGACTGCGAAATGAGCGCAGGACCGATTTGATCCAGAAATTCCTCGGTCACCACCAGGTCGGACAGCGCTTTTCTCAGTAGATCGTGAGTGAGGTCGACCTTCGGGATTTGTGCATTGACAGCGGCGGTGTAACTTTGCAGGGAAACGGGAGCGGGCCCGCAATATTGAGAGACTTTGAGCCGCCTTTCGGCCAGTTCGCGGCCGGCGGATGTGAGGCAGAAGCTGTAATTGTTCCCCGACATGCCGGTCACTTCGAAGACTTGCTGTTCGCGCAGGCTCTGGAAAACGGAGTGAACTACGCGAAAGGACAGCCTGAGCGATCGGCCGAGCGAATCGATATCGCTCTTGCCTTCCATGTATAGGCGCCGGAGCATCAGGTCGGCGACAACCGACTTCGGGATGTCCAGTTCCTGTAAGGTATGAGGGGCTTTGGGAGTAAAGCCGGCCAGATTCTTCTCTGGATCCGCTATGTTCATAACCACCGAAAGGTCCTCGTATGATAGACTTATATAACCGCCCTCCCTTAGCGACACGTGAGCGCGTAGCGCGAAGGCCGACCGCACGACGTGTCTATCATGCGTGATGGGCGGGAGCGGGAGGCATTGAAAATAGTCTGTGTTTGCATTGGGTGTCAGGCATCCCTTACACAATGAGAACAGCTATGCGAGGCCCGCAGATTACGCCATGCGCCGCAGAAACGCAAGAGGGCCACATGTTTCAATCCTCTCTCGCGGTCCGGCAGGACTTAACCCTGAACCCCGCGAAGAGATGCCGCCAGCAGGATGATCGCATCGTTTGCGGCGTCCCACAGGTAGGTTAAGAAAACGAATCCGACCAGGGCATTGAATGACCAGCGAATTGGCGCCTTTTTGTACGCCATGCGATACGTCTTCCTGACCCTGGAATAGCCGATGCAGATAAAAGTGAACCCAGCCATTTCAGCGAAAAAGAAAGCGAGATCATTCCGGAGAAGAAGCCTCGTTACAAGGTTCCTCTCATACACCAGGCAGGCGTAGTTATCAAGAGCATACAAGGTGATGAAAATCGCAACAGTTTTGAATACCAGTGCGGAAGAAAACAGGTAATCCTGGATTACGGTTTTGTCTTTCATGCCCTCACCTTTCGAGACCAGGTTGCCGGCCCCGCATTGGAAATCGGTTATTCCACCGATGAACTTAAATATAAGTAGCCTGGTTCCTGTTAGCAGCACTCGTTATGCAATTTTAGTATGCAAAGAAAGGACCATTTGTACTACTATCCTGCGTTTTCTTGTGTTTTTCGTGGTGAACGCTTACAAGCACTGATGCCGTAATGCCGGCCAAGGCCAGGCTTCCGCCGGAATGACGGAAATCTTTATTTAGCAATTATTTATGTCGCTATGTATACTTGGCGCCGGCAAGCGAGGCCCATTTGGATTCCTTGCAGGATGGGGATCTTCATGGTAATGATGAAATTAATCGAAGCTCCTTTACGGTCTGTCCCGGATTGCTTTTTGAGGTTACATATCGAATGAGGACGTCCGATAAATCATCACGCATCGACTTGGGCAGACTGGCGGCTGTTGCGGTTTTCGCCTTTTTTATGGTCATCAACATTCTGGCCGTACAAAAAGACCTGAAGACCTTCTTTCCCGTTGACGCCGTGAAGTGTCTCCTACTGGCCCACCGTCTGCTGGTAGCGGCTTTCTACGTTCTGGTCATTGCGCTTTACTTTGTGAGGGACACGGCGAGCGCGACCACCCGGTCTTTTCCCGCCAGGCTGATCGCCGTGACGGCATCTTTTCTTCCCTTTCTCATTCCTGTTCTCGGGGACCCGGCCGGCGCGGGCCATTTTCCCCGCCCGGCTATCCTGGCGATTTCGAATGTGATCATACTGTCCGGCATGGCATTTGCCATGGCGGCGCTCGGCACGCTGGGAAAAAGCTTCAGCATCATCCCTCAGGCCCGCAAGCTGGTCGTGCGCGGGCCGTATCGGCTTGTGCGGCACCCCATTTATATTGGAGAAATTACAAGTATGCTCGGGTTGACCCTGGCGGGTGTCTCCATTCCTAAAATTCTTGTTTTCTTGCTGCTGGTCGGCTGCCAGGTCTACCGGGCCCTCCAGGAGGAAAAGTTGCTGACCACTGCCTTCCCGGAGTATGCTGACTATGCTGCGAAGACGGCGCGATTTCTCCCCGGCTTGTTTTGAATGGGGGACGGATTAGAAATTTTCAAAAGGTGATAAAGTGATCATTAGCAGGATGCTGGAAAAAGGGGATCTTCCGGTTGAGGGTCTTTTTGAAAGTTTTGCCCGAGAAAAGTTCTTTGATAATATTTGGTGTCAAAAAGATCCAAATTTCAGGTTCCAGATGCCCTCATGCTCGAATTATGGGGGAAAATAGAGGGCCAGTCCTCTCCTGTCGGCCTTATATATGGGATTTTCCCCCACATCATGCCGCACTAACCCCCAGATTTCTCATGCGGATCAGGTTGTACGCCTCCACAGCAAATGTAAAAATCCATTGAACCCTCCCCACTCCCCGACGCCGGGTTTTGCGCAGACATCCTACTGTCTTGAGCCATCCGAAGATCTCTTCTATTTTCTTGCGCTTGCGCAGGCTCACGGCGTAGCCCTCATGGCGGGTCGTGAGGGCATCGATGGCTGAGTTCTTCTTTTGAGCCACATGGGGGACGACATTGTCAGCCCGGCATTGGTTTACAAAATCTCTGGCGTCATATGCCTTATCGGCTCCCACAGTGGCCCGGTTATCACCGGGGATCTCTTGGATCATATCGAGAGCCGCTTCCCGTTCGCAGGATCCCGTGGCTTTGGTCACATTGGCATCGACTGCCAAACCATTGCGGTTTTCCATGAGTACATGGCCCGTGTAGGAGAGATTGGCTTCCTTGCATTTTCCCTTCTTAGCCGATTTGGCTTCAGGATCTGTTGTGGAAGCGCGCGCAGTATTGGAGCGTTTTTCTCAATGGAAATCCACTTCCTCATTGCGGCCTTGCCGGGCTGGAGGCTCTTCGGGAGGAGGAGCGTCTTTTAGACGAAAACTTTTCAACGAGGCCCGGGCTTTCAGCAGCGTTCCATCCACCGAAAAATGCGTAGTCGAAAGCAATGCTTCCTCATCGGCCTTCGCAAGAATTTTTTTAAGGAATTCCAAGGCGATATCTGCCTCAATGAGCCGTTTGCGGTTTTGGGCGAAAGTCGAAGCATCCCAGACAGTGTCTTGCAAGTCAAGCCCAACAAACCAGCGGTAGAGAAAATTGAGCCGGATGTGCTCCATGAGCGCGCGTTCGCTGCGGATGGTAAATAAGATTTGCAGCAGCAGGCCCTTAAGTACTTTTCGGGGGGAATGCCCGGCCGGCCGGCCAAAAGATGAGTACATTCGAGCAAATTGCTCGTCACGGGCCTTGAGGCTCTTCCCCACCATCATTTTGATGGGGCGCAAGGGATAGTCTTCCGGGATCAGGCTCTCAGGGTAGAAGGAATAAAAGAGTCTCGACTGTTGGCGGTAGGGTTTTCTCATTGCTTTCCTTGTCGGGTTTTCGTGTAAATTCAGTGATTTGATACTACATCAAACCCGGCAAAGATACACCTATATTAATGACTTTTTCATTAACCTGCCAGGGTCATACCGCCACCATGGGAACAGAAGTGACAAAGACAGCCAAATACCCTGAAGGGCTACATAAAGACGGTTCTCGTACGCAACAAAGACCAGATATACCCGGCTGTATCATGCAACTCCTTCGGGGCAAAAATCCAGACACCAGGTGCTCATCTGCCGGAAGACCCTTGATTTTTGCACCTTCTATACGAGTTCACTGCTGGCCCTGGTGAGGTCATGGAGCTGTGCGCATAGAGCGGATAAATAATCACAGGCCTCACACTCACACATTGGTCCGTTTCCTGCTTTGAATAAAAAACAGTGATTTGTAAACTAATTCCGTGTCTCGTTCATTATATTAAATGAAAATGGGAATTCGATTACCTGTTAGGGTTAATGCCTTATGTTTTTGTCAGGGTTGATCCGCATCAAAAGACAAATTTCAAAGGAGAAAAACAATGGAAAGAATCAAAAGGTTTTTCAGGGATGAGGAAGGCGCGGCTTTGGTTGAGTATGGGCTATTGGTGGGCCTGATCGCCGCAGTTTGTGTTCTTGTCGTTACAACCTTGGGCACAACGATTAAGGGCTATTTCACCACCATAAACTCTGCCCTCTAATCGTACGGTCCCGATGGAATGGAGGCTGAAACCTGAAACCATGAAAATGAAAAGCAGGGCGCGCCAAAGCCCTGCTTTTCATTAATTTATCGCACGTCTGTTTTAATCCGCATCAAAAGGCAAATTTCAAAGGAGAAAAACAATGGAAAGAATCAAAAGGTTTTTCAGGGATGAGGAAGGAGCGGCGTTGGTTGAGTATGGGCTATTGGTGGGCCTGATCGCCGCTGTTTGTATTCTTGTCGTTACAACGTTGGGCACCACGATTCTGGGCTATTTTACTACCATAAACGCTGCCCTCTAATCGTACGGTCCCGATGGAATGGAGGCTGAAACCATGAAAATAAAAAGCGTAGCGCGCCAAGGCCCTGCTTTTCCATCAATTTATCGCACGTCTGTTGTTTTGCGTTGGGCAACACAACGACTGCATGCCGTGGACGCCTGAATGAGGTGGCTGGTTCCCGTTCGAAAGATTAAGATCTGTACTCTTTTTTTGAGTACAATACCGGCAGAAAACAAATTTTATTTGTCATGACTATCCATTAACCCAATTAATGCGCGAAGCTTGAGCATAGGAATTGAATGAGCATCGCAGACCCTTTTGCGTAATCTCTGAGAGGGGTCTTACCTCACAAAAAGGTTTTTTAAAGTCGTGAGTCGCAAAAAAATGACCCGGAATTGTTTTATCCAACCCAGTTACATCAATGCCTAGCCGGTTTTGCGGCGAGCCTCTGCCCAGTTTCCGATAACACCAAGGTATTTTGCAGTGAGTAAGATAACGGGCTAAGTCAGCGATTTCACCCCCATTTCAAATTCGTCTCGAAAAATCCAATCCTCCGCGAATTTCAGTATGAGTCGTCGACACGTGGCTACCAATTTTGCGGGAATCCAGAAGAGCTTCCAACGGATGGTTCCGACCATCTTCTTGTTGGCTCCTCGCCTGAGGGCCTCCTCTTTGAACCAGTTCATTAGATTGCAGGCCAACATCACCAGTTCAAAGTGAACCTTTGCGCCAGCCCAACTCCGGCATACACTCTTGTCCAGACCGAAACCGTACATGCCTTCCTTGATGAAGTTCTCGCAGCAGGCCCTTTGGTTGTATAAGCGCCACACAAGTTTCCCCGGTATCAAGGCTGCTTGTGGAAATGACTTGATAGTCGCACGCAACGGGTTGAACCTTGAACAGTTTGAGCTGTTTTCTCGCTTTTTTTCCAGTCCTGGCCGTCTTGCGCACCACCACCAGACGAAGTTTCCGCTGCGAGTTCAGGAGTAGGAACGTTTCGCCAACGGCCACGTTTGGGGAGACCTCCCACCACGTTCCGATCGTCAAAACAAGCTTCTGGATGTAGACGAGCTGAGGCACTATGACATAGAACTCGATCCCGCGCCAGATCAGCCAGCGAATGAAGTCCATGTGGAAAAAGCCGCTGTCTGCCTGCAACCGAGTGACCATCCCAAAGGGAAGCTTGCGCAACACCAGAGTCAGAAAGGATCGGGCCTAGTTGGCGTCTGTGCTGTTGCCAGGACCAAGAATTCCTCCCAAGCAGTCCCGTGTCTGCCCGATGAAGCAAAGCAACGGGTTATGGCTCTTGCGGCCTCTCTTTTTCGGATTGTAGCCCTTGTTGGCCCGGTACTGCTTCCCAAAGACCGTGATGACATGGGAATCCGGGTCCAGCGTCAGGGCTTTGAACTTCTCAAAGCCGCCACGCGCTATATTCAGCAAGCGCGAGTTGATGTCGGCTGAAGGGCCGTATGGACCGTGACTTTACCCAGAAATCTGCCAATCGTGCTCTGGACCGGGAATTTCCTGAGTTTCGCAACCTGTTGAAATACGTTATCCCGAACCAACTCCATCATATGACTGGGCCTGAATATTCCGAGCATCAGCGCATACAGCATACCCATACATATATGAGCCGGGGTGTAGTCCGAGTTACGCCGATCACGGACGCTCACCGTCTGCAGGTGTCTGCTGAATTTGTGTTTTTCACAGAACCGGCGGATCAAACCTGTGCCGCCAAATCGGGGCAGATCCTTCGCGGTGAATTTCTCTTGAGGAGTCAAATCCTGTTCTTTTCGCCGGTTTTGTGCTACATTCGTATTCACTTTTCAGGTGCCTCCTTTTGCGGGTTATTGAGCAAACGCATATTACCTGAAAGGAGGCTTTTGTGTTAAATATCAAGTAGTTATATGGATAAATATTCGCACACACATAAGGATATTGAAATAGGGATTCGCGCATTATTTGGGATTATGGGTTCCCGGATTGGAACCAGATATTTTTTTCTTGACATTTCACAAATTGGACTCTAAATTAGCAGTCAATTAAAGTAAAAGGTTCTTTGGGAAAGATGCTTTAGCTAGCCTGAAGGGCAAACTATCTGAAAAGATAGGGCGCAAAGCTTCCGGTCTGCGTCGATCGAGAGGTCGATAAGATAGCGGGGTTGCCAGGGAGAGCGTACATAGTCATGCCTCCATATAAACCCGCTATCCTTCACAGGAAGCGGGTTTTCTTTTTTGCTGAAGCCTGCAAAGAGATTAAACACATGCTTGTGCGCTTTAATCAGCACAAAGGATAATGCAGATGGTACAATTCGCCGGAAGAACAAACAACATTTTCATCATTCCAATTTTCCTTTTCGGTAGTTTGCTCCTCTCGCTATGCGTATCTGAATTTGCCTCAGGACAAAGCATCGATACAGACACACTTAATAGTATTATTCACGCTAACGGAAGACATTCTGTCGCCAAATACAATCCTGATACGATGGGTCTTGGTGCTGCCATTAAACCGCACAATGAGTTTAACATAAACGCTTCTTTACAAACTACGCCAACTTTAATATTGCCATCAGTACCAGCACGTGTTCATCACTTTGATTGGAGGTACTACAATGGAATGAATTATGTCACACTAGTAAATGATCATGGCTATTGTGGATCATGTTGTACGTTCTCATCAGTAGGAGTAATTGAATCGATAGTACTTATAGATAATCAAATGGGAGTATTCACAAAGGATATTTCCAAGCAAATTGTGCTCACTTTCACTGGCTCAACAGTAGACCACCAAAAACCATTAGGAGATAGTTGCAGTGGCGGTGACCCCGCCGGCTCAGTGAGTCTCCTCCAATCGACAGGTGTGGCACTTGAAACTTGCTATCCATACACAGATACCAACGGATCTGCAAGCGGCGCATGCTCCAATTGGAAGTCTGATACCTATAAACTCACAGGTTGGAACACAGTAGCCGGCTGGACAGGAGGCAGGACTATACCAGCAGCATCCGACTTACTCAAAAGAACAATCTACTATGAAGGGCCTATTGTTGTAACCATGGCAGTCTACGATGATTTCCACTTCCATTATAGTTCTGGCATCTACTTACATGTATCTGGGAGCCTGGACGGCTACGCTGATAGGAGCCATGAGATTTATATTTAAGTTCAACGGTGGAATAACTGATTTCCAATGTAGGGCTGGCAACCTGGTCCCGAAAGGTGACGGCATGAAAGACAAAATCGTAATCCAGGTTAATCCGCATCAAAAGACAAATTTCAAAGGAGAAAAACAATGGAAAGAATCAAAAGGTTTTTCAGGGATGAGGAAGGCGCGGCGTTGGTTGAATACGGACTATTGGTGGGCCTGATCGCCGCTGTTTGTGTTCTTGTCGTTACAACCTTGGGCACAACGATTAAGGGCTATTTCACTACCATAAACTCTGCCCTCTAACCGTAGGGTCCGGATCGCATGGACACTGAAACCATTAAAAGTAAAAGCACGGTGCGCCAAGCACCTGCTTTTCCATCAATTTATCGCGCGTCTGTGTTGATCCGCATCAATGGACAGATTTCAAAGGAGAGAAACAATGAAAGGAATCAAAAGGTTTTTCAGGGATGAGGAAGGCGCGGCGTTGGTTGAATACGGACTATTGGTGGGCCTGATCGCCGCTGTTTGTGTTCTTGTCGTTACAACGTTGGGCACAACGATTAAGGGCTATTTCACTACCATAAACTCTGCCCTCTAATCGTAGGGTCCGGATCGTATGAAGGCTGAAACCATGAATATAAAAAGCAGGGCGCGCCGGCGCCCTGCTCTTCCATCAATTTATCGCGTGTCTGTGTTAATCCGTATGAAAAGACAAATTTCAAAGGAGAAAAACAATGGAAAGAATCAAAAGGCTTTTCACAGATGAGGAAGGTGCGACGTTAGTTGAGTATGGGCTATTGGTGGGCCTGATCGCCGCTGTTTGTGTTCTTGTCGTTACAACGTTAGGCACCACGATTCAGGGCTATTTCACTACCATAAACTCTGCCCTCTAATCGTACGGTCCGGATCGAATGCAGACTGAAACCATGAAAATTCCTCGGTCGTCACCAGGTCGGACGTCGCTTTTCTAAGTAGATCCTGAGTGAGGGCTGCCTTCGGGATTTGTGCATTGACAGCGGCGGTGTAACTTTGCAGGGAAACGGGAGCGGGTCCACAATATTGAGAGACTTTAAGCCGCCTTTCGGTAAGTTCCTGGCCTGCTGATGCGAGGCCCACAGAGAATACGCCATGCGTCGCAGAAAAGCCGGAGGCCCATATGTTCAATCCTCTCTCGGGGTCCGGCAGGACTTAACGCTGAATTTCGGAAAGACATGCCGCCAGCAGGATGACCGTATCGTTTGTGGCGTCCCAAGGGCAGGTTAAGAAAACGGATCCGACCAGGGCATTGAATGACCAGCGAATTGCCCTTTTCCTGTACGCCATGAGATACGTCTTCCTGACCCTGAAATAGCCGATGCAGATAAGAGTGAACGCCGCCAATTGGACTAGAACGAATGCGAAACCATGATGAAGAAGAAATCTTGTCAGGGGATCTCTCTCGTAGAGCAGCCAGGCGTATCTATCAAGAGCATACAAGGTGATGATAATCGCAACAGTTTTAAATACCAATGCGGAGGAAAACAGGTAATCCTGGATTACTGTTTTGTCTTTCATGCCGTAATCTTTCTAGACCAGGTTTTCGGCCCCGCATTGGAAATCGGTTATTCCACCGTTGAACTTAAATAAATTGCCTGGCTCCTATCAGCGGCACTCGCCGATTTCTCAGAACTAGGCTAGTTCTTTAGTAAAGTTAGATGTTCCTGAAGTTGGCCCCGTTTGCCAGACCAAAATCAGGAAAACATAAGGTGGTTTTGATGCCTCGCAGGCAAGGAAAACCCTTTTCCCTGAACTCTCCTAAAGTTGCGATATTCATTTTGCCCGCCCGAAGGATAGATGCAGGTTGGGTTAAGCGGAGCGAAACCCTACCCATTATTTCATCAACTCCGGCGGCGGTAATCGCGAACTCTCTGGTACCCGTGCTCTGTATAAAACCCTTTCCCTTAGGATACCAGAGATGAAACTCCATGACCTCCCGGAGGCAGCCGAACAAATTCTCAAAAAGGACTATACCCACGCCCGGGCGCAATGGATGGTCTTCTGGGATCAGGCTCTCAGGACAGAAGAAAATAAAAACAGTGATTTGTAAACTAATTCCGTGTCTGGTTCGTTACATTAAATGAAAGTGGAAAATCGACTACCTGTTAGGGTTAACGCTTTATGTGTTTGTCAGGGTTAACCTGCATCAGAAAACAAATTTAAAAGGAGAAAAACAGTGCAAAGAATCAAAAGGTTTTTCAGGGATGAGGAAGGCGCGGCTTTGGTTGAGTATGGGCTATTGGTGGGCCTGATCGCCGCAGTTTGTGTTCTTGTCGTTACAACCTTGGGCACAACGATTAAGGGCTA
>JBEKTT010000025.1:0-64900 GCA_049515795.1 Syntrophobacteraceae bacterium
CCAATCCTGACAAGTCAAGCATTAAAACACATAAATAATACCACTACACTAATGTTACTGCCAATATCCCGATTTTAAAAGAAAAATATCATACCAGTTTAGAATTTTGGAAAACTCAAGCAGTAGTGCATTCCCGGGCGGCGATAATTCATCTGTTGCCTGCAATACTTTTCCTTGCCGTCCATAAACTAAACCTTTACCGATCTCGTCATTGCAGGCGGAGATTTCCGGTCACACTCAACGGATTACAATAAACTCATGACATCTTTTTCCGGCTGGCTCGTCTTTTGACTTTCGTCCCTGTTTCCGCTGCTGAGACACTCGATTTGGCTGCCACCTTGGCCTCTTCCTGCTTTCTTGCCTCAATCGGCTGCTTCAGCTTCTCTGGCGGTCCCTTTTTTTTCCCGGCTTTGCTTTGGGTTTTGGTCAATGATTTCGCCGCCAAAGGAGTCCTCATCGAGAATCCGTGTTTTTTCTTGTATTGTTTTTGATCCATTCCGTGACTGACAAGATGCTTGGATGTTAGTTGTCTCATCTCAGCGCCACATTCCAGACAGATTACTTTGTCGTCCTGAATAGAGTTTTGCGGCGTGAGGGCGGGTTTTGCTTCTGGTGGACCTTCTTGGGTTGCCTTTGCGGCTGGCTGAGTAAATTCAACGTCGATTCCTGCCGTTTCAGCTTTTTGTAATTCCGGGGGCGTGCTGCAAACCTGCCGGAGAGAAAAGGCGATATCAGCAAAAGCAGTACCCGCAATGTCCTTCACACCTTCCACGGCGTTCACCAGTACATCGCTGACAGCTTTAACAGCCTTATTCCCAATGCTTCCCGCTGCTTCTATCGCTCCATTCACGGTTACTTTTGCCATGTCTTCTACGTTGGCGCCCGTCTCCCGCCCCGCTTCAATGATTCCGTCCACCGTCCTGCGGGCGACCTGCCCCACGTCCGCTCCAATCTCGCCGGCTCCTTTGACTGCCCCCCTGATAACCTGTTTGGCGACGCTCAACACATCACCCCCAACATCGCTTACACCCATGATAATCCCTTTTGCCACGCTCTTGGAACTCAACAAAAGCCCCGTCCCAACTTCCTCAACCGCCTTGAAGGTTCCTTGCAGCACCTCCTTTGTCACGTTGAGGGTTTCATCGGCCACCGAGCCCGTAGCCTTAAAGGTATCAGAAACGGTGTTCCTGACCAGGGTGAAAATCTGGGTTTCGATCTCGTTGATGCCCTTAAGGCTGCTTAGGACACCCTCTTTTACAGTGGCCCCTGCTTCACCCATCGTCGCTTTGATGTCTGTCCGGGGTGTTTCTTCATGGCTCTTTTCTCCAGGACTCATTTCCTGCTCCTTCTTTTTCGGTCGTTCAGCTTTTTTTCGGCCATCTCACAACATCTTTCACAACAGGAACGAAGAGCCTGCGGCTAGCATTGCTACCTGTTTGCTTCGCCTGACTCAGTGTTCCAAGTTTGCCAACGCATATCAGGAGGCCGCATCCCTGCCTGATCCGGGGGTGCCAATGCAAACAAAAAGGGGGTGCGGCAATTCTATTAATTGCGCGGCACATGCGTTTGAAAAAGAAACATATTGCCGGTCAGAGGATGGACGTCCGGGATAGCAGTGTTAAAGACGAAAAATAGTCTCGGTCCATTTTCCGGGAGAACAATCCATCCTCATCGGCCCTAAAACAAGAGTATGCTTTCGCGAAGCGTTTCCTCAATAATGCATCAACTTAATCACCAATGGACACTGAAGCACATTTTGCACCCGGATTTCACTCGAAAAACCATTTGGGACACCCGAAGGCGCATTCAATTATCCTATGTCCTTATCAACCTTTTGGCCTTACTCTGCCCTCTCGCCTCAATATATTTCTGCAGCTTCTCAGGCAAGCCCCTCTTTTTAGCTGCTTTGCTTCTGGCTTTGGTCAATGATTTTGCCGCCAAAGGAGTCATCATTGTGAATCCGTACTTCTTCCTGTAATCTTTCTGGTTCAGGCCGTGCGAAACGAGATGCTTCGACGTGAGCTGTCTCATCTCAGCACCGCATTCGAGACAGATTACTTTGTCGTTTTGGATAGAATTTGCAGGGTTGAGCACGGGCTTCTCTTCTGTTGGTGCTTCTCCGGCTACTTCGGCAGCCGGAGCCAACTCAATTCCTCCCGTTTCAGCTTTTTGCATTTCCTGGAGAGTGCTGAAAACCTGCCGAAGAGAGGACGCAATTTCGGTTGCCGACATTGATGTTAAGGCAACTTGTGTCCGGACGATTTCTGATGCGATTTCGATGAGTTTTTTGGGCATTTAGTGAACCCTATTGCATAAAGTAAATGAGAAACGTCGATATTCAGAGCACCATTCATTTTAGTAGGTTAGCACATGAATACAATGTTTTTCGAATACATGCGGTAGCTCGTGCCATTACCGTATTCATTCAAGGATCAGTACTGCCGATACGCACCAAGATCACGCTATTGGTTTCGTAGTCCTTTGTGCAGATTGGCTTCTCGGAACAGCAGGAGAAATTGCAGGAACTCCTCAGTCAGATCCTGGTTGAGGCCGGACTGCGCCAAGTTGATCCGGCAGAGAGATTCGGAGAGCCGCAATCGTTTGTCGGCAAGTTAAGATCGGCGAGCGGCGGCTGGACATACAGGAGATTCGCGCGATTTGTGAGGCTGTGGGGATAACGCTTGAGAAATTTGTGCGTAGATTGGAAGAATCCCTCAATGACGAGTCCAGCTAACCTCTATCAAAAACTTCCAAACGACTGGGCTATCCTTGGAACCCTCCGGGCATGTCTGCACGGTTTTGGCTTCAGAGGAGTCTGTTTTTCACGAGGTATTCTCGTCCCTTGTGGTCCAAACTGTATTCAGGCGCCCAGTATGAACCGCTGACATACTCCGCCTTTTCCAGTTCACCAAGGTGATAGCGGACCAGCGGAACTGACAAATCGAGAAGGGCTGAAAGCTGAGCGGCTTCTACCGGGCTACACCCTTGAGCTTCGATCTGAGCAATCGTTTGAAGTATTTCAATCTTTTCTTCTTCAAGCCGGCGCTCTCCAGGTGAACCTTTAAAAACGATCTTTGGCGGAAACTCGTGCAGGGATGTTAATATCCGATAGCCGTTTTCCCAAAAATCCCGGTATGATTGTCCCCCGTCCAAATACACCCTATGACTCTGTAGCCGTTTCAATTCGGAAATCTGTTTATCAAAATCTCTGAGGAGGCCACGATCTACTCGATCAACGAGGCTGCTCCTGCAATCGATCAGGTCGGAAACCAATGCCTGTAATGTGTAGTTTGCCTTCTCTAAACTATTAGGTTCCATATCTCGCCCTGCGGCCCAATCCGCCTCTGCGCGGGCAAGGAGGGTGCGGAGCTGCGCCTGTGTTCTTTCTGCTTCGCCGATGGTCTCACGAACACGCGTGGAAACAAAATCCGGCTCACCATGAAAGTCTTTGACAACTCGGGTGAGATGACGCAGCAGTTTTTCCCTGAGTTCCCGTATCGATCTGTAATCCTCTGTTAATCCATGCCGTCGGAAAGCTCTTTTGAATTCCAAAAGTCTCTTGTATTGTTCCGGATCTACGCTGCCGGGCATTACAGGCACTGACGAGAAATATAGCAAAATCGGCTTTCCGGAGTTTCTGAATTCCTCTATTTCTTCTACAGTTCCAGATTCAGCTACGCCTGTATGGGTAACGATCCGTGTCCAGAATGCACCGATAAGGATATCGCACGACTTGACGATCTGCTTATTGAGAATGGCTTGTGGCCTGTCGCCCATAGCCGGCGTTGAATGCGTTTCCCACCTTACGGGTACGAGAACGACACCATGATCCTCAGAATGGGCGTCGTTCCAGATGCCGATTACTTCATGCATTGCTTGCAGTTCTTTTGCTACATCACCAGGAAAAGCAACAAGAATACGATAGACCGTTGCCTGATAAGACATATACTCTCCTATACTCCACCATCATCGACGAAACTACAGCGCTCTATTGAAACTCGATAGAGAATTCGAAGGTTTGATAGTTTTCGCCGATGCGGGAGGGTTCTGCAGCGCGCCCTGGCCAAGCTCGTACGTCCATCCCAGATCAAATTGCGCCTTTGCATGTTCCTGGTCCACCAACTCCTTGAACTCTTTATAAGCCTTGGCGTAATCTCCCCTGCCATAGGCTGCTTTACCTTCATCAAAACCGGCATGAGCAAGGGCAGCGCATCCTACGAGTATATCGATAAAGGGCAGGAATTTGAATTTTGTCATTCGGCCTCCTCGATCTGGTGGGCATCAAGAGGCAAGGGGGCAAAGCATGTGTTGGTGCTAAAATCATATTACAGTCACATTCCGGTTTCGCAAGAATATTTTTGGACAGTGGATAAAGGTGCAAGTCGCAAGTTGACAGAGGCTCGGGTAGGGATTGAGCGGAGAGTGTCGATTGATTTCAGATAGAACCTATCAGGGCAACTCGCTTGAATCTAAAATCATGATTTTGTCAAATTTGTAATTGACAAGAAGCGGCACTAAGTCTAGTTCTGCGCTGAGTTTTCGCAAATTTGGCTGGTGGGGTAAAAAATGGATTTGTTCACTATCGGCTACGAAGGACTGACTATCGATGCCTTTATCCAGCATCTCTTGCGCTGGAGGATCGATACCGTTGCCGATGTACGGCTAAATCCGGTAAGTCGAAAACCAGCCTTCTCAAAAACACCGCTTGCAGAAGCACTTGCGAGTCACAATATCCAGTATTTTCATTTCAGGGAGCTGGGAACTCCTCAAGCTCTCCGTAACGAAGTAAGAGGCACAGGAGATTATAGAAAGTTCATACTGAGCTACCGGGAATTTGTGGCGACAAAAGTCGCAGCACTTCAGGAGCTACATAAACTGATTCGGTCAAAGAGAGTGGCTCTTATGTGCCTTGAGAAAGATCCGGAGAAATGCCACAGATCCGCTTTGGCCGCTGCCATAAACCGAAGTTCCACGGGAAATAGACTGAAAAAACAGCCTAAGTTATTGAAGTCACAGGGTATAGTTCGTTTAGATAATCTTAAAAATGTGCCCATGTAGATGTAATTATTAATATTGACATAGCCGAGTATTTTCCATATACATGTGTCCATGTATATAGACTACGTGCCAAATCGCAACTCAAAGCCCGCTATCTTGCTACGTGAATCGCGGCGAGAGGGGAAAAAAGTATCCAAGCGAACTCTCGCCAATCTCTCAAACTGGCCTCAAGATAAGATCGAAGCCTTCGACCGCCTTCTTAAGGGTGAAAAGCTGGTCAGTGCAAACAGTTTGTTCAAAATCGAACGATCCATCCCGCATGGACATGTGATGGCCGTACTGCATACGGCTCGCAAACTGGGTATCGAAACTCTTCTTTCGGTCGGCAAATGCCGGGAGCGTGACCTGGTTTTAGCAATGCTGGCCGAACGTGTGATTCGCCCCTGCTCGAAGCTTGCCACCACCCGACTGTGGCATACTACCACACTGGCAGAAGAGATTCGAGTTTGCGATGCCACCGAGGATGATCTCTATGGGGCCATGGATTGGCTGCTTGCCAGACAACCCAGAATTGAAAAAAAGCTTGCGGCCCGCCATCTTTCGGAAGGCTGCCTTGTGCTCTATGATGTAACCAGCAGTTATTATGAGGGGCATACATGCCCACTTGCACAGTTTGGTCACGACCGCGACGGTAAAAGGGGCCGTCCCATCATTGTCTTCGGCGTACTTTGCGATGAGGTTGGACGACCCGTCGCAGTTGATGTCTACCCGGGAAACACTGGGGACCCAACCACCGTAGTCGACCAGGTGCAAAAACTCCAGGACCGTTTCGGATTGCAGCATGTAGTGGTAGTCGGGGACCGAGGTATGCTCACCCAGACCCAGATCGAGCGGCTCAAAAGCCATCCCGGTCTTGGCTGGATCTCGGCGCTCAGGTCGACAGCTATTCGGAAGCTGGTCGTCAATAATCATCTCCAGATGTCCCTTTTTGACCAAAAAAATCTTGCCGAGATTCGGTCTGATGACTTTCCGGGAGAGCGATTGATTGCCTGTTATAACCCACTTTTGGCTGAACAGCGGCGGCGCAAAAGAGATGCTCTTCTTGCTGCTACCGAAAAAGAACTCTCAAAGATAGCCGCACAGGTGGCCAGACGGACTCGGAATCCCCTCTCCAAAACCGAGATCGCCCAAAAGGTCGGCAGGGTAATAAACCGAAAAAAGGTTGCCAAGCATTTTACTGTAAAGATCGACGACGGGAGTTTTTCCTTTTCCCGCAAAACCGAATCGATACTGCGCGAGCAAAATCTCGACGGGATTTATGTCATCCGAACCGGTGAACCAGTCGAAAGGATCAGCGCGGAAGATGCAGTGCGCAATTATAAAAGTCTTCAACAGGTCGAACGTGCTTTTCGATCTTTGAAGGGGATCGATCTATTAGTGCGCCCGATACACCACCGCACGGCTGATCATGTTAGGGCACATATCTTCTTGTGCATGCTTGCCTACTACATCGAGTGGCAGATGCGCAAAGACCTTGCGCCTGTTTTGTTCGACGATGAGGAACTCGACCAAATGCGTAGGACCAGGGATCCGGTAAGCCCCGCCCGGTCCTCATCAAAAGCCAGAAAGAAGAAAAACATTCGAGTTACACTGGGTGGTTTGGCGGTCCACAGCTTTCAGACTCTTCTGGCTGAACTCGCAACCCTGTGCCGCAACTATATGCGAATGACATCTGATCCGACGGGTGAAGGTTTCCATCAATTCACTGAACCGACACCCTTACAAAAAAGGGCCTTCGAACTCCTGGGTTGTGTCCAGTAACCGGCAACTGGAAATGACGATAAATCCTGGAGTATCAGATACTTGTTTCTTTTTAGCTGTGGAACTTCGGCTTAAACGGGACCAATGGAATACGAACTGCATCTAATTCAGGAATCAATAAGGGCCGCGCGTTTCGCTCACCGTTTATTGATTATCGTTTCTGTAGTCGCATTAATTTTTGCATTTTCACCTATAGAAGACAATGTTTATAAAAATGCTGTCAAGGAGTTGAATGCCTTGCTCAGCCTTGATATGCATGAACTAGAACTTAGATATGTACTTAGAACCCATCCGACACCAAACGATTACTTATATGTCAAATCTATCATATCTAGTTATGACATCGACCTTTCTGCAGATACAACCATATATCCATTTATTAAGATAGAATTACACCCTCCGCTAATTAATAACAGCATTCACCTTAATTACCTAAAAATGGAAGATATCAATACTGCTGTTACTTCTCCTCATCAGCTATACGTATCAATCGCTAAGATAGATCAATATTTTGAAGACGATTTAAGAAATTTCCTACAAAGCAACAAGACAGAGTTACGACAGTGTGATAAAATAACGCGCATTATCCCATCCTATAGTACTGACAATATTGTGAATATCACGTTTGAGTGTTACAATGTCTCAACGGGTGGCACTAAATATACAAGTGCACAGCTTAGCCATCCGCTAGAAAGTGATAAGTTCATTCTACCTTTTAATTTTTTGGATGAAATCAGTAAAGCAAACGAGTATAACACCTTACTACTTAAAAGGAATGCTGATAATCTATTTTTGCCATATACGAAACAAGTCTGGGACCAAGTTAGGTCCGAACTCCCACTTGAGGCTCGAAATATCCTAGCTAGAAAAGACCTTCCACTTGAGAAAAGATTGGAGGTGTTTGGAGCTTCAATTCCTCAGAAGTTAATCTCCAAGATAATGCCCGGATTATTATTTGCAATGAGCATATATTTCCTTGTCCATATTCGATATTTAATTCGACAACAAAAATGCAATCACATACGTAATTATCCATGGGTCATAACCATGTCAGGGTTCCTATCCACAGCGGTGTCAGTAACTACTGTTTTGTTACTCCCAGTGATCGCACTAATAGGCACTATCATTGCAACGTGGACTGGTCATATATCTGCGCTGTTTGTCGTCACGGTTGTGATTAGTGTATTTACTATGATGTTTCTGGTAGTCGCCCTTGTTGAGGTAATTGCAATTAAGAAAAACACGGTTTCCGCTAAAGGGTAGGCACTACGGCGGATACTAAGAACCCAAAGCGTCTTTCATGCTATTTCAGAAGCCCGGCTCATCACTGAACGGTTGCCTTTAGCTCACTTTAGACCTCAGCCAAAAGTTCCACACGCCTTGAACCCAAGAATACGTGTACCAGCAGCTTATCACCACGAGCCCCCACTGTCGATGATAGAAGCCTGAAAAGAACCAGGCGGGTTGACTGACGAGCCCGGTAAGATATCCCCATCTGCGCCATTCTTCACGCCGGCCAAGCAGCCAGATCGCAGCGCACCCGAAGATGACCATCCATGCTTGCGCTATAAAGTCGAGTGCTTCCATACTTTGTTAATCCAGATTGAAGAGAACGGCCCAGGGAGGCCCGGGCCAGTTGGAGTTATCATTTTTGTGATTTAAGATATGCAGCATATGCGCGAGATTGAATCTCTTTTTCCTCGGGGGTGTCATCCTCGGCCTTGTACATCGCTTCCCGAAATTCGCCTATTGTGTCGCGAAGGAACTCTCCCATAAAGTTGAGTCCGTAATAGTCGGATTCGCCCCAATCTTTCCAATTGGTATGAATCATTAGGCCGCCAAGTTCCAGGATCATTTCAAGCTTCGGCCTCCATTCTTCGAAAGTCTCCGTTAAACGCTTAACCTTCCCTCTTGCCATCTCTCCCAGGCGGGCTTCCACATTTTCTTCTCCCATGACACACCTCCAAAAAAGAAATCCCGAGCGCTGTCGAAGGCCCACTAGAGGCCTTGCCCATGCCTCGCAACATGGGCGCACTCGGGAGTTCAGTTCTGTAGGCACAAATACAAATGGCGTCATAACCGCGCGCCTCCGGCTAGTAGATTCTCGACCCGATTAGAATGCATTTTTTCAACATGAATGTCAAGTAAAATCGCTGCCCAGCCGGAGGTTTTTCGGGCTTGTCCTAGGCGGGTTTCTTATTCTGCGGCAGATGCCGAGAGCGTCCCTTCAGTTGCTGATAAGCTTCTTTCGTATCCTGCTTTAACGATTCGATCTCTGAGGGTGTCAAGTTTCGCATGGGAGGGGGTTTCAAGCGCACTTTCCCGCCCTCCATATAAAACCGGCCCTTCATTTGCCGACCGGCCGCTTTCATATCTTCCCTTAACGATTCTATTTCCGAGGCTGTCAAGTTCCGGGGATAAGGGGATGTGCCGGCCTTTTCTATCGGTAAGGGCTTCGAGTTTTCCGGCAATGCAGTGGTCTCTGACTGCCTCTCCGATCCCTGTGATAGTTCCACGTTGTATGGTAGCTGCAGGTCGGTGTCCAGTTCGGGCAGGTACGTTTCCTCTAGCGAAGGCGTCGACTCGGCGTTGCTTTTCGGGCTCGGCTCTGGCCTTTTTCGGTTCCTCGACATAGAAGCGCTCCGATTGGTGGGGTATCGCTGCGTTGCCTGAGTCCGAATGTACCACAACTAAACGGGGACCTCACTTGTTCCGGGAAAAACTCCTCAATAAAAAGGGCACCTCTATCTAAGCCGGTTTTGATTCGGCTCGACCCGGTCAACCCGCGTGTCAAACGCCGGCCTTGCCGCCAAGCGGTTGGTGGCGGGTTCTACTCGGTCCTGCCTCACGTCCAGGGCGGGCGCTGCGGCGAGTTGATTCCGGGCTTCCCTTTGACTGCCCCTGGCCTCCCAGTATGCCGGCGACATCCATTCGTCTTCTGTGGGCCATCCACCCATGCCCTGGATGGGCGAAACCATACCAGGCGATCCCCCGGATATTGGTGTACACATAATTACCCCTTCCAAATAATCGGATAGTCCGTCAAGTTCCGCTCTCTCGCCGTTTTCGAGCGAGAATGCCGCACAGGACCCCTCCAGGATGCCCCAGGATCTATTTTCTCGCCTCGGTCTATATTCGATGGACGGAGCCGTGCGGGTTTGCGGCGAGCAACCTTACATCTTGTCGTACATTTTCGAGGGTAGGCTGCCGCGCTGCCCCATGAGCCGCGCTGCCCGAACGAAGAATTTCACGACTGCCGGATTATTTCCTGCGCCTGTCCAATTGAGCGCCTTTCGAAGCGCCTCGGCCTCGCTGGCAGTCTTGCAAAACGGGTTTGACTCACTTGGCTTGAAGATGAGCCCCACGTCCTTGAGGCTTTGATCATACTTTGCGCCGCCAATTTCCGGATCGGCTTTGACTTCCGCCTGCCATTTGGTCTGAGTATCCCTCCATTCTTTGTAAGGAGCCTCGATCATTTTCTTGATCTTCGCGCCGCCGAAGTCGAGCAGCTTCTGCGCTTCTGCCTTTGGAAGGCCCGCCTCCCTAGCAAGGGACGCGAACTCGTTCAAACTTTTCTCATCTAGCTGCGTACCGTGCGGCAACTCAGGGATCGCGATTTCCCCGTATTCCGCCGTATATGCCGTTCGGACTTCGGGTTTTACCTCGCCCTGATCTGTGGCGGGTTTCTCCGCGGGGGGTTTCTCCAGGGCGGGTTTCTCCGCGGGGGGTTTCTCCGCGGGGGGTTTCTCGTCGCGACCTGGTTGGCGCGAAGCTGGACTTTCTTGAGGCTTCGGCGCCGGCGCCTGAGTTTCGGTTTCGGCCTTCATCGTCGGATACATCTTATCCAGGAGGGCTTCTGCCGCCGCGTCGCCATGGCTTACACTGCTTTCATTCACTGTCGTTTCCATCGGCCGATCATCCTTTCTGAAAATCATCTGCGAGGTTTCTTCGCTCCGTCCCCCTGGCCCTTGATATTGGCGTCCCTCTTATGCGCATCAATATGGCCGGGCAAGTCTTTGCTCTGACGCCCGCTCTCATTGCTCCTCGTCCCTTGCCTAGTATTGCTGCTCTTGCTGGCTCTACTCATTGTCGTGTCCTTTCATTGAATGTTGAAGACATCTACCAATCCGTAGACAGTGGATCATATTCAAGGGCGTCGGGTGGATCGGGCTCAGGTACTGGCAGGCTTGCCCTCCACCGGGCGCCCTGAAATTCTGTTTGTGCCTCTGCCGGGGGCCGATCATCGTTTTCGATTCTTGGATCCATTGCGCTCGTCACGCGCGGACTCCTTATTTAAAAGGATCATAGTCGGTCTTCGCCTGGTTCTGTGTTGGCTTGCCGGGTCCTTCAAGCGGATCGTACTCAGTCAGGGCAAATGCCGGCTTATTTGTGCGAGGGATGGAGGGATAGCAAAACATTGCTCCCAGCACGTAGTACAGCGCGGCCGCTTCCGGTACCTTCAGAATGTCCTCAGCACTACTCCATCCTTCAGGGACATTTTGCAATGCAGCTTGGATCTTTGGACACTCTCCCAGGAACACCGTCTTTTGACCGCTCAGCAGCCTCTTGTGGATCTCAGCGTCGGCATAAGAAAAAAACTGTTGTGCGTCGCCGGCGTCCGATAGCATCGGGATATTGAGAACCTGGATCAGCCCGAGCCCTTTTCGTCGTTGCGCCTGGTTAAATCCATGCAGCGAAAAACAGGCTGTTTGTGGAATTATGTTTGAGTACCAAGCGTCCACAACCCGGCCCCACTCCGTGCATTTTGAAAGCAGATCGTCATCGGTGCGGTGTTTCGACTCCGCAAGGCCACAAAAGACAGCAGGGTCATTTGATCGGAGATTGCGCGCTTGCTCTCCGATAAGCACCACAAACCCGGGTCTTCCTTTGGAAGGCCAAGCGACTCCCCCGCAGATCCGCAGGTAATCGCAATGGTTTTCAAAATCCGACCAGCCCGAGCGAGCACCCACGTTATTATGTCGAGGCTTAATTTTGCTCAGATCCATCTTTGCCCTTTCTCCTTTAGCTCAAGTCACAATCGGCAAACCTTCCGGCAGCGCCATAATGCCGGGCCATAGCTTCATAGTTGAACGCATGCCGGAAATGATCCGGTCCCAGCTTCACATAGATGTAGCGCTTCGAGCCGTCCTCATCTTCCTCAAGCTTCTTTGCCACGTTTGCGCAATGGTCCGCGAATTCCCGGATGATGTCACATTCACGCGGAAGGGTTATGCGCCCCGCGCTGATTTCAATATGAGAGGCATCCAACGACTCTGTCCGGTTACTGTGCACGGTCAAGTCGCCATCGTTCCATTTATAGCCGCTCTTCTGATGCTCACTGTAATAGCTCAGGAAGATTTTCCCTTTGTGCCGCTCGGCAAAGGCCCGGGCGTTCCGGGTCTCAGGAAGCGCGTCCACCACGCAACGGGCCACATTGAAAACCTTCATAAGCCGGTCGAGTTCTTCCCAGGCCTGGTACTCGCCCACATGGACGATCTTCCCTGCCCTCCGCCATTCGCGCCGGCCGATCACCACGTGCAGAAGTTTCCCCTGGTCGACTCCCATACTGCAGGGCCCGGAATCAGAAGAAGCAATCCCCACGCCTCCACAAAGTGCGAGGACCTCTTGCACGGTCAACCGGTTTGTAGCTTCCACATAGGCCATGCCGAGCTTGAGGTTATAAAATTCGGTCAGGTTATTCGTGGTCCTGAATTGGTGGAGAATGTCGGCCGGGTCAATGTAATGAGAGAAGAGCTGCGAATAATGATACCCGCGCTTCTCGGCGCCTGGATGCTTCGCAACCCATTCACCGATCGAGGGGTTAAGCTCAGCCTGGCATTTCTTGCAAGCCCGGATCACACGTCCACCGATCTCGAGCAGGCATTGCGGGAATTCCTCCGACAAGCAGGTATACTCTCCACACTTTTCACATTTCACATGCCAGTACCGCTGGTCTGTTTCCTGGAAAGCTTTGTCTATCCCGTAATCGGGCAAAGTCGGATTGCTGAGCTTGAGCACTTCCCGAAATTCGCTGTGACTCATGCGCTCCATTGCCATATCGACGGCTGCTGGGCTTGCCTCATCCATTTCATCGAAAACAATGAAGTCAACCGGAATGGATTTCAGCCCTATCCGCGACTTCATGCCGCGCAAGTAAAGAAAAGCGTTCCAAATCTGCTTGATGTTCGCGGCGTCGGTGTCCTGCAGCCATCGGCCCAAGGTGTCCGGATTATCCTCGATCAGAGGGTCAATCCGGCCCTTGGCAAATTCAGTGACATCGGTCCTCGATGGAAACAGATAAAGAATACCCCGGAAGCCCCGGTACCTAGCCGCGTACATCGCTCTGAGCATGCCCTTGGTGCTAAGCCCCATCTGAGCCGCTTTGATCTCGACCTGGCAAGGGTGATCATCGCGGTACGGCTCGATCAGGTATTCATGCCGGTCGAACGTAAAAGGCCGACCATCAAGGACGATAGGCGTCAATGTAGCCCATTCGCCCAGGCTGCCCGGTTGTTTCGTCATGAGTTCCGGGTATCGTTGCTCGGCCCTGTCGTACAAGCGGCCAAACAAATCCTCGCTGCTAACCATCTTGTCAGGTCGCTTATGGAAGGTCATTTACTTTCACCCTCATCATGCCTCCAGGTGG
The DNA here is from genome assembly GCA_049515795.1 of Syntrophobacteraceae bacterium. Lineage (GTDB taxonomy): Bacteria > Desulfobacterota > Syntrophobacteria > Syntrophobacterales > Syntrophobacteraceae > SbD1. Next base: position 13,466 of record JBEKTT010000025.1, read on the forward strand.
AGAAATTGCCGCCTGGAACATCCTTTTTTCAGCAAGCCGGTCCAGGAAACGCTTCTTAAGACCGGGGTCGAGTTCGTCAATGAAGGAAAGCACTTCTTCTTGAAAACGGCCGCTCTGGACTACGTTGTGAGCTACGAGCTGGACATCGACCAGAAGGGCCAACTGGCCTCTTGATTCCGAAAGCGCCTTTAACGCCAACTCTCGAGGATCGGCGTGCTTGATCTCGGCAAACTCCGTTCTCAATCCGTCCCGTTCGTTCAGGTCCGCCAAAATCGCGGAAAGTTTCCGCTTGCGCCTGATTTCCTTTCCTCCGTCACCCACGCGCTCGAAATAGGTGACCATGACATCCTCAGAGCGCGGCCCGATGTCGTACTTCTCTGGGTCCTCCACGTCTCTCAAGTACTCGTCACAAGCGGAGTAAATAAGATTCACTCTATGGATACATTTTGAAAGCTCGCCCATGAGGATGTCTGCGCGCACCTCATCCCGTGTTTCTTTTTGTTCCGCTTCGAGCAGGGCGGCTTGTGAGACCACTAACTCTTTAATTTCCCTCGCTTTTGCCAATCCAGCGGCTAAATGGTTTTTGTAGTGACGAAAGATCGAAGGTATACTTAACGAAAAGCGAAGCGAAATTTCTCGGTAAGACTCGCCTTTTATTAGCGCTTTTTCGATATCGGTTCGTTCGGGGTGAACACAAACCTTGCAATGGCGCATTTTTACTCCCTGAATTCCTCTGGATAGAGGCGCTTCAGAACATCACAAGACTTCTGGTGATAGACCTTACAACGCTGCGGCTTACCCACTTGATTTCGAGCTAAGTCCTGTCTGGTTCCGAGCATACAACCGAAGCCCCCCGACAGAGGACCGTCGAGCACTTGGGCAAAGTTCGGACAGCTGTGGGCTAAACCTTGCTCTATGCTGGGATCTCGTTTTTGCTTCATTGATTCGTTTCCTCGCTCGCCGGCTTCGGTTGGAGTTCCGGGTGCATTTTAAGCAACGCTTCACAGGAGTGGTTGTAGCACAGCACTTTGCAGGGCGCCGGATCTCCTATCGAGTTGCGCTCGACAGCACTTACCCCGGCAGGCAGAAGGCATCCGTACTGCACTCCCTGAAGATTCGTAGGTGCGGAACACCTGTTCACGCATATTTCTGCCGCCCTGCGCCACGTCAACGGCTGGTTCCAGTACGCGGCCTCTCTTCCGAGATTCTGAGGCTGGGGTGAAGCGCCATAGCTCTCGGGGCTTTCAAGTTCGTTTGCCATCGCTTAAACCTCCTAGTCACTTGCGAGAATTCCCGATTTAACGTCTTGGGGAGATACCCCGATAGAGGTTATTTGATCTGAATAATTAGGCTGCGGGCCATTCTCAAAGCCGGTCTTTTTGAATGCCCTTTTAGCCGCTGCATCCAGGGGCACCATGTGAGGACCCGGAATTACATCGTCATCAACCGTGACAGTCTCGCCGGCTTCCCATAACCGTTGATGGATAAACGCTCTTTCCAAGAGTTTGTACTTTGCCATCTCTTTGAAATCCTTTCTCGTTTGGGTTGCGTTGCTGATAAAAGCACCTGATTGTGTATCAGGTTGTGACCTTATTTATTGTGTAAAGTCAGTAATTTACATATTAAATGTGACATAAAGTGTCATCTATTCTGGTAGTGCTTTTCGATGAAACCGAAAATATCCTCTTGTTTGAACCTGACCATATCCTTCTTGCGCTTCTCGCCAACCCCAGGGCAGGGAATGCGCACACAGGGCAACACTCCAGTGCACGCCGCCTTGTAAACCCAAGGTAGCGAACACTTGAGCATTTTCTTCACTTCTGCCGGGGTCAGGAGCTGCATGCTGGGATCATCCGCGTTTCTTTGCCCGTTGGCCATGCTTTCGGGTCGGGTGTTTCCGTCAAGCTTAAGCCGAGTAAATTGACCGAATCGTCTTCATCGAGATATTCCCAATTGAAAGGCACAGCTCGAAATTCCGTAAAAGGTGAGCCATCCGAAAGAGAACCTTCATAGACGGTGTAAAACAGAACGGGCTCGGTAATGGTGGTACCATCCTCTTGCCCATAGACGGCCCAGGTTGGTATATGAGGTACAACAGTTCCGAGAAACTTATATGTAGCTCTGCCCGGCACGCCTTTTCTCCTTTCGAGGTTTAGTTTAGAGTTTAGTCCCCCCTACAGGGGGGGGTACTAAACTAAACTCGCGGTTTAGTAATTGGTTTAGTCGCAAATCCTTATGTGCTCTATGTTTACGGCTCATCAGTTTAGCCTGGTTTAGCGAAAGTTTAGTTTAGTGACTCATCCAAAAAGTTTAGCGGAAAGTTTAGTTTTCATCCCCATAGATGGAGGTGAAACCCATTTGGGTGAGCTTGCCCTTCTTGGTCATTAATCCTTCGCGGATCGCCTCGCTTTTCACTTGCGAGATTCGGCCCTTGGTGACACCGCATTGCGTTGCGATATCGTTCTGCGGTATTCCTTCATCGATCAGGCGAAGTATCGTCTCCCGGCCTTTCTTCTTGGCGCTGCACCAAATCCACTCGTATGTATCGCCGGCCATCCTGGAGAATTGGAATTCGTGATCCGCAATCAACGGAAGGTGCTCAAGGGGAAGTCGAGACTTGGTGAAGTTGACTATGAACCTGGCGCCCTGGTCTGCCGCATAGTCGGGTGGCCTCTTCAAGGAGACACAAACATCAAGGTTATCTTCGCGCGCGGAAGTGCCTCTTTGGCCGCCTATCTTGTTCTCATGGTGCAAAAAGATAGTCGTGATGCCGGAGAATCGGAGTTCTAAGAGCCATTGGTTGATTGGGTCCCAGGATTCCTTGCTGTTCTCGTCTATGCCCGGTGTGAGGCTTGCGATATTGTCACACACCCATAGTCGAACACTGTTCTTCAGCATGTACTCGCCCAGGCCATTCCGCCATGCCTCATCAAGAAGGCTTGCCCTGCTGAGTCCCAGGCTGTAGGCGTATGCATCAGAATAGACGAGAAGGTTGGCTTGTCTTCCGGTCGTCCCGAGATCAGATATTCTCTGCTGGCAGTCTTGGACCGCCATTTCTCCGTCTACGATCAGGCAATTTGCTGGCTCTCCGCATTGCCAAGGACCGAAGGGTTGCCTCTTGGTGATAGCATCGAGAGCCCCCAGGATAAAGAGAGACTTACCCACTCCGCGCCAACCGGTTATGCTGATGATGGAATTCTCAAGGAGCCAAGGGAATAGATAGTGCCGCTTTTCGGGAATTTCCAATGACAGGAGTTTCGAGTCTGGAAGGATTGCATCTTCAAAACAAAAATTAGATTCTGCTTTCGATTCAGATCCATCCGACCTTGGTTTAAATTCAGGGCAACCTTTAACGAGTTGCAGAAGGTTCTCTTTCGATCCTCCATTCGCTAACCAATCTGTAACATCGCCCTTGGGTGGCAGGTCTGGTAGTTCGAGAATTTTGACACTACGGCAGAAAGTCGGGAGGTGCTTTACGATTCTGGTTACATGATCCTGGCCGCTCTCGTCATTATCGGGAAGGATGATGACTGATTTTCCTTTAAACAGATTGTTCCACTCGTCGTTCCATTTTCCGGCTCCCATAGGGCAGGTTGTGGCTGTAAGTCCGAGTCTGGCGAGGTTATCAGCGTCCTTTTCCCCTTCAACAATGAAAACCTGCTCAGCCTTCAGAACTTCGGGCAGGCGATAGATTACTCTTTCAATCCCTTGGAGGTTCCATATCCAGGAGCCTTTTTTCCTCGGATCTGGTCGACGTTGCAGGAAATCTTTAGGGAAGTATCTGACGGTTTGGAATAGAAGATTTCCTTGTGCGTCCTGATAATCATAGGCCGCGAGTATTTTCCCCTTTCCTTTCCTCGTTTCATTGCCTGAGTCGTGGAAAAGGTTCTTCCATTCGAGGCCCAGGGCTCGGAGAATATCCTCTGTTTTGCAACCCGCATGGCAATTGATAAGAAGCTTGCCCTCTTCACCCTGGCCGATACTCAGGCTCGCTTTATCATCAGCATGCGCCGGGCACTTGGCGAGAAAATAGCTACCGTGTTTCTCGAAGCTGGGGAGCTTAGATAGGAGATGCTGCAAGGGGTTTTCGGCCATTTATGGCTTACCCTTGGTCTGAGGTGCTTTGTCGAGTTCTAGCCGCCGCCCATTCGGTCAAATCTTCAAGGGCATAGCGCACAAGACCTCCAAAGACTCGGTACTTTGGACCATTTCCGACTATTCGCCATCGCTCAAGGGTTCTGGCATTCACGTTCAACATACGTGCAGCCTCGGGAGTTGTTAGAAATTGAGACATTTGATGCTCCTTTAGCATGGTTTGCGCCTATACATGTTGCACATGGACAATAGGATACCACTGCGTAGAGTTGTCCCGCAAAACGGCAACCAGAAGCGGCAATAGAAATGGCAACCACGAACGGCAATAGAAGCGGCAATTTAGGGGTACAGGCCTCGGGGCGCTCCGGGGGGCGAAATAAGAAAACCGCTACGGTCTTCCTGTAGCGGTTCCCTGTGACATCTTGTGACAGTCACCAATTTTTTTGTGTATTTCCTTTCTTTTATTTCTACCCCAAAGCCCGCGTGAATGCTATATTTCCAAGTACATCGACAACTTAGATTTCGTGCTCCTTCGGATTCCTAATCTCGGTGCCGCGTGTTCGAGTCACGCCGGGGGCACTAGGAAAATCAATGGGTTATGGTCAGCGGACCGTAGCCCCTTCTGTTTTTGTTTGAAAATTTGTGTGAGAATTTTGCCGGGCTTGCTCAAAAACTGCAAATGCAGCTCGCTCCGACTCGCCTATACTGTGCAAGTAGACCTCGGTCGTGGGGTTTTGCTTTCGTGACCCCAAATACGCTGGATTGAACCTATAGGTACATTGCAAGCGTCCGTAAGCGATGCTCCCGAATGCCGGAGTGCGTGGAACCGGAAATATTTTACCCCTGCCTTTTTGCAGAGAGTTCTCATGAACTTTTTGCGATCCTGGTAAGGTCCTTCTTTCAGGTCCCCTGTCTAACTGCTGCGGTATGTGTGCCAAAATACCCAAGGATTGTTTGGATCGCGTTTCTCATGCCTCCCAGGTTAAAAATCTCCCGAATGGCTCAAAGGCGCCAAGGTATTGATCGATCCAGATTGTCTGTCCTCTGTACGATCGGTTCTCAGCAAGGCAAGGACCTATTTAGCAAAAAGTGCTCTTCTATTTCCAATCCACGGACTGACGTTGGTTCCCAAAGAGACACTTTCCCGCATTGATGAAGCGCTCTGCCGGAGGAAGTCGGAATTCGAAGCTGAGGTCGAAGCGTTTGTTGAAAAGTACGAAGAAGAACGCGAGAAAGCCGGAGAGAGCCTTGGATACCTCTTCAGTGAGTCAGACTACCCCATAAATGTCAGGCAGAAGTTCCGGTTTGAGTGGCGGTTCATTACGCTCGATATTCCTGGCAAACCTAGCCGAACTGGTGGACCAAGCCCGAGATGTCGTAAATCGACTTTCGACCGACGAGTTCAGGCAGGATGCGAATTTGCGGAAATACATTGCCGATGAGATGAACCAGGTGAGAATTTCGGTCGATGGGGCCTTGGAAGACTTGCCCAGAAGGAAGATAAGGATGGCTGCTTGAAACAGTGAGGCTTGGAATGGGCAGTTTTCCAGCTCCAAGCCTTTATTCTTTTGCGGTCATTTGCAGAGGGGATGGGAGCTGGCTGCCCTAAAGCCATAACATGTCTAAATTGCTGGGTTCATTGGTAAGCTCTTCAGCCAGCGGCTTCAACATATGTATCTAGGACTAATGGGGGCAACTATGCAACCTTTGATAATAGAATTGAATATGAACCGAAGGATAAGCCCTTTTTCAGTTCAATAATACTGTAGCAGGCCTGAGCGGTTTTTGTGCTACCATTACTCGAATCCTTCCGCTATCATGCGATTATTTCAGGTTCGTATGATCGTCGGCATCAGAACCACGGAGATGGACATGAAGACAAGCCGATCTGCTTGTTGAGCAAGGTTCAGTGTAAAATCGGACTGCTCTCCCAATGGCACTTGGACCGGGAGAATCCTGAAAATACGTATAGCCTACGCCATTGAATTGCATTTTCAATAAGATTGAACCGAGCTAAATAGGTTGTGACAATTCCGATCAGGCGAAACACTCAAATCGAACCGTAAAATGGATCTTATACCAAGCATAAAGCTGTCTGAGTTCTTCACCGCGCTCAAACCCAAGTACATGCTTGTAACAACCTACACCTTGAGCCTTGCTTTCTTTGAGTCCATGGTGTGGCATCGCATAGAAAAGGGAGAACTTTACCGCTGTCTGATATTGTGTGACCAACTTGGGTTTCGCAGAGCAATCTCGGAAGCAGGGGCTTTACAATCCGCTGCAAATTCATACATGGTCGTGACCGCTCCGGGAAAGTATTCCTTCCATCCGAAAGTTTGGCTCATAGCTCGCGAGGACAGGGCCGTTTTGCTTTGCGGCAGCGGGAACCTGACACAGTCAGGTTTTGTGGACAACCCAGAGCTGTTCGATGTTGTCAAGTTATCGAAAGAAGAAGACAGCGATGAGCTCAGCGCTATAGACAGGGGACAATGATGAAACGACTTCTCAGCAAATACCGCAACATCATCCTGGCAGTTTTTGGCTTGGCTCTCATCGCCGCTAATACAAACGCTGCTACCCAATACTTTTTGCCGGGTATAGACCTTCAAACATACGGGACTCTTTCCGCCGCCGCAACTGCTATTGGCTCGACGCCGACCCGGTTGCAGATTTCGACAGCCGTACCTCTTGGTGCCAGCGTTACAATCCCTTCGACCTTGCAACTTGATATTGTCGAGGGCGGGTCAATCGCCTTGGGCGGCTACACTCTCACGATCAACAGCCCCTTTGCACCCGTGAGCTATAAGGTTTTCTCGGGGAAAGGGACGGTTGTTTTCGGGGGTCCCGGAACGAAAATCCGGCCTCAGATGTGGGGATTTGCCCCGAACGCCAGCGATTCCACGACGCAGACGGCCAACGCTGCTGCATTGCAGGCGTGCATCAACGCATCAAGGGTAAGTCCAGGGTCTGAGGTAGAATTACCGAGCGGCAAATACTATTACAATACCGGCATCGTAGTATCTGGCACGCTCCCTCTGCGAGTAAAGGGTACAGTCGGCGTTTATTCTCTCGTTCTTGATCCGGGCGTTGATGGGACTACCCTTATTTACATGGGGTCTGGACCGGCTTGGACATTCAATACTTCACGAGATGTTCATCTTTCAAATTTTCGGCTCAAAGGTCCGGGACAGACTGTTTCCGGTTCTGTCGGTCTAGCCTGGACAATGAGTTCGGGGTCTTTTCGGGATAACATTGCTATCTCTGGTTTTCAGACTGCCGACTATCTTGGATATGCAGGCAATGGAAACGGGTCTGAGAATAGGTGGGATTATTGCAGCTATGCCAATGTCTATGACGGTATTTATTTAAGCAAGACTCAGAATTACACCAATTTGATGATTAACTGTCAGATCGTAGCCTCGCACGCCTGCATCCGCGCTAATTATAGCTGCGACTACACGGTTATTGGGGGCGGCTATGCCATCGCCAATACCATGATAGGCAGTGGCTTGTACGCCGCAACGGTTACTAATGTAAACGCTTCCAGTCGCCAACTAACTCTTTCGACCACGGCCAATATGACATCTGGTATGCAGATGGTAGTCGAGTATAACGGCTACCGGATTGACAAGTATGGGCCAAAATACAATTCGGCTCTGGCTCAAGTGTCGAATGTGAATAGCAGCACCAATACGATAACCTGCGACTCCGTATCTGCAGGTATTCAGCTAGGGGCGAACGTCATAGTCGGCAACTTTCCCTATATTTTCTCCGGTTGCAATTTCAGCGTCCGTGGCTGTCATCTTGAGCAAGGACTGGGAAGCGACGGTCATTTTTATACCCCGATGCTGATCTACTCTAATAGTTACGGTGGTGGATCGGTCAAAATGGAAAACTGCCAGATAAATTATAGTTTGGCGGATTCTACCCCTTGGAACAAACTTGTCCCGCTCATTTATGTGGCCGGTCCAACTTCAAGCCAGAACATCACCTTGGATTTCGGGGAGAGCAACGTCAGTTTCCCCTATCCCAAACTGGATATAGGCAGCTACACGGGGGCACGTATCCACGATATTACTTGGACGAATGAACCAATCGCAATCTATCACGGAAGCGGGTACTATCCCACCTCGTTAATTACGGAGCGTGTGTCTTATCAAGCTCCTTGGGGAGAAAGTACGGCTGATACTCGAAATAGCTACCGCAGAATCACCGACCCGATCAAATCAATGGCAGCGCTTGAAGCTCCCTCGGCGCTATATCCGATCTCCGGTTTCAGTTCTCCGACCGACGGTAATATGGATGATTTTGTGCTGTCTCGTGGGTCAGGGAGCAATGCTTTCCTGGGTTGGAAGCAGACAAATGAGACATCAGGAGGGGGATACTACCGCTCTGAATCCATTACTTCCACCGCAACCGTGTCGGCCAACAGCCAGGCCGTAGCTGTCACAAAACCCTATGAATTCTGGACTTACGAGTTCATCACCATCGCCGGGGCTGGATCGTCGGGCAAGCCGCTTACTGTTAGGATTGAGGGCATCGACGGAGATGCGAAGGTGCTTTACATCAGCGGCCACGCCTCAACCGCTGTCAGTGGGGCTGTAATTAGCAGGGTCACACCCGCATACAAGAAGATGGGCCGCCAGGGTGATTTCGGGATCGCTACACCATCCTCCGGGACGTGGGCAACAGGAGACATCGTTTGGAATACCAGCCCAACGGCGGGTGGATATGCGGGTTGGATATGCACATCGGGCGGCACTCCGGGAACGTGGAAGGGGTTTGGACTGATTCAAACGCCGTAAGACAAAGGATTGCACCATGAGTGGTTTATTCGGCGGAGCGCCAAACTACAACCCAAACCAGATCCCCGTTCAGTATCAGACCCAAAACGCGGACATGGCCGCCGAAAATGCGGGGCTGTTCGAGCGGCTGCAAAGATCTTCGGCTTACGGACCTCAGCAGACGCGTCTTGCTGGGCAAAAGCCCGGAGGGGGGCATGCAAGCTCGTGGGAAGCCTGGGCAAGAGACGCTACGATCACGCTGGCTGCACGCCTCAAAAATAGTGAAATCTCCCCGGCGCGTGCTTGAGAAACTGTGTTTTCAAAGAACTGTGGAAGCAGAGGTCAAGGGCCAGAAGATAAAGGGGTTGACGGCCCCAAAGGCAGAGCAGTTGAGCTTCTACGACGCTCTGGAGGTCCCAAAACCGTAGTATCAGGACATGAACGCGTTCTAAGTGACGACACGAAAAATTATGTCACTGAAATTACAAGGTTTTTTCTTCTGAACTGATAATGGCCGGTTCCCGCTTCCCACTGCGTGGCGAATTGCTTTTCGCCTTTGGCCGCCACAGTATACGATCCACCTTCACCCTACCGGGCAATGTCTCATCGAATGCCGTATTTACCTCAACTGAAAAAAAGTTACAGCCTGATTAATTTCTTTCTAAAGCAAATACCCCTTTCGTCCGATTAATGGACCAAAGGGGTATTTCTTGTGAGAATGATATTGTAGCTGCGTCCATGTGACGCATGGAGGGGATAAATGGAGTGGACAGGCTATCTATTGGGCTTCATGGCAGGATTGGCAGTCCTGGGAATCTTTGCGCTGCAGGTGCTCCATGCCGTGGCCGAGTACCATGACCGGGCCGTTGCATTCAATGCATTGCCGAACAAACGGTTAATCGATCAGGGCCCGTGTCAGGCCGTCGAGTTGAGAATTCGTGCGCTCAGTGAAGTATAAGAAATCACCGAAACATTCCTGCATGCCCGTTTTCTTTTCTCTCCTTGACCGGACTATGCCCCGCTCTCTGCTGTCATACCTGTCATCCCAACGAAAGTGGGGACGAAAGCAGGGACTTTGCGGTGAACGCTTCCTGTTTTGAGTTACTAAAAACTAACAACTCATAACTAAAAACTTTTCTCGCTCCTCGCTCCTCGCTCCTCGCTTCCCCCTATTACGCTAAAGTCTTTTGTACGGTCAATTCTTTAGCTGCTTCGGGCCCCGGCGATCTTTCCGGCGCCGGGTCGCCAACCTTCCCCCTTCCATTAAAACATACTAATTTCCGCACGATACTTCGCCTGAGATGCTCCACCCGCCTCAGAGTGTAATGGCTGATTGGATCACTTATGACATCCTTTGCCAGGTATAAAGCACCGAAGCACTTCTGGTCGTCCGCGAGCGGCAGATTGATAGATAAGAATCTACTATCCTGGCATGGTCCGAGCACATCGGCCGTTGCGCCTCCATGCCAACAATAAGAATTATTTTCCCCGGCAGCGCAGCATACTCCATCAAACCTGATCTCAGCCCTGTCAATTTTCAAGAGCTCCAACGCATCAACGATCCTGTCCCACAGTTGTTCGATATCCGCAGCCGCTCCTATCGCCATCTGGCGATCGAGAAAGGTCCTGCGGTCCTTGCTCAAGCCCACTACATCCGTTACATCCTGGACATACCCCACCATTTTATCGACAGCCAGGCCCTCCAGGTAACCAAGCTTCCGAATTCCGGCGATCACGCATACAGCAAGCACCAGCAGAATCAGGGCGGCGTTCCGGTCCTGGGCATTGACCAGCAGTACTGCAAAAAGCCCAAGGACAATGTTAGCCCCGTACAGCAGTAATACGGCTCCCCGCTGGGAGAACCCCAGCCTGAGGAGTTTGTGATGAATATGACTTTTGTCAGCCTGAAAAAGTTGCCTACCCATCACGAAACGCCGGACGGGAGCAATAATTGTGTCCACCAGGGGCAGGCCAAGAGCGATGATTGGAATCAGGATGGCCACGGTCGCCTGACTTTTTATCGAACCGAGAATACTAAGTGAGGCCAGCATAAACCCCAGAAAATAGCTGCCGCCGTCTCCCATGAATATCGATGCGGGGTTGAAGTTATACCGCAAAAAGCCGAGGCAGGCCCCCACAAGGGCTGCAAGCCCGGTGGCCACAAGGTACCTTCCTGCCATAACGCTCAAGATTAAAAGAATAAGAGACGCAAACAAGCAAACGCCGGCTGCAAGGCCGTCAAGTCCATCGATTAAATTGAAGGCATTGGTGATCAGCAAGAACCAGAATATAGTAACCGGCAAGCTGAACCACCCCAAATTCAGTGCCGCAGCCCAGGGAAACTGCAACAGGGAAATGCAGGCCCCGCCATGGTAAGCCAGGCAAGCAGCCGCAGCCTGTACTCCAAATTTGACCAGGGGGTGCAAAGGAAAAATATCGTCGGCGAATCCCACAAGAAACACAAGGGTCGCGCCGCAGGACACCCATAATACGGCCGGTTCTGAAAGAATCTGGACGATCAACCCATTGGAACAGAAAAGGGCGCCCAGGAATGGACCGAAAAAAGCAAGGTAGATAGCCACTCCCCCTATGCGCGGGATGGGTTTGGTATGCACTTTCCGGCCGGACGGCGCGTCCACCATGCCATAACGTCTGCCTACTATCGCTGCTAAAGGCGTTAATATAATCGCCAGACACAGGCTCGTAATAAGAACTGCGAATATGGTTCTCATTCTTTTACTCCATAATTGCCGGCACAGCCAATCAAAGGCAGAATGAACAGGACTTACCAACTCAAACCGAGTAGAACATCCACAATTCGTTCGGCAGCTTTGCCGTCCCATTTTTCAGGGATTCCGCCCGGCTGAGCGTTGCCGTCCAGTATCTTCCGGGCGGCAGCCAGTATATTTTCTCTCTTATTCCCAACGACCACATTGGTTCCTTCCTCACATGTAATCGGTCGTTCGGTGTTTTCCCTTAACGTGATGCACGGGACCCCCAGGACTGTGGTCTCCTCCTGAATTCCTCCGCTGTCTGTAAACACCATCATGGCATTCATGTTCAAATGCAGGAAGTCCAAATAGCCAAGCGGCTCGGTGCACCGGATACCCCCGGTCCTGGACCCATTTTCAAAATAGTGCTCAAGCCCAAAGCTCTTCACCATCTTGCGAGTACGTGGATGAATGGGAAAAATTATGGGAATCTCTTCACCGATCTGGGCCAGCGCATCCATGATTTCCTGGAGGGTCGATTTTTCATCTACATTCGAAGGACGGTGCAGCGTCAGCGTGGCGTAACCTTTTGGCACCAACCCCAAATCATTCACAAGACCTAAATCCTTCGCCATCGCACGATGCTTCAGCAATGTATCGATCATCACATTTCCGACAAAGAATATCTTCTCCCGGGGGACCCCTTCCGCCCGCAGGTTCTCGCCGGCAAAACGATCCGTGGTGAAAAGATAATCACAAAGCACGTCGGTGCAGAGCCGGTTTATTTCCTCAGGCATGGCCATGTCCCAGCTCCTTAATCCGGCCTCGACATGTCCCACCTTTATGCCGAGCTTTTTGGCAGTGATCGTGCAGGCCATAGTGGAATTGACATCGCCTACTACAATCACCAAATCCGGCATTTCCCTCAGGCAGACCTTTTCAAATTCAACCATTATCCGGGCAGTCTGCTCCGCGTGGCTCCCGGACCCCACCTCAAGATCGATATCGGGCCTGGGCATTCCGAGATTGCTGAAAAAAGCCTTGCTCATCCGTTCGTCGTAATGCTGCCCGGTATGGACCAGCAGCTTTTGGATCTCGCCGGGATGCCGATTCATAGCCTCAATAATTGGGGCCATCTTCATGAAATTGGGCCGAGCTCCGACTACGTTTATAACTTTCAAGACTTAATCTCCGGCGCCAGCGCCCTTTGTTTCATTTCTACACCGGAAAGCTTCGTCGAGTCGTGCAACTCTTCAAGAATCGCGAGCATCCGGGATGCCAAATCGGAGCGGTCATAGTTTTTGGCAGCCTTGATGCACTTAGCCCTTAACGAGTCATACAAAGCCTTATTGCTTCTCAGCTCTATCAGCCTTCGACAGAGTTGATCGGCATTTTCCGGCTCGAACACCAGACCTATGTTTTCCTTCCGGACGATCTCGGCAGATTCTCCCGCCACCCCGTGCAGAATGGGAATTCCGGTTGCCATGCACTCGAAGAGTTTGGATGGTATAACCGATGTGAAAAGGTCCGTTTTCTTGAGATGAATGATTGACGCATCCAACAACGACCAATACCGGACCACCTGGTCTTTGGGCACGGAATCGATGAAGATCAGGTTATCCAGAGACATCGCACGGGCCAACTCAATCAGGTCCTGTTTCTTTGCCCCGTTTCCCAGAAGAATGAAACGAAAAGCATCCGAATCATCGAAGTTCTTAATCTGTCCGGCCGCCTGAAGTATCGTTTCCAATCCATGCGCCATTCCATGTGTACCTACATAGCCGGCGACGAACTTTCCTTGCAGTCCGTATTTTCTTTCAAGCTCACGGTCCTTCGGCCCTGGTCGAAAACGGGACATGTCTACGCCATTTGTAATTACACCGATCTTCCCTCCGCCTATTCCTCTTTTGATCAGATTTTCCTTGAAGGACCGGGTCACACAAATGATGCGCGATGCCTTCCTGTAAAGAAAAAACTCAAGCTTCTCCAGCATGCCGATCAGAATTGATTGTCTCATGGCCCCAACGGCCTTTATCGATTCAGGCCATAAGTCTCTAAGTTCAAAGACAAAAGGAATGTGCCTGACCCTGCCGGCTATATATGCGGCACATGCAGTAAAAAATTGTGGTGAAGTGCCGATCACCAGGTCCGGCTTATTCACGAGAAAGGAAGCCGCTATCGCTGAAAACATGAAGCTTGCATAATCGAGGGTTCGCTTCAAAAATCCTTTGTTGGCGGCAATATAGCTCCATACCCGGATGACCCGGATTCCATCCATGGTTTCCATCTTGCAGAGTTGGTTCCGATATCCCTTGAAGACCTTGCCGTCAGGGAAATTAGGAAAACAGGTGATTACGGTCACTCGATGCCCGGCCCTCACCCATTCCCGGCAGTGTTCGAAGGTTCGCCCGGCCGGAGCGTTAACCTCAGGTGGAAAATTATCGGTCAAAAACAAGATGTGCATTTATGCCCAGTGAAAGGTGGTAAAAAGTTCCGGGGAGGTGAATTCTATTTCGATGCACTGATTGGAAATACACTTTCCGAATTCAGGATGGTATGTTGAGGGCTTCACGGCGCCTCTACCGCCTCTGAATTGCAGGTCCAGCTTTTGGCCGGAAGGTAATTCAACGGTTCCCGCATCCAAACCGGCCATATGCAGTTTTACCTCCGGATGGAAATAAAAACGTCCGGTTGCCGAAGCGAATTCGCCGGCAACAGTGTCTCTTATCGACAGCTCTTTTTCTCGAAACACCCACTGCCTTTGGTGGTCCGGCCGATTTGGCAAACGCCGGTATCCGTCATGCGAGCAGGAAATCATGATTTCCTCACCTGTCTCGCGGACCTCCAGACCGCATGGCCGCGCACGCCTGGCCACGCGGAATCCTCCCCATACCTCGGAGGAATCCCGGCCGTCGATCGTTACCGTATTATGAGCAACAGTCGAGCGCTGCCTTGTTCTTTCGGGACCGCCGCCGTAACACGACGTTCCGGAATCGACAATAACGCGCTGTCCCTTGAACGAGAATTCAAAACTAAGAGTATCGGCGTGAGCGTGACCCAGGAGATAGTCGGGCCCGCATAGTCCTGCGTCAATAAAGGTATCGACAGGCCCCTTTCGGACCCGTATGTATCCCGTATCCGGCAGGTGGGTAACCTCTTTTGCCGTCCCTGAAAATGCATTCACACAAAGTCTGTTTGCATATGATTTGAGCTGTGCAGGCGAAGGTGCTATCCCGAAAGCCGCATCGTTGAATAATACAATTTCTCCGTCCGGATGGCTCATCGTCTCTATCCAGCAAAGCATGCGCTCGGCTGTGCTCCGCAGCTTCGGCAATACCGGGCCCCATTTCTTGAATACCGTGCCGTTATAGACATTCCGGAGATTAATAAGGTCCAGCACGTCCTCGAGAATGATACAGTGGTACATCGGACTGCGTTCGAAGTGGCCGCCGTCACTCAGAATCTGCTCCGGAATTTGCCTTTCAAGAATCTGCATGCCCTTCTCAATCCACTCATCAGCCTCCCGCCCTGAAAAAAAAGCACCCGCGAATACAAGCGCCTTTGCATTGGCGAAAAGATGATTGCCCAACAGATGGTATTCCAGACGGGTCCTAAGAAAGCGCACCTGGACGGCAAGGCTTTGGAGCAGCTCTTTATCGGGAATAACACCTTGAATGGCCCACTTGATCCAGTTCACCACTCGAAGAGAAATCGGGTACGGCTCCCAGCCGTTTCCCTCGCCGGGCGCGTTCTCTAAAATCCAGCGCCGCATAATTTCCAGCTGCCGGTCCAGCCGGCTTTCGGCGGCCTCGGCATTCAAGTCATCGAAGTAATGAAGGTTGTACAACCAGAGCTTGTCCCATTCCGGATTATTCCAGTCAGATGGGCTGAGCAGCTCGTGCTCTTCATTCAAAAACCGGAAAAGAGCGGGTCCGAACAGGCTTTGCCTTTTCCGTGGTCCTTCAGTCCATACCTCGGTCCTTTCGCGCAAAGGAGAGGCAGGCCGCAAATCAGGCCTGGGCTTGCGGAATACAAGCCACAGGCGGCCGTAAACCTGCACGGGCTTCAAATATCGGGCAGTGTTCCAGTACTTGAGGAGCTGAGAAAAGTGGGTCATGGCGAAAATGATCGAAGCTGATTACCGTTAAAGCTCACCGGCGGCAATGGAGCGCAGCGTAATTGCCGTCCGGTGCATCACCTTGTTGGGCGGACAACCTATTTGTCACTCCGTTGACAATACCAGATTGATCTGTATTGCTTCATAGAAAAGCCGTGTTCATTCAAGACACGAGAAACCAGCGATTGGATTTGGCGGCTATGAATTTCAATAATCAGCAACTCTGTGCGACTAAGCCAAACCTCTGGGTTGGAGAGGAAAATAGCTTCTTCTGCGCCCTCGATGTCCATTTTTAGAATGTCTACACGCGGAATCGAATAGTGCTCCAAAAGAGAAGAAATAGTCGTGCAGTCTATTTCAAATCCATTAGTGGCTATCGAGGCGCCTACACCGGCACCGGAAAAGCACTGAGTTTGCTCATTTGAAAAAAGGCCCTTTTGTAGCAATATTGCGTGGTCACCATATGGTGCGAGATTTTGCTTCGCCATTTTATAACTTTCGGGATTTGGCTCAAGCGCAATTACTTTAAGCTTGGGAAACCTGGATAGGAAGTAAGCAGTTGTGTCGCCAATGTAGGCGCCTGCATCAATCATCCACTCCGGTTCCTTTCTTAGGGCGAAATGACCATACTCCTCTCTAATTACATTGTTTATTATCGTCACTGCGTCTGCTGCTCCAGGCCTGATGAGTATTGGATATCTCAAATTTTGCAAAGCAATAGGAGAAACATCATTTTGTCTTCCCTGTTTAAGCTGCTGTAATGTGCGCCAACTTTTGATGCCGTCTTTCCAGACCGTGGAGAGAAAATCTAGGGATGTCGCTCCGGCCCTGTAGAGCCCGGAATCCCATCCGAGAACGCTACGGGCTGCTTTACGTATTGTCTCCATCATTTACTTTCCTCTCTGTGTAATCAGTGCCATGTCGCTATGCAGCCCAACAGCGGTATGCTGCGGGGTCGAAATCTCGCTCACCTGTTTCCTTCTACCGCAGCAAGTTCTATCGTCACCCTGCTCACCTCCGCTATTTCATCGAAGGGAATCGGGCTTGGTTTGCCTTCGCGAACGGCTTGCAGAAAAGCGGCCGTGCAGGCCCCCTGCCCCTTGTCCTGCCGCCAGAGGTTCATTTTCCTGAAACCCGGCCAGCCATAACCTTTGAGTTTGCGAAAATTGTCCAGCCGCAGCGCTCGTCCCCCGCAGAATACCTCCAGTCTTTCCTTTGGCAGTGACCTGTGCCCGTTTGCAAGGTAATGAATCGAACCAATAGAGCCGTCTAAGAAGCCGAGGGTGAAAATCGCATTGTCTCTTGGGCCATTCTGCTGAAGGTAAACGGCTAGATGCTCAACTATTGGCTCCCCGGCTAAAAAACGGAGCAGGTCGATGAAGTGACAGGCTTCGCCAATAATTCTGCCTCCTCCCAAAGCGGGGTCCTGCGTCCAGTGGTCTGAAGGAATCGGGCCTGCATTAACAGTCATGATGAATGATTTTGGCTGTCTGGTTCCAGCCAAGAGTTCCTTTATCTTTTGAACCTGGGGAGCAAAACGCCGGTTGAAACCAACCATTACCATGGGTGATCGGCCTCGGCTTGTCATTTTCGAGTAGAGTTCTTCGATTTCTTTCAGCTCATCCAGGTTGAGGCAGAGGGGTTTTTCAACAAAGACGTTTTTCCCCGCCTCGAGGGAACGCAGGACAAAACCGGCGTGAGAATCGTGCCTGGTCGCTACAACTATGGTATTGATCCGCTCGCTCTCGAACAGGTTGCTCGTATCCGTAGTCGTCTCCGAGAACCCGAACTTTCTCCCGAAGTGAGCGCCGCTCACCCCGCCGGCGCTGGCAAGGCAATGAAGGCCAGCCCCTGCCTTCTTGAATGCAGGAATCAATACTCTTCCGGCATAATTGCCTGCACCAATGAATCCAACAACAGGAGATCCAGGCCCCCCATGGGCCGGGTGAAGACCTTTGCTCAGCACCACCGTGCTCTCCGGCGGCTCGCTTTCAACATCTTCATTTTTTTTGTATGTCAGAAGAATACCTAAATACGGTTCTTTTCCGGCGAGCAATTCATAAGCCTGCGTGGCTTGTTCAATCGGAAATCTATGGGAAATGAGCGGTTTAACATCCAGCGCTCCGGCTGCCATCAAGTCCAAGACCGCTGCTAAATTGCGCTGTTCGGTCCACCTGACGTACGCCAGGGGGTAATCATGCCCTTTTTCTTCGTACTCGGGGTCATACCTGCCAGGCCCATACGAACAGGAAACCTGGAATGAGAGTTCCTTCTTGTAGAAATCGTCCCTGGAAAGCTCAAGGCCGGTAACCCCTACGAGCACAATTCTTCCCCGCTTGCGGCACATGAGTGCGGCATGACGAACAGGCTCGCTGCTCTCGGTGGCGGCAGTGATCAGAACTCCATCCACACCCTGTCCCCGCGTAAACGCCTGGCTAGCGGAAACAGGGTCCTCTCCCCTGGAAAGGTCCACTGTCTCAGCTCCAACCAGGCGCGCCAGTTCCAGCCTGGAAGAATCATGGTCGATGCCGAGAACGCGGCAGCCGTTTGCCCGAAGCAACTGAACGGCTATAAGCCCGATAAGCCCAAGACCCGTTACCACAAATGCTTCACCAAGCGTTGGATTTGCAAGACGCACCCCTTGAAGTGCAATCGCCCCAACCACTGCAAAAGCTGCTTCCTCATCGCTCACATTATCTGGAATCCCGGCGCACAGGTTTATGGGAACAGAGGCGAATTCAGCGTGGCACCCGTTGGAAGCCACCCGGTCCCCGGCCTGGAATTGCGAATCCGCACCCTGGAGGATGAGACCGACGTTACAGTATCCAAGCGGCAGTGGTTGATCGAGCTTGCTTTGCACGGTATCGAGTGTTGCCGTTAACCCGTCGGTCCGGATCTTGTCAAGCACCATGCGCACCTTTTCAGGCTGTTGCCGAGCCTTATTGATTACATTGGCCCTACCGAATTCCACCAGCATGCGCTCTGTGCCGGCGGATATCAGTGATGCTCGTGTCCTAATAAGTACGTACCCCGGCCTTGGTCTCGGGCAGGGTACCTCGGACAGTTCCGTGTGGCCGGTTTTCAGGTTTTGGAGAATCTGTTTCATGGATTACATCATATTGGGCTTAATATTTTCAACAGTATCTCGTTCCAGGCAACTAATTTTAGTCTATTGTTCTTTCCTCACCAAGCTATTGATTTTCCATTTGGTGGCGGAAAGTGATGCATCCAAAAAGCTGGATGCGAAAGAATTCGAAGATACATGAACCGACTTTGGCACGGTAGCGCCGCATGATTCCGCATAGATGCGGAAATTATCATATCCAGGATATACCACTTGTACCATATCACCAGGGAAAAGATAAGTTCGCGCGATAGCGTCAAGTGCAGTGTCGGACCCACAGGACACAAGAATTTGCATGGGAGAGACTCCCAAGCGGGAGGCAATTTTATTCGTCAGCCTCAATGCCGTGACGTAGGGATACCAATCGATAGCGCCAGGTTTCTGCAAAAAGAAGACTAACGCATCTCTGACTATATCGGGAGTGGATGTCGATTCGTTCCAATCCAATTTCATCAGTCCATCGGATTTAGACGTGTGCCACACTTCTTGAGGAGTTACTTTATACTCCTTCATCTTTGCAATGAACGGGGCTGGAGCTAAAGGCATCTATTCCAATCTCTGAATATTTATTGCTTCTTGTGGTCCGATATCAATACACGTTCGTTGATATTGGTCATATTTGTATTTATAAATTATCTGCTTAATGGCCTTCCTAATGTACGGAGGGATAAGGCCGATAATATATGCATAGTGCGGGCTCAGCCTGAAATCGTCAATCCTGCGCAGCATTCGGCCGGTGTCGGCCTGTGGCTGGGCAGTTGCATACATTTCGATTTCACCGGTAAGCAGCCGCGACCTTATCTGGGTGTCAGGGCCAAGTGAGTTGAAAGTAGTGACTAAGCGTCCGACATCCCAGGATTTATGCGCATCGCTGGCAGCAATGAGCCGGAGCCCGAATCTGCTTGCCAGGTCTCTGATTTTTTGCCGCTCCGACGGCAGCTCATATTTCCCATTATACAGTTCGATGAATGACGCTCGCTCCAGTACATATTCTATGCAAGAAGGATTTTCCCGGTATTGCCGGAGAAACCCCGTAGAATCCCTGAACGGGTGAGGAATGAGGATCAATCCATTTTGGGCGACAATGTGGTCGGCAATCGATCCGGCATCTCGACGCTCTGGAAGGCTTCGGATAAAAAGTCCTATGATATGAGCCCCGCTGTCGGTGCTGATCTCACAACCAACTATACATGCGATGCCGCCTTTCTCAATCTGAGCTTTTTCTTCCTCGGAGAGCCCTATGCAATCATGATCGGTAATCGCAATACAGTTGATCCGCTTACGTCCACAATCCCTGATCAAGGATTCCACTGTAAGGAAACCGTCATATGAATATATGGAATGACAGTGCAAATCACATATCAGCGCGGGATTATTAAAAGAGGGCATTCTTGACCTTTGAGACAATCACTGGAGTCTTACCTTCGCCCACCTGCACGAAATCAACTTCTTGAATTATGTCAATTTTCACGGAAGTGCCGAATCGATCTACAAGATCCGCCCTTAGCCTGTCGCGGTCTCTTTCATGAAACAGGTTTGTTTTCAGGCGCAGTTCAAGCCGGTCCACAGTCTCCTGAATGAACTGGAATGCAATGATCTTATCGACGTGGGGATACATCAAGGCATACAGATTGACACTTGGGATAACTCGGCCATCAGGAGTAAATAATAAGTCATCCGATCGCCCGAGGATCGCTTTAACCTTGGGCAATGTTCTCCCGCATGCGCAGGGGCCTTCATCGTCAATGACGGCAATATCTCCAGTATCGTACCTAATCAATGGCATGGCGTAATTCTGAAGACAGGTTGCCACTATCCTTCTTTCATTCTCGCGAAGAAGCGGGTCCCCGTTCAATTCACACACTCCATATTCGATATTGATGTGCAAGCCATTGTGGACCCCACATTCGTTCATTGTTATTGACGCCTCGGCTTGACCGTACCAATCGAACACTTTCCCGCCGAACACTTCTTCGATGGTCTCACGGTAATGAGGGAGCAGTGTTTCCGATGCGGTTAGAATGCCTTTCGCCCTGGGAACGGAAAGACCAAGATCTTTTGCCATTCTTGCGAAGATGTACAATGAGGATGGGTAGCCGCGAATAAATCGCGGACGCCATTGGGTGAGCTTGGCGACGTAGGAGGAAATGTTTTCCGGTCTCAGGTGATAAGCCGAGAAATAGAGAAAATTACGGATATTATCAAGCTTCCACAGCGCCTCACCGGGTTTTGGAACATAGGCCCGGATAATTGCCATTCGATCCCGAAACCGATAGCCCATCCACGACCAGTGACGCCAGGTGAGGCCCTGCTCCACGATCCAATGCTTTTTCGATACGTAGCTTTTGAATGGCTGCCCGGTTGTGCCGCTCGTTCTCAACACCAGGGATTGGCGCAACTCATGACCGTTCACCATGTCTGATTTATTCTGGAGTATGGTCTCCTTCTTCAGTATCGGGATCTTTTTGAGATCATCCAGGCTTTTCAAGCTGGTGTATGGGTCAAAATCGGCAAGATGGAAAAGCCTGCGGTAATACCGGGTATTTTCATATGCCGAGATCAGCAGTTTTCTACACAGTTCCAACTGGTATGCCTCTTGCCTGTCCGCTTCCCAATACTGGGACTTCGATAGAAATCCGCTGTGCAGCAACATGCCGCGAGCAGTTAACATGCCGCGAGCAGTTAAAGACATACCTTCAATATGGCGGTGGCTAGGCATTACTTGGCACCTCGGCATTCAACATTGGTGCGCCCTGTCACAAGTTTCTGCAAGGGCGAGGTCAAAACCCGCAGATCATACCAGAATAATAACAGATACCGGCTCATGATCTAGGCTTCCCCATCGACTGGCTCTATTTTCTGAGTAAGCACATGCCAGATCCTGTGAAGCCATCGAATACGACCAATGCCCGAAAAACTTAAAACTCTAAACCACGACTAAGGCCCGGTGCTTTTGTCCGCAATCCGTTTCGCCAAAACCTCCCTGTAACCGATCGCCTCGGCAATGAGCCGGTCCATGGCATACAGCAGCCCTACTTTGCCGGAGAGAATCCCTAAGCGGCAAAACAAAGAGTAGAAAGGCGATGCAAACACCATCATAGGCGTTCTGATTCTTAGCCGGTCCCGCCAGTTAAGATCGCCTGCTTGGGCTCGTTTCAGCAGATTGGCGGCATAGCGCATCTGACTGTGCAAATAGGTGCTGTATTCCTTGCGATCATCATGTACAATACAACTCCGCGTCACAAGGACATCATATTGGGGCAGCACGGTTTCACCATGGCCTGTTGCTGCAAAATACGCCGGCCCACCTTTGAACAAAAAGGGTTTGGGGGGATATAAAGAGCCGTATGTCAGCTCTTGTCCATTCCAATACATCTGTATCGGGGCTGCAATAATATTCAAACCGATCCGGTTCACAAGCAGTTTGATCTCATTGCAAAGCTCAACGGTGAGTGACATATCTGCATCCAAAACCAAAGCGTAATCCGATGAGGAAGTTCGCTCCTTACAAATATAATTATATGACGTCAGATGGTCAATATACTTATAATGTTCAACTGTAACAAATGGATAGCGTGCAGCGATTTCGACTGTATTGTCGACAGATCCAGAATCAAGAACTACTACTCGAATGCCTAGAAACTTTATTGATTCGATACACCTCTCAATATTTGAGGCTTCATTCTTGGCCAGAATGTATCCCGCAATGGGCGACATGGATACCCTCGGTTGTTCTATTCAGATAGGGAATGCCAAAGCGACGAGAAATTCCTTTACGTATTATTTCAAGTGTAAATTTCTCTCTCGCCCAGTCCTTCGCAGAATCGAACGCCTGGGAGGTGATACTCCTCATTCAGAGTGAAAGTGATCACTGTGATGGGATTTTTGCTCAACGCTGTCCCTGCATCTTTTTGGCGCGTTTATTCTTAAAAAGATCGTCAAAAACCTTCATATACCTGGCCGCAATCTTGGCGTAACTGAAATTATTTGCGGTTTCAACCGCCAGCGCACCCATCTTCTCCAAGTGCTCGGGATCGGCCAGTACTCGGCGGAGGGCCTCCACCAGCTTGCCAATAGGATCTTCGGAGCGATGGTTGAAAACAATCCCATTATCACCATCTCTGACAAATTCCTGGAAACACGTCAGATCTGAAACAACCGGCACAAGGCCGGTGGCGCAGGCCTCAAGGGCCGCCACTCCAAAAGCTTCACCCTGTTCAGCAAGAGACGGGTAACAGTAGAAATGGCAGCCCTGAAGAAGCTTCGCCAAATCTTTTACATCATTCAATGGTTCGCCGAATTCAACCGGCAGACCGGAAGCCAAATGAGAAAGCCGCTGCAGGTACTCCCCACCACCACCACCCTGATCGTGGCGCCAAGGGCCGACAATCTTGAGCCGAAGTTGAGGAAAATCCTGATGGACCCGGGCGAACGCCTTTACAAGCAGATGCAATCCCTTCTCAGGATGTATTCTTCCCGTATACAGAAGAGTTTGCGGCCCCGCATTGTTCCTTGGGGATAGGGGTGGGTGAAAAACATCAGTGTAAACAGGATTGGGTACGACATACGTTTTGTCAAGAAGCCCTGCATTAATTTTTCCAATGGCATTCCTGGTCGCTTCTGAAACCGCCACCAGGCATGCTGATTTCTCATAATAACCACGCAAAAACTTCTTAGGCATTCGTTGGACATTTAAGACCAATTTTCCATATTTATTGGCTACATATGGAGAAAGCAGGCCAGTGCAAAAATCATTGCATATAAAGATGTCCGCGGGCTTGAGAACTCGGAGAATGCCCTGGGCATACATGAAACCTTTCAAAATATTGATTGGACGACTGCCTGTCTGTTTGAATTGATGACGCCGCACGTACCGGACTCCGTCAACGATCTCATCAGAAGCCTGGGATGGATGAGCGCGCGCATAGAATGTTACCTCATCACCCTGTGAAGCAAAGTATGGCGCCAGCCCATGCCACACTCTTTCAACAGCGCCGCACCCGGCGGGAGGAAGCGGGATGAATGCCCCGGTAAGGATATTGATCTTCATCGTATCTTTTTAATAAATTGTTAAAAGCCTTCAAGTATCTGCTGTATTAATGCGTCAGCGCTTTGCGCATTCCTGGTGGGAAATCAACCCAAGAAGAGCGAAGCTTCACTCTAACCGGACCCACTTGGGCACGGCACCCCCATGCAACAGCCAATTGTAGGTCATCAGCATTCTATCGCCCACCATTGTCCAGGAGTAATCCCGTTCCATCCATTTGCGCCCATTTGCTCCCCGCCTTGACAGGGATTCCCGCGTTTGGCGAAATACGTCTTTTAGACATTCAATAAGGGGCTCTACGCCAATTTCTATCCACCAGCCACAGTCCTGAGCGTCGAGTCCTTCCCAAGGAGCGCCCTTAGTGACAATTGCCGGGACGCCATGGGCCAGCGTCTCCGCGACGGCCATGCCAAAGTTCTCCGAACAACTGGGGAGGACGAAAAGATCGGCCTCCAGAAAAGCGCGTGTTTTGTCTTTGCCGTAAACCGGACCGGTAAATGTTACTCGCTCCACTCCCAGTTGCTTTGCCAGCATTTTCATCTGGGATTCATGTCCGCGATCGTCCACACCGGTTATGTGCAGTTCCCAATCGGGATGCTGTTCCTGGATTGCAAGCCACGCCTTGAGAAGATTGTCTATCTTCTTTATGGGGGTGATCCGGCCCAGGAAAAGCAGCCTGCGCATTCGTTTCATTTTTCCTGAAAAACAGGGGCCAATATCCGGAACGTCAATTCCATTGGGGATCAGGGCAACAGGAGCGCTCAGTCCGATACCGCGAATCGCCTCGTATTCCGCCTGGCTCGTGGCGTGGAAACAGGCAGCATGGTTCAGCACCCTGCGCTGCCACAGATGATAGATGATGGTCTTTTTCCAGCGTGAAAAACTCATCGCATGGTAGCTTAATGTTCCGCGAGGACTTATTACGAGCCGGCAAGCTGTCCCGCGCACCGCCCAGCCTGAATAAATGTTGGCCATGTTCCACAATCCGTGGCTGTGGAGAATGTCGGCTCCTCTGGCCGCTTCCCTGGCGGCCCGGCTCATCTTCGGAGACCAGTCGAGCCTTGGGGGCCAGTTCCAGCAGCCGTGAGCGTAAAATTTGTAGGATGCTCCTCCCGGTTTGTGCCCGTTGTTCACATGCAGTTCCAGGTCTATCTCTTTATTGGCGAGAGCCTGACAAAGACCGGGTACCGAATGCGAAGTGCCGCTTGCTTCGTCAAGTATCCCCGGCACTATCTGAATGACCTTCATCCACGTCCCCCTATCTGCCGGTCGAGTCCCATTTATCATACCAGGCGCCCAAAACGATAAGCAGCCATGCGCGGGACCAGGCCGGACCGTCGGGTTCGGACAGGAAATCACTCCAGACTCTCTTTACTGCAGACGGCTCAATTTCTCCCCACTCACAAATTCTTTGGAGCAGATGTTCGCAATACTGCCTTAAATGACCTGTCATCCAATGATCGATAGGGAGCGAAAAACCACGCTTTCCCAATGTTAGAAGCTCCGGGCGAAACTCATCACCAAGTGCTTCGACAAGAAGCGGCTTATTAACACCTTTGTGCTTAACCCGCCATTTTCCCGGCAGTGAGTACACATAATCGACCAAGACCCGGTCCAGCAACGGTACCCGAATCTCAAGACCGTGAGCCATGCCGCACACATCCGCATCTCGCAACAGCGTGTTGCCCATGTAGAAACGGCTTTCCAGAACACTAATGAGCGCTTCAGGATCAGAACATTCAATTTCTTTCGAAGACAATATTTCCCGCGGTAAAAACTCTTCATTCAGCTCGAGCCCGTCACGCTCGAAACCCAGATATCGCATCGATTTGTCCGAGAAAAGCCGCCTGAGCCGGAAATAGATACTACTCAGCACGGGCGCGGTTTGTGCAAGTTCGCGGGCTTTTTCCCTCTGGGATTTGTACTTTCCCGCAAATAGCATGTCGGCTAATGCACTGCGGACAAAAAGCGGCAATTTATAACCAATTTTACCCCAGTACATGATTTTTGGTATAATGCTAAAACCGCTGTAACCACCAAAAATTTCGTCGCCTCCCAGTCCGGACAGGGCTACTTTGATTCCTTGCTCCCTCACGGCGCCCGATATTATAAAGGTATTCAGTCCATCGACACTCGGCTGGTCCATGCTGTTGAGCCAGGAATATGTCAACCGGCGCACCACGGAGTCCTCAAGGGTTATGCTGTGATGCCTGGTGCCGATTAGTCGAGCAGTTTCCCCTGCAATTGGGTTTTCGTCAATTGCCGGATAGTCAGCCAGGCTGACGGTGAAAGTATTGATGGAACCTGGTTCCATCCTGGCGCACAAAGTCGTCACGGCGGTGCTGTCAAGACCACTGGAGAGAAAAACACCTACCGGAACATCGCTCAAGAGGTGTTTGCGGGCAGCCATTTCAAGTCTGGCCCGCGTTTCAATGACTGCTTCCCTTCGATCAGAAACCGCTCCAGGGGCCGGAAAATCCCAAAAACGAGCGGTGCTTAACGATCTATTCTTGTCAGGCTCGAATGGAAGATCAATGCTTCCCCATACCCCGGGTTCTAGCAGCCTGACACCCTTGAACATTGTCAACGGACCCGGCACGGATCCGTAAGCCAGCAATCCCGCCACCGCTCTGCGATCTATATTGCATTCCACAAATCCGGAGGCTTCGATTGCACGCAGCTCCGATGAGAATACGAGACCCTTTTGAGTTATGGCGTAATACAAAGGTTTTATTCCGAGATGGTCGCGGGCCAGGACAATACGTTGCCTTCCGCAATCGTAAAGGGCGATGGCAAACATTCCTTCCAGCCGATCGAAGCTCTCCGCGCCCCATCGCGCATAGCAGTAAAGGATTGCCTCCGTGTCACACCGGCTGCTAAATAAGATTCCCTCGCTTTCCATTTCGGCACGCAGAGTGGGGTAGTTATAAACCTCTCCATTATAGACAATCCAGTCGCCGGTATGCGGGTTCTGCATCGGCTGATGGCCGGCCGAAGAGAGATCCAGAATGGAGAGCCGCTGATGCCCAAGCACAAGGCACCCCCCGGGAACGTTCAACACCTCGAGCCCCGTGTCATCCGGACCCCTGTGGGCCTGACGCCGGTTCATGGCGCGCACCGCCTGTTCCGCCATCAGACTATCTGCCGAGAGTACGCCGGCTATTCCGCACATTCCTGCTCAATCCCATCTTGAAGACGTTAAACAGTACCTGGCAAAACAACAGTGGACGACACCATCACCACTCTTGGATCTGAGATTTTGCTACCGTTCACCACAGAGGCACAGAGAACACAGAGGGGAGAAAGATCATAGAATTCTCCGGCGTATGCCGTCCTTCAATACCTGCACATTGAAATTGATTAACAGGCCGAGTTTCCAGCCTCCCAGTTTCAGGTAGGTCAGCAATTGTGCTTCATGAATCGGTTCCAGTTCTTCAACTGCCTTTAATTCAACGACAACCCTGCCCTCAACCAACAAATCAATCCGATAACCACAATTCAGGTATACACCGCGATAGCGCACGGGGACAACTTTTTGCTGTTCGATTCTAAGCCCTTGTCCAACCAGTTCGTATGCAAGACATGCCTCGTAGGTTGATTCAAGGAGCCCCGGGCCCAGTTCGCGATGGATGGCAATCGCCGCCCCAATGATCTGCTCAGTTATATTATTTAAATCCACCTCTGTGGCCTCAGTGTTCTCTGTGGTGAACCCTTACGAGATTTTTATAAGTAATCTGCGGACATATCCAAATGATTCGAGCATGTCGAGCATTGACGTACAGCATTGAACCGGACTTACGACCTTTGTCGTCCATTCCTCTTACGCCGGCCTGGTGGGGGTATACGGCTTCATGACATTGAGGCGCCGGCCATGAGTTGGCGCGCTCTTAGCGGGAACCGCCGCCAGGATTCCGGAAAAGCGAAGCAGAAAGTACGCCACCACGGCGCTGGAAGGAATACGATAGATATATGTGGAAACAATGCAATCAACATCCAATGTATAGAACAGCAGACTCAACTGTGCAAAATAATAAATCATTATAATACCAAAACTCCCCCCGGACTTCTTTAGCTTCAAGGCCAACACGGTTGAAGCCAGCCCCAAGAAAAAATATACGCAAACTACCCCCAATATGCCTGACCTTCTGAATATGTCCCCTAACAAAGAAGTTGGAATATTCCCCTCGCCAAATCCATATTCTATCATTATATCTCTCCCTGTTCCAACCCCCTTTTCCGGAAAGTAACTCTTGGGCACCCACGCCATAACAGTTTGTTTCAGGTCGTTGTAAGTAAATCCAGCACGTTCATATTCACCACTTTCCGCACGGCCAAACAGCTCCAGGCCATTAACTTCGTTTGCCCTGTTAACTATTGCGCCTAAACTTCTCGTTATCACATTAGAAGGTGTCCAAAAGGTTGTAGTGGCTGCCGTAAGCGCCTCTTCTCTTGTATATCTGCTTGAATCATCCGAACTTTGAAAAAGCTCACGAAACTCGGTCATAATTCCAAAAAAGACCAGAAGCATAAATGGGATTGACATAATCAGCAGCTTGGCTTTGCTTGTAATCTTTATACGATACCATAATTGCAGACTTAGCCAGACCGATACGCAGGCAACAAATACTATGAGAAACGTGGCTCGTCCATAACCCATCGAAATACCCTCGATCGACCTCACGAACCCACTGCAGAGCAAGATTGCAACGACCCACCAGCTTCGCCCTCCGCGCACTAAATAGATGGCAGCAAGAATCATGGGCAGTGTTTCGATGGACTGTATTGCGCCAATAACCAAATTCCCATATAAATCCTCATAATGAAAACCAAAAAGATGCATGACAATCACTGAAAGTATGAAGAATGTACTAAGTATCGCAATTCCTTTACGCTTAAACTGGATATCTTTTAGTATGTCCCTCCACGACATATCTACTTTCACGAATGAAGTCGCGGCCCACATCCCGATAATGTAGCAAACAAGCCCAAGCCCGATATACAGTAAAGCACCATCGAGATAGCGCATTCCATAGTCATTCCATGAATCATAAATAAGACCTGTCCCAATACCGCCAAATACATAGGACATGAAATTGCCAAGCCAGAACATGCATCCGGGCGAGGCTGGCGCCAGCAGGGCAAGTCTGCGCTCAATCCTGTATATAATAACGCCGAGAACCAAGATCATTGCGGCGCGCAGATATAGAGAAGGAATAAGCAACCCCGACGTAGCGAACAGCAGGGGCATTATTTCTCGTTCAGTATTGGCCTTCATAAGGTTCTCCGCATTCTACAATATTTACAGTTCTTGAACTTGATCGAGCATCTCCCGCATTCGGTTCTTGTTGCTGTAACACGATCTTAAGCAGCGGTTCAGCCCAGCGGCTGCAATTTGTTCCCGTTCATCGGGATGGACAAGGTAATGCTTGACTCCGCAATCCTTAAAATGCCATCTGCCCAGCCCCTCCATGTTGATTTAAGTTGCTGGAACAATAGTACAACGGATGATTCTGCGGCAGAAATTCTAAATTTAGAAGGCGTTTTTGCATGTCTTCACATTTCGATTTCACTGGAATCCTGGGGCCTTATGCCAGCCAAAAGTAGCCCATCGGAGCATCGGTGCCTGGATGATGGTGAATTCAGTCCTGTTGTGTGTCTTGCGTGGTTTTAGATTGTAAAGCCAGCCTGTTTTGCGTCATTGTAAAACATCTTCACCGTATCCAAAGACAACTCGCTGAGGTCTTTGTCTACGAGCGAGAGCTTCTTCAATATGTCGTTCGTTATGGTGATTATGTGGCATCCCACCTTTTCGGCCTGGAACACGTTCAGCAGCTCGCGGGAGCTCGCCCAAAGCAATTCCACCGAAGGGTTGCCTGCAAGCAGCGCGGCGCACTCTTCCATGATCGGCATGGGATCCCGCCCCGTATCGGCTACCCTGCCCGCGAAGACCGACACGATCGCCGGTGCCGCCGGCGAAAGGGCGTTTTTTACGCTCCGAACCTGATCGACTGTAAGTATCGCGGTGACATTGAGCTGGAGCCCGTCAGCAGATAGTTTCCTGACAAGCGGGATGGATGATGCCCCTTTGGTATTGGTGATTGGGATCTTGACATAAACATTTTCGCCCCAGCTTGCTATTTCCCGTGCTTCTCGCTCCATAGACTCGAAATCATCGGAGAACACCTCAAAGGATATCGGCAGGTCCCGTATCTCCGCCAAGACAGCTTTCGCGAAACACATGTAATCCGTGACCCCTGCCTTTTTCATAAGCGTTGGGTTGGTAGTGAACCCTTTAACGATGCCTTTCCGGTAGGCATCCTTCATCTCGTTGACATCGGCTCCGTCCGCGAAAAGCTTTATCTTGAGATTCCGGTACATCGCTCAACCTCCTTCTTCTTCTCGATAATAATCCGTACTGCGCCAAGCAGATCGTCAGCGAAGTAATCCGGATTGCTTTGTGCTCGTTTGTGTTTTGAATGAATATCATTGATGAGAATCGTCTTCAATCCGAACGATTGACCGCATACGATATCGGAGACCTGATCGCCTATGAGCCACGAGTCCGGAGCGGCAAAACAGTAGTTCCTGTGGGCTTGCTCAAGGAAATATCTGCCGGGCTTACGGCAGTTACATTTGATCGTGAGTTCCGGCACCACACCGTTCGGATGATGGTAACAATAGAAATAGTCGGTGAAAACAATGCCGTTATGGCCAAATATTCGGTGCATCTTGTCGTGGACTGCCAGAATATTTTCTATCGATGTCTTGCCCTTAGCGTAACTCGGCTGGTTGGAGATAAGAAATAACCTATACCCGATTTGCTGAAGAATGCGAAGTGCCTCTATCGTCCACGGAAATAGTTCCAAATCCTCCGCATGATGGGGGGATTCGTATTCCCCGGTTGCCGGGTTCAACACAAGCCGGTTAATCACGCCGTCTCTGTCCAGAAAAACCGCAGGCAACATTACTTCACCGACTCCCATTTCATTTCATGACTCTTGAGTGCCGGATGAGAGACCAGCATATGCCAGACAACCGCCTGAAACGCTTCGGTGTGTGGCGTAACGGTGTCCTTATTGACTGTGGGCACGATGATTGCGGAGTCGGCCACTGTGGCGGTATAACCGCCATCCCTGCCGACAATCCCGATTATCCCGGCGCCAACAGTCTTGGCATACTTCAGAGCGTAAACGAGATTAGTGCTAATACTTTTCTGTTCATTGCCCCCCCCGACAGAAAAAACCAGTACACAATCTTTCCCGGTCAGATTGCTGCCCTTGAGCCAGCATTCGAAAACGCTATCCCACCCGTCGTCATTCACACGAGCCGTAAGCTCGGAAACATTATCCGTAGGCGCATACGACTCAATGCCGGCTATCTTTCGAAAGTCGTTGACGGCGTGTGACGCATTACCGGCCCCTCCTCCGACACCGAGCACAAAGAGCCTTCCGCCCTGTGTCTTCGTATCCAGGAGGATATTGACCGCCCTGGCGATTGAGTCCTTATTAATTGTGCGCGCAATCTCACTCGTCTCCCGCATGTACATTTCGATATACTGCTGAACATCCATCACTTCACTCTCCGCTCGCCTCTATTCTGGAGATACATTCGGGTCTCTTCAAGCCCGCTGTGTGAACCTATTTCATAGAATCGCTGCTGGACCTCGTACCCTGCCATTTCGCCCTTTTCGACCAGGTTTGCATATACATCGGCCAGATCGAACACCTCACATCTCCTAATTTCTGTAAATAAAGCGCCCGTAAGCACGGAAAGACCGTAGTCTATGAACCCCATGTCATCGGTGGGATTATTCTTATCATAGCGCAGTATCGCCCCATCCCTGAAAAGGATATTGCTTTCGTCCCACCGCCCTTCGTTCCGGAAAACGGTCATCAGCGCAGGCTTGCCGCTCTTCTCAAAAGCTTGCTGGATGTCGCCATAAGGGCAGTCAAGATAGCTATCCCCATAAAGCACAAAAAACGCCCCCCCAAGAAGGGGCACAGCCTTCCGGACAGCGCCGCCGGTACCCAGTAATGTGCCACCGTCATTAGAGTAATCCACCCGGATCCCAAATGCTTCACCGTTTCCAATCGTCTCGTATATCATTTCACCGAGGTAGCCCACACACAGAACTATTCGCTCGATGCCATTCCGTTTCAAAAGATCGAGCTGGTGAGCGATGAAAGGTCTTCCCGCCACTTCAACCAGCGATTTCGGTACTTTTCCGGTCACCGATCTCAGTCTGGTGGCAAGGCCGCCTGCAAGTATTGCCACCGGCAACATTTTCATGATTGAGTGACAACCTTTGTACCTTCAAAGTCGAAACGGAACCGCACCTCTTTGAGTCCGGCCCCGAACATCGCATGGCGCAATCTGCTCTTTTCCTCCGTGTAGAACATGAGAAATCCGCCGCCTCCTGCGCCTATGAGTTTGCCTCCCAGGGCTCCATTGCCGAGAGCAAGCTCGTAGAGATCGTCTATGTGGGAGTTACTCATATTGGCGGATCGCTTCTTTTTATAATGCCAATGCTCGTTCATGATACTCGCGAACTCGCGCAGGTTTCCCGATTCGAATGCCTCCTTGCTCCGGAACCCCATTTCCTTCACAAAATGAAGGTTTTCTATCATTGCCAAATCCTTAGCCTGGCTTTTGACGTCTTGTTCCTTAAGTATGGCCGAAGCACTACGTGAGTATCCGGTGAAGAAAAGCAGGAGATTATCCTCCAGATTGTAAAGCGTTTCACTCGAAATATTGAGCGGCCAGGCCTCCACTTTCCCGTCGGGCAGGAATTTGAAACAAGTTATGCCTCCATATGCGGCAATATACTGGTCCTGTTTGCCGATAAACTCACCCAGTCTTTCAATCTCGATATAGCATGCCTGTTCCGCGAGTTCTTCGGGATGGATGAGATTTTTCTTTAAAGTATGCAGTGCCTTCAGAAGCGCTGTGGTAAAGCTCCCCGATGAACCGAGCCCCGTCCCTGCCGGAATATCCGCCATACTGGTTATTTCGAGATACGGGGCAGTTATGGCAACAAGTTTCAAAGCCTCGCGTATAATAGGGTGCTCCACCTCGTCAGGGTGTTTCACTCTCTCTAGCTTGGAGTACTTGACGATAAACTCATCCACGAATGCTTGGTGAATCGTTATGTAAACAAATTTATCAATGGCGGCCGCGATAAGAAAACCGGTATGGTCCCGGTAGTAGGAGGGCAGGTCCGTTCCACCGCCGCCGAGCGATATCCGCAAAGGACTCCTTGTAATTATCATTTAGCGTTCTTCTTATCGGGGAAAATGTCCGCCTCTCCATATATGGACCAAGGCGATGGGAAGACTATCTTTCTGATCCCATTAACCAGCATCGCATCGAGAACATGGAACGTCGCTATCGTGTTCTGCTCAAGTTCCTTGAGAGCATGTTCAAAACCAAAACGGACATCGGCATTCGCAGCCAGTTGGAATACAAAATCGCTGCCGGCCGTTGCTTTTGTCAGGGTGGGTAATTCGAGTAGGTCACCGCAGGTCATTGAGAATTTCAGGGTAAATCTTGCCTTTTCCAGGCACCTCTCGAACCCTGCCGTGAAATTATCGTAACCGGCAACCACGTGTCCATCGTCCAACAAACGATCAACTAGGCCGACGAAACACGCTGATCCGGTAACAAAAATTTTGGATTTACCAAGACTCATTATGCGCCTGAATCCCCAGTGACCTTCATCTTCCCGATTTCTGTTTACGTTCTTCAAAAGCAGCCAGGACCTTTGACCAGTCATCACGCATGTAGCGCATCCATGAATAATCTGAAGTCGTGCACCTGAGCCATCCATTTTGAGCAATCTTGTGTCGTAGGGAGTCGTTTTCCAGGTAAAATTTAGCCTTCTGTACCAGTTCTTCAATTCCTCCAAAGAACTCAGCCTCCTTCCCTTCCACGTAACACTCCATGTGTCGGCGCGTACGCGTGGCCAGAAGGAAAGTTCCGCAAGCAGGTATTTCATAGCTTCTGCCGGCATCATAGTTACCATTGAGTTCCGAAAGGAAACAAAGCCCAATTTTCGCTCCCTTCAAGGCCCAAACATATTCCTCATCGTCCAGAACACGTAATCCAACAAGGTCTTGAAAAGCTTTTGACCGTCTGGTGGGTTTCTCCCAGCCTGATCCATAGACTGTAACCGGCAGGCCCGCTTCCAGCAGGGCCAGGATGCACTCGCCTGTACGTTCCTCGTAGTGTCCTACGAAAAGCAGATCGCTGGCCCATTTATCGGCCAGGTCTGCAGTGAGTTGCGCATTGTCAAAACGAAAATGATCGTGGCCAAGATAGGTCAATTCCGTACGAGGTGCCTTCTGCCTGCATAAGAATTCGTGATCTAAATGATTACTTGTAAAGTACAGATCGAAATGGGGCAACGCTCTTCGCTGAAGCCGATACTGCCGTCTAACACTCCACATGCCGGGATATAAAGAATCGGTATTGTGTTGCACCAGAAACGCACCATACGTGCGAAGGCGTTTAACAGTGGAAGGATAAATCCAATGGCCCTTATCAACCCATATTATATCGGGTCTAAAAAACTCGGCCAGTATGCATAGATCTTTGTTGGCACGCCGTAAAATCGGCCCCCGGAGCACTTTCCACTCGATAAAGGAACGGACATGAGAAATTCCATCAAAATAGCTCCTTATATTAAACTCCTTCACATTGTCTTCAAATTCTTTCAGGCCCTTAAATCGTGCATAGGTTGTGGTACCATGATGTAAATCTCCAACATATACTACTTTCATACATAACCCCTATTTCAGATATTTACATAAGTTAATTTTGAATAATGGTCAATATTTCCAATTTCAAACGAGGGCATTTTCGTGCCTTGAACTGAATTACTTTCAGAGTAGACTAAGAAGCAGGCTTCACCAAGCTTATCCTGCTACCCATGGTCGATTCCGGACATGAAGCTTTCAATCATCCGCCTCTGTCTGCATGCCGCATCTCTATAAAAAGACATGTAAGGGCAGACCTACTGGTACCTGCGTGAGGCCCACCGCGTCGTCGGCAAAATCCACGTCGAATGGCAGAAGCATCTTGGCGCCGCCCGGATCATCCTGGCCAAAATCGATGCCGGTCTGTCTCGCCAATCCGCAAAAAACCGACTAATAGCACATTGGAGTGATTTGAAGTTTCTACCTGTATCCACCTCATTCGCCCCTTACTTCTTCTCATTTCTTTAATGATAGCGATTTGATCGCTGATTCAAGACCTTCAAAGTGTGACAGGCGCTGAGAGGAAACGCCTATTTGCTCAGAGTTCTTTGAAAATGTCTTTCTCAATTCGATATCCTTCGTCAATGCACTTATATACGTACAAAGTTCATTTATATCGCCATACGTATAGACGAACCCGTTTCTTCCTTGCCTCACGTCGTCAGACGAACCGTAGCTCCCACAATAATCGCTCAGTATCACCGGACAGCCCATGTATACGGCTTCACTGATTGCTACAGAGTGCGGTTCTCTAAAAGATGGATGTATGTAGATATCGGTAGCTGCGTAATATTTAGGCAAGTCAATTGGATTTACGAATCCAGTAAATATTACTTGATTATGCTTTATTGAGTTGGCGGCACTCTTTAATATGTGTTCATCCTCACCTGATCCTATAATCAGTAATGATACATTACCTAACGTCCCATCGAGCTGTGCTAATGCGCTTATAGTATGGATTTGCGACTTCCAATGAACTAGCTTCCCAACTACAGAGCATACAACATTATCGTCTGGTATATTATACGCACTCCTTAATTCTGTATTATACACGTCACGCCCAGCCTTTACAACTTCGTAATGCTTGATGTCTATAGGAAGTGGAGATCGGAAAAACTTGCGATCAGGAACACCATAGTGTCTGTAATACGCTTCATTCGCATCCCCGACTGTTAGAAATCCGGATATCTGTTTGTAAAAGTGTGGCAGATATAGCCTCTTCAGAAGTTTATTTCTAAATGCTCTAACGTGTCTAAGCTCTGAATCTGCAAAGTGCAACAATGGTATATTGTTCTTTACAGCCCATCTATATGCTCGCCTCTGTAATCTTTGTGAATATCCATATTGAAATACGTAATCCGGTGAATATTCCTCTAGCTTGTGTTCGAGTTCTGGAGCGTCTAGTTGGGACGTTATAGGTAGTGTTTGGCCACCATTTAGAAACTCATGGTTGAAGTTTTCTAAACACAGATTACCCCATTTTATCTCTTTTCCAAACTTTGGGTCATAATACATATCACTTCCAGCTTTTGATGCAAAAAATACCTTTATAAAATAGTTGTTATTTGTAGAATAGCTAACGTACTGAGGGCAGAAGTGCTGGATGGGATGAGTCACTACGATTGCTATTGTTGGTATCTTCATTACATATCCCTCCATATATATAATTCGGAGATGCCAATATACACATACACCGTAGACTTGGTGGTACGTAGATATCTCTAATAAACGACATCGAGTATCCGCGAAAGTAATACTCATATGCGGAGCCCTATCGTTCGGCGGCGATGACGTTGGACTCGGCCCCCGAATTTTGGAAAAGCGATGCGTAATGCGAGTATAAACTGGTTCTATAATCAGCCACCAACTATCACCATTTAACCGCGTAGAATACTCGCCTTTTCCCTTGACTTAAACGACAAAAGGATATGCGGCGCGGTCGCATGATCCACATAGAGAAAATCATTTGGAGCGATTCCGCAACTTCTCGTAGACTTGTGCATATTGGGAGGCAATGAGCTCTGGTCGGAATCGTTCGACATTCGCATACCCTTTATTAACCAGGCTCTCTCTATATGATTCGTCCCTCATAACATGAAGAATTCCTTCCCGGATTGATCTGACGTCAAATGGGTTTACCATGCAAGCGGCATCTCCCGCCACCTCGGGCATCGACATTATATTGCTCGTTACAACAGGCCGCCCTACCGCATTAGCTTCGATTATCGGCAAACCAAAGCCCTCATAGGTTGAAACGAACGCCACCAGGTCAGAGTCGGCATACGCTTTTACCATCTCCTCATCGCACAGGTCGAATGCATTTGAGTACTCGATACCGAGTTTGTTGAGCACTTCAAACTGGTCATAAGAAAGGCGCCCGATTATTCGCAAGTGACAAGGAATGCCTTGCAGTGATTCGGCGAGTCGAATCAGGTTCTTGTGAACGCCGGTTCCGACCTGGAGGATTGTAGGTTTTTCACTATTGAATTTTCGTGGAGCGGATTTAAATATTGGAGAAACACAACAGTAGATAACTTCTATTTTCTGTGGGTCGCATGATAAATATGTCAAAAGATCCTTTTTTGTATGATCGGAAATGACAGTTATTACCGATGACCTCTTTTCGGGTAGCCAGTACCACAAAAGAAATACAACGGCTTTCCTGATGCCTTTTAGTCGTTCCAAAGAAGAGCAGTCACAAATCGTGAGAATTGTCCTCTTCTTCCTGAGAAACATAGTGAGATAATGCACATCTCCCGTAATATGATTTATCTGTCCCTGATTGAAGCTGGCGCTAATAGCGTCAATGAGTCGTGGGAAAAACCCAGTACTAGGATACTTATTAATTCGAAGCCGGCAATCAATATTCGGAGGCAGCTTTCGTCGAATGTCGGCAAAAAGCCTTTCCAAACTAAACCCATTCTGACTACGTCTTTGAAAGTGTACAACTCTAATCATTATATTTGCAACTCGTTTGTGGCCAGATGTTAGTTTATGAGCTACCGTTCACCACAGAGGCGGGCATCATGCAGAATTGCGTTCAAAATCCCCCCTGCCCCCCTTTAGAAAAGGGGGGTGTAGTTTGGGCGCGCTGTTAGGGTTCCCCCCCTTTTCTAAAGGGGGGCAGGGGGGATTTTGAGGCATCGAGCACCATCTTGAATGCAACTTGGTCTGAGAACCTTTTACAAGGAGTTTTGCGAAGGCTTCTGCGGTTTCTGTTCTCAGGGCCATTTGCTCAGATCGCGGCGATTGCACCTGGAACTTGTCCGGTTATGACCCGGTTTGCAGGCAGCCGGCTTTAAATACGGTCCTCCAGCAACCCCATCATGCCAAACGCCTTTTCAAAGCGCCGGAACCATGTATGTTCCGACAAACAACGCCGGCGGGCAGCCTCTCTTATACGGGCCGATTCATCTCCATGGTCGAGCAAATAACGGATCTTGGCCAGGCAATCCGTTTTCCCGCTGTAGGTGACCACTTCCTCTCCGACCTTGTACACACGATGCAAATCGCGCTGTTCGCTGGTGAGATATAATGCCCCGCTCATGGGGACTTCGAAATCCCGCCCTTTCAGGCACATCTCTTTCATCGAGTAGCCTATTCCGCAGAAGCCCAGGTTGATGCGTGAGGCGTTGTAGATTTCAACCATTTGATGCTCCGATATGGACCCGTTGGGCCAACCGGGGCCAAACGCCTCAACTCTGACCCCATGCTTTTTTAAATAACCGATGTACATAGGCCGTTGGCCATAACACGCGCCGATAAAGGTCACGTCGTATCGCAACGGAAGATTCAAAGGCCTGAAGTGTTCGGGATTGGCGCCCTCGGGCCAGAACATGGCCAGGCCGCCCTCTGCCAGGTATTTCATGATCGAATCGGAAGAATTCGTCAAATTTAAATCGTAGGCCGAAGCCAGAGGTTCTGAACCTGTGAAGCGCCCTCCCTGCAATGATCCTCTAAACGACAAACGATCATCCCACCAGTAAGCACAAGTTGCTATGCCCATCCGGTTAATGGTCATGATCGTCTCTGGGGAGATATGCCAACCACTAAGATAGCTCACCAGTACGTCAACTTTGGGAGCGGTTTCCCTTAGGAATTGAATCAGTTCGCGGTCCAAATTGCGCCGGTTCCGCAGCCAATCCGGGGAATCTGAATCAAACCCCCTTTCCTTCAGGTAAAATGGTGTGAAAGCGCCGAATTGCTTCAGCGCCGGCGGGATATTGTGCCTTTCCCAGTTACCTAACGGCGTGGCATAGGCAACGTGCAGCGCACCTTGCTTTTTGGCCGAGATGCCTCTGGACGCCACCCGCTCCCGGAGTCGCTCTCGAAGAGTGCTCTCGTCCAATTCAAATGGAATTCCCTGTTTCGAACACAAATTCCGGTAATAGCTCAATTCCTGACGGATGCGCTTTTCCTGCTCCCGGCCTCGTAAAAACGCCCAAAGCTGGATTATCAAGGGATTTCTCTTGAGAACTTCGAGTCTGCCGAGCTGTTGCCTATTGCTCATTTATGGCAATCCAATTGGAAAACTTGAAGTTTTCCATCCGCGGACGGAATTTCTTTATCCTTACTTTGCCAAATGGCAGTAGTCTGAATAACTTATATCCATGCCCCGTGAGCAGAGCGTGCATTTCCTCCAGTCTCGCGCCGGAATCCAAAAAAGAGCCTCCATACTCGAACTGAATAACTCTGATTTTGCCGTTTTTCAGTGTTGCCCCAGCGCCCTCGATAACTTTCAATTCATGGCCTTCCACATCTATTTTCAGCAAGTCTATGAAATGAATTTGCTTCTTATCGAAGTAAGAATCAAGAGTGATTAACTTAATCGGTTCCTCAGAATATTCGCTCAGCTCCGGATGCGTGTCTCTAGCCGAGGCTCTCTCATAGATGGAGTTAACACCGGCGGTGTCTCCATATATTTTGATTCTTACTTCTTCATCCTTATCACTTAATCCACAATTATTCAGAATGATATTATTGTTACCGTTAAAACGTTGCTGGAGTTTCGAAAACGTGCTTCGGACAGGTTCGAAACAATGTATCTGGATATCGGATCCGGTCTCATTCATAATAAAATGACTATAATCCCCGATATTTGCGCCAACATCGAGCACGACCATGCCTTTCCTGACGTAAGAGCGAACGAAATGGTACTCACCGCTTCGCTCCGGGTCCCCGAAGTCATAGCCCCGAATCCAGTTGAAAAATATTCGCATTTTGCCAATTATGGGCATGCTGGGTTATAACCTAACTGTGAGTAGTAGTGGAGGTCCGGTCAATATCATACGGAACAATGCTCGCATCTGAAATTGCAGTTGTAGTCGTATTGAAATTGAAGAATGGCTATACTTCCACCATTCCTGACTTTTTCATCGTACTTCATTATCTTTTCATAAACATGCGGGTTTTCTCTATTCAATGAGTTTCCTTTCTGAATTTCACCTGGTTTTAATGCTTCCTGTTGACTAGGCACGGTGCTTTCCTTGCATCGATTATAGCAACACCTAAATGAAACAACGATACATCTCATGTACTGCTATCAGATTGTCAGGACATTTGCTATGCCATGCCCACTCGCCCGGCTTTGGAACCCCCGTGTGATACCTCATGCCCTGGTTGATCGGACTGGTTAATGTGCACTCGTATAGTAAAGACATGAAGTGTCCACGAATTTTGCGCGAGGGATGGATGATTTCGCTAATTGCCAGCGGCTCCTTATTGAAACTAATCTGTACCCCCAGCTCACTGGCGGCAACGGCTCTTATCCTGTCATTTATTCTTTCTTTATATCTCACGATACCCCCCGGGACGTGCCAACCCGCTGCATAGCACCCGTTGCCCCTCCAGGTCAAGAGCGTATGGTTTTCTGAGTTTTTTATAAGCAGGTCCACATTGATCATTGGGGTAATTGTGCTCACGAATAAAAATATATCCTCAGGGAGCCCCTCCGACGGATCCTTGATCATAGATTCCATTAATTGAATTATTTCCTTAACCTGCAAAATAGCTCCTCAGCATGTGCCCAGCCTATGGCATCAAATTAGACTTGTGAATGCGCCCCAGGCCGAATCACTATCGGTATCCCTCATGCTTGAATAACACCGAATCATGTTTTGCGAACACTATGTCCGATTGAAATAAAGCACCATCGTAGGGCCGCTGTACATAGGCGCAGATGTCAAAAATCCGAAACCCTCGTTCACCTAAAAAGCTTATAACTTCATGGGCAAGCGGGCATCCCTTATAAGTTTCATAGAAGGAAACTTCCGATAGAATTACTTCAGAGTTACTCATACATCTTTCAGCACCTCTCAGGACTTCGAGCTCGAACCCCTGAACATCGAGTTTAATCAAATCTGGCGGTTTAAGCATTGAACCCAGAAACGAATCTAACGGTCTGATTTCAACCTCGATGCGGCATGGCTCCTGGATAGCTGAATATTCACTTTCCAGAAAACTCGATTGATCCCCGTGAATATGCATCGGCAAATATCCATCATTAGTTCCCAAAGCACCTTTCCAGGCCTTAATAGAATCTCTACTCCTTGTCAATGACTCCAGAAAGGGCCAATTCTGTTCTAAAGGATCAACCATAAAATAAGATGCTTCGGGAAACACCGACATACATTCCAATGTCCAGACACCTCTAGAAGCCCCTACATCTACAATCTGAGCAGGAACGACGCCGGCTTTACGTATTTTTCTAAAGGTCTCGGCAAACCCAATGGGACCCCATTTCGCATGCACCAGCCGGAGATTGGCAAGCGATAAGACGCTATTGATCGAGTTTTTAATCGCCTGGATACTTCTCATATGCATAAACATTCAGGACATCACTGACAGATGCCTTCTGATGACCTCCCCTGGAGAGTGTTAACTACTCCAGTTTATTCAAAAGGTCACAGAGCGCCAGGATTTTGATTTCTCAAAGGTCAGGGTAGTTCCCGAATTTTGCCCGGTTAATTCCTAAAACAAATCCTGCACGCCCTAATTTTGGCTTTTCAGCGACTAATTTTTCGTAACCAAAACGGTCGCTCTACAAAATTGAATAGCAAGAAAGCCGAGCAAAATGCTGAAACTAGACTTATAAATGGATTCCATTTACTCATAAGATAAAGCACAGGAAGATGGATGGCGTACAAAGAATAGCTCTCAATACCGACAATACTGAGCGTCTTTGAAAAATATCCATAGCGAACTGGTGGAACCGTTTGTTCAGACTTTACCAGAATGACCAGCAATAATCCAATCCAGATAGCGAACATCAAGCTCTTTAAATAGTGTGATCCTTTGAACACTAAATAATGTGATACACCTATATATGCTATGAATAACATCACGATACCAGCATAATGCTTATAGCCAATTCTGAAATTGACTTTTTTAACAATATCTGAGGAAATAGCTCCAATAATCCAGTAGAGAGACATTATGTAGTAACTCCTCTCCAACCATGTCGAATCAATATGCATCATGAATAATACCGCCAGTGCAGATAGATGTAGGATTACAAAGAAACCCAGCACAGGCAGCCATCCCATTCGTGCCTCTATCTTGGCAATCATTGGATAAGACAAATACATCCACACAAAAACAGCAACTACAATTAAGATCTCATTGTTGGGGGGAGCACCAAATGGTACAAATCCACCAACTAGCACGATGCTCCATAGTGCTTGCGAACACTGACTCCACACATTTCCATCGGCAAACGGTGTTAATAATGATAATGCTAATCCAGCAGCTATTCCTACTAAGTAAACTGGGTATATTCTAAAGATCCTCTTTCGATAAAACTCCAAACATTTAGGAATATGCGGATAATTGAAACGTACCACAAAACCGCTTAATACAACAAAAACGATCACTCCAGGATGTAGGCCTCCATTAGCCCAAAAGGTCTTAGCAAAAATCAAGGACAACAAAACAGAATTGCCCCATCTCCAGTGCGAAAACAACACCGACAGTGCTGCCAAGCCACGCACTACATCTAAATAGATGCTACGATGCATAACCCACAGTCCACAGATGATATTAGCTGTATCTTGTACAAGGCTTTATCTTTATTGGTAGTCCCAGTAATTCCGTAAATGAAATGGCTATATTCGCCGCCAATCGCACCAACATCGAACACAACCATACCCCTTTTATGAATCGACAAAGACCTCCGTTTGATCACTAATAAAACGACCTTTGAAAAATGCCGCTTTCATCAGGTTCAAATGCCCCATTTTGCATTGCACTGTTCCCCATGAGTTTGAAACCGTATGGGGTCAGCTTGGGCGTTGTCCGGTTAAAGTTCCATGTGTCGTGAAGTGTTCGCAGGAAAGAGGCCCGCAGGGGGGAGCGTTCAACCATTCCTTTGATGTATGTAAGCATTTATTTTTAAACCTTCATATCATGAATGGTAGTGTCGAGACTTGATCACAACCACAGTCATCTCAACCTCCCATCCATCGAACCAAAGGCCGGATTTTTGGCCACTGTCCCGCGATTCCGAATTTTAGGGCCAGGAATTGTAATAACGATCTGCGATTTTTAAGCAGCACCGTGCTTCGAGATTTCATATTCTTGATGAATTGATCATACTCGTGCGGATTTTGAGCTATCAGACCACCGCTTTTCACTGCGAAAGCAAACTGAATGGCCCCATAATACCAGTGATCACGCCAGGGAAAGTCGAGCACTGCCTGATTGCTGAGAACATAGGGATGCTCCATCACGGTCTCAAAACGCAGCAACGTGTCTGGAGTAAATCCGATAATATTGTAATCCTCGTCGCATGATGCCAAAGCCTCGGAAATGACCGCCAGCTTCAGGCGCTTGGAATATTGCAGAGCTGAAAATGCCAATGAAATAAAAAACCACCCCGCGTCAAGGAATTTTCCCAATACCGTCCAGTGTTGCTCATCCAGCCGGATTACTCGAATAATAAATATGCTCAGCTTTGGGAAGCGAACGACGTGGTTAATGGCTGATACCGGGTCTGTGATCACCCGGACTGCCTCGGGATAATCAAATTGTTTTACCGTGCTTCCCGGTGGCTGAGCAAACGAGAAAAGCATCACATCGGGATCATGGCGCTCGACGGCTCCAACGATCTTTGAAAGAG
The DNA here is from genome assembly GCA_049515795.1 of Syntrophobacteraceae bacterium. Lineage (GTDB taxonomy): Bacteria > Desulfobacterota > Syntrophobacteria > Syntrophobacterales > Syntrophobacteraceae > SbD1. Next base: position 57,213 of record JBEKTT010000025.1, read on the forward strand.
CCCCGGGAAAAGGGAAATCATCATCAGCGGTAAACCACGTATAGGAAGCGCCCGCATGCTCGTAAAGAAAGCGGATGTTGCGGTCAAACCCCACATTTTGAGGCTGTTTGTAATACTTGATATTCATTGGCGAGCCATCAAATGAAGCGACAACGGATTCGGTTTGATCCGTGGAGCAGTTGTCGCTCACCACGACGATGACCCGGTCCTGCAGGTGACAGCGCAATATTTCTTCTTGAAGTATCGTGAGCAATCTTTCCAACTTCGCCGCCCTGTTGAAGGTCGGGATTGCCACACTTAAAATGGGATTCGGCATAAAACCTGTCTCCTCACGCCCGGCTGAGCCTGCGTTTCAGATACCCATAAAATGGCTAATCATCTCGCGCAAAATTCGTTAAGAAATCGACGGGCAGCATTCTGTCGTCTATGTAGTAGTCTGCGGCCGGCTTTCCGAACATCAATTCGTGGTACTTGACTCCCCAACTGAGAAGCTGCTCCTCGGTGGTTCTCTTCCAGTCAATCCCGGTTTCAGATCCCCTTGCCGTAAAGAGAACAATTTTGTGGCCGGCGTCATGCAGCAGGTTGATGTTTCTTATATTTTCGCCAAGGGGTTTGGCCTGGGCATAGTCATTACCAGGTACCAGGCTGGCGATTATACCATCGATATCGATGACGAATTTTTTCACGTCTCGATCAAAAACTGCCTTGGGTGTGTCCATTGAACAGTTCTCCCGACGCCACGCCTTATACCACCTCGCTGTTCTTCGCACCCCCTCGGGAAGAGATGTCCAAACGTCCAACCCCAGTTCACTCCGTGCAAGGTCAATAGAGGGCACGTAGCGTGACCTATCGGTCCCTGTCGACATTTCTCGGCCCTCAACTATTATTTCTTTACCCGGGGCAAGCTCATCCCGTACACAAGCCGCCAAATCCGCAATATTTATTCCGGCGTCGGACCCGACATTGTATGCCGCGCCGCCGCGCCCGTGCAGGAGCAGCTTCAAAAGCCACGCAGCCAGATCGGCCATGTAGAGATAGGACCTTACCGGAGACCCATCGCCTTTTACTGTGATAACATCGGACTCGAGCGCATCCCTGATAAAATTGCCTATGGCGAAATGAGTATCCAGAGGAAGGTAGGGTCCGACGAAAGCAAAACCGCGCGCGATCACCACCTCCATTGAATAGGCTTTGTTGTAAACAGCGCCGATATTTTCAGCCATCCGTTTTGCCTGGGCATAAGCTGAAGCAGGGTCGGCAGGATCATACGCCCCGGTATAATTCTCTGGAATACGCTCCATGTTGCAAGGCTGCTGTCCGTATATGGCCCCTGAGCTGATCAGCAGAACTCGCCCCGCTCTGGATCTTCTTGCAAATTCCAATACGCGGCGGGTACCGGCAATTATTGTATCGATCAGCATCACCGGGTCACGCTGTCCCTGCCGACTGCTGTCGGTTGCGGCGTGGATGACATGTGTAAAACGGCCTTTTGGGAATTCGAAAAAACGTACATCGCCTTTAATCAGACTGAGGCAATGCTGAGCTGCCAGAGCAGGCATTGCCCGCCGAAACCCATCAGGATCTCGCGTGAGGATTTCACATTCTATTCCCAGCTTATGAAGACCGTTCAGATGGATCAGCGCCGCGAGCAGCCACTTTCCAAAAAGGCCCGTCCCGCCTGTCATCAATATTCGTGAATCCTTCAACGAAAACCACCACTCGACATTCCGGCGAATGTCGAGAGAAAGCAACTCGTCATTGAGAAATGTGAGATCGTCGAAGACCGGATTCTTGGTGTAACTACAGTCGCAAATGCTACACATATTGTCCCTATGCAACGCGGGTGGGAGAATCTCTTCCGACCTCAAACTGCTAGTCTTCCACTGGCGGTACGATCATGTTGGAATGGAACTCTTCGCGATCCAGGAATGGCCACATGTCTTCCAGTGGTTTTGATATCATTGAGCCATCAGGTTTTTGGAACGAAGCTACTCTCGGTTGGCGAGGTTCGTCTGCGATGACGGAGACTTCACAGACAATTGGCCCATTAAAATCAAGCACCTCGCGAATTTGGTCTCTTAATTTCAGTGGATGAGAAATTCTTGCTGTATTTATGCCATATGCATCAGCTACTTTGACAACATCCGGGAATGTTTGGCCGCTGGATGGGTCTGCTCCGGTCAGCCGTCCAAAGTAGCCGGACTGTGATGATCTGATTGAAGCATATCCATTGTTGTTAATTACAAAAAATTTAACTGGCAAATTCAGACGCCTTATAGTTTCCAATTCCTGGATGTTCATCTGAAATCCACCGTCACCATCGACGCTGATCGTCCGTCGCAATCCGCTGCCCAGGCAGGCCCCTATCGCAGCAGGCTGAGAGAGTCCCATTGCGCCGGTGCCTTTATTATGGAAGACACGCTGCCCATTCTTCACCTTAAATGCAGTCAGGAATATCTCGCAGGCAAATCCGGAACTGCCGGGCAGGATGACATCTTCAGCGCATAGCTGGTCACACAGAACCTCCGAAAAAAAATACATGCTAATTTCACTTCTCGTTCGGTGCTCTTCTAAAACAAAAGGATATTTTTGCCTCCACCCATTACATCTTCTAATCCAGTCACCGCGATCCACTTTCTGGAGTTGTGCCTTCTGTTCAAGGAATTCATCAATAAAGCTTTTTGCATCCGCACAAACCGGAACATGAATTTGGGTTCTCATCTTTGCAATTTCAGCAGGATCAATGTTGACCATGACTTTCTTTGCGGACCTGGCAAATTTATCATGGCCGTAGGCTGTTAAGGACATGTCCAATCTCGCACCAATTACCAGCAGATAGTCTGAGTTCTGGAGAGTAAAATTGGCAGATCGAGCAGCAATCGAGCCGGGCATACCCATATTTAACTCGTGAGATGAGGATACGAGGTCCACGCCGAGGCGGGTTGTCAATATAGGAATTTCGAGCAATTCGACGAGTTTGAGCAACTCGTTTTTCGCACCAGCCAGCCGAACGCCATTACCTGCAAGGATGACCGGCCTTACAGATTCATTCAATAATTGTATTGCTTCACCAATTTTTTCTTTTAAATCAGCCGGTTGTTCTACTGCAGCAGGCCTGAACCGCTCAAGTTCATCCGGGTTGATCGTGGCGGCCTGTACATCAAGAGGAATGTCAATCCATACGGGTCCTTTCCTCTCCGATCTGGCGAGATGGACGGCCTTCTCGAGATGGTACCTGATGAGCCGCGGTTCAGTTATGGTGACTGCATATTTTGTAATCGGCTTAACTATGGAAACAATATCAATTTCCTGTAATCCATGCTGTCTCACACCCAGGCCCTGCATCAGATCGGGACGCTTTACCTGGCCGGATATGAACAGACACGCCGTGGAGTCCAGCCAGGCAGCGGCAACACCGGTAATTGCGTTAGTGCCACCTGGCCCTGTCGTTACTAAAGCGACCCCGAGGTTGTCGCCCACTCTTGCGTAAGCCTCGGCTGCAACCGCACAAGCCTGTTCGTGCAGAGTACAGACATATTCCAGGTTCTCGCAGTGGCCAATCGAATCGACTAAGTGCATTGACCCGCCACCTGGTAACATGAAAACGTGTCTTACTCCCAAGTTCGAAATAAATCGCGCAACGTAATCGGAAAGTTTCATTATGCCTGCTCACATCCCCGGTGTCGGCTCGGGTAAGTTCGTCGTCCGCAGTATCATATCGAGCAGCTCTCGGACTGCCCCTTGCCCGCCATTTTTTTGAGTAACGAGCGTCGATTCACAAAGAACATCGTTATGAGCATTCGCCGGAGCAGCAGATAACCCGGCCAATCTGAGGGCCGGTAAATCATTTACATCATCTCCCATAAAGCATATTTGAGATAGATCAAAGCCATATCTTCCTGCGAAAGACTTTAAGGCGGCAGCCTTATCTTTACAGCCTTTGTAAACATCCAAAATCCCCATCTTTTCGGCAAATCGATCGATAATGGGGGTATCTTCACCCGAAATTAGCGCAAATACCAGGCCCGCTTTCCGCGCCAGAGAGATTCCCATGACGTCCGTAAAAGAGATGCGCTTGAATTCCTCACCCTTAGCTCCCCACCAGAAACTCCCATCGGTCAGGACACCATCCACATCCAACGCAACTGCTCTAATATTATTTAAAATCATGCTCCCACTCTGCGAAGTTTTTTCAGCACAGGGACCTCTCGTTCGATTACGCGTTTTATGCCATCCCCCATAGCTTCTTCCACCAGGCGAATATCGCGCACTAATCGCGTAATTCCGTTCGGTTCCAAAGAAGCGGCCTGGTCAGATCCCCACATGGAACGATCAAGTGTTATGTGGCGCTCTACTACATTTGCTCCCAAAGCGACTGCCGCAACGGAAGAGGGAATACCTGTTTCATGCCCTGAATATCCGACAGGCACCCCATAGGTTTCCCGTATCCGAGGAATGACTCGCAAATTGAGTTCCACATAATATGCTGGATACGTACTACAGGAGTGCATCAGAATTAAATCCTTTTTCCCCAGGATATCAACCGCCCAATCAATTTGATGAAGGGTGCTCATGCCGGTCGAAAGAATAATCGGACGGCCTTTAGACCTGATATGTCGTAGCAATCCCTCATCTGTCAGACAAGCCGAGGCTATTTTATGGCAGGGCACATCAAATTGCTCAATGAAATCGACTGACTGCTCATCCCAACAGGAGGCAAACCAAGGGATTCGGTTCTTGCGACAATACCTGTCAATTTCTTTATATTCTTCAATACCAAACTCCAAGCCATGCTTCAAATCGCCGTTAGTTGGTCCGAAGGGATTCTCCCTCGGCTTTGCTAATTCTTCCGGGGTATAGACTACATCAACAGTACGTTTTTGAAATTTGACTGCATCGCAGCCGGCGGATTTTGCAACATCAATGAGTTGCTTTGCTAAATCAACGTCGCCGTTGTGATTGATGCCGATTTCAGCGACAATGTAGCAAGATGACCCATTACCTATTAGTCTGGTCCCTATTCTTATTTGTTCCATGGGATCTCCTCTGATTTGGACTTTTAAATTAATTCCGTCTGACAATCCCTCCGCCTACATGGAAATGAATTGTCGGATGACCAGCCAAATGCGGCGCTTTATTCAGAAAACCTTGCGGGTCCCGGGTCAGGACAACGGCGTTGGCTCCAAGATCCAGTTTATCATTGGCCCAGGCAAAGCTCTGCAGAAGCCGGCAGCCGAAAAAACCCGTGTCGCCCGTGATGAATATGCGTTTTCCTCTGATCTCATCTCAACGCCATTCTGTGTGAGCCAGGATGTGGTCCAGATCGTTTGCGAGTCGGTTTTCTGTCTGATTCATCTTGTTAGGAAGTATCTCTGCGGACCCAGGTTGTCCGTTCAATGCTGTTTAAGTGAGATCAACCAGTAGCCCATCACGAGCAATTTCTGCCAAGCTGAAGATTTTGCGGGCGGCCTTGAGCCCGTTCTGCCTGTCTTCCATGGAGAGATAGCGGAGGCGTCGAAATGCACCAGGAAGAGCTTGCGGGCGTTTGCCCGGACAGCCAGGGTCGCGGCGCTTTCCGGGTTAAGGTGCGGCCAGTGTGGATAGTTTTGTCCCGGAAGGTACGCACTCTCGGCAATTAGCAGGTCCGCATCCTTTGCGGCCTGGACGGCGTTTTCGCAAAGCCCCGTGTCCGGGCAGTAGGCGATGGTCTTTCCTTCCAGTTGCATCCGTATGGCAAGAGTCGGCACGGTGTGGTTCATCGCAAAGACTTCGGCCTCGAAGGGCAGTGCCCCTATATCGGCCGGCAATTCATCGAAGTGCATAGGTAAGATAGGTCTTGCGGTCCCTATTGCGGCTAATGGCTGGATCGACGTAGAAGGAATCGTCTTTATAATGTGTGGAGGAAATCTCTTCGAAAACAGTGCCGGTCACGGTACACATCTTGTGACGCACTCCCCGGTCGACGTGGATCGATTCGCCGGGCCCATATGTTTTTTCCTCTCCATCCAGAGCGACCTTTACACTTCCATGAAGGACATGGAAGGTTTCCTCCTTTTTTTCGTGGAACTGTTCGGGATGCGACTGTCCCGGCAACATCACCAGGATCTTCTTGCAATATTCACGATTTACCACGGTGATCATGACAAGACCGTGCTCGTCAAACCTATCCAAACCGTAGTGATGGGATACTTCGAGATCGGTCTGTCCGGGCACAACAATCCGCCCCTCTTCTAAAAGACCCTTTACCCGTTGAACTATATCGAAAACTTTCTGCCTCATATGGTAGCAATTCATATTGGTTGCAAGCAGCGGCGCTTTAGCCTCGATGTCCGATGTCGCCACAAAACGGGTATACTTCGACCATTCATTGGCCGTGACCTGTCCGTCCTGCGGCGGGAAAGCCATGAACACTTCATTTTGCCCTATGGCCTCGCCCTTAGCGAATGAACGCGAAGCAAACACGCCGCGCCTGAGGGAAGTGATACTATCCAGCTCTTTTTCGGATGGTTTTACGCGAATTCCAGCTACACCACTCATCCGATAGCTCTGAGCGGCAGCATTCAACCAGGCCTTCGCCTGTGCTGGACTGGCGGAATAGCCATTGAGGGCAAATTGTTCGGTGGGAACACCGACGTGTTTTTCGAATACCGCAGCACCCTTGGCAACCGCGATCCTTATTGCATCGACATTGTTCGGGCCTTCATGCGTGGAGTACCCAATCCTGACTTTGGGGTACCGGCCTCGAAGCAGGTCGATCTGGTTCAATTGGAGGTTGTCGTCGGCAGTGGGGTACTCGGCGACACAGTGCATGAGCGTGAAATCCTTATTCCTGTGTTCGAAGAAGCTGACGACGTTATCTATTTCATCCAGGCTTGCTGAAGCTGTAGAAGCGATGATGGGTTTTTTTGTTTGCGCTATTCGCTCCAGCAGAGGCCAGTCAGTAAATGAACAACTGGCTATTTTGACGATGTCTATGCCCTGTTTTTCTATTTTGTCCACTGAAGGCTCATCGAAAGGCGTGCACATTGTAATGAATCCACATGCCTTCATCTCCTGGAGAAACAGGATAAAGACCTCCTCCTCGATGCGGGTTTCCATGAATCTTTTTACGTATTTGATATCCATCCGTTCCTTGAAATCCGGGTGAATAAAAGTATCGAGGTCGCGGTACTGGAGCTTGAAAGCGAATTGAAAGGGGAAGCCCTTAACTATTTCGCCGAATTCCCTTATTATCCTGACCCCATGATCGAGGCTTCCCATGTGATTATTTGCCATCTCAAATACGAAAAGCGGCTTTCCCATCATTTCTCCTACGCCTAAACTGATTATTTAGTATCAACTAAATCACAAATCGCTTTTCTTCACTGACGGGCAATTTAACACTAAGAATTTTTTAGCTATTAAAAAAATATGTGACGCCTGGGCTGAAGACTAATCGCCGGTTTCGAGTACCAGCCCGTCTCTGCCGAGTTCCGTTTTATCAAATATTTTGCGGGCGGCTTTGAGCCCGTTCTGCCTGTCTTCCATGGAGAGATAGCGGGAGGCGTCGAAATGCACCAGAAAGAGCTTGCGGGCGTTTGCCCGGACAGCCAGGGTCGCGGCGCTTTCCGGGTTAAGGTGCGGCCAGTGTGGATAGTTTTGTCCCGGAAGGTACGCACTCTCGGCAATTAGCAGGTCCGCATCCTTTG
>JBEKTT010000026.1:0-64306 GCA_049515795.1 Syntrophobacteraceae bacterium
AAGTTCCTGGCGTTCTCGTTCCGTCAAGGTCACTCGGTATCGTGGTGTCATGGCAAATCCCTCCCCCTGGAATTTGCCACGATTATACCGAACTCTACGAAAAAAACAATGTTACATGGTACTAGTGGGCTGATCAGATAGTCTGACGTCTGATCGAAATTTTTTGTGCGAACGGTTTGTGTGAACGCTCCAACTGGGTCAGGCCCTGGAGTTGAGGAAATTTCTCAAACTGTATAGCGCGTTGTTTATCTTCAGTTTCCTGCGGATATTTTTCCGGTGAGTACGAACCGTGCTCTCAGCAATATACAACTGCCTTGCTATTTCTTCAGTCGTTAGGCCATTTTTGACAAGAGACGCAATCTTCAGTTCGGTGAATGAGAGGGCCATGGCAACGCGGGAATCTATAGCGAACCCGGAAGTCAAATCTTCGATCTGCCTGGTCAGCATATCAAGTTGCGCTCTATACTTCTGAAGGGCCTGATCGTTTCTCAGCTTCATGACCATGGGTATTATGAGATGCCTTAGTCTCAGGGCGATCCGCTTCTCGATATCCTCTTTCTCGCGTTCAATATTTTGAGCAAAAATCGACAGTGCTCTGTTGGTGTCGAGAAGTTGAGTATTCAAGTTTCCAAGCTTCTGCTGATGCGCGAGCAATTCCGAGCGACTCTGCCTTAGGTCGTCTATGAGCCTTTTTGATTCCCTCTCATTTGCGAGGGCGGTTAAGGCCTTCAATATCGAATGGGACAACAGCTCATTCTGAAAGGGCTTCTCCAACAAGTCGAAAGCGCCGAGTTTCAGTGCCCGGATAGCAGTATCCTTATCGGCGAATCCCGTTATGATAATGATTTTCAGATCGCAACCGAGTTGGTGGATCAGGTCCAAACCGCAGACATCGGATAGGAAAACGTCAAGCAAGACTATATCGGGCTTATTTTTCCTGATATTTTCAAGTGCGGCTTCGGGCTGGGTAAAGCCTTCCGCGCTAAGGCCCCAACCTTGAAGTGTCTCGGCAAGGATCTCGCAGACCAACTGGTCGTCGTCCACTATTGTGACCCTGGAATTCTTGAAAGCTTCCATGGCTTTCACATCGCTTTTTGATCTTTTAAGACATATTGGCTGGCGTGTGACCTGCTCGATTTCATCGTTGAGTAGTCCTTTGGGCATCACCAGTTCGCCTGCTTCGCACTTAGTCACATTTTGCCTCATCTATGTTCTCCGTTATGTTTTACTTAACCTCTTTCGAGTTGAGAGATCAATCATTTTCGAGTTCCCCAAGGTGTATACTTAAGATAGACCCTGGCTTTCAAAATCGAGACTTCGTGCTAAAGAACGGTTGGATTGCCACAATAACGAAAAACTGCATCCCTCCATTTGCGCGAAGTTCTGTTCAAAACTGTGTTACGGCCGGTACCTTTGGCATTTTCGCTCATTCCGCCTCCGCCGTCACATTTTCGGGTAATGTAATACGTGTTAACTTCATGACGAACATGCTAATTTTTCAAAGCTTTTCTTGTGAAGATTCCCCCTTTTTTGACTCGGTCTTCGAGCGCTCTCTTTTCTCTTTTCAATGACGGCTCTCACCATTGCAGCGATTTCGGCGCCACTAAGAGCGTCCTTTAGAAGGAAGTAGTCCACCCCGTATTCTTTGGCGGCTATGCGGTACTCGGGAAAGTCGTAGCTGGTAAAGATGCTTATGACCAGGTTTGGATGGAGCTCTTTGATCTCGCGCGTCAGTTCGAGGCCATTTTTCCACGGCAGGTGGATGTCCATGAAAACGACGTCCGGCGAAAACTGATTGATTTTGGTTAAAACGTCCGCCCCGTCAACGGATTCATCGACCGATAGCGACGGGATGTACATTTTAAGGATTTCTTTGAAGGAACGTCTGAAGAAGTCGTTATTATCTACGATAAGTACCGATGACATATCCTGCCTCCACTCTTGCCACGCCAGGCCATACGATCAGGCGTATTACGGCCTTTTGCCATCCTGCTTCTTCAGTGTCTATAATTCGGAATCGGACGGATTACGCCGCACCGTTAACTAAATTTTTTATTTAGCCCTCACCGGCCATCCGCCATTCTTTCAACCCCCTTCGCCTTGCGGTTAACGGCAGGATTATCGCGGACGGGGCCGGCCCAAGGTAACATTTCCTCGCGAAGCGATAGAACCAGAGGGAATTATTTTCTGGAACCAGGCGTTTTTCGTGCTTACAAGGCCATTTTTGGCCTCGAAATCATTGCTGTAGGAAGCATGGGGTTCGCGGAGGCTGGATTCGTCATCCGTCAAGCAACTTTATCCGGTTAGCTCGGCGCTGTCCCTTTGCCCTCTGGTTTGCGGCTTGGTCCGGGCTCAGTCCGCCTCGGGGGCCATCTCAGAGTCCACATCGAAGAAAGTGTAGTGGTCCTGCCGGCATGTGAGGGTCAGAGAATCGGCCGCGGTCTTCAGGTCCGTGTGCAATGGCTTCACGGACGCCACCCGCGCGACCTCGGCGCCCCTTTGCGACATGCGCAGAGGGATGTGATAGTTGCCGTCTACGCATAATGCGGCGTCAGCACCGGCGACAAGGTACATAGTGCAACCATCCTGTGCTTCATTCTGAGCAGTGACAGCGGTATTGCCGGGTAGATCTACGAGGGTTGTCATGCTGTTCCAGTTGAAGAAAAGGCCTATTTTGTACAGGTTGGTTTGGGAGACCTTCGACACCGTTTTTTTGTTCTTGTCTATGATGTAATAGACGGGTGTATCTTCGCCTTTGACCCCGATGATAGTCACTCCATCACTGTAGGTTTTGATGAATCTATCTGGTGAGACATCGACTGAAAATCCCTTTTCCCGGTTCGAATAGTACGTCCCACTGATGGACAAATTGATCGGCGGCTTTATGATGTCCCGTATGCAGAGCGGCCCTGCCGATACATGGGCCGCAAGAGCCGGGAAGGCAGCCAGGCAGCACAGGGATGCCGTAAGGATGGCGGAAAGTGAGGTCTTCGTAGTAATCGTATTCTCCTTGGCCGGATGGCCGCTCATACCTCAGCTCACTGCTCGCTCATCACTGATCACTGCTCTTGGCGTCACTGCCGCAGCGCCTTTGCGTAATCGAAATAGGTTACACTCTTTCCGGTCGAGTCTTTGACGCTTGAGGTGACAAGCTCTGTTCTGAAGCTTGACTTTCCATAGTCGATCATGCAGTTGGCGTTCATGATAGCCGTCGGTTTATAAAAGGTCAGGCCCTTTACGGGCCTGGAGGTCACGGCGGAGTGCTCGAGAGTGACCCAGACTTTCGTGCGTGAATTTTTGATGGCCTCATACAGCACTCTGCCGTCGGTATTTGGGAGATTCAGGCTGAGCAGGTAGGCGATCGTGGGCGCCACGTCGATGTTCCCGGAAGGGACATGGTCGTGAAAACCGAACTTGAAGTCGGGGCCGGAGGCGATCAGGGTGTTGTGCACATCCACGGGGCTGAATGAGCCGTGCATACCCCTGTAAACTTGCATGCTTTCGTATTCGGTCCCCTTCATCCCCTGTACGGTTGCGTTTTCATTGTAATTGTAACTGACTATGATATCGGGACTTCTTCCCGCCATCTCAAGGTTGACCGTGCTCATTTTGAACGTTCCCCGGACGGAGCCGTAGTTGTCGTCGACAAAGATGGCGCCGAATTCTTCGCGCGACTGCAAAAATGACACGATGCCCTTGACCGTGTTAACGTTCTTGTTCGGCACATATAGGTAATCGCTTCCCCCGTTTGCGGCTATGACTACGGCATCCTCGGGCGGTGAGGACGGAACGACAAAGCTCCTCGTGTTATACCGGCAGCCGGGTCCGTTGCCGCACACCGTGCCGTCGGTATCTTCGAGGGTAGGGTAGACCTGAGCGCCATCCGGCAGTATACCGGACATGACCGGGTCTTTTATGCAGCCGGAACCGTCGTAGACGTTCGCCGCTATGCCGTTATCGGTGAGAAGTTGAGCGAGCCGCACGTCGCCGGAGACCGAGTAGCCGTAAACGGGGTTCGTGACTGTCGTCACCACCTTTCCGTTCCGGATATCCCGCAGAGGAAAGAGCGAGACGTCGCCGGCTACCGAACTATGGCCGTGGTCTGATACGACCATGATATCGGTATTGTCATAGATTCCCAAAGCTTTCAGTTTCGCGAGTATCTGGCCGAGCATGGTGTCCATTGTGGCGAGGGAATCCCTGTAGGCTGGGCTGCCCGGGCCGTACAAGTGTTCGGTGGAGTCGGGATCGCGAAACCAGATGACGGAAACGTCCGGGTCTTTATTGGGAAGAACATAGTTCAGGTAGGTGCCGAGCATGTACAGGTTGGCGCTGTAGAAGATGCTGGTCGTGCCCGCTGTGGGGTCCAAAGTCACGCCGTCGCAAAGAAATGTTTTTGTGCCGAAAGCAGTCGGGCTCCCGTTATCGGAGGCAAGCGTGATGCCGGGCCACATCACCGGCGTGTTTTTGGGGAGGGGATAGCCGTTTTTCTGGAGTTCAGTGGCAAGCGACTCAGGGAATACCATATTTTCGTCGATGCCGCATCCTCCGCGCGTCAGGTCGAACATGAAAGCAGCACCCGATTTGCCGACGATGCAGGTCTTGAGCCCTTTAGCCTGCGCAGCTTCCAACAGGCGCGTGACCAGGAAGAGGTGTCCGTTGTAATACCCGTTCAACGAGGTCAATATATTCCAGTCTTCCGTGAATACCGGTTGGCTATAATGGACGAGCTTGTTTGAGAAATCGTTGCCTTGGAGGGTGTTCGGTCCGAGCCAGAGCCAATTGCCGTAGAAACCCGTCTTACCCGGAAAATCGCCCGTGTTGAACGATGAGGAGTTCATCATCGTGAAGGTGGGATAGGTAGAATGGTTCTTATGGAAGAAAACCCCTCGTTGAGACATTCCCCAAAGGTTTGGCGTCGCTTTCTGTGTGACGCTGTCGGGTCTGAGCCCGTCCCATACGAAAAGAATGACCTTCCGTCGTGTCCCCGTGGCGGCGGCAGGATCGCTGTTGCAGACTGAAAGCAGCATAATCCCGCACAACATTAACGACGTGTATGCCAGGTTCCGTCGGTGTTTCATGCTTTTGCCCCTTCTCGTGGGTGGTCCAATTGACAGACCCCGGACGAACAAATGAACTTAAAATGCACGCCTAAGAGTTCCGGCGTTGACATTGCTTTGTTATTCATCACGAGTGTATCACTGAGTTATCACGTAAAAGTGACAGGTTGGACGCATTCTTGTGACAATTGCGCATCAGGGATTCGGGGATTAAAAACGAATTGAAGAATTGATGAATTGAAGAATTGAGGGATTGAAGAATTGAGGGATTGAAGAATTGAGGGATTGAGGGATTGAGGGATTGAGGGATTGAAGGATTGAGGGATTGAAGGATTGAGATTGAGGGAATGAGGGATTGAGGGATTGAGGGATTGAGGGATTGAAGGATTGAGGGATTGAAGGATTGAGATTGAGGGATTGAGGGATTGAAGGATTGAGATTGAGGGATTGAGGGATTGAGGGATTGAGGAATTAATTCCTAAATCCCTAAATTAGTTTGAATTCCTAGATCCCCTAATCCATAGCCATTTCTGTTAATCCTGTAAATCCTGTTAATCCTGTCAAAGCTTTTGTCTGTGCCCTCTCCTTGACCGGACTATGCTCCGTATCTGTGGTGAACGGGTACCGCCTCTGGTTGGCGCCACTGCCCCGAGTCGTTCCGTCAAGCGGCTAATTTACAACTCGTGAACCCAGCCTTTCTCATTTCCACGCACCGGGCTGCGGCCAGAGCGGATATACACCCGTCGGAGGCCGCTACCACGATCTGGTTGGCATATTTTTGCCTCAGGTCGCCAATCGCAAAAATCCCGGAAATGCTTGACTCGCATGTTTCATCTGTCAAAACAAAGCCGCCCGCGCTAATTTTGACGCCTGCGGGAACCAGCTTCCGGTTCGGGGCAAAGCCTACGAAAATGAAGATGCCCTCAACATGCAACTCGCTTTCAACTTCCCGGCCGTTTTTCACGATGATCGAGCTTACCCCGTTTCCGTCGGAGATAATGTTCGTGACTACTGTATTCGGCATTACTTTTATCTTCGGCTCCATGCTTATACGCTGTTGCAATATCCTGCCTGCGCGAAATTCTTCCCGGCGGTGGATGAGATGGACCTCAGCGGCAATTTTGGACAGGTAGAGGGCTTCTTCCAGGGCGGTGTCACCGCCGCCTACGACCGCCACCGGCTTGCCTGCGAAAAAAAATCCGTCACAGGTTGCGCAATATGACACACCCCGTCCAAGGTTCTCGGCCTCGCCGGGCACGCCGAGACTACGGGAAATCCCGCCGGGCGCCAGGATGATGGCATGGGCGTTCAGGGTTCTTCCGTTTGCGAGCCGCACTGAATGAAACTCGATGCCCGGCTCTATGGCCATTGCCTCCTCCTGCAAGATTTCGAGCCCATACCATTTCGCATGCTGGAGAAATCTCTCGGACAGCTCGAAGCCGTTTATATCTATGAAGCCGGGGTAGTTCTCGATGCCTTTGTTGATAGCCATCTGTCCGCCCGGAGCGCCTTTCTCGATGAGTATCGTTTTCATTGCAGCCCTCATGGAGTAAATTCCGGCCGAGAGTCCTCCCGGGCCTCCCCCAACGATTATTGTGTCGTAAGTGTTGTGGGCTGACAGCATATTGCCCTTTTCTTTCATTGCCGGCAACGGTCTGTCTTCCGGGGGCGATTTGTAAAAAGGATATTCTTTTCCGCAAAGTGAGCATTGCAGGATGCACAGGTCATCATCCTCAGATTTTACCCCGGTTCTGATCCCGCACTCGTCACAGCGGCGGCACGCTACGCGTATATCTGAAACCTTTTTGCTGTCCATATGAAAATATAATTAATCATTTCAATTTGATATGGCAATTGTAGTAGCGATTCGCTTGGGAAGGCGCCCCGCGAACGCCCAACGCGATTGACTTCCGCCTAAAGGCGGTAAGAGGATCTTCCGCCTAAAGGCGGTAAGAGGAATGACCAGATTAAGACCAGATTAAGACCACATTATCGCTGAGGGGTGCCCGCAATCGATATGGCATTTTCTTGCCAGTGTTGTTCATATGTCTGTCTTACGGGGACTACTCGATCTGATTTCGCCGATTGCTTGAACATCCGGTCTGACCGATCAGAGCGATGGCGAGGCCATCGGCCAAAAGAGCGCCGATGCTTTCAATGGCCTTCCGAAACGGGGTGTTCCTCACGTTCTCCCAACGTATGTCTCCGTTCTTGAACTCAGGCATTTTGAGGTTGTAGACGAGCGGGGGCTTGAGTTCCTTCAAATTCGATGCGTGGACTCTCAGCCAGGCATCGCCGGAGGGGGTGATGTCCGTGAGGTATTCGATAACGACGTGGCCGTTATCGAAAATGCTCGTGGTGAGCTTTTGGCCCAGCTCAAAGTTTCCTATTGCCGCATCGGGCAAAACTTCCGCCAGGTGCCAACCCGACAGTATCAGGTTCTTGGCCATGTGGTTCACACTTGAAGGGACCCCCGTGAGAATGTCCCCCATAAATGCGTCTTTGAGCTTGGATACTGAATAAACGAGCCGATTTTTCAAACCATGTGGGGCCTGTGCGGAGTCGGGATGATATTTGCCGAAACTCAAGGCGCTCCCCAAATCTTTGAAGAAATCCCCTATGGTTTGGAGCAGTCCCCTCTGATGACCTTGCTGGATTTCATTTTTCTCGTTCCTGTGAAGAACGGTGGTCCCCATGAACATGTTGCCGAAAAAATTTTTGATATTGCCGAGAACGCCGGAAAAGTCCTTGCGGACCAGCCCCGAAATGGGTTCCTTATGCGAGGACTCGACGACCTTTTTTTCATCCAGGTAATAGCTGCGGCCTCCCGGATTGCGAAGCAACTGATCGTCCTTATACTTCTGAACGTCGCTCATGTGCGCCGGTTCGACTGATGGCCCGGCATGCCTCTGGTAAGCTGCCGCCACATCCGTTCCTGATGGCGGAGGCGCACTCAAAGATTGGGTAGATAAGAGGGCAGGGGGTCTCGACGGAGGCACATACAGGGGTTGCGGAGCAACCGGTTGCGGCCCGGATTGTTGAGCTGAATGCTCCAATGTAGCCGCTTCGAGGGCCATGTCAAAGCTCTGACCCCCGTTTACGGTTGGCTGGGAAGTCCTGGATGAGGGGACCTCCGGCTGGTCTACACTGGAGACTGGACAGGGTTGCATTTGCCGCCTGGAAGCCTTGTCTGTAAACTGCGGTCCCGAAAGAAAGAATGCATTACGCAAAGCTATGGAGCAATTCTTATGCCAGGTTGCATTCTCGTGACTTTTCCATGATGCCGGGCCTGTTGGGTCCAACGCATAAAATGGAAAAGAAACACCCTGGAATTTGGAAACCGGACGCGGTTTCATCCAAAGGCGGCGATGGGGTCTGATTAGTAGGTAAGGAATGAAAAATCCCGAATTTCACCGTTGACACACCCATTCAGAACTTTTAGCCTCTACATTGAGGAAGTTGTACGAGCAAATTCCTGTTCTGCCGCCTTGCAGCCGTGGATTAAACTCGACCTTGCACTTTTTGAAATGAGGAGAAGATATGGCGCTTTTTGATAACGGACTCAAAATTGGGACTCCCATTTTGCTCGGTATTGGGGTGCTTATTCTTGCTCCAGTGATCGCTCCTGTTGCTGCATCGGCTCTGAAGCCTTTGGTGAAGGCAACGATCAAAACCGGACTCAGCCTCGTTCAAAAGGGAAGAGAGCTGATATCGGAGGCTGCGGAGTCCTTTGAAGATATTACCGCCGAAGTTAAAGCAGAGCTGATAGCTGAGCGGGCAGGCCCTGCTGTGAATCCGAAGGCAGATAAGGTGTCCTGAACAAACATGTTTGCATGATGTGTGAAGGAGGCCGAGAGATGGAGCACGGCAGCAGGAAGACAATCGTTCAAAATATCATGGATGATAGATTGTATGTTTTCTCCCTTCCAGCCGAAGAGGCCGTCGTTGCCGCCTGTGAGCTCTTTGACCGGCAGAATTGCCGGGCGAACTGTCATGACCCGCTCAAGCATCCTGATTTCAGGGAGCACAAGCGGGGATTTTCGTGTGGGGATTGGATAGCCTTTAAACAAGCGGATGAAGATGACGTGGATGAAGTCGTGTGAACAAGGCATGACAGGGTGATGAAAAAGGATGGGAATTCCAACATCAGGGCGAAAGACCCTATTGACGTTACCCCGGCGAAAGCCGTAATTCCCGTCATGCCCGCGGAGGCCGGTACGGAATGGCGAAATCATTAGCAATGTTCAGGAGGCTCTCTCACCAGAGAACCCTTTTTCATCACCCTGTTAAGGTCCTGTCATTGAAATGCATCAGAAATCATTCTGTCAGCACAGCGCATGGATTTGCCGGAGGCGCGCTTTTTGCTAAAATCGACAAATCCCAAATCCAGCTTTTGGAGGGCGCCATACAATGTCTGCTAAGGATTTAGTCTCTCGGCAAAGCATCCTCGCCGATCAGTTCTTCTACTTTTTTCTTCGCCTTCGCAAGGCCCGTATCCGAGCGGTAGTAGAAGCAGTTAATATCAGTTATCCTGAAGAGACTGCTGAGCAAAAAGCGCGGCGGCTTATTGCGGCCCAAACGCCTCTCTCCTTTCTGGGAGGTGCTCTCATTCATCTTCCGATGGTGGTTCCCGGACTAGGCCATGCATTCCGGTTCCTGGGCTTGGTGGGAGGAACTTCAGTCATCACTCGCATGCACCTCTATCTCATTCTGGAGATCGCGCTTCTCTACGGCATGGATATCGACGATGAGGCGCGCGTTTCCGAGATGCTTGCGGTGGTTGCCGCCACCGGTCTCGCAGCCGGGGTTCCGTTGCTCGCCGATGTTCTCGACATCACCCCGCTATTTTCCGTGCCTGTAGGGGGAATAACGGCTGGCGCCGCCGCTCGCATGATCGGCGAGGAAGCCATCCGCCTTTATTCGGGACTCGCTAAAGAATTAACGCCGGCCCCATCAACATAGAAGCGCTGCTTAATAAGCCCGGGCCCCGCCTGGTATCATTCGCTTCTCCCAGCAGGGAACCCTTTTTCATTACCCTGCCAGGGCATGCGCTCCCGATCTCCTCACTTGGATATTTGCCGCCGGAACACCCGTAGCAGCAAGCTCCGTAACACGATTGTCACCATCTTAGGCAATGCCTGTCACATTCCTGGTATATCTTCCAGCGCGGATGGTTGTATTCCGTTAATAATTCGTTGACTCGAAATTGCATGGAAAAGGAATGATCTCGAACGTAACCAAAAACGTTTATAAGGCCTCCCGCTCCCGCCCCGTCTCGCGGGTGGGTGGGTGGGCTGTCGAGAATGAGCGGTCGGCCCCCTCGCTACGCGCTCACACGTCGCAAAGGGAGGCCGGCAAGCATGCTTCACTTTGTGAAGCAATGCGAAGCTCGCGAAGCGTGATCTATACACCGGAGGTACTTCACTTTTTAGAAGCGCCTCACATTTGGCCTGCCTCCAACCGCACCACATTAAATGTCTGCGCTGCCTGCATGGCTGCGCGGAAAGAGCCGATTCTTTTTTTGAGCAGGGTATTTATATAAGTCTATCATACGAAGGGCTGGATTTTGTCTTTGATGAAATGTCCTCGATGTAATTCCGAGGCCACTTACAAATTTGGAAAAACCAGACATGGAAAGCAACGATTCCGCTGTCTTTTGTGTGGGCGGCAATTTGGGAATGCAGCAAGGGATGAACTGAAAGAAAGACCCCTCTGCCGCGCATGCGGGCAAAAGATGCATGTGTACAAGAAAGACGCCGGGGTGGTAAGGTTCAGGTGTTCCGGTTATCCATTGTGCAGGAGTTTTGCAAAACTGGACAGGAGTGAATATGAGCTGCTGCTTTCTTCACACTCCGGGAAGACCGGGAACCAGGGCATCATTGATCAAGGGTAAGGGAATAATTCCCCAGGTTTAGGGATTTACAAATCTAGTGTCATGAGTCACAAGTTCATTGCATAAAATTCGTAGGGTGGGCACGTTTTATGTGCCCACCAATCAGTGGTGGGCAACGCTCTGCTTTTGCCCACCCTACCCTTAATTCGGGAACTAATTAATGACTCAGGACACTGGAGAATAATCCCTCAATCCCTCAATCCCTCGGTAGGCAGGTAATGAACAATCAGGATGACAAAACTGATAAAATCATTACTTTATGGCGAAAGGCAAATATAGACGCTGTAAAGGGGGGTTGATACTGCGAAATCCCTATGCTCCCAGCGCAGGGGTTTTCTCTGTGAGATTTTATCGTGGCCGTTTTCGATAACGGAATGAGTCGGCAGTGTGAGCAGCTTCAGGCATTACGCTCTGAACCCGGTTCTGTATCTCTTCCTCTTCGCGCCTTTGCAATGCGAAGCTGAACTGAAAGGAAACGCTTCCCGAGAGCATACTCCATTTAGTGTCTGCGCTGTCTGCATGGCTGCGCGGAAAGAGCCGATTCTTTTTTGTTGAGAATCGGGTATTACATAAGTCTATCATACGAGGATGGATTGTTCTCCCGGAAAACAGGCCGGTACTATTTTTCGTCTCTAACACTGCTGTCCCGGACGTCCATCGTGTAACCGGCAATATGTTTCTTTTCCAAAACGATGCATGTGCCGCGCAATTAACGGAATTGCCGCACCCGTTGCCCCTTTTGTTAGCACCGGCGTCTCGGGATCAGGCAGGGGTGCGGCGCCCTGATATGCGTTGGCAAACTCGGAACACTGTGTCAGGCGAAGCAAACAGGGAGCAATGCCGACCATAGGTTGTTTGTTCCTGTTGTGAAAGGTGGTGCGAGATGGCCGAAAAAAAAGCTGAGCGACCGAAAAAGAAGGAGCAGGGAATGAATCTTGAAGAAAAGAACCAGGAAAAAATACCCCGGACAGAAATAAAGGCGACCCTGGGTAAGGCAGGGGCCACTGTAAGAGAGGGTGTCCTCAGCGGCCTTAAGAGCGTCAACGAGATTGAAGCACAGATTGTCACCCTGGTCAAGAACACCGTTTCCGATACCCTTAAGGCTACGGGATCGGTGGCCGATGAAACCGTCAACGTGACAAAGGATGTGCTGCAAGGGACCTTCAAAGCGGCGGAAGAAGTAGGGACAGGGCTTTTGCTTAGCTCCAAGAGCGTGGCAAAAGGGATTATCATGGGTGTAAGCGATGTTGGAGGCGATGTGTTCAGCGTCGCCAAACAGGTTATCAGGGGGACAGTCAGCGGAGCTGCCGAGATTGGAGCGGACGTGGGGCAGGTCGCCCGCAGGACGGTGGACGGAATCATTGAAGCGGCAAGGGAGACGGGGTCAAATGCCGAAGAGATGGCTAAGGTAACCGTCAATGGAGCGATCGAAGCAGCAGGAAGTATCGGGAATACGGCTGTTAAAGCTGTCCGGGATGTGCTGGTGAACACTGTGGAAGGTGTGAAGGACATTGCGGGCGCTGCTCTTCCAAAAAGAAAGCCGTAACGGTAGGTCTCTACCGGTGCAGGATGAGGCTCTTTCCATCAAACGGGAAGCTGTTCTCACCAAGTGGGGCGAATCGTGGGACTGGGGAATCTTGGCTCGATATCCTTCGACTGGAATTGGATTTCAGCTCTTTTCAGCGTCATCATTATCAATCTGGTCCGATCGGTCGACAACGCGATGGTCGTCGCCGTGGCCCTGAGGTCTCTTCCGAGGCGTCTGCGCTTGAGGGCCCTATCGTTTGGCGCTTGCATTACCATTGTATTGAGTGTCTTGCTTACTTTCTTTGTCTCCAAGCTTCTGGAGCACAGCTTCGTCAAACTTGTGGGCGGCGCGATAGTCCTCTACCTGGCGGTGAGTCTTCTCGTTTTAAGGTCCGGCGCAACATCTGTGGATGAAGGGATCTCCAACATCGGCCAGGCTGTAAAAATTCTCGTAATTGCCAACATCACCATGTCTTTGGACAATATGCTGGCTGTTGCGGGTGCGGCCCAGGGGAACTTTTTCCTGCTCTTCATCGGACTTGGTGTGAGCATTCCCATTGTGTTTTTTGCCAGCAACCTCCTGTGCCTGGCCATTGAAAGGTATCCGATCCTCAACTACGTTGGTTGCGCAGTCCTTGCGAAGGTCGGCGCAGATATGATCCTTACCGACCCCTTCGTTGTGAGCGCGCTGGCCCCAACCAGGGTTTTCAGTTTTTCGGCTCAGTTCGTATCCATCGTTGTCGTCCTTGCTTCCGGGCATTTCTGGATGAAAATGGCTGGGCCGGAACTAAAAGAATAATGCGGGGGTAACGAAGGTTCCGGCCTCCGGCTTCCCGTATCGGTTGATTCAACCCAAACGCTCCAACAGCCATTGTGTCACCCGGCGATAATCCTCGGCCCCATTTGAATCAGGCGCATACAGAATTACGGGTTTGCCCTGAGCGGGCGCCTCCGCCAACGAGACATTCTCACGGACGAATGGAGCCATCCTGCCGGGGAATCGCCTCTCCAAATCAGCCATGATTTCCCTATGAATTATACGCCTCGGGTTGGCGCGGCACGCGATTATCCCCAGAATCCCGGGATGGCGGTTATCCCGGCGCACTGCATCCAGCGTCTCGATCATTTGATCCAGGCCGTTCATTGCAAGCCGATTGGTTTCAATTGGAATGACTACATGCTGACTGACCCGAAGAGCGCTCGTGGTGAGAATTCCGGGACCTGGTGGGCAATCGATTATCACCAGCTCCCAATCGCCCTGGGTCCGCGCAAGGCAGCGGGCCAGGAGTTCCGCTCCGAGTACTCCGCCAAACCTTTGCGCTGCCTCGGCAAGTGCGGGGCCGGAAGGAATGAGATCAACCCCTCTCACTGCTGTTGGGAGCACAGGCGCCGCAACGGTTCTTTCCAGGGCGTGCAGGAATCCCGTGCCTTTGTCTTTGACCCCGAAATGCAGGCTGGCGCTTCCCTGGGGGTCAATATCCACGACCAATACCCGCTTACCCGTTTCTCCCAGGACCGATGCAATGTTCACAACCGATGTGGTTTTCCCTACTCCGCCTTTGTGGTTGGCGAACGCAATGACCGGCTTCATGCTTTTGACTCCTGACAAAGGGGAAAATGGGGCTCGCTCTTAAACCAGGATTAGGCGTACCGCTTGATCCGTCGCTCAGATCACTCCGTCCGTGCGCAGAGAGGCCAGCTTCCTCTTGTCGAAGCCCAAGAGATCCAGGCCTTGCTGACCGGCCGTTTTACCGGAATGAAAAAATGCGCCGGATCAGGGGCGTTTTCTTTTCGAAAGAAATAGCGGGCATGACGTCCGGGACCTCTCCACGCAGGACCTGGACCGCATATTCGTAAAAGATTCTATGGGCCTCTTCAGGACCGATAATGGCTTCAGTGAGGGCGCGCGCCTTCGAAAGCATCGGCGCCATTCTGCCGGGACTGTGTGAGTCGGTAGCCACGAAATGAGCCATTCGATGCCGAAGCAGCTTCAGGGAAAAATCCCGGATTGCATGCCCGTAATAGCCTGTGAGGCTGGCGGCAGTGATTTGAACCATGACGCCGGCCTGAATCCATTCCAACAGCACGGACGGATTTTTCATGAGATCGCGGTTTCTTTCGGGGTGCGCCAGAACAGTGTCGATCCCTTTGACCCGCATCATCCAGAAAAATTTGTCCAGGTTTGGCGTAATGAGATCGGTTGGCATTTCAATGAGAGCGATCTGCCGATTGTCGTTGATTGTCAGCAGATCTCTTGACTCTATTCTTTCAAGGAGATTGGTTTGGAGGGACAACTCGCAGCCTGGATAGATTTCAAGCCGGATTTCCGCCTCCCGGAGCCTTGTTCTCAGTTCTTCGACTGCGGCCAGGATCGTGGTGCGGTGGTTTGCGGGAAAGACAGTCGAAGAATGAGGAGTGCATACGATGCCGCAGATACCGTCTGCAGCGGCAATTCTTGCCATTTCGAGACTCTGGGCCCAGTCTTGCGCACCATCGTCCAGACCCGGCAGTATATGGCAATGAAGGTCGATCACTTCTAAGCCTTTGACTGGATTGATTGTTGAGTCCGGAAGCAATCCGCGTATTCCTGTTTAATTTTACCGGATTAGAGCACAGCTATACCACTTGCCCGTCCTCTTTTCACTTAGTTTCGCCGGCTTCGGCCGAATTTTGATTCAAGGGTGGGGTCGCGCTTCGCCTGCGCCCGGATGGAATTTATGGTTGGAGGTGTCTCGACAAACAGGTTGAATCGTGGATTAGATGGAATCGAAACCAGCGATGAGTGAGCGGCGGGTAATGCGCTCCCCTCTCGTAGCCGCCGCTTTCCAGAGAGCGGCAGGTCAAAGTAAGAGTCAACGACCCCGCCGTCCTGCCGCATCCCCTTCGAAGTTCCCGGGATATCCCTGACTTCCCGTATCAGCAAGGGAATTCGCCGGAAGCAGGCACATGAAGCGCCTCAACCAGTTTCCCCATGATTCTTTCATACTGTGAACCGGGGGCCACCTTTCTTACGACCCGGTAGTTTTCTCTCAAGGCTTCCTGCGCCCTCGATCCCGGCAAATATGGCAATCTTGTGCCAAGTATGAGGCTTTCTATCACAATAGCTTCCGCCCTGTTGATCAATTTTACGGGCTCATTCACTTCAACATTGACAGGATCGGATTCCAGGTGAAACCTGTTTCCCTTATTTTCCACCTTTTTGAGCCTGGCTTCTATAATAGCTGAGGCACTTCTTACAACCGGAGCATTGATATTTAGCGAATCTCGATACTCTACATTTGCTTCATCGAAAAGCGAGTTATAAAAAACGGTCACATCGGCTATCAGGTTCACGGCGAAATCTTTCAGCTCCATGATACTCCTCAGAGTGCCGCTGTCGGAATATATTTCCATTTTCAGAGTGGCGAAATCATCGGTCCAAACCCCGATTGGCGCCGAATGAGGCTTATTGCCCCGGTAGGTCGATACAATCACCTCGTAAATCCAGCCTTTTTTCATTCCGATTGTCTGAAGCGGTTTCACAGAAACTCCTCGTGGTAAGTCGGCCGGCAATCTGCAGGGAGATACCGGAAGTACGCCATTTCAAGCCTCAGGCGAGAAATCTTGGCGGTCCCCGGTCCATCGCACGGGACCGGGCTTTCAGCAGGCGCCTCTTCTTTGTCAAGCCCTCGCAGCGGCTTCGAGCTTCCGGCCCATGTCGGCCCCATAGCTGCTCACTTCGAAAGGAGCTGCCCCTGGCTCAAGAGGTAATCCCCGGCCTCTCCACCAACGGCAAGTCGATGGTGGACTTTACCTTCACGCGGAACCACGCGTTCGAGGCTCCCCCTGGCGGTTGCCAGCTCTGCCGTGCGTACCTGATCGCTGAAGCGCCCCCGAAAGGAGACGACCTCCTGCAGATCGGCCTCCTCCGCACGGTCCAAAAACAACACATCCTCAACGGCATAGCGGCAGGGGGTGAAGATGGCATCTGCGTCGTCCGTCACTCGAAATCGAATCGTAGCCTTCCCGAGCGGCTCGTACGAGGTATCGCCGTAACGCTGTTCACCTTCCCTTTTCCCTTTGATGAAACGGATGAAGTATGGAATTCCCGCGAAATAGCCCTCGTTCGTCTTGCGGGACTGGAGCCTGACGAAGTCCGAAAAAGTGAGCGGGGTATCGGTTCGATGGGAAGCATGCAGCGCGGCCAGTTCAGCTCTGTCGAGGCGGCGAACTGGCCCCTGGCCGCTATCCAGAAGCCCCCCGAGTGCGCCGTGTACCCCCCGTGATTCCCTATCGCCATAGACTGCGAGATCGACGTCCGATCCCGGCCGATGCAACCCAACCAGCACCGAACCGGAGACGCCGAGGCTACTCATGGGAACACCGGCCGCGTCTTTTAAAAGGTTCGCAAAGGCAAGAGAGTTTTCCTCCAACGGGTCTTTCGCACCCTTTTCGAGAATCTCAGCCAGCCGGAAACATGGGTCAAAGATATTTTGGGCATATTGCCTCGGCACTCCCTGCACTTCAAATCCGAAAATGGGATCGTAAGCAATATAGATTGGGAATCGGCGCTGCAGTATCTCCCGTTGCTCTTCAAATCGATACACGCGCCGATACGATACGCTTCCGCGCTTCCGGTCCCCCCCAGGGTCCGGCATGAACCGAAGGTAGGCGATCAACCTATGGAGAGGGTGGACTAGGCCTTTGACAGTGAAGATCAGTCCCTCCAGCGTTTCAACGGCGAATCCTTCCACCGCTTCGAGCGTTTCCATAGTTTGCCCCATCATTTGCCCGGCCTTTCTCACGCGCGCTTGGAATCGGCGTCAGCCCCCAGAGCTTGCAAAATCCGCCGCGGGCCTTCCTCCGGCGAAAAGCAAAAACCGTTGGGGGCTGATTTTCAGACAAAAGGACATCTGAGTCAAGGGGAGGTCCGTCGCCAGGTCCGTCCCATCTTATTCGGGTTTACAGTAGGCTTTCCAAACAACGCAATCAAGCAAATCCCGTTCAGGTCTCTGAATCGAACCGCCAAATTTAGGCTCGATTACTTCACTAACTAATTTTATACTCCCTATTATATCTCTCACCGAGGCGGTTCGATAGATGGAGCGTTTGGCGTCTGGAGGCTCGATGTGAAATTGTTGGTCAGCGTAGTGAGCGAAAAGGAAGTCGCACCGGCCGTGGCAGGCGGGGCGGATATCATTGATGTGAAGAACCCCGCGGAGGGAGCTTTGGGCGCCAATTTCCCTCATGTGATCCGGGCAGTGCGCAAGATAACACCCCCGGAGCTTGAAGTGAGCGCGACCATCGGGGACGTGCCGAACCTGCCGGGTACGGTATCCCTCGCCGCACTGGGTGCGGCCGTCTGTGGAGTCCAATACGTCAAAGTGGGACTGCTTGGCACGCGGACCCCGCAGGATGCCATTTTCCTTCTCCGGGAGGCATGCCGTGCAGTGCATGCGCACGGCCCCTCCACGCGGATCATTGCAGCAGCCTACGCGGATGCCCACAAGGTGAACTCATTGGCGCCGCTAGCCCTACCCGCCGTGGCCGCCGAAGCAGGCGCAGATGGTTGCCTCCTGGACACCGCCGTGAAAGGTGACGGAACGTTGTTCACGAACCTGAGCGACAGCCAGTTGCAAAATTTTGTGGCCCAATGCCGCGGGGCAGGGCTCCTATGCGGTCTGGCCGGTTCGCTTGGCGCTGAGGATATTGCGCACGTCTGCAAGTTCGGAGCGGATCTCATCGGTGTCAGGACTGCGGTCTGCCGGGGCGACCGGGTAAAAGATCTCGTGGACAGCCTTAAAGTCCGGCGTCTGAAAGATCTCATCGCTGCAAACGGGTCCCCCGGGTCGTTCCTTGCCCCAGCAGCTCTTTCAAGCGGTCCGGCGTATTCCCGTTAATGATCCAAAGGTCCAGGCCGCTGTCGGCCAGGATGGTCGCGAGGTATGGATCCACCCCTTCCCAGCGGGCCAATTGT
The DNA here is from genome assembly GCA_049515795.1 of Syntrophobacteraceae bacterium. Classification (GTDB taxonomy): domain Bacteria; phylum Desulfobacterota; class Syntrophobacteria; order Syntrophobacterales; family Syntrophobacteraceae; genus SbD1. The sequence goes on from JBEKTT010000026.1 coordinate 18,437, forward strand.
TCCAACGTAACCAGGCTCGGCAATCCGCCGTCTCCAGCGTCCAGGCCGATACAATCCGAAAGGCCGTCCACCGACTTCAGGAGAACGAGCTTGGGCGCCCGCACCAATTCGGCTACCCAGGCGCTGATGGAGTCGGAAGTCACCATCCAGCTATGCGGAAGCGGATCGGCTCGACGAAGAAGGTCGAACGGTATGAGTACCGGAACCCTCCCGGAAAGAGCGATTTGGCGTGCGGCGTCCGCGTCGCGTGCCGGTTTGCTCCGAGGGATCAGGTCAGAGAGTAGGTATCCGAATTGATCCATGGCCAGGATGGCCATCCAGTGCGATGCGGCATCACTGAGCCCGTAGCGGCCGTCACAGTCCCGCACCTTGTCCGCGAAAGGACCGCCTCCGGGCACCACCAGAAGGCGGCGTTCGCACCCCAGTTCCGCCAGCAGCAGGCACAGCGCCCGCAAGTTGGCTCCTCGGCTCAGGCTTCCGCCGACCTTGGCCACGACCTCGATCATGAATCTTCCCTGTCGATTTTTTGTGCCAAAAGATACGCCGCAGCCGTGGCGGGAAGTGCGGTTACGGCATCCTCCCCCCATTCCCGGCCCAGGTCCAGGATTGTGATGCCCAGTCTCCGCCCCCCTTCTACGGCAAGAAAAGTCCCCGCGCCCGCCACAGCCAGCGGCATTTGATACCCGTTCTCCAATCCCGAAAGAACCTTGCACAAGGCATCGGTCAGTTGATTGAGTTGTTTTTCAAAAAGATATCGGGCCAACTTGAGCGTTTGTTCTTCGTTCAGCATCTCTACGTCGGCGCAAACCAGGCGAGCCAGCCGTTCCCGCGCCGCTCCCGGAGTTCTGGCCCGTCCGTCGGGGGTGGGGCACGTGTATGCCTCCGCAGATATTAATCCCAGGATGAGATAAACGTCGGCCATCACGGTAAAGTATTCGGCCGCCACACGGCACATCCGGCCATCAATGGGAACCTCGCCGACAATGGTGTTGGGGTTAGTTCGCAAAATTCCGGAATAGACCAGTTCGCCCGATGTCATACGTTCCATGTCCGTGATCCCCCTGATGACGATGCGGCCATCCCGGATGGGGATAATATCCGTAGTCGTGCTGCCCACATCCAGCAGGATACAAGTGGGATGCCTGATTGCAACATACAACGCACTGGCGACCCAGTTGCTCGCGGCAAAATCCAGGGGACGCAGACGCGCCTCACCAAGCTGCACGAAATCGCCCGCCAGACTCAGGGGATAGATGGGAGTCCGCGGGAAAGCATGGGCCATAGCGTCGAAAACGAAGAGCACTCCCTCGCGCTTGGTCAGGAACGTATCGGAAAGTTCAGCGGTCATGGTCACCGCCATGGCATTCGTATCGGGGGCGCCCAGTGCATCCCCTATTTCGGCCAGCGCGGCAGGCAGATTCTTCCGCTCCCGCCAAATCTCGAAAGGGCGAACGGCAACCTTACGCTCAACTGAGCCTTCTTTTCGTCTGCAAAGCGCCACCGCCTTGATGTTGGCGCCCCCAATGTCCCAACCAATCGTTTTAAGCGAGTCCAGCGGCACCGAATTCCCCATTGTTGTTGAATGATGCCCTGCCAGATAGTATGATTTTCTGCGGAAGCATACAATCACAGCAGGCGTGCCAGATGGCCTCCGCCAGGTTGATATCGATCACCTGGCGCAGTCCCACGTATGAGGTGGTCAGGCGGGGATTGATCTCGATGGTGTAACATTCCTTTTCGGTCAGCAGCATGTCGACCCCCACGTATCCCCTGAGCCCAGGTACCAGGGACACGGCTCGTTCGGCATATTCGAACGCCAAATCCCGTTTCATATGATCCAGAGGCACAGTCCCTCCCCGGTAAAGGAACGGCACGCCCACGCTCAGCACCTGCTCGTTCAGGCTAAGGGGCAGCACGCCCGTTTCAGCGACCAGGAGCGAAACGCTGGCGTGAGTTCCTGAGAGGTATGGTTGCAGGAGGATACTTTCGGGCCATGGATGCAATAGGTCGAGAGCCATCCGGAGGGAAGGCGAATCCGAAACGATGCTGACCCCCTCGCAGCCAACGCCGTCGATAGGCTTCACCACCAACGGGAATCCGAATTCTTCGGCTGCTCTGAGAGCTTCGGCAACACTCACCCTCCACGTGCGCGGCGTGGGCAGGTTATTCTCCGCGAATCGGCGGAAACAATCCCATTTGTCTCCCGCGACGGACACTCCCTCGGCACTGGAACCCAACAGAAGCCTGCCTCTTTCCTCTACGAGAGCACTCAGCCGGGCAAGAACGCCGTTGGTCTCCGGGGCGATGACGAGCACCGCGTCCACGTCGGCGACCAAGTCGTTCAATGTGCGGAGGTATTCTTCATGATGCAAATTCACTACCCTGTCGGCGCAGAGAGAAAAGCCGGCCAGCCGAACGTCGCGGGTGGTGATGAGGCTGACGCCCCCGCACAACCGAAAGTCGTTCAGGACGGCCCTCAGCATGGCGAAGCCCTCGGCGGCCAGCCCATGCGGCAGATCTTTAGCAGGCCAGCCGCCGCCGGTTACGTATTCATGAACCAGAACCCTGGGAGGTAAGGACCGCATGCGCATTATCCCTGTGATAGACCTGATGAAGGGCGAGGTTGTGCAGGCCATACGTGGCGACCGAGCCAATTACCGGCCAGTGCAAAGCGTACTCACCCATGATGCGCAGCCCCTCTCCGTTGCCCGTGCTCTCCAGGATGCTACAGGGTGCGATGAATTCTACATAGCCGATCTCGACGCCATCATGGGGGGACAACCCCAATGGAACGTCGTTCGGGAAATGGCCGACGGAATAAGGGCAAAACTGAGCGTGGACGCTGCAATCGCCGATACGGCCAAGGCCATGAGGGCGATAGAGGCCGGGGCCGAACGGGCGATCGTATGCTCCGAGACCCTCCAGGACATGGATGAATCAAGAGCCATAAGAGGCGCGCTTCCCGCCGAGCGGCTGCTTTTCAGTATAGACGTGGTAAAAGGCCGCGTCCGCTCTCGCTGCTCCGCCCTGCATGATGCCGACCCATTGACTGCTCTCGATCTGATGGCTCGGGAAGGATGGTCGCAATTCATTATCCTGACCCTGGACCTGGTGGGCACCGGAGGCGGGCCGGACTGGGCGCTCGTGAAGGAGGCAAGCATCCGTTTCCCCGAACTCTCGCTCATCGCGGGAGGAGGCGTCCGCGGGCCTCGAGATCTGCAGCAACTGGCATCCATGAACCTAAGCGGCGTTCTGATTGCCACGTCCCTTCACCGTGGATGGATCACTCCACAGGATTTACAGACCCTGATACCGCAAAGCTGAGGAGATTACCAGCACTCTAGAAGGTCCTTGAAGCGGTTCAACATCCGGCCTTCGACGAGGAAAACGAAGATTGCGGCGGCCACGAGATCCGCCGTCGTTCCCGGATTCAGACGGTGCCGCTCATCGCGAAGGGCGAGGTCGAGCTTCTTCAGTTCCTCGAGACCGTTTTCGGAGAAAACCCCACCATCCTTCAGAACGCCCTGTGCCAGCCCGGAAACGCGTTCGGCAGCCGCCGGCCCGTTCTTGCGGGCGATCAGCGAATCGGGCGCCCTGGCAAGAATCGTTAGAAACGTCTGCAGAATGCAATCCGACAACCTGCACCCACCTTCCCAGAGTCTCAGCAACGTGGCGTACCCGACGTCGAAAGTCAATTCAAAACCGGTGACGTATTCGCTCGCAAGGGCATCGCGGTCCTTGGCCAATTCCATCGCTCCGCGCAGCGTCACATCAGCGTCCCCGCCGTATACATCGCATCGTTCCACTTTGCCCAATCCGGCCGGCGCAGCAGCTCGGATGGCTTCATATGCCATCAGGGCGTCCTCGACGGTGAGATCCTCCAGCACCTCCACGACAGCCGCCCGCAGTCCATCGGGATGCCCGGTTCCGGCTGCTTTCGCGAGAGGAGCGAGGGCGACCGCCATGCCCAGATTGGTGTTTGTGCCCACCAGCCCGCGGGTGGCTCTCACCGCCTCCAATATGGTCTTTCCCACAAGAGATCGGGCTGCTTCCCGAAATGCAGGCCCGATGGCCACCGCACTGACCAAAAACTCCTCGAAGCGGCAATCCGCAAAGTCATGCATTCTCGACACATTGCCGGGTTTCCAGGCGTTTACTTCCAGAATACACGCCAGTTGCGCCGCCCAGGCAACCTCATCTGCGGGTAAAGGAATCATCGCATTCCGTTCAATATGTGATCCACTAGAAGTTCGGGCACGTCGATCCCGGTTGCGGATTGGAGGCCCCGCCAACCAGGGATGCCGTTAACCTCTATCAGCATGTATCCTCTGCCCTCACACGGCAGGATGTCCACTCCCGCATATACGGCGCCCAATACCCGGACTGCCTCAATACTCATCCGACGCAGTGTGTCGTCGAGAACCAGCGGAGCCGCCGACGCCCCATTGGCCATGTTTGTCTTCCAGTTCTTTCCCCTCCGCACTATCGAAGCGACGGGTTCTCCATTTATCACGAAAACGCGGATGTCTTCACTGTTGTGGGGAACGTACTCCTGAAGGTAATAGACGTAGTTGCCAAGCTCGAGCGCTTTGAAGACCCGGTGTGCGCAGTCGACATCGGTGATCCGCACAATGCCCCGGCCCTCAGAGCCGAAAAGGGGTTTGAGGACAACGTCACCGCCCAGTTCATGGTACGCGGCCAGAGCGTCGTCAAAGCGCTCCGCGACAATCGTTCGAGGTGTGGGAAGTCCTGCATCCTCGGCGAGAGTCAGCGTGTAGTATTTGTCCACCGACCGCTCGATGGTCGAGGCTGAGTTGATGACCCTGACCCCTGAGTTCTCGAGACTGTGCAGAGTGTCCATGCGGTATATTACCTGTTCGAGAGAACCGCCGGGAATGGCCCGCACCAGCAGGACATCGCAACTCTCCAGTGGCTCGCCGCAGCAGGCGATGCGTGGCGTCCCCCCACCCAGGCGAGCTGTCAGGCGGGTGACGGGCAAACATGGGGCATCGATGCCACGCCGGGCCAGCACGGTTTGCAGGGCCGTCACATACCAACTGCCACGCTGTCCGACAATGCCGATTCTCATTCCAGAAACATCCGCTCTATGAGGTCGAGGTTGACACTCCCTGCGTGGAAGGAACACCCGGTGGCCACATTGTTGATGGAAACCTCCGCAGGACTGAAAAGCAGTGGATCGATCTTGTAGAAATCTCCCCCGTAACGTTGAAAGAGTTCGTAGAAGGGCGTTCCATAATCCTTCGATGCCGAAGATGGAAGTTCCTTCACCAGGCTTTCAATCCGCCCATCGTCTCCACGCACGGTATACCATGCCTTTCCCCCGTAGAGAACCGCGTCGTTGGTGCGTCCGATGGCCCGCAGGTCATCCCGGGCGACGGGCGCCACCGGACAGGTTCCGAAGCCGGATATCACCGAGCCGATGTCGAAACCAACCTCCAGCATCTTGTGTAAACCCGTCTCGACTACCCTTGCCGCCACCTGCACCGATCCCACCAGACTGGCGGTGGGAGCGGCCAGAAGGTAGAGCCGGTCGGGAGAGATCCGGCACTTGCCGGCTATCCATCCGGCAACTTCTTCCGATGGAAGGCTGCGGCTCTCCAAAGCCAGAACTGCGACTTCGGACCTGTCCCGGTAGTCCAGCTTCCGGAATAATGGTTCCCCCAGGAATAAAGCCCTGGCCGGACCGGAACCCATGGCGAAATACTCCCCGGATGATTGAGTCTCATTCACCTTTACAGCCCATCCCGCATATTGAGCCGCCATGCATGCCAGCGTCGGTCGAGCGACCGTAACGCTCACAGCGGGAAATGACAATTCGCCGTAGTTGATCTCGCAGAAGAGCACTTTCCCCAATCCGCCCAGACAGGCCTCGGCGAAAAGGCGTCCGGCTTCAAGCGAGCCCGGAACATTCACTCCCGCATCCACCAGAGTCGTCCCGTTGCTGAGCCGCGTCGCCTCCAATTCAAGTGCTTCCGCCTCGCCGATCATATCATGGACGATCTCCAGGGCTCGCTCATTCAGGCTTAGCATAGACGAGAATCTCCCCCTTCCCGAGTGCTGAAATGTCGCCGCTGTACCTACGAAAGTCCCCATCGACAGCCGCTGTCGGAACCGGCAATCCCCAATCGAGCAGACGCCGCAGATAACAACGCAGGAACACCGGGCGAATCGTGCATTCATAACGATAGGTCAGAAGAATATCGGGAGTTTCGCCCAGAGCCACTATGGTCCCTCGCTTGTTGCCTGCGCCGGCACGCTTCCCAAGGCGGCCCAAAACGATTATCGTACCGGCGATCATGTACGCTCCAGCAAATTCCCCCGCATCGCCCTGAACGACAATGAGCACGCGCCATGCCTTTGCGCCGATCTCACGGCCTGCATTGCCTTCAACGATGATCATTCCCCGGTTGGCGCCACGTTTCTCGCCAGGGTAGGCAGCACCGACGCGGTGACCCGCGTTCCCCTGTATCCGTATGAACCCGCCCTGGATGTGTGCGCCGGCCCAGTCCGAAGCATTGCCTTCGACGACAATCTCACCGCCTCGCATGTAAGCGCCCAGGTGCAACCCCGCGTTACCCCGAATCAAGACCCGGCCGTGGCTCATCCGAAGCCCGATCTTCTTGACATGTCGCAGGTCGCCCTCGAGCACCAGGCGGTCGGAACGATCGCCCTCGATTTCAAAGAGGTCTCCCAGCGTCACCTTACGGCGGCCGTAAAATGCCGGCAAAGCCTTGATCTCCGCCAAGGTGCGGCTGACAAAGAAGTCCGGACAAATACTGTCGGCCTCGATGGGGATCGTGGTTGGCTCTCTTAGCCGCAGAGTGACGATATCCCTTTCGTCTGCGGATTGCTTCATCAATCCGGCACACGATACGCAGCCCAAGGTGCGCTCCTTCCCGACTCCGAACTTTTTTAAAAAATCAACCGGGACAGCCTGCCAGTTTCGAGTGAAGGCCGGGCCTCAGAGCGCCACATCCATCTGAAGTGGTTTGTAGCCGTCAAACGTCACCGTCAACTTGGCTCACACCCATTATTTCATCCAAATGGAAGTGATAGGGGCCCAGCTTGCCGCCGTAATTCCCAGCCGAGATGCGCACCACTCCAGCACGGCAGGCGGCCTGGACGCCCACCCGCATCGCTTCTCTCACCGCTCCTTCGTCGAGACCGTCGATAACGATCTCCATCACGCAATTGACGCCTTCGGGCAATGCTGAAGCCACCTGACGCCGGATGGTAGGACAATAAGCAGTGTTGGTGGACACGAACTGTCCTTTATACCTCGATCCGACTTTACTCCCGCTCCGTACGACTCCTCCGGGGAAAGGCATGATGATTCCCGGCACGGCGCACATTTCGTCCACAGCTGCCTCGGCCGCCGACAGCGCGGCTCGTTCGTTTTCCGCCAGAATGAGAAAGTTGCCGCCGCCTATGGCCTTCTGCATGCTGAAACTCTCCTCGATGACAAATTCTCCGTCCATCACGGGAACGCGCCATAACCTTCGTTTTTCCAGCAGTTTGCTGCTCTGGAACCCGTCGCCGAAAAAGCGAAGCTTGCCCCCCGTCTTCACTTTGGTATCTGCCCGAAGGCCGTCGTAGCACGCCGAGGTGGGGGAAGTCATGATGCACTGTCCCACGCGGTTCAGTAGGACTTTTTCCATGTCCTTGCTCGACATCGTGAAAAAGAGCACGATAACGCCCGGGCGGCCATCGGGCGTTTGCTCCGGGGAGAGGACCCCATCGATGCCCGCTTCGCAGCCGCAGGCGATAATGGATGTCGCGAACCCGGTGGCGGCCTGGGCCGCAGTCATGGCCCAACGGTCGTTGGTCGCCGTGACTATTAACCGGCTGGCCCACATCTCGAAGGCCTCGGCAAAGGTGTTTTCGATCTCTACGTTGTTGATATGCACGTGTTCGAGTTCCACCCTCCCTGGCCAAGTTTTCAACATGGGTCGAGCACTGCTAACCAGTGTCCATCCGGAAACACCACTCCTGCGGGAGCGCCAGTGCCGAACACCTCCTTCCTTAAGGGGGCAGGGGAATTTTGGTTCGTAATACGTCGAATCTACTCTAAAATACCCCTAAATCCACCTTTTGAAAAGGGGAACTTCAAACCCATTCGCCGGAGCAGCAGGGTTGGTTTCCGGACGGAAACTAACTCAAGTACTTTCGTCTCAGGCTTTCCGCTCCGTCGACGCATAGATGATCAAGAGACGCACCACCGGCATCGCGCAGGCGCATTACGTCGATCAACCTTTCATACATGCCGCCGGCCAGTCCCTCGGCTAACAGGGCAGCTCCCTGTGCAGCTTCCTTGGCAATACGGGCAAAACCTTCGACCTTGTGTACCGGGGCGAAGCGTGAGAGGCGGTGAATCACCTCCCGAACAAACCCCTCGACACGGCAGAGACGGCCCGAGATAAGGATCTCCCTGGGCGACGGGACAATGGCCATCTCAGCACACACACACTTCACGAGACTCTCCAGAAAGGCCTCCAGGGCCAGACAGCAACGGGCATCGGTGCGCGTGCGGGCCATCAGTTCCTCTGGGGGCATCTCCGGGTGGCCCGCAATGTGGGCCATTCCGCCTGAGCAAAGGACTTCTTTGTGGAAGCTGCCGAGCAGATAGGCCAATTCGCCGTCCATGGCCCCCAGAGCCAGATATCCCATCGGACCCGAAGTGCCGCCGAGGCCATCCACCACCTTTCCGTTTTCCACCGCGATCGCCGCAGTGAACGCCCCGCCCAGTTCGACGTAGATGAAGGAAGTCGCCTCATAATCGAGATTCAGGCGCCTCGACTGGTCGCGTATGCCCAACGCCACGGCGCACAGTTTGTCAGCAGTGCCCATGTCGACCCGGTTCACCTTGCGCTGCGGCGGAACCGTGGAAAGATGAATCACTGAGGGAGCGAAGTAAATCGGCAGGCCGCTCTCTTTGAGTAAATCGAGCATTCTGCGCATTCCCCCTATGACGGCAGCCCGGCCGGAATCCCGCTCTTTGCTCAGGAGGAGAAGATCCACTTGCCTCGGCCCCAGGTCTCGGGCTGCAATCCAGGGCAATCCATAGCCGGACGGCCCGACGACCATGTCCAGTGGGGCCGCCGCCTGCAACAGGTCCACCAGCCCCTGCGGATGGGCGCTGACATCCGCTGTGAGGATGGATCTATCCAGGAAAAGGCGGTCGCCTTCCAATCCGCAAATGTCGAAGCTTTTCGTACCCGGATCGATGCCGACAGCACGCCGCACGCCACTCATGGCATATCCCACCTTTCGCTCAGGTAACCCCAACGCAGGTTTGACTCCTGGGTGTATCTCTTGCCCAGGTGCACGGCCAGGGAGGCACGTTCCAACTCCCGCCCGAGATAGAAAGCATGAGAAGCGTCTTTCAGTTTCAATTGAGCGAAAATCTCGTCGGGATCTCTGCCCCAAATAAAGACGTCGCGGTTGAAAACATAAATCCTCCGGTTATCGGTAAAAATACGGAAGTTCTTATCCCGCACCTGCTCTTGCATACGTCGCAATTCAGCTTCGCTGTATGGTTCATAGGGCGGATCTTTAATCGTGATCAACTCGGAGTCTATATTTTTCGGCAATAGCCGGTTCAGGTTTGCATAATGCATCAGTCTGCGAGCCAGGTCCAATTCGCGAACAGCCCCCCGAGCCCAGCTGATTACCTCGGTAGTGAGAACGTAGTCTATCCTCAGTTCGGTGAGCACCCCGGCCATCAGGGCGTTTATGCCGATGCTGTCCGAATCGATGAGTTCGGTAAGGTTGCCCACTCCCATGAGCATCTCGGCACTGGGGTAACGCCGCCGCGTTTCGTGAAAGCGATGCAAGGCCTCAGTGAAACCGAAATTGATGGGATCTAAAATGGGGTCCATTATGTAGGGCACGCCCCATTGCGCCAACTGGGCGGCGTTCCGCTCCAATGACTCCAGCCCTTCCCCGAAATCGGGGATGACCACTACTTTGCACCGCAGGCCGCGGGCCAAATGCAGGTTTCCCGAGTTGATGCTCAGAAGGAAGTCCACGCCGGCTTCATCGGCTTCGAGGATGGTGCCGGTATCGAAGCTGTCCACGCTGACCGTGAAGCCACGCTGCTTCAACTCTGCCACGACCCCTCCCACTCCCTGGAACCCACCCTCGGCGGGGCAGCCAAGATCGATGATATCAGCCCCGCTGCCACGGTAGTACTCCGCCATGGCCAGGATATCCTGCGGGGACATGCGATGGGCGTCCACTATCTCAGCCAGGATTTTTACATGATACTCGCCGTAACCCTCCCGCACGGACTCGTGGCCGAAGAACGCGGGGATGTCCTTCAAATCGCTGGGGCCGCGGACCACCGGCACACCCACGCGTTCCCTGATGAGCGAAAGGTCACCGCGACAAAGACCCGGAATCATGACCTGCCTGCACCCACGGGCATCGGAGAGGCGCCGGGCGATCCATTTGACGCTCATCAAACCCGCCACGGAAATGTCTAGGACCTCCAGCACGTAGTCGAAGCCGGGTTCCATTTTCTCCAAAGTGAGCCTGAGGGAATCTGCGGCCAGTTTGCCGGTCACGAACAGGTAATCAGGCATTTTCAGATACCGATGAACCTCCAAAAGAGAGAAACGCGGGTTGAGACCATGTAATTGGCATTGCCGATTTCCGTACCGAGAGGTTCCTTTTCATCGCCTCGGGGTGTTCGGGAAGAACATGAATGGTTGCCGGGCATCGGCCGCCTTCAGCGGACGAAGCTAAGTGATTTGAGGAGGAACTTCGGCCGTGAAAGAATGCCGATAGTAAGCGGTTTGTCCCGGAGCCTCTTCCACTCCCACGGTGACGGCGGCAAGGTTCCCGGCCTTCGGCTGCAGCGTCTCCATGATGCGCTTGCAGATATACTCCGCCAGCCGCTCGGCAGTGATGTTGTCCACCGGCAGGACGAACACGTCCGAAGACGGGAAGACATAACGCCTGTTCCCGAAATGGATCGCCCACTCCTCCCCGGTCTTCTGAATTTGGAGACACGAGCTTTCGAACGGCAAAAGGAAGCGGTGATCGAGCGAATCGCAAATTTCGCGGACAATCTTCTTTATTTCCACGAAATCGAAAACTAAGCCCTCCCGGCTGAGGTTGCCTTCCAAAACCACCGAGACGCCATAATTGTGGCCGTGCAACCGCTCGCACTTGCCGAGAAACGATATGAAATGCGCAGCACTGAAACGCAAATCGCCTTTGCCTACTTCGACACGAAACACATCTTATCCTTTGAGCCACTCTTCCAGAGACGTGTGCCGGACCACGTGATCTCTTCCTATCATCTCACGGCGGATTTCTCCCATGGTGCCGAATCGTTCCGCAAAAGCGTTGTGCTTATGAACGCCCTCGAAGTTCTCCTGCTTGGCCAGGACGAAAGCGTGATCCGGCAAATCGGGATAGATTTCCACCACGTTACGCAGCATCTCGCGCACCACGTCTTCCACAAACCTGGGATTGCGATGGGCCTTGTTGACAATAAAAAACTCATCTGTGCGCTTCAGGAGTTCGTAAGTCTCCGAACTCATCGATGCCTCCACTATGTGCACCAGATTCTCGGCCCTCACCTGCATCTCAGATCCGATCAGCAGCGTGCCTCTTCCCCGCTGATTGTGAGAAGCCATGGGGATGGTGTCAACTATACGTTCCGCCACTTCCAACGTAAACCCTTCGGCCGTCAGCAGGTCCTTCGAGTGGCTTCGCACCATGTCCTGAGCGCACGGACATACCGTCATCCCCTCCGTCTCGACACCCACCAGGCGCCTGGTGTTTGCACGAGTGCCGGAAGCGATGCCGATCAAAGTGTAGATCTCTTCCACCGGCCTTGCAGAGATGGGGGTGACTTTCATCAGGGGAGCGCGCGCACGGATATGCACTTCGGAGCGAATGGCGGACTGGGTGCGCACTATCTGCCGGGCCAGCCTTTCAGCAAGAGATTCAATGTCCGGTGAGGGTTCCAGAACTATTTCGGCCGCGAGTGACTCCAGCACATCGCTGAAGCGCGACATATGAACCCCGGTCTGTTCGGGTTTCACATCCACGTATAGATCCAATTCGGCGTAAAACAGTATACCCCGGTCGCCGTTGGCTATGTGAATAATGCGGCGTAAATTCGTGACTCCCGAGCGACTCAGGCTGACGGATACGCTGGGCGCCGAATCTTGAACGTCGTGTTCGAGTCGCAGCCTGAGGCTTCGTTCGACCCTCCGGACCCCAGCCGGGTCGGCTCTCCGCAGCATTTCTTCCACGGTTATTTTCAGTATCGGATGGACCAGGTCCGCAGCGATTTCCACCAGAGGGACGAGGACGAAGGCTCTTTCGTGCAAACGAGGGTGAGGGATCTGAAGCTCATCTGAAGCGACAGCGATGTCGTTGTAAAAAAGAATATCTATATCTATGAGGCGGGGAGCATTTCGTAAAGATTCAACCCTGCCCATTCTCTTTTCGATCCACTTGATGAACTTCAGCATGTCGCCGGGGGAGAGTTCCGTTTCCACATAGCAGACGGCATTCAGGAACTTGGGCTGGTCGGCATATCCTACCGGCTCGGTTTCATAGAAAGACGATACTCTCTTTATGGAAACTCGCGTCTGGATGTACTGCAGTGCCTGAAGGAGGTTGCTCTGCCGACCTCCCAGGTTGCTGCCAAGGCCCAAATAAACTCGATTGAGACTCGCCATGGCTCCTACCGGCAACAGACCATCTCGCGATGCGGGAAATGATCTGCATGGACTGAAAAGTTGTCAATAGAAATGGTGTAATTCTTACGAAAGTGCTCGCGGATATCGGCCTCGATTCGCGTGTCGTATGCGGGAGCCACATAGAGCGTTTTCCCCCGCCGTACCCGAACCAGAGCGCCGTCGACTACCACAACGACGCCTTCCTTTACGACATATCGGGGCCGGGCGAACATTTCCTCCTTGTCATCCAGGTCCGCGTAGACGGTTATGTCGGCGTCGGCGCCTACACCCAGGTGTCCCTTGTGTTTCAGGCCGAGAACGCGGGCGGGGCCAGCGCGGGTGACAACGGCAATATCGCAGAGAGAGTACTCGCGATGGAGTTCCGGGAGCAACGCGCCCTTGCGCCCCCTGGGGTTGAGCCTCTCGAACATCGCGGACCGGTAGCCGCGGTCCATCAATAACTTTATGACTTGAGGGTAATGTATGAAAGGTCCCGCATTCGGATGGTCGGTAGTGAGAAGCACCTGCCACGGATTGTCGATGAGCAATGCCAACTCGAGTCCAGTGCGCCACATTACGGCGTTGATCGCATTGTTTCGCGAATAACGAATGGGAACGATGCCGCCTCCGGTCTCGTTTTCGATGTCGTCGTTCATCCACTTGTTGCCGGTCTGCATGTGTATCCCATATTGCAGGGGACCATCGGAAGTCATTGTGGTGGCCTCCCCGAATACGATCTGCCCCACATCCACCGTCAGGTTAGGATTCGCATTAACCATGGCCGCTACTTTTGCGGCCTCGGAGCTATGCAGAGTGCCGGCCTGTTTCCCGTAACTCAGGAACTGAAGGTGGCAAAAATGGGCCCGCCGCCCCTCGATGGTAGCCATGGTCTCGATGGTTGTGCGGGCGCTGGTGCTCCGGCCCAGATTGATGCCGTGGACGTGAATCGGATGAGGCAAACCCAGTTCTTCGGCGATCTGGGCCAACGTAGTCACAATCTGACGAGGAGTGACGCCAAAGCCGATCACCTCGTCGTCGAGTTCACTCACGTTGCGTCTCCATTTCCAGTTCTCCACACCGCCCGGATTGACGATTTTGATAGCGTAGCCCTTGGTCGCATTCAGGAGCCAGGCAACATAGTCCCGTGCCTTTTCCATCAATCCGTCACGAATGCACTCCATGATGAAGTGGTTGTTGCCCATCGTGATGAAGGCCCCCATATCCAGCATGGGAGTGTCTTCGAGTTCTTCATGGGTATGTTTCGCCACTAAAGGTGCGGTAGCGGCTTCCATAACCGTGGTGTAGCCCATTTCCGCGTAAAGATATCCAGTCAGAAAGGTGGACGGGACGGTGAATCCCGAGCCGGAGCGGGTGAGGGCCGTCCGTTCGCGCGTGTTGCCGTAATGGTCTTCCGGACGAAACTTACGGGCGGCATTCACTTTCGAGCCCACGACGTGGCTGTGGACGTCAACCCCTCCGGCCATGACCACCAACCCCGAAGCATCGATTATCTCCGCCCTCTCGCGGTCCACGTCCTGCGGGGACACAATGCGTCCGTCCCTTACCCAGACGTCCCGCACCTGTGCGTCGACGCCGTTGGAGGGATCGTAGACTTTGCCGTTGAGTATTCCTAACATCGCTTTACTGCCTCTATAATCGCGTCAAGTACCGACTCATCCGTGGGGCGCACGGTGGGGAGAACCCCGCGCAGTCTGATCGGTACATTGTCCATTCGATACGAAACGCCTTCAGCATCGACCCCGTAACAACACGTGGGGAAAAAGACCTGAGCCGTATCTGCCGTCAGGTTTACCACCGGATCGATAACGATGGTCGGGATGCGTTTCAGTTGCATGGCGGCCGCATGGGGAAAGTGCGCAACGGGGTCCGAGGCGAGAATCAACGCCGCGTCGGCTTCTCCGCGCACAAGCACGTCGACCGCACTGAATTCACCTGGGCCATACTGGGGGTAGCCGCGTGCATAACTCACCGCGAAAGGATAACCGCTTTGCCAGGTGAGCACCTGGTCTGCCCCGGCCACATTGCCATGCCCTCGCATGGGCATGACGATGAAGCGGGTGAACTCATTCAATTGAGCTGTCAGCGCAAAAAGCTCTCTCACGTTGATATCGCGGGCACGGCTCATGGTGAGCCCCATGCCCATGAAAAAAACCCCGAATCGGCATGCCTTCATACGCTCCGTCAAGTCCCGCAATCGTCCAAGAGGGATTCCGCCCACGGAATCCGACTCGATCTCCTTTCCCTGCGCCAGTGCCCGAAGCGCCGTCAACACCTCGAAGTCGCTATCCGGCAGAACCTGGAAAAACTGATCGGCTACCTTTGCGGTTGCAGTGGGGCGCACATCAAAAACAACCATCGTCCTATCCCGGCGTCCGTTCGGGACAAGCGCGCCTTCAGCATTCAGTGAATAACGCTCGAAATGGCGGAGGTGAGACGCTACGGGGTTACATCCCCAGAAGATGAGCAGATCGGCGCGATTCCGTACTTCTCCCAAAGTGGCAGTGGGCTCGCCGACAGCCTGCATGGCCAGGCCGGTCGGTCCGTGGCATACCGACGAAGTAGTGTCCACGATCGCCCCGAGCAGGTCAGCCAGTTCGATCGCCTTTCTCTGAGCTTCGCAGGCCGATGAACTGAGTCCATAGATAAGCGGGCTGTCCGCCCGGACCAGAATCTTCGCCGCTGCCGCAACGGCGTCTTCCCATTCCACTTCCCGGCCGGCAACGGTAGGCTTTTTGGGAGTGGGGTCGTAGTCGAGAAAGATCCCACGCCCGTTGGCGCACGCTCGTCGCACGCGACTGATCCGGTTGTCCTCCACTTCGACTATGATGTCGTCGCAGAGACACCCGCAAAAGGTGCACGTTACATTTTCGACAACAGTCTTCATGCCGGTTCCACTTCCACCGTCAGTCCTTTAAAACTCGGCATCCCAGTACCGTCCGTCTCGGGGCCGACGAGTTTATTTGCCACGGGTCCCATGGGAATGAACACCATCTTCGGGGGGAGCGCTCCAGCATGAACCGGCGCCTCCACCTGTCCTGTAGAGGTGTGCAGCCGGACGAGCCGTCCCTCGGCGATTCCCAGACGGGCCATGTCTTCCGGGTTCATTTCCACCACCGTGACGGCCCTGCGGTACGTGTCCGTATGTTTTCCCTTGTGCAAGCCGCTCGCCTGTTTGACCGTCCGCCCAGTTACGAGTATGAAATTTTCACTCAACGTAGTCCTCCAGTTCATCTCCGATCTCACGGCGAACGGCTCCGGCATTTGCCAATAGATTTGCCAGGCACGATTCCCGCGTGTCTCCTTCTCCAAACACCGTGCAGATCGGATGGCCTGCCTTTATTCGGTCTCCGGGAAAGGGAATGTCTCTTCTCCCTCGCTCCACTCCCCCCATTGTCTCGGGAACGATGGACGTCCGCCTGGCGAACACAATCCCTTTGCCGGCGAAACGGCCCTCAATATGTTGCACCAATGAAAACTGGGGCAGTCTCCCGGCCAAGGCATCGAGGTGAAGAGAAAAAACATTGAGCCCATAAGCTCTTTCCACCAATTCCATGGACCCGGTGTAGCGGGGATTCACCTCGACCAGGAACGGAGTGGGGCAGCCGTTGGCGTTATCTGCTACCACAAGGTCCAATCCGTTCACTCCACGTAAACCGAGACGGCGAGCTATACGCGCAGCCATGGTTTCTACAGTTTCAAGGAAGGCCGCTCTGCTCGGGCGATCTAGCTGCAACGGCAATAGATTGCCGCACCAGGCGAATCCCCGGGCTCCGAGTTCCCGACATCCGATGAGTTGTTCTGAGATACCGATAACCACACTGTTCTTTCCGTCCGCCACGAAGGCTGCCGAGGCGGGTCGTCCTTCCACAAACCGTTGCAGGACGTGAGTTCCTTTCAACCGCGACCCATCCCAAAAACGGATGCCGTGTCCGCCGCCGCTGCGCACCGGTTTCAAGAGCCACCGGAACTCCCGGACGGCTTCCTTCTCCTCCCCGGGCAGGAGCGTCACGGCCAGCGGAATGTTTTCCTCGCGGCAGAGCCGCCTGAGTTGCCGCCAGTCACGCGCATCACGCAGAACATCCGGCGTATTGCCTAGCAGACGGCCCCTTTTCGCAAATTCCGCAACGATTTCAGGGTAATTTTCGAGGTTCGAGATGTACCCGACGGAACTGAATTCAAGGCGCCGACTCGCTGCCAGGAGACCTCTCGCACTGAAGGGGATTTTGAAGTCTCGCAGAAGCGAATGATTCTCGACTTGTTCTTTTTGGTCGCGATCGCCGAAATAATCCACTGTGACAACCCGACAGCCTGCCCTCACTGCAGACTCGGCAATGGCGCGCGTGCTTACGCCAACAACGAGAATACTCATCGTCACACAATTTCTTTGGCAGTGGCGTAGATCGCTTCGGCGTCGAGTACGAGGTCATTCTGGCTGAACAACCGGGCTACGCAAGCCCGGTGTACCTTCATCTTCAAAGCGCCGATACCGATGGCGCCAAAAATGCTCTTTCCGTGTTTCTCATTGCCCGCCCAACCGGATTCGGTCCCTTCGATGCCGAGGGGCGGAACGGCGTTCACATCGGCCAGCACCTGCAGCGTGGGATGATTCGACCAGATCGATTCGGGGACCAGTGTAACGCCGGCCGTGCCACAACACAGCACTGCATAAGCGCCGTCGAGCACGCGGGCGGTTCCTTCCGCATCCGCCGCCTCGGCCGGGCTGGCTTCAACGCCGAACCTTTCTTTGACGGAGGCACAGGCTGCCTCGCTGCGCGCCAGGATGCGAGAACTGAGCGCCACCACGGCTCCCTCCCTTCCGAGCAAAGCGGCCGCCCGAAGCCCGACCGGCCCCGTACCTGCCAGCACTGCTATCTTTTTCCCCGTCACATCGCCTTTGGAGCGAATTTTTGCTGCTGCGGCGGCGGCGGTCGTGTTGCAGCCATTGGCATCGAGCATGAGAGACACCCGCACAGGGCCAAAAAAGGCGGCCTTCGCCGCATCGAGCAGCGCTTCCCCGCGGAGTACGCTGGAGCCTCCAATAAACACGGCCGAGTTCTTCAAATCCCCTACGCCGCGAGTGAACATTGCTCCATAAACTATGCCGCGCACCTCTTCGGGCACAACTCCCCCATAGATGAGCACTCGGTCTACGCCTGCGTCATAGGCCGTAATGGCATCGAAACTGCTCGCTACCCTGTCGCTATCCAACTGAATCAGAATTTTTTTCATATTGATTCCCCCACGTGATCCCCTCGAACGCCTTCGGGTGAGGCGAGCTTCCAACCAGGGTCATTTGCGATGCGCCAGTCTGCCCCTGTCTTGCACGCCGCGACGGGACCGGCTTCCAATCGGAGAGCGGGCGGGATGCCGCACTCTTCCGAAAATGAATTCTGATACCCTCTTGTCTTCACGACGGCATTTTCCCCTGCCACCGCGAATCTCTAGTGCATTGTCAATAAAGTTATTACATGTTGCAAGTAATCGTCACCCCGGCGAAGGCCGGGGTCCAGAGCTGTTAACCAACTGAAAAGACGCTGTATTCCGGCCTTCGCCGGAATGACGGGCTGTAGGCCCATACCTATCGGAACTTAGTTGACGTTGCTCTAGTCGCTCACGGTTATCTCCGCACCCCTGTTGCGGCATTGGGAAACAAACGCCTCACAGCCCATCTTTCTTTCAGCAAGAAAATTCTTCACTTTGTCCGCTACGACCTGTGCTCTGTCCTCCTCCACCAAGCCATATATGGTCGGCCCCCACGAGCTTTGACCAACCCCGCGGACTTCGCACTCAAGCATGAATCTGACCAGATCTTTCGTGATCGCATCCTTGTAGATGCCCCCCTGTGTCTGCTCGAAATACATGCCCGTTCTCATGTCAATTTCAGTGAGAGCTTCACCGAATTCCACTATATCCCGATCGATGAGGGCGGGCAGCAGCTTCATCTGAGTCAGCCGGCAGATTTCTTCGGAAATCCTCTTGGAAGAGTTTAGACTGCTCATCGCGTACTCTTCGTCTTTTCCGAACAAACCCTTTCCTGCTTCGGGAATAACGATGACAAAACACCAGCCGGCAGGGAAATCGTGCCTGAAGATTACAGAGGGCGGACCGCCAACGACGTCTTTGCCGGTATTCTTGCGGCCGGAATCTACAATGAATCCCCCTGCTTCAAAGCAGGCGATGCCCACCCCCGATCGTTTTCCCCTGTCCATTATGACTGATATTTCCCTCACACTCGCATCTATGTGGAACATTCTTGCCAGAGCTGTTGCGACCGCCAACGCGAGTTGAGTTCCGGAACCGAGCCCCGAATGTTTAGGGATGCCGTCTACCAGATGAATTTTCGTTGCAGGCTGCAATTGATAATGCCGAGAAAACCGCGCCACAACGTCTAGAATGGTCTCCTCGCTGTTGTTACTGTGTTCGACAACGAGTTGCCGGGATTTTTCCGCTGTAATAACGGTTCCGGGATTATCCAGGGAAACTCCGATGCTCCCGTATAATCTGCCGAGATCTCCGGTTAGATCTAAGAAACCGAGATGAAGTCTACAACCTGTCTTGACTGTTATGCGCATTTTGCACCTCTGCAAGATACATCCAAATCTGGCAAGACCCTCTATCGACTTCCGATCTTCGACAATCCCTCAAATTGATTTGGTGGAACAACAAGATGCGCAATTAAAAATACAAATAACTGATGAATTTGCCATATTACTGTAAATACTTATTTAAAGCAGTCTTTATATCACCAGGATTTGCCAACGTAATTATGCCATGCATGGCCTTAAGTTTGTTCGAATTTTCAACGTCCACATCACGCATCGTAAGTTCCAGTTTCTTCCCACCGGGAAGGATCGTGGTAGTAGTCCCTTTATTCTGGTCTACCGGGAGAATATATATGGGCGTATTCGTCTTATTGGTTTGAGATATGGCATTCGTTATGATTGTATCCGCAATTCCGTTAACCACTTTTGCTACGGTGTTCGCCGTTGCCGGAGCAACCAACAGGCAGTCAAACTCGCCGATCTGTAGAGGTCCTACAATGAATGGCGTATTGGCATCTTCTTCGACAAAGACTTTTTTCGAAATGCTATCCAGCTTCTCTTTGAGCTTGTACCAGTTCACGACCTTAACAGCAGCTTTGGACAAAACCGAAGTGATTTCCAGTTCCTTGTGTCCTGCCAGTTGACTCATCACTTCGAACACTTCAGCGATGCGATCTCCGGAGCCCGTTATACCCCATACAATTCTCGCAGCCATAGTTGTCTCTCCCCATGTGGTGACGGATCATTTATGGATCAAGGAAGCGACTCCGATCAAACGATCCACGGTTCGGCAAACGGCTTTGATTCCTTCAGCGTCGTCTCCGGCGCCCTCCGCCCCTTTGTCTCTGGACCAGACCGCACCGCCCAGGTTGGCTCCAAACGACCCGCCGCCGACAGGAATCATTTCGTTTATCAGGTAAAAATCGATCATCGTCTGAATGGTGGGTTCCTGGCCTCCGTTACGGTCACCACCGACAGCGATCCCCGCGCCGATCTTGTTCTCGAAGATTTTCGGGTTTTTTGCGACCAGCGCCCTGCAGCGATCCAATATCGCCTTCAACTGCCCGCATATTTGTCCTTGATAGACCGGGCTCCCCAGCAACCAGGCGTTGGCCCATTCCAGTTTTGGATAGAGATCCTGTACATCGTCCTTTTGGATACACCCCTCTCGCTTTCTGACGCAATGATCGCAGTGGATGCAGAAACCGATCTTCTTGCCTCGAGCCGTAAAATATTCGGTTTCGACCTGATATTTTTCCTTTGCGTAATCCAAGGCCGATTTAACGGCGAAATCGGTAGCGCCGAGGCGGGGGCTTCCGGAAATTCCCAAAAGTTTCACGGTATTGGACATGTTATTTGACCGAATTGGGGTTGACTGGTCCTCGAGCGGTCCGCCCGAGCCGAGCTACTGTTTAGTACTGTAACATTCGCGCCGACTGCGTGGCAACGGGGCCGCAGGGTACGCCTCTCCCCCCCTCTCCGTGGGAGGAGAGGCTTGTACGGTCAACAAATCCACTTTGCCTCGCTGTGGGACGATCGCCTCACTTTTCCTGATTGACAAGAGCGCTGTAACACTCTTTGCATAAAACTCTCGGCAACTTTTTCTTCAACTTGTGAGGCGGAAAAGGATAGCCTCCTTCCCACATATCGACATCGGCCCTGATCAGATGTTCCTTGCAGACAGCCATGCCGCACACGATACAAATGGCAATGGCTTCGCTCTTCGACCCGGTCTGTGAGCAAACATAACACTGCACGTCAATCCCTCCTGCTCGATATTTAGAATGATAAGGGTCAGTCTTCCGATGGGGGGCAATCATTCTTTTGTGGGAGACCAACCCGAAGCGCTACTTGGTGAGCGCAGGCGCTACGGCCCGTGCTCATGCATATTGCCAACTGCAGTTCAGGCCGATTTTTCCTGAGGTGCGATAAAGTCGTACACAAACACGGCGATAATCGCTCCGACGATCGGCCCGACGCAATAAACCAGGAAGAACTGCTCCCACGGACAAGGGCCCCCGAAAATCAGATTGCCGATATAGGGCCCGAAGGTGCGTGCCGGGTTGATCGATGCCCCCGTCATCGGCCCGAGGGTTATAATGACACCGGCAACCACCATGCCGATGATCCAACCGGCCCAGCCTGCCGGAGCACGGCTGTCGACCGCCACCCCCATGATGGTAATCATCAGGAAAAATGTGCCTATCGCCTCTCCCAGAATCCCCATGGGAATGGTCACCCCTGCTCCGGCATTGAGGGTGGTGGCCCCCAAGGCGTACGTTACGGAAGCCTTAGTCCCCAGGCAGGCCACAAACAGCAACGATGCGAGGACTGCGCCCGCCAGTTGAAAACCAATGTAAGGAATCACCTGGCTCCACGGAAAACTCTTGCGGCATGCCAGAGCGATGGTCACTGCAGGATTAATATGACATCCGGAAATTTTTCCGAACACGTAGATGGCAGAGGCCACCGCGATGCCAAACGCCAATGCAATGGCGAGGACATCCGCCAATCCCTTCACCCCCAGCAGACCGGCTACTATACCGGCGCCTGGTCCAATCCAGACTAACATGAAGGTGCCTACCAATTCCGCCAGGTATTTCTGCATTGATGTCGGTTCACTGGCCATTGATTTCACTTCCTTTCTTAAGGGAGTATCGTCTGGAGTCCGGAGGAAATTCCTCCGGACTCGAAAAGCATCATCCCAAACGCCTCGGGTCTACACTGCCAAATTCCACTCGCAGTAACCCTTTGCGCCCTTCAATTCGCCCTTAACGTACGGGACATTGCGCTTGATGAGGCTGCAGACCCCGCAGCCCTTGCAACCACGCACCGGCGCGCCCGGTACGGCCGGGTTGAGCGCGATGCAGTTGGTCATAAGCGTCGCCGTCGTGCATTCAGGGGTCAGATAGCAGGGAAAGTCGGCCATGCTCATCAAAGCTGCAAAGCGCTGCGTAATGGCGCAGGCCGGGTAGGTATAACGTTGCGGATTCATGACGACGGGGTGTTTGTCGATGGGACTGAGATCCACAGGGATGCCCTTGATCTTTGCGCCGGCGCCGATGGGTTCGATGTCAAGGATCTGCTCCCCGCGCGAAATGATATCGATGAAATCGGCGTTATGCAGTTCATCGGCCTCGCCACGCTTGGGGTTCATGCCACAGTAATTGTGGAAGCGCTTGGTCAACAGGTCCACGACCATGGGCACGGTGAAGCTGTCGAGCCACAAAAGATAAGCCGTCGCGCATGCGGGAGCTCCGGTCGCCACCGCCAGCACATCCCACTGGCTCTTGAAAGCATTCATCTTCAGTCCGGTGCGCAAAGTGTTGTCGAACACGTCCATCATGGCTTCGTAGATCCCGAAGGCCATGTCGTCTTTGAACATGTTATAGGAGGACTGAGCTATATGGTGGCCGATCTCACCCACGCAGAATGCAGGCACCGCCGTGATGTTGGCCGGGTGGACGCCCTTTTCCAACGCCGCCAGGACAGTCGGTTTCATCCTCTCTTTGTACTGGGCCATGTATTTGCGAACGTCAAAAGAAGTGTGCGGCCCATGACCGCCCAGATTGTGGGTATCCATGAGCTGCGCCTGGGCAGCCACCGGTTCCCGGTAAATGAACTGGAGTTCGTCGACCTCGGCCTGTTCCGCCTCAGCTGCGGTTTTTCCCGACTCCAGAGCGGCACGGAAGGCGCCCCCCAGTCCGTAGGAAGTATTCATCCCCCAGGACTTGCAGGCGAGAATGGTCTGCTTGTGCTGCTTTGGAATATCCATCTGCCTGAGAATACGATTAACCAGATTGGAGACCGAACCCACGGAAAGCGCGAAGTCCACGACGCAGGTCAGCCCGTACATGCCTCCATAACGCCGAACTGACTCGAGACCGATGAGAGCCTTGTTCTTCGCGAGCGCATCGATGAACTTCCACATGGCACTCTTGAATCCCGGGTCGGCATCATACAGAATCTCGAGGATCGGCGGCGTCTGGTAATGCTCGATAAAAGGATCATCCTCCGGCCGGATAGTCTTTGTCAGACCGGTGAGGATCTCGTAGTGCGCGTTGACGGATTTCACGTGCAGGTCAAAAACCTCCTTGCTCTGACCTTCGGCCGGTTTCATCTTGTTAACGGCGTCGACGTAAGGCTTGCAGTGGTCAAAGGTGAAAGTCCCGCCCCTTTTCTGCTTGATCACGTTGAAGACGGACTTCGTGGCCCCAACGGCCTCGTCAACCATTTTTTGATACGGTACAGTGCTCTGTGCCATTTTATTTCTCCCCGTTAAAGGTCAATCGATTTCGATCAGCCACCATCAACGAAAGCGGTCGTGACCTCCTTTTTCACCACGTCTGTTTGCGACCGCACCTGAGCCCCTGGCAGCATGTCAGGCCAGGCTTCAACACTATGTCGAAGAAGGACATCCAAAGCAGCCACCTGCGGAGCATTTAAAAACATCAATGAAAACAAGCAATTATTGGCAAGAGTACTCGGCGAGAGAATGATTGAGAGAACAACACATTCCAATAGCATGTCGGGAAAAGGGAAAATACTCTTGCCGTATTCCCATACTTCCTTAATAATCCGACTAGAATTGTTCCGTGTTTGGCGATTACCCGGGAACCGCTGTGAGATCTTCTCTTCCCAACCGCATTAATTTTTTGCGGCCTCTCACATCGGGATGAACATGAATTGCCGTGGCCACCTAACTCAAGAGGTTAAAATAAAAAAAGCCAAGCTTTTTAAGCTTGGCAGCGCGGCTGCGAGGATGCGGACTGCTCACAGCCTGGCCGTCCCTTCCGCCGGGTAGCCATTTGTAATCAGTATATGGTCACACTGCAGAAAATGCAAGGGGGGGCCCAAAAAAAAATTCGAAACTCATGTCGACATCTCAATACTCCTGGGTCAAACTTTACTGCGGGTATCTCCTTTTTCATCGGGTGGGCGATTTTTCTCAGACGGTTAGGAATAGTAGGGATCGGAATGCCGCTTATCGCTGCACTCGTCGTCGAGAAAGAACTCGAGGATGCGCGTGAACGACGTGCGAATCCTTATATTACTGATGCCGGATCCGATAAGTTTGAAAAGGTCCATCCGGAAGTATACAAAGGTTAGCAGTGGAATGCGTCCGGCAGCTTTATAATGGTGGTGGGACCTCTCGCCGGGGCTTCCCTGCTTTACTGAAGAAAGACCAAACTGTGGAAAACTCTTCGATTTCCATTTTAGAAAAGGATTCGCTATGCATCCTGCGGGACGCGCTTGACAGGTTGGAGGCAGGCTTTTCCAGCTTGCCGCCGGCAAGTGCCGCAGTTCCAGATACCCAGCCTATTGAGCGCGTCATCCTCGAGGTCGCCGAGCGCCTGCGCGACAATTACCCTTACTTTCACCCACTCTATGCCGGACAAATGCTCAAACCGCCCCACCCCGTGGCGCGGCTCGCTTCGATGTTGGCAATGTGGATCAACCCCAACAACCATGCGCTCGACGGCGGACGCGCCAGTTCCCGCATGGAAAAAGAAGCCGTGAGCGAAATTGCCGCAATGTTGGGTTGGGAAACGTATCTCGGTCATCTGACCAGTGGCGGTACGATGGCCAATCTGGAAGCGCTCTGGGTAGCCAATCGCCTCAGCCCGGCCAGCCGCATTGTCGCCTCAGAACAGGCGCACTATACCCACAGTCGCATCAGCGCCGTCCTCAAACTGAAATATAAAGCCATTCCCTGCGACCGGTGGGCGCGCTTGGATCTCGAAGCGCTGAAACGGCGTCTCGATCGGGGCGGGATCGGCACCGTTGTAGCCACCATCGGCACAACAGCCACCGGCTCAATCGACCCCCTGCCCGAACTGCTCGATCTACGCGAGCATTATGGTTTCCGCATCCACGCCGATTCGGCTTATGGCGGCTACTTCAGACTGGCCGATAACTTGACGTCCGAAACGCGCCGCGTGTACGACTTGCTTCCAGAGGTCGATTCCATCGTCATTGACCCGCACAAGCACGGTTTGCAACCCTACGGATGTGGTTGTGTGTTGTTCAAGGATCCCAGCGTCGGCCGTTTCTACAAGCACGACTCGCCGTATTCTTACTTCAGCTCGAATGAGCTGCACCTCGGTGAAATCAGCCTGGAATGCTCCAGGGCCGGGGCAGCCGCGGTCGGATTGTGGGCCACGCAGAAACTGCTCCCCTTAGCGAAAGGCGGTGAATTTGCCCGAGGACTGCAAAGTTCGCGCGAGGCCGCCCTAGAGCTTTATCTCAAGCTCAGGGCCGATCCGCGCTTCCTCACTGCCTTCGCGCCAGAACTCGATATCGTTATCTGGGCGCCGCAGGCCGCACGGGTGAGCCAAGCCTGCGAGATTGCGCGCCAGATTTTTGCCGAGGCCGAACAGCGTCAACTCTATCTTGCATTGGCCAATTTGCCGGTTAAGTTGTTTGATCTTCATGCAGCCCACATGGAACCCGACCGCAACACAATAACGTGCCTGCGTTCTGTCTTAATGAAACCAGAACACCGAGAATGGGTTGATACTATCTGGAGTATTCTTGACCAAGCTACTAATGCGGCTCTTCAGCTTACAGCAGGCACTTGACACGCGCTTGCAGGCGCCCCGAGCTTAGAGTTTCGCTTCGCTGCTCGCTCGCACGAGCGCCTGAACCGCAACGTTGCCAACACCACCGTTTGCTCCTTGTGTAGTGTCCTGAGTCACAAGTTCATTGCATAATTTTCGCAGGGTGGGCACGTTTTATGTGCCCACCAATCAGTGGTGGGCAACGCTCTGCTTTTGCCCACCCTACCCTTAATTCGGGAACTAATTAATGACTCAGGACAGTAGAACCTCTACAACTATTTTAAGCTTCATTTTGAAGCCGCAGTTTAGCAGATGCCTGATGCAATTCATTAGTACTCTTCGAAATTGCACCGGGAAAATTGACCGGCGCGGTCTTGACTCCGGGTCCCCAGCTCCTTAAATCCGCTTCCAGAGCTATTCACGCTTCAAATCTGTAAAATTACACACCTACAGGGAGAAAAATCATGGAAAGAACCGTGACTATGCGCGGAAAGCCGCTCGAACTGGTGGGAACCGCATTGAAGGTGGGTGATAAAGCCCCGGATTTCAACGTGGTGGATAACAGTCTTGCCAAGACCGGACTTGCTTCCTATAAGGGCAAGGTAGTGGTCATTTCGGCAGTGCCCTCTCTGGATACTCCCGTCTGCGATGTCGAAACGCGCCGCTTTAACGTGGAAGCGGGGAAATTGGGAGATGATGTAGCCGTGCTCACCATCAGCATGGATCTCCCCTTTGCCCAGAAAAGGTGGTGCGGCGCCGCGGGGGTCTCTCATGTGACGACCTTATCCGACTACATGGACGCAAATTTCGGTTTGGCCTACGGAATACTGATCAAGGACCTCCGTTTGCTGGCGAGGGCCGTTTTCGTGATCGATAAAGGCAACACGATCAGGCATATCGAGATTGTAAGCGAAATCGCGAACGAACCCAACTACGAGGTTTGCCTGAAAGCGGTCGAGGCTTGCCTGAAGTAGCCGGAGGTCTTCTCGGGCAGCCTTGCACAGAAGCAGGACTGAGGGCTGGGGACTGAGGGCTAATACCAAGTTGCGTTCAAAGAGCGGCGAATAACCCCGAACTGAGCGGGGGAAAGCTTCCCCCGCACCCGCCAGGATTCGGCATCACGCGCAGGCGCGTGAGTGCCGAGCGCTCGGCGCTCGCGGCGGTGGGCCGGAGAGGCCGCCGCCGCGCCACATAATCTCGATGCTCCGCCAGATATCACTCGATACTTTCCTGAACGCAACCTGGTATAAGGGTTGAGGCCCCGGACTGGAAACTTCCGGGGTGACGAGGACTGAGGGCTGAGAGAGAGACCTTGACACCATTGCAGCTTGACTTTCTGATGCCCTTAGCATTTCGCTTGCCTCCAACCGCACCACATTTTCCGTCTGCACGGTCTGCATGGCTGCGCGCACGGTTTGCCGCTTTTGCTCAGTCCTCAGTCCTGCTTCTCTGGATGGCTGCGCTCACGGTCGCCGCTTTTGCTCAGTCCTCAGTCCTCAGCCCTGTTTCTCTGCATGGCTGCGTGCGCGGGTTTGCCGCTTTTGCTCAGTCCTCAGTCCTGCTTCTCTGGATGGCTGCGCTCACGGTCGCCGCTTTTGCTCAGTCCTCAGTCCTCAGCCCTGCTTCTCTGCGTGGCTGTGCGCGCGGGGTCGCCGTTTTTTACTCAGTCCTCAGTCCTCAGCCCTGCTTCTCTGCGTGGCTGCGTGCGCGGGGTCGCCGCTTTTTACTCAGTACTCAGTCCTCAGTCCTCAGTACTGTTTCCTCAGTCCCCGCCGGATGCTTGCACAAAAAAATTCACAGTGTCAGGCCGGGTCGTTTACCCAAGGCCAATCCCCTTCTTCCCTCAGGCCTGCGGCTAAAGATGCGACCATTTCTTCGGCAGTGCTGAAGTCGACCAGCCCCGTGTTGATCGTTATGTGGTAATTGCGGGCATCAAACTGGTCAAAGCCGGTGAAAGATTTAATATAGCGGGTTCGCTCCTGGTCGGAACGATCGATCATCTCGGCTGCCTCCCGCTTGCTATCGACCCGATATATGTTCATGACCCTTTGTATACGAAAGCTGAGAGGCGCATGAACGAATACGTTCAGTAATTTCGCCCGCCCGCGAAGAAGGTGGAATCCACCACGGCCAAGCACGACACAGGGCCTCTTGACTGCCAATTCGCAGATCAGGCGCTGCTCGGTTTCGACCAGTTGTTCATCCGAAACCCAACGCTGCGGCGGAGTGTAGATGCCGTCCACGCCCCCCAGGGCAAAAACGGAGATGAGCTTATCCCAGAAGCTTTGCACGCGCTCGTCCCTGTCCTCGAGCTCAGTTTCTTCCAAGCCGAGTTCTCCGGCAGCCTGCTGCAGGATCTGCCGATCTATATAGGCATAACCCAGCCGCCTTGCGACCTGTTTACCGATGTAAGATCCGCCGCTGCCAAGTTCACGGGCAATCGTAATAACAACCGGAGGTGGCATCTTGCATAGCCTCTAATCAAGGGTGAGCGGGCAGAGGACCCAATTCGATCCGAATACTCAGTAGGGCCTCAGATTCCATTGAATTCCCAACAGGGTGCTGAAAAATGATGGGAATTCCCACTTTACAGTAAAAACTCCGTGGGGCCGTCACCCCGGCGAAGGCCGGGGTCCAGTGTTTTACTTTAAAAATCAAATAGCTCAAAAAAGCTCTGGATTCCGGCTTTCGCCGGAATGACGAAATCGCACGTCCTTTTAAGGTTCTTTTCCCACCAGCAGCGCCTTTTTCAGCACCCTGCCAAGCTCAAGCCTTGCGCATTATTTGGGTTCATTTCCGGACGCACGCGTAGCGGATACTTCTTCCGTAATATGCCGAAATTATATTAGTGTGACATTTCGATTTGGCAAGAATATTTTGGACTCTTGATGTTTTTGAAAAGCGCGGGGAGCTACGCCCCCCACACCCCCTCCGCCTCGCGGAGCGTAGAGATATTGCGCTCGGCCACACGCGCTTGCGCGTGTACGCCTGGCGGAGCCTTGAGATCGAAGGGAAACTTTTCCCCACCTGGCAGAGCCTGGAGTTATCAGGGCCACTTTTAACGCTACTTAGTATCAGGCGGCCCGGTAATCGAGGGCTGAACCGGGTTTTGACCCTGGGTGTTGGGCATGTTGCTGGACACAGGCGGTGTGCTTTTTGTAGAATTGGAGCGGGAGACGGGCTTCGAACCCGCCTGGACCCTTAAGCAGCCAGTTCGGGAAATTGGCTGAATTCAATCAATTACAATTGTATAAGTTGGTTTATCACTCTCCGTTTAAGTCTCCACTGGAGGATATAATGTGCCAATTTTGCCATCAGCATGGGGAAGGAAAAAAGTGGTACCTCAGGGCGGAAAACTATGCTGCGGAACTGCTCTCGGACATGAAAAGGCGCCGCTACCTGTCTGACTTCATACGCGAAACCACGAATGCGGATTATGAAAAGGATTTTCTGAGAGCAATGCGGGCGCCCTCCTGGGCAAGGAACCTGAAGTACGCGGCAGTCGAAAAGCGACAGCGCAGGGACCACTTCGGCCAGGTAGTCCCTATCGAGGATATTGGACAAGTGCTGGCCCTTGCGAACTCTATCGTCCGCGTCCCCTGCGTTTGCCGCAAGAACAAAACGGGCAGGACAGACAACAGCTTCTGCTTCTGCCTGGGCATCGACGCGGAAAAGCTGTTAAATGTAAAGGAAGCTTTCCTGGAATCTTTCAAGCCGGGGCCGGAAGAAAAGCTTTTCGAACGCCTTACTGCCGAGGAAGCCCTGGAACTGCACCGCTCGTTCGAAAAAAACGGCCTTATACATACCTTGTGGACTTTCAAGACACCATTTATCGGAGCGATATGCAATTGCGACCGCTCCGACTGCCTTGCCATGCTTTGCTATCGGTACGGGCTGCAAATCTTTTTTCGAGGCGAGTACGTGGCCGAAGTACTTCAGGGATCCTGCACCGGGTGCCGGTCCTGCATTTCGCTATGCCAGTTTGGAGCAATCTGCTACTCCGTCTTGAATAAGAAGGCGTCCATCGACCCTCTTCGATGCCAGGGGTGCGGAGTGTGCCGGTCCGGCTGCGAGTTCGGGGCCATTGCGCTAAATTCCAGGATAGACCATCCCCTGGCCCGGAATTTGTGGTAGGAGAAAAGGTCGCGCTGACGCGCGGGGAAGCAGGAAGCGGGAAGCGGGAAGCGGGAAGCAGGAAGCAGGAAGGGGTGAAGACTGAGGACTCAGGAGACAGGAGACAGGAGTGAGGACTGAGGGCCTCCGGCCCGGCGCTGGGCAATCTTGGAGTGGTGTGTCGCCGGGTTGTACGCGCCACGGAGGACTGAGCTGGCAAACCTCAGGACCCTTTAGAACGAAGGGCGGATGGCGGAGGTAGGAAGACGGAAGGCGGAAGAAGGAGGACTGAGGGCCTCCGGCCCGGCGCGAAATGATTAAGGAGACCTAATGGCTGCGTGGATCATCGGAATTGGCAAGTTGTTGTTGATACTGATCGGCGGATGCGCAGGATCGGTTATTATTGGCTATCCTATCTTGAAGCTGGGAATATTTATGGATAATCATCATTGGAAAAATGCTGCGGCCGTCTTGGGAATGATCGGTGGCCTGGCAGGGTTTGTGATCGGAATAGCTGTCACAATGACGATCTTGGGAATATGACTTCAGATTAAGGGGAATCCCCTCCGGGAGCCATAAATCGGAAGAGATCAGAAACCGTTTCCATCAACTCCTCCCTGAACCTCACAACCCAATCACACGAACACTCAATCATCGGATTCAGCAAGGGATTCAATTCCCCTGATAGTGGCTCGTGTCCAGTCTCTTTCGGCTTCTGAGAAAAGCGGTCCTTCGAAGTAGATTTCCAGTGAAGCACTCATCTCAAAACCCGCTGTATTGTTTCCACAAACCTATGGAAGACCTTCGTGCGATTTTTCCTGCCCCTTATCGTCAGGCCCGAAAACATTTGCCGGCGCAATCCCACTGTAATTTCCAATTGCACCCCTTTACCCGTGGCCGACAGGTTACATATGTTTTGGGGATGCCGGCCTTGAAGTTCGGAATTCGGAGGATCTGAAACAGCAAACCCTTCGCTTGCCAAGCGTGAAAGAGAGGGGTCACACCTACACTCCTGACAATGGCGGGGCAGTCAGACTGGTTGCAGCAGGGGAGATGAAACAGAGCAAATCTGTTGGAATGCTTGAGAGGGAGCTTGGGGCGTGAAAAGTGTAGGTTTGACCCCTCTCTCTATATACACTGGCAAACCTGCCTTATCGAGTATCTCGTCGAGACCGATCTCATGGAGGTAAGGCAAAAAGAGAAAGAGGCCGCCGAACCTGGTCTTAAATTGTCTTGGGGTGCGGATTTCGCAGTGCATCCTTCTACACATTGATGCACTTTTGCCCACCTGCCGCCGGGCTTACTTTAAATCGATTGGCTTCCATCCGGCATAAGGGCCATAGACGGCACAGCCTGTATAGTTATCCATGGAATCCAGGCGCCAGATGCTTATTTCGCCTGAGACCGTGGTCCAGTAAATACGAGCAGTTCCGTCAGGGTTTCGCGAATAGTTCCCCGGCGCCCATCCGGCATAAGGGCCATAGACGGCACAGCCTGTATAGTTATCCATGGAATCCAGGCGCCAGATGCTTATTTCGCCCGAACTTGTGGTCCAGTAAATACGAGCGGTTCCGTCAGGGTTTCGCGAATAGTTCCCAGGCGTCCAACCGGCATAAGGGCCATAGACGGCACAGCCTGTATAGTTATCCATGGAATCCAGGCGCCAGATGCTTATTTCGCCTGAACTTGTGGTCCAGACCAGCCGCCCGGTTCCGTCAGGGTTCGCAAAGTAACTACCGGGCGCCCATCCGGAGTAAGGGCCATAAACCACGGAGCCTGTGTAGTTGTCCGATGAGTCGAAGCGCCAGATGCTTATTTGTCCTGAAGCGGTGGTCCAAAGAAGCCGTGGAGGACCGTCGGGGGGGACGTAACTGCCGGGAGTCCATCCGAGATATGGACCGTACGCCACAGAGCCTAAATAACTAACTGACGGGTCCAGGGTCCAGATGCTCACAGACCCGCCTGTTCCATGCCAAAGGAGTGTGCCGCTGGACGTGGAGGTTACAGTAACCGAGTCGACAAGCATCGAAAAAGTCTGGTCCAAACTGGGCGACGTCGTAGGCTGCAGGGAACCGTCATATGCGTCCGTAAAACTTGAATCCGGCGCCCACATGTTGAGGTGTAAATACATTGGCCCTGCCGGCACGTTGGTTGCCGCTGTCCGGACTAGAACCCCATCGATTAACCAGGATACCTGGTTGCCAAGCCACTGGATTTCATATGTATGGTAGTCCTGTATCGAAATGGCATTAATGAGCACGTATCCGGGATTTCCAGCACCCTGAGACTCGTCGCTGTAAATATTTGTCAGCACTTGGTTTGGCAGATTCGTAAGAAGTTCGAAATCGATTTCATCACGATTCGTGGTGCTTCCCGGCACAAGAGCGTACAAAAATATTCCCCCTACGAGGCCGGTCTGAGTGGTGTTCATTTTAGCGCGCACCTTGATGTCAACGCCCTGGTCCAGGTAAAATAACTGATTGCTTATCAGATCCGTACCATAAAAAGAGGGACAACACGGTAGCGCAGTTGGGTTGTAGGTTTCAAGGTCAATGACGGCATTGCCGCTTTGAGTTGGCGGAAGCGGAGCATTTTGCGTACATTTAAACTGAGTTCTACCTACATAAGTCCCATCAGTTGAGGATACCCATGTTGGTATATGCCAATTAGTGGAACTGACAATGGTTCCGACAAAGTCATCGAAGAGAAGCGCAGCTGCTCCATATAAACTCGACGGCACGAAAACAAAAGCGAACATCAGGGAAAGCAGGCGAGAAGACAGTTTTTTCGACATGACTCTCTTCCTTCAAGGCAGGCTGAAAACCCTTGACAAAACAGGCTTTCAGGGAGTACAGAGTTGCTAATGAAAATGTGCCCTCCCCTGGAGAGGCTCGATCCCCGAGG
Source organism: Syntrophobacteraceae bacterium (assembly GCA_049515795.1). Taxonomy (GTDB): domain Bacteria; phylum Desulfobacterota; class Syntrophobacteria; order Syntrophobacterales; family Syntrophobacteraceae; genus SbD1. Next base: position 51,299 of record JBEKTT010000026.1, read on the forward strand.
TTGCAGCCCGGGAGGGAAAGAGCTTAGCGAGGGCATTTTCTAGTTGGCGAGAAACCATTTTCTCACCGTTTTTCATTAGATTTCCCCTCACCTCCTCTCTCTGGCTGACCCCAATTCCATCGGTTAAGTGGATTTTTTATCCGGAATAATGCACCAACTTCAGTGCCAACCATCCCAACCGCATTTTCGGGTCGGGTCTTCACCCGAAAAAACATCATTTGCGCGCCTCAGACCGGAAAAAGCATACAATCTCCGGTTTGAATACGCAAGTTATACGTCGATGGGACCGGTTTTTGCGTTTTCAGGGCGCACCTCCATTTCCGGAGTTTTGTATAACCTGCTTCCCGCCTGTCCGACTTGAAGGGTTCAGGCGAATAGAATCCGATAGTACCGAGCGAGAGGAAAAGCCGTAGCAACATGGATATGCCACCTCCCTGCATGGTAGACCACCCTGGCCCCAACCTTTACCAGCCGCTTGATTATCGAGTCTATGGACGGCTTGACGCTCTCGCCCCAGAATGCCGCATCCCGAATCATGTGCAGCAGATTGTAGGCAAGGCATCCGACGAGAAGCCTTGCTTGATTGGCTGCGAATCGGTGGCAACTCGTTTTGTCCCATCTAAGGGTATTCTTTCCCTCTTTTATCCGATTTTCGATCTCAGCCCGTCCATTGTAGATCGTAATTACCTTTTTTGCTGCTATGCTGGAGTTAGTCACAATAAATCCGACACGGGGGAAAAGTTCACCCATGTGCCATTCGATTTTACAGACAACCCTTCGCGGTTTATTCTATTTCTCCGCTTGGTAATGAAACTCAATCCCCCTTACCTGAACGCCCCTCTTTAGAGGATGACCGGCGGGCCGCTTCAGGTGAGGCAGGGCGATCTTCTTCAAGCTGTTGTTGGCCGGAAGACGAATGAAATAAGTGATTCGCTTCTTTTCACAAAACTCATACAGGTCTGGACAGGCAAAAGCCGCATCCCCCCGCAGCCAAACTGCTTGAACCAAGACCGGTAGCGCTCAACAAGAGGGGAGATAAGATCCAGGACCCCATCGGCTGAGTGCGCATTGCCGGGTCTCAGTCTTGCGCTCAAAAGATCACCTTTGTTGGTCAAACAGAACAGAGGGTGATAGCAGACCTGGTGGGAATAACCGTTAAACGCTGCACCCTCCTGGTTTCCGTGCACGGGATCTTCGGTGGAATCTACATCGATGATGAGCCGCCGTTTGTTTCTGCGCCGAAGGAGGGTGTCGGCGGACCGGCTGATGGCATTTTCAAGGGCTTTCAAACCCTGGCCTGTTGCGAGAATCTTGTTCTCGAACCGGCAGAGTGCGGATTGGCTGGCGCCGCTTCCATGTTCTTTACCCAAGGCCAGCCGAAGTGCAGGGTCTACTCTCAGGTGATTGGCGTCATTGCAATCGTCATAGCCTGCCGCAACCTGATAGACTCTCTGACGAAGCAGTTGGAGCATCGCATGATCCGTATGGCGATGCGATCTTGGGTCATCAATTTGGGAGGCGGGACCACTGAGAATGTTGAACCGCTGATCGATCTCCCTGATGAGAAGAAAACCCGTATTGCTGGTGATCTTTGCGCCCTGAAAATCAATGCTGATGAAAGAGAGGGGTCACACCTACACTCCTGACAATGGCGGGGCAGTCAGACTGGTTGCAGCAGGGGAGATGAAACAGAGCAAATCTTTTGGAATGCTTGAGAGGGAGCTTGGGGCGTGAAAAGTGTAGGTTTGACCCCTCTCTCTTCTGCGTTCATCCCAACCATCTGATATTATGTCGCAATTTCGTCAGAGTGAGGGAAAGCTGCATGCGCGCAGTTGGCCCCCATCTGATTCTAGGGCCTACCATACCTGCTCCTGAATCTTATGGGCAGCCTTGAGTATTAATGCAACCCCTTCGTTTTCTAAAGTATTTCGATAGTCTTTGGCGTCAACTATTAGCTTCTGAATATTAGGATCACCTGGGGAATAATCAGAGTTCACACAAGCCGTCCAGAGTATCATAAGTGAATCACGCGCACTCCATACGTAATGATGATATTCACTGAAGTAGCCCTTGATAGCCACGATACTCTCTTCTGGTGCCAAACGACGCAAGCGGAGTTCGTTCACGATTTGTTCCGGCGTCGTCCAGAGGCTGTTATCGAATGCTAAGTACTGTTTGACTGCTGATTCATAAAGCTTGCCTTGTTCCGCTAGGAGCACAGTTGTGTTCGGGTGAAACGACTGCATTTTGTCATCGAATAAATTTAATCGTGTATGTAGCGATAGTAGAGCCTGGCGTGTCATTGTATCGTATTCGAGAACACGTCTAACGAGATCCTGTCGTGCTTCGCGCCTTATTCTCTGGGTTGCAAGAAAGTTAGAGCCCAAAGGAATAAGGATAGAACCAAGTAATGTTCCTACAAGAAGAACAGTTAGAGGATGCTTTAATATGTCTGCTGATTTTTGGGGTGGTTGTTCAGTGTTCATGGAGCAGGCCCTCACTAGGCATATAGAATAGGCAGTAAATTTACTACACGACATGGGAGCGATTTGAAATAGGGAATGGCCCTTTGTACATCGCCCTTTGCGTTCTTTACCGAAGACTTTCAAAACACTTTGCCGGCGCTGACGGCCACAAGCGCTTCGGTGGTTTATCAACTAACTATGCGCTCAAGGCAATCGCCGAGATCCCTAAGGCAAGGGGTCTAGGCATCTTCTTCGATGATAAGAAACTCCCTCAAGCATTTCCAATAGCACATCCTCTCGAAATGTCAACTAAACTTTCCTTCTAGCTGGAGTTTAATAGTGCCACAAAAAGTATCACGGGGCCATGCGCTACGGCACTACGGTGTCGGGCCGAAAGTGCCGGGATGAACCGGCCTCAAACAACTGAGATATCTCTTGCATGTCCGATCTGAAAATCGTATGGTTTTTAAGGTTTCAGGGACGCAACGGAAGTTTTTCAGGCAAAAATGCGATCTCAATATGCAGTTTGGGTGCATGGCGCAGAAGTTGATGCATTATTCCGGTTTATACCACTTCGGAAGGAAGCTTCTTCGCGTTTCGGAAAGGACACAATACCTGTGAACGCCGGTTTAAAACTCCAAAAATTGTGCGACAACCTCGAACAGGGCATGCGATTCGAACACTGAACCAATTGCCCCCCCGCCAGCCCTTAAATCGGCCAGGAGTCCCAAGTCCATGGCGCATTAAAGGAAGACATACTCAAACGTCCGTATGGAGTTAGTCAGGGTCCCGGTATCACAGTGGGAGTCGAATTACTGTCCGGGAATCCGCAGATAGAACGATATTCAGTTTGCCGCTTGGCCTGTGAAAGTCGATTCCGGGGCATTCTGGGAGGGTCCTGCTTTGCGTCATCGCAGCGAGGGAAGTTGGACTCGCTTCCTCTTTTTTTAAGGGTAAAGTTTTGGTTTTTTGCGCGGCAGCAAAGAGCCCCCCACAACGTCCCCCACAATCAAAAGAAGCATCTGATTCAGGAAACCACATGTGACGTAGACAGTGGGAAACGAATTTAACCTCCATTTTGATCGAGAGTGTGGGGGATAGCGTGGGGGATGGAAACCGCGATTCGCGTAGAAGTGGAGCGGGAGACGGGCTTCGAACCCGCGACCCTCAGCTTGGAAGGCTGATGCTCTAGCCAACTGAGCTACTCCCGCTCGACTCTTGATGTTTAGCATGCCGGGCGGGGTTTTTCAAACACAAATCGGTCGTGCACCCCCGCAACCGATGGTGGATATCGGATATCAGGTCCTTGCTTTCCGGGGATGTCTTTTCGGCCCTTCCACCACCACCCTGTCCACCCCGTCCTTTTCGAAAAGGAGGACGTTTACCTTCTCTTCGGCTCTGGTATCCAGGGCGATCCCCACAAACTGGCCGAAGATGGGCAGTTCCCTGTGGTCCCTGTCCACAAGCACCGCCACTTGGACCCTCCTTGGGCGGCCGAGGTCGATGAGGGCGTCCAGGGCGGCGCGGATCGTTCTTCCGGTGTAGAGCACGTCGTCAATAAGGACAACTTCCAGGTCATCGATACGAAACGGCAGGTTTGTTCCCTTCAGTACAGGCTGAGTGTGCAGGCGCGTCCAGTCGTCCCGGTACAGGGTGATGTCGAGTGTGCCAAGAGGTACAGGGGCTCCCAGTTTGTCTGATATAATCGCCGCAATCCTGTTGGCCAGAAACACACCGCCGGTATGAATGCCTACCAGCGCAAGCTTGCCGGGTTCCCTGCTGGAGGCTATTATCTCGTCCGAGAGGCGCTCAAGCGCGGCCTGGATGCCTTTGGCTTCCATTATAACGCGTCCGTCGCTGTCATGTCCCATGTTTGTGTCCGCCTTGCAAGAGAGCGTAGAACAAGAAAACATAAAAGGCGCCTTCCGGCGCCCCTGCAAGCCACTGGCTGGCTTGAGAACGGCATAGTTCCGAGAATCTTACGTATCAAGTTTTTCAAAATATGTCAATCGATTAAAACATAGGGGAGCAGGCAGTGTTTAGCGTATCTTTGAGGCGGGTTCCCTTGATACGCCGCTTGCTTTTTAGATTCCTGTATGTGAAGGTTATATTTGATAATGAGAACGGTTTGGAAGAGGGCTCGAAATTGTTGCTCAAACTGCACCTTTGCGTGGAGTTGCCTTACATCGAAAGGACTTAAACGATGACCGGACAAGAGAAAATCGAAGAAATAAAGCAGCGGGCCAGGAAGAATTTTTCTCTGGGGTACAATTGCGCCGAGTGTGTTACCGAAGCGGTTTTGTCCCTGATAGACACCGGGCTGCCTCCCGAGGTAGGAAAACTTGCAACGGGCTTCGGCGGTGGAATAGGGCTTTACGGCGACACTTGCGGAGCGATCAGCGGTGCGGTCATGGCGGTAGGCGCAGTCCACGGAAGGTTCTCTCTTCCCGAGGGTGAAGGTAAAGAGGCCATAAAGAAAGCCAGGCAGCAGCTCTCCGGCAAGCCCGGCCTCTACAGATTGTTTAACCAGATTCCGAATCGGTTCAAGGCTCAGAACGGTCACACCCTGTGCAGGGAGTTGACGGCAAAGTGGCAGACAAACTGGCTTAGCGAGGATCGTGCCCTGTTTTGCCGCGAACTGATCACGGCCGCGGCGGGAATTGCTGCGGAGCTGATAGTGTCGGACAGGGACGAGAGCGCGTCGATGCCGTATGGCGAAAACGTACAAAATCTCAAGGAATAGCGGGCTCGTGTTGCGATGCGTACGTTCACATAACTGGTGAATCCGTTTTTTTATTCCTCCCAATTGCGCTTGACCATTCGTCTGCTGAAGGTTCAGGGCGCTTTGAAGTCCCGCATTGAATGCTCTCATTCTTGACATCAACTCTATGATAGCTATCTCTTAGGCTGAAACTGAGCAATCAAGGCATGCGGCTTTGCGCTTAACCATCGGGCGCAATTAAACGGATCTTCCGGAATCGTCCCAGGGGATGTGCCTGCAGAGGCATGCCTCGGGTGACCCCGACAACTCGTTAGCGAGGCCGGCGCCGGGGCAGGCCCATAAGCGCTTAAATAACAGGGTAATCCTCCGGCTCTGCCGGGGGACTCCCAGAGTTTGACATTTCCGGGAGTCAGGTCGTCATTCCGGCAGTGCTTAGGCCGGAATCCAGGTTCTTGTGTCTCGTCAGGGCCTTTAAAGGTATCGGTTGGCAATTTGAAGCGCTGGCTAAAGCTGTATACCAACCTGCGAAAATCTGCTGGATTCGGGCTCAAAAGCGCCGCCGGAATGACGATGGCGCGGTAGTCAAAGACCATGCTGATATTCTCGGAGCTATCAAGTACCGCCAACCGCTTTGAGCGGTCCATGATTTTCCAGGCCTCCGGCTTGGCCGGAGGTATATGACTAAGAGCGTAAGTGGTTGAATTTACTAGAACCCCGATAAAGATTGTAGTGATCTAAGCGCAAGCCGGGGTCCAGTGTCTTTACCTATTGATTTTACAATAAAAACCAAAGATGCTGGATTCCGGCCTGCGCCCATTGCCGTCAACTTTAGCGGATGTGTCGGGGCGAACACTTCGTGCTCTTCGTTCCTCCTTTGTGTTTTGGTTGACCGAGGCTGTCTTTATCACGAAGAGGGAGCGCAGCGGGGTGAAACTGCTTGCTTTAATGTCAGGCGGCTGTAAGGCGCTATGTGGTGCTTTTATCTCCACGCTCCGCGAGGTACCCAGGGCAGGCTCGACAGAACCTTCGTGCTCTTCACCCTGCTGCGCTCCTCCTTCGTGGTGAGAAAATCATTTTAAGCTAGCAACCACGAAGAGCACGAAGAACACCAAGGAGGCACGAGGAAAGGGTGCGGCAGACGAATGTTCTGCCTGTCAACTCTTAAGTAGATGGCTATGGGCCTGCGCCGGAATGACGGGCTTTTCCCTTGTAGTTGCACATCTTTATTTAAGCGCTTATGGGGGCAGGCTCTGATCCGGGGATCTCGACGCGGAACTCTGCGTGCGGCCCTGCTGCCTGGCCAAGTCCATATTGCGAGGATTATCTTGCCCATGAATTACTCCCTTAGCCTCCATGCAGACTTCATAGATTCGGAATATCAAAAATGGAAATCGGACCCGGAGAACGTTAGCCGTGAGTGGCGGATTTTCTTCGAGGGTTTTGAGCTTGCGGCCCGCCGCGAACAGGTGAGCGCAGGCTTTTGCGACAAGAACGAATTATTGAGGCAGTGCAGCGTACAGGAACTTATCTATCGCTACCGGGATCTGGGGCACATTCTGACCTGCCTGGACCCACTGGACAGATGTGCCGACTCGCATACGCTGCTCGCCCTTTCCGGCTTCGGTCTCTCGGAAGAGGATCTTGACCGGCTTTTCTACACTCCGGCCACGCTGTTCGGGCAAGAGACTCCGCTGAGGCAGATTATATCGGCGCTTCAAGAGACCTACTGCCGGTCGATCGGCATTGAGTACATGCACCTTCAGGACCCTGACGAGCGGCTCTGGCTCCAGGAGCGCATGGAACCATCGCGAAACAGACCCCGGTTCACTAAGGCCGAAAGGCTCGGAATCCTCAATAAGCTCTGTCAGGCTACTCTTTTTGAGCACTTCCTCCACACCCGGTACGTCGGCCAGAAACGTTTCTCACTCGAGGGGGCCGAGATCATCATACCGATGATTGACACCCTCTTGAAATATGCCTGGCAGGGAGGTTGCCGCGAAATCCTTATGGCAATGGCGCACCGGGGGCGCCTAAATATACAGGTAAACGTTCTAAATAAACTCTATGAACATCTTTTCTGCGAATTCGAGGAGCATTATGACCCTGAGTCGCTTTACGGGTCAGGGGACGTCAAGTACCACAGAGGATACATGGCCGACCTGGAGTTGGGTGACGCCCGGTATTTGACAGTATTGATCCCAAACAACCCGAGCCATCTGGAAGCTGTTGACCCGGTGCTCGAAGGATTGGCATACGCACGACAGGAACACCTTGGAGAAAAAGGCCGCCAACAGGTGCTTCCCGTTCTGATCCATGGGGATGCGGCCTTTGCGGGCCAGGGAGTTGTGGCCGAGACCCTCAACCTGTCGCAGTTGCAAGGCTATTCTACCGGGGGGACGCTTCACCTGGTCATCAACAACCAGATCGGGTTTACCACGCTTCCCGAGCACGCTCGATCCACCCGGTATGCCACTGACATAGCCAAGATGCTCATGGTGCCGATCTTTCATGTACACGGCGAAGATCCTGAAGCGGCCCTTCACGTGGTGAAACTGGCGCTGGATTACCGGACGCAGTTCGCAAAGGACGTCGTAATCGACCTGGTTTGCTACAGGCGGTACGGGCACAACGAGGGAGACGAGCCTTATTACACTCAGCCCCAAATGTACGCCAGGATCAAGGACCGGCCCCCTCTCTACAAGATTTATTTCAATTCTTTGACAGAATCCGGGATCGGCTCCGAGGAGGAACTCAACCACTACGTCGAGGGCATAAACGCGTGCATGGAGCTCGCCTACTCGAAAGCGCACGAAAAGCTTTGCAAAATGCCCGAAGATAAATTTTACGACCTTTGGCCTGGAATAAGCGGCCAATATTCCCACGAACCCGTTGAAACAGGCGTTAACAGCGAAAAACTTCTGAAACTCGCCCGAAAACTGAATTCTTTCCCCGAAGGCTTTGCCGTTCACCCCCGTCTTGCGCGCATACTCGAAAGAAGGCTCCGCAGAGTGGAGCAGGGTCAGGGCATTGACTGGGCCGACGCCGAAACACTTGCCTTCGCCTCGCTTGTTACAGAAAGCACCCCGGTTCGCCTCAGCGGACAGGACAGCGGCCGAGGCACTTTCAGCCAGAGGCACAGTGCCCTGTTCGACATAAACACCGAAGAACGCTACGTTCCTCTGAACAATCTTTCTGCCGGCCAGGCCCCGTTCATGGTCTACGACAGCATGCTCTCCGAGGAAGCGGTGCTTGCGTTTGACTACGGCTATTCACTGGCGGCCCCCAACACCTTGACGATCTGGGAAGCCCAGTTCGGCGATTTCGCAAACAACGCCCAGCCGGTTTTCGATCAGTTCATATCGAGCGCAGAGTCCAAGTGGCATAGGCTCAGCGGCCTGACGATCCTCTTGCCTCATGGTTTGGAGGGACAGGGGCCCGAGCACTCGAGCGCCCGTATGGAGAGATTCCTGCAGCTTTGCGCAGAGGATAACATGCAGGTTTGTAATCCGACCACGCCGGCACAGTATTTTCACCTGCTCCGCAGGCAGATGCGCAGAAATCTCCGCAAGCCCCTGATCGTCTTTACTCCCAAAAGCCTCCTGAGGCTTCCAGAGGCGGTTTCTACCCTGTCGGAACTCTCTTCAGGCCATTTCAGAGAAGTAATCGAAGACCCCGGTTTTGAAGAAGCGCAGAAAATATATTTTTGCAGCGGGAAAATATATTACGAGCTGATCGAAAAGCGAAAAGCCTCCGGCGTGAAGGACAAGGCAATCCTGCGTGTCGAGCAGTTCTATCCCTTTCCCGAAGCGCAACTCAGGGATGCTCTATCCAAATACTCCTCGGCAGCCGGGTTCTACTGGGTCCAGGAGGAGCCTGAAAACATGGGCGGATGGGATTTCATGCGATTCAGGCTAAAAAGCCTGACCGGTAACGATCCAGCCTATATCGGAAGAGATCCGGCGGCAAGCCCCGCTTCCGGCTACCTGGCCGCCTACAGACAAGAGCAGGACATGCTGCTGGAAACGGCGTTTGGGTCTTAACATCTGAGTGAACCATTACAAACCAGGAGATGCCATGATCGAGCTCAAAATCCCCGAAGTTGGCGAATCAGTCCAGGAAGCACTGCTTGCTCAGTGGCTCAAGCGGGACGGAGAATCGGTCCGCAAGGACGACATCCTGTTCGTTATAGAAACCGACAAGGTTACCCTTGAGATTTCAGCGCCGGCTGACGGTGTTTTGAGAATCCTTGTCCCGGAGGGACAGACCGTGAAGGTTGGCGCGGTCGTCGGCCGGGTCGAGGAGACTGCGGCGCAGAAAAGTGTCCAGAGTGTAAAAAAACCGCCCGAACCGTCGGAAAAAGCCCCTGCGGAAGAAAGCAAGGCCCCGGGTCCTGAGACTCCCCGGCCCGCACCGCCGGAACGGCTCGCCTCCGGACCTTTTCCCCCGCCTCTACCGGAAGAGGCCGCTGAGCCTCGATCAGATGAGCCGGCGCCCCCCAAGCCGATCATCTCCTCATCGGTCCGCGCTCTGGCGGAGAAAAACGGAGTTGACCTTTCCGCCGTTACGCCGACGGGCCCCGGAGGAAGAATTACCGAGGGAGACGTTCTGCTTTTCGTTGAGCAGCATGCACCTGAAAAACCGGCGGAACAGGCGCCAAAGCGGGAATACCCCGGTGCCTTATCTGCTTCGGAAGAAGGGGTATACCCTGCCCGCGAAGAAATTATCCGCAAACCCATGTCCCCGATTCGGCAGCGGATTGCTGCAAGGCTCCTGGAGGTCCGCCAAAATACCGCAATGCTCACTACTTTCAACGAGATCGACATGAGCCGGGTGCAGGAGATCAGGAAACAGTTCGGGGAGGAGTTCCGGCAGAAACATGGAATCCGGCTTGGACTAATGTCGTTTTTCCTCAAGGCAAGCGTCGCCGCCCTGAAGGAAATGCCCGAAGTTAATGCCTTCATCGAGGGAAATGAAATCGTCTATCATAACTATTATCACATAGGCGTGGCGATCGGGGCGGAGCGAGGCCTTGTCGTGCCGGTAATCAGAAATGCCGACGGGCGCGGGTTTGCTGCTCTCGAACGGGCGATTGCCGATTTCGCAAAAAAGGTCGAGGAAAACAAGCTTGATATCTCAGATCTTGAAGCAGGTACCTTCACTATCACCAACGGGGGGGTTTTCGGCTCGCTTCTCAGTACCCCCATTTTGAACCCGCCCCAGAGCGCCATTCTTGGTATGCACAAGATAGAGGACCGGCCTGTCGTGGTGGACCAGCAGATTGTTATCCGGCCGATGATGTATGTGGCGCTCAGTTATGACCATCGGATAATCGACGGCAGGCAGGCGGTTACTTTTCTGCGCACGATCAAGGATTTCGTCGAAAATCCCGAGCGCATCATGATGGAAATATAACACTGCAGGGAGATATGGATGCCTGAGAAATTTGATCTGATCGTGATAGGCGCCGGGCCGGGCGGTTATGTTGCCGCCATCCGCGCGGCCGAGTTGGGCATGAAGACGGCCTGTGTCGAAAGAGATGCCCGCCCCGGAGGGGTCTGCCTGAATGTGGGATGCATACCGAGCAAGGCTCTTCTGGAATCGACGGAACATTATAGCATTGTAAAAAACCGCCTTGGCCAACACGGAATCAGGGTGGAAGGGGTCTCAATCGAGCTGACCCGGTTGATGGAGCGAAAGGAAAAAATAGTCTCCGGTCTGACTGAAAACGTTCGCAAGCTGATGGAGGGGAGCGGTGTGCGGCTGATTCGGGGATCTGCGCACATGAAATCCGCCGGGGAAATCGAGGTGCTCGATCCGGACAGGACCTCAACACGGTACAGCGCTGGAGCGCTCATGCTTGCTACCGGGAGCGAGCCGGTACAGCTCCCGTTTCTGCCATTCGACGGCGAACGGGTCGTAAGCTCGACGGAGGCGCTGAAATTCGAATCGGCCCCCAAACGTCTGGGAATCGTAGGAGGCGGCTATATCGGCCTTGAGCTCGGCTCTGTTTGGGCACGCCTGGGATCGGATGTAACCGTGATCGAAGTTTTGCCAAGAATCGCGTTTACGCTTGACGGACAGGCAGGCAGGCGTCTCGAGCGGTTGCTCCGCCGTGACGGCCTGAATTTTCGCCTCAAAACAAAAGTAACGCGCGCCGAAAACGCCGGAGGCCCAGTGAAACTGTTCCTCGATTCGGGCGACGGTAAGGAGCAGGAAGCCCAATTCGACAGGGTGCTTGTCGCAGTCGGCAGGAAGCCCCTGGTCCGAGGCCTCGGGGTAGATGAACTCGGAATCCGGCTCGACCCGAGTGGCTTCATCATAGTCGACGAAAATTACCGGACAAATGTTTCGGGAGTTTATGCCATAGGGGACCTGATACCCGGTCCGATGCTCGCCCACAAGGCGTCGGCCGAAGGGATCGCCGCAGTCGAGCGAATTTATGGACTTGCAAGTGAGGTCGACTACGATTCCATTGCCGCCGTCGTCTATACCTCCCCTGAAGTGGCATCTGTGGGAAAAACCGAAGAAGAGCTAAAAACCCTTGGCGTCGGCTACAGACCGGCGGTTTATCCGTTTTCCGGAACCGCGCGGGCACAATGTCTGGGCGAGACGGACGGATTTGTTAAAATCCTGGCCCGCTCAGGCTCCGGACGCATACTGGGCGTGCACATCATCGGTCCGCGCGCCTCTGAGCTGATAGCTGAATGCGTCATCGCCATTCAGTCACATATGAGCGCCGAAGAGCTGAGTCGAACAGTTCACGCCCACCCCACCCTGTGTGAAGCCATCCGTGAGAGCGCATCCATGTTGCTCAGGCGATGACTCAAGCTGAAGTTTAGCCATCTATTCCAAGTGGTCCAACATTTGTCTGACTCTTGCCGCAAGATCATCGCCGCCGAAAGGTTTCTGAATGAAATTTAGTCCCTCGTCCAGAATGCCGCGATGAGCTATCACATCGGCGGTGTAACCCGACATATACAGGCACTTCAGGTTCGGGCGGATGGCGCTGAGCTTTTCTGCCAGTTCCCGGCCGTGCATCTCCGGCATCACCACGTCCGTGATAAGCAGGCGGATATCTCCTGGATGCTCCTCGGCAAGATGAATGGCGTGTCCCGGAGTCCGTGCCGCAAGCACCGTGTAGCCCAGATTTTCGAGAATTATCTTACCGAGGTTCAAGATCGCTTCATCGTCCTCGACCAGCAGGATGGTTTCCGTACCTGTCGGGCGCAATACGGCCACATGCTCAGAGGGGACCTGTGCGGTTTCAGCCTCGAACCGAGGCAGGTAGATCCTAAACGTTGTTCCTTCCCCCGGTTCGCTGGCAACATAAATAAAGCCGTCGTTTTGTTTAACGATGCCGTAGACGGTGGACAATCCCAGCCCGGTTCCCTTGCCCACTTCCTTGGTGGTAAAAAAAGGCTCGAAGATATTCTCTCGGACTTCCTTATTCATACCTGCTCCGGTGTCACTAACGGTCAGCAGGACGTAATCTCCGGGAATGAGTTCGGGGGTCTCGGCCCTGTGGGAATCATCGACCACAATGTTCTCGGTCCTCATGGTGACGGCGCCTACTCCGAAAATGGCATCGCGGGCATTGACCGCAAGATTGGCCAGAATCTGGTCCACCTGGGAGGGATCAATTTTGACTTTCCAGAGATCCAGTCCCGGCGCCCAGAGGAGGTCGATATCCTCGCCGATGAGCCGCCTCAACATCTTGAGAATGCCCGAGATCGTTTCGTTCAAATCCATTATCTTCGGGATGGCGGTCTGTTTGCGGGCAAAGGCCAGCAGTTGCCGGGTAAGGTCCGCTGAACGCAGGCC
>JBEKTT010000027.1:0-61146 GCA_049515795.1 Syntrophobacteraceae bacterium
ATACTTTTGCGCCATTGCCTCAAGTTTCGTCTTCTCGGTCTGTGTTAACTCAATCGAGTATGGGCTTCTCCTTGGCATGTCATCCCTCCTTTTGGGAGAGACTATGCCATATTTGATCCAATTATGCAAGAAATACGTCATTGTATTTATGTAAATGACCACTAAGCTTCAATCTTTGACTGGCACTCTTTCCAACCTCCTATGTTTCAACAGGCCGGGCTGCTCTTTCTCCTCCAGCCTTCGAAGTTTGGCCGCTATGATGACCAGTGTTCTTTTTCTTACCTGCACCTGCCTAAGTGCATCTTGCATCAATTGTACAAACCACTCCACCGCCAGTTCCCGATTTTCCGCCTTGCTGCGCGTCTTCTGCGACATAACCTTCATTGCTCCGTCTTTGCCGATACGATTCCCAAGCCGACGCATCACCAATTCTTTATGCTCCGGGGATAGGCTGGGGGAGTTTCCCACGTCGAACCACAAGGTAATCCGCGAGCTCACCCTGTTAACGTTATAAGTAATTTAAGTTGGCCATGGGAGCCACAATGGAAGCAATGTGGTACGTGGGTGTGTTTCGCTCATAGTGGCGCTTGTCAATAGGCTACAACAAACCGCTCGATTTATTACTGCATCGCGGGCGTAAAAGGCAACGCTGATTGAGCCAAATCAATCTTTGCTAAGTTTACTTTTTCAAGCCGCAGAAGCGCCGCTTTCTTATCCAACCCACCGGCATAGCCCGTTAGACGCCCGTCATAACCAACAACTCTGTGACAGGGGATCAGGATAGAGATCCGATTATGCCCGACAGCACCACCTACGGCTTGGGCCGACATTAAGGCTAAGCCACGGGTCTGAGCAATGTATTTTGCAATTTGCCCATAGGTTACAACTTGCCCCATCGGGATTTTTAAAAGGATATCCCATACCATTTTTTGAAAGGATGACCCTGGAGGAGCGAGCCGGACATCGAGCGCACTGGCTTCACTCGAAAAGTAACGCGCGAGATGATACCGCAACGCCTTGAAAATGGGATGATCAGGTTCACAACTCCAGGGAGCTGTTTGGGTCGGGTAATATTTTTGGCCGATAAACCACAAGCCAATGAGAGCCTCATCTTTCACGGCGGCAGTCATAGTTCCTAACGGACTATCAATGGTGCAAGTGTAGATCATTGAGCGCAACAACTCTCTTTCTGAATTTCAAACTTATTCCGAAGAAAATTCCACAACAAAATGGTTGCGTACGAACGCCAGGGGCTCCATGTCTGCGACAGAGTCAATATTTCGTGTGGAGGTCGATCCGAAAGCGCTTTTTTGACACCATAGTCGGTGTGCGGAAAGGCATCCGGCCAACCGAGCGCCCGCATCGCAATATATTGTACTGTCCAGGGGCCAAACCCGGGCAATTTACGTAGTTTTTCCATTACCTCCCCCGGGTTTGCACTGTAAGAAAGTGTGATGGAATTGCTCGTCAAAGCTGTCGCCAGGGCCAAAATCGAGCGGGCCCTGCCACCGGTTATGCCAAGCGGTCCCAACCGATTTTCGATCGGACCTTCGAGGGCGCAGATTCTATCGGGGTGAGGGAACGCAAAAGCAAGCTCTTCAAACGGGGTATCCATTTTCTCGCCGACGAGATTAACCAGCCGCATGGCCAGTGTACTGGCCGCTTTGACGGTTACCTGTTGTCCCAAAATGGCCCGTACCGACATTTCAAAAGGGTCAAAGCATCCCGGCACCCGTATCCCCGGCACACAGATATTTGGTGCAAGCTTGTTCATCGTGGTTAGCTTCTCGTATACTTTCTCAGGGCTGCAGTTTAGGTCAAAGAGAAGCCTAATTCTCGCCAGTATCTGGGACAAAACGGGCAATAACGTCGTCGCAAGCGTTACGGAAAGAGTATTTTGAGTTGGCCGGTTTGCTACCGAGATCCAGCCGTAATGAATCGTTGCGCCCTTTTTGATAGCTACCGTGCGGCGGTAAGTATCTCCGATCACGCTCTCGACCCCAGGAATAGCCCGGGCGGCAAGAAAGGAAATTAGTCTGTCCCAGGCATATGGTGGACGATGGCCGAGGAATAAGGTAATCCCGTCATTGTCCTCCTCCATGCTTCGGCCTTTCTTCCGGAGTTCCTTCGGCGTGAGTCGGTAATGTTCTTTAAATAGATCGTTAAACCGGCGAATGCTGCCGAAACCTGCGGACATCGCCACATCGGTCACTGTAAGCTGCGTATCGGTAAGTAGGCTTTTGGCCAAAAGCAACCGCTGGGTCTGAAGATATCGCACGGGCGAGACGCCGTATTCAGCAAAAAAGACACGGCGCAGATGTCGGTCCGAGATTCCTAGTATAGCTGCAACTTCGGAAACTTTGCGGGGGGGCGGGCAATCTTCTTCCATAGTCAAGGCAGCGTTTCGTGCCAGCCGAGGAACCGAATCCACAGGGGCCAAACCTGGTGCCAGTTCCGGGCGGCATCTAAGGCACGGCCTATAACCAGCAACCTCTGCCGCCGCCGCACTAACAAAAAAAGTGCAGTTTCCCTCCTTCGGAAGCTTCACCCGACAAATGGGACGGCAATATATGCCGGTAGAAGAAACTCCGCAAAAAAAACGACCGTCAAAGCGAACATCGTGGGACCGCATGGCGGCATAGCAGGCTTTGTCATCCAAAGGTAGTCCACGTTCTCTGGTTTTGGTCATGCTCATTTCCATATTTTTATTATAGCCGTGGGCAGAAAAACTACTCGCCGTTTTCGGACATGGATAAAAATTAATCCTGATTCTAACGAATTTTGTGTTTTTCTCAGTTTCCAAGATCACATGGTGAGTAAGCCGGGGGAATTCACTACCGTGGAAAGAAGCCGGATAAGCGATAGCAAGACAGGGTACGGAGCAATTCGTCAGTGAACGGGGGGTTGCATTATGATTAATTCCTATCCCGCTGACCCGAGCTGTCAAGGTCTCCGTTTGCCTAATCCTCGACAGGGACTCTTTTCGACCTCTCGCTTTTCAAGATGCCGTGCTGCTTTTTCTCCTTCAGGCGGCGGAGCTTTGCCGCCCTGCTCACTCGTGTTTTTTTTCTTACTGGAACATGCATCAGGGCGGATTGGAGCAGTTCAACGAAACGTCACGCGGAGTTGCCCGTCCGCTTCAGTGACAGGTCAGGGCATGCAATAGGTTGGAGTTGTAAAGGCTTTACTGCTGCCGCTTGGGAATGCGTTTCTTCCAGGATTGGGGCTCACGGTGAAGATGTATGACGGCAATGATGAGTAGGTTATTGTCCCTGACTTGGTAGATGATTCCATACGGAAAGCGCTTTGTCCGGCAGCGTCTTGTTCTCTTTGAGATGAGAGACCAAGCTTCAGGATATTCAATAATTCTGACTATAGCTGCCTGGATCTCATCAGAAAACTCGAAGCCAAGGCCCTCATTTTGGGCATTATAGTAGTTGACGGCATCGGTGAATTCTGCTTGTGCCGGTTCCAGAAACTGGATGTTCATAGAGGCTTTTTGCCCACCTGCTCAAAAACCTGTTTGGCGGAAATAGCCTTAATCTCGCCGCGATCAAATGCATCCAGGCGCTCTTCCGCCTCTTTTCCCCACAACACGTCTATTCCCTCTTGAGATGGCGGGTCTATGCTCGATAGTAAATGGTCTGCGATCTCAGCCCTCTCAGCAGGAGGAAGCGATAATGCCTCTTTAAGAACCTGTGTACCTCTGGATGACATGCTAATCACTCCTCTCTTGCCAAAATTCTAACACAAAAGGATAGCGTTGAGCGAGCCGGTTTTGCCCTATCCCGCTGACCCGAGCTGTCAAGGTCTCCTTTTGCCTAATCCTCGACCGGGACTTTTTTTGACCTCTCTTGTTTCTGGATGCTATGCTGCTTTTTCTCATCAAGACGGCGGAGCTTTGCCGCTCGGCTCACACGTGTCTTCTTTCTTGTCGGGACCTGCCTGACTGCATCCCGCAGCAGTTCAACGAAACGCATTATCGCCAGTTCCCGATTCTCTGCCTGGCTGCGCGTCTGCTGAGATATTACCCGCAAGAGACCATCTTTTCCGATACGGTTTTGCAGGCGGCGCAAAATAAGTTCTTTCTGCTCCGGGGAGAGGGTGGGGGAGTTTACAACGTCGAACCACAAGGTAATCCGCGAGCTCACCTTGTTGACGTTCTGGCCGCCGGGTCCGCTACTAAGGGATGCGGTGAACTTGAGTTCCTCCTCGGGAATAGCAACTTGGTCTGTTATCTCAATCACGCGCTTTCCCTCTCCGGGGAGAATCGTGCCCGCGCCGGGACATAGAGAGCACCGTCCGTTCTCTTAAGAGATAGGCACTCCCTTCCACATGGGACATTGGAAACAGAATTTATACCTACTGAGATAGACTATAGATAAGGTAATTAACCCAAAGAAACATATAAAAAGCCGCTACGCGCACATTAGTGCGCTACGCGGCACAACCCGCGCCGGTCCACATTGGATTCTCGACGCCCCGCGAGGCGGGGCCGGCGGCGGGTGGCCTGTACAATCACCGGCAAAAAGTTTGCTTCTCCAGCGGTATCGCTATTCCTCAAGGAGCCTTACCTTCCCGTCATCGAGATCATATTTGGCGCCTATTATAGTTACCTTTCCCGCATCGACAAGCGAGCGGATTACCGGGGACTGCTTGATCAGGGATTTGGCAACCAGTTTGATGTTGTTGTCGATGGCGGATTCCACGAGGTCTGATTTACTGGCCCCCTTGACATCTTTTCTGGCCTGTTTGACCGCTGGAGCAATCGTTTTGATAATGGCGCCAATATTTCCGTGCGGATGGCCTTGCGAGTCGACAGCAGCAGTCACGGCGCCGCAGCGACTGTGACCAAGGACCATGATCAGGGGGCAGTTGAAGTGCTCGGCGGCATATTCGATGCTTCCGAGGATAACGGGGTCCGGAATGTTGCCGGCCACTCGCACGACGAAGATTTCACCCAACCCCTGATCGAAGATAATTTCGGGAGGGACCCTCGAATCCGAGCAGGAAAGAATTATGGCAAAAGGTTTTTGCCCGGTTGTCAGAGCCTGCCTTATACTGGGAGTGCTCGTCTCTCGAATCGTTGTCTGATTTGCGATGAAGTGCAGGTTTCCATCCGTCAGTTTTTTTTGAGCTTCATCTGCCGTAAGACCAGGGCCTGCGTCAGATGCGGACACAAGCGCTGTGGCAAACAACACAACGCATAAACTTAGAATAGACAATAAATGCTTCTCCATTTTACGGCCTCCTTGAATTTGCAGGTTTTGCGTTATGAATCAATCTATAATTTGCCGCATATTATAATTTCTATCGGCCGGTTCCACTACCTTTCCTGCAAAATAAATAATATCGAACTTGAATTCCAGGCTCAGCAATACCACAGGGCTTTCACCGGGCGGGTGAGATTGATCCTCCGTGCACCAAGGCGTTTTTTAAGGTCAGTTTCAAGAGCAAAAGGCGGGAAGCGCGTCCGTATTAAAAGTGAAAGCCGACTCGGTGGGGCGGACCGATCGGCTTTGAGGAGGAAAGAGTTTATTTTCGCTTTACTTATAGAGCAACTTTGATGCCAAATCAGGGGTAAAAATATTTATCTAACAATTATAGCTACGTCTAGCATATTCAGTAATATTTATTATAACGTAATCACGCCATAAAGCAGCCATTTGTTAGTAATCGCGCCATAATCACGCCTTCTAATGGCCTCTTTGAATACACCCGGCGGGATTTTCGAATCTTCAGAATTTTCAGGATTCCAGGATTACTTCAATTTTTCGGTGGGAAAGACCTCTGTCGGAGAATTGTTCATAGTGAGCCAAGAGCGCAACATACAGAGATCGCATATCGAAAAGCACAACCAGGCCCCCAACTGAGATAGACTTATTGAAAATAAGGCTATCTCAGTACGCCTCGCCTCATTCATCCGCGTGCATTCGCCCCAGCCGAAATGGACCTGTGTACATTACAAAACTTTACACTATCCGTCCCAGCCCACAGTACAAATCATTCTCGTATATTAGACTTATATAATACCCTGCTCAAAAAAAAGCGCCTGACATGATAAGAGCGGCGACCCGTGCGCGCAGCCATGCAGAACGCACAGACATTAAACGTGGTGCGTTTGAAGGCAAGCCAGATGTTAAGCACATCAGAAAGTTAAGTTACAATGGTGTAAAGGTCTCGCTTCGCGGGGCTTCGCCCTACTTCACTTTGTGAAGCGGGCTTGCCCGGCCTCCCGTAGCGACATGTGAGCGCGTAGCGCGGAAGCCGACCGCTGGGCGTGTCTATCGTTCGCGTTGTGCGTTCGCGGGATGCCTTCTCATTTAGCGTCGCAAAGTTGGGAGCCACGCTTCGCGCCGGACTTTACCTGTGCACGCGTCGGCAGTGTGAGTCAATGCAGCCATAAGGGGCGCAGGATTTGGGGTGATAGAGGCGCACAGGAAAGTCCGAAAGGCGCCGTGCGGCTCCCAGATCAGTTGTTCATCTGTGGCGTAAATGTGGTCTATCATTTGCGGTGGGCTGTTGCGGGGCGCCTTTCCTGCGACATCCGCATTCCCTCACATGTTCATCAGGCATGCATTAGCCGTGCAAAAAAAACGGAAATCGCAGACCCAAGGCCAGAGCGGAAATGCAGCCAAGCCAAGGGGAAACGGCTAATTTTTATGTTGGCAAATGTTGGGGTTTTTTTGGTTTGTTGGGGTTGTTTGGGCAAAGTAAAAGGCAAAGTCAGGCAAAGTGGGCAAGGCTGATGGACCCTTTGACGGGGAGCTTTTTAGTGATATAGTACATCACCTTCCAGGGGATAGGGTCTGCAGCCCGAAAGCCGGATACTCCTACCGGTTGCCCCTGGAACCCCTAGGAGCCGCAAAGGAGCGCGGGCCATGCAACACGAAGACAGTCATCAAAGCCCCATAGAGTCAGTTCTGCAGGGCAAACTCACAGAGGTGGGAAAATTGGCCAGGGCGATAATAGATGAATGCCAGAGCGAGTTCATAGAAATGAAGATGCCCGGCCTCAAACATGGCGAGGAATGGCGGACTGCATACGTCCAGGCCATAAAGGAGAGAAGTCAAGATGAGTCTAATTTGCGGGAGGGGTATCTAAAGGTCAAAAACCTTGACAGAGCACTGCACCTGCTACAGCTCATTGAAGATATCACGAAGAAACCGCCCGCAGAACGACCAGGCATTATGTTTGCTATTGAATGTGAGTATGATCTGTTGTTAGGACGCAACAAAACATCTAGTGGACGCAATTAGAAAGTCTGCCGAGGGTAGCGGCGAGGAGATAGAAATCAGATAATTAGCAGCAAATCACTGCGGACCACTTAGGCACCACCCGGAGGGTACCAGGTCCCGGCGTCTGCTCCCGATCTCCCGGGCTTTTATTCTTGCGTCACCTTCGAGATGGCCGTCTCTGCCGGTGAACCCGAGTTTTTAAAGAACTATCACATATTTAAACCGCAACTCTACAATTATTCTTATTGGTTACGGCAACCACCTTTTCGGATACAGCCGGAAACTTGTGTTTGTCCGCCCGCCATCGCAATTCCTTGATACCATTTTCCCCAAAGAATATTTTTCTTGACAACCCCATCGGCTTAGAGTATGGCGTTATTCACGAGGCTATAGAGTTCTATACGCAATGGCCTGGAGATAAAATTGGACGATAACCGGCCCTTTTCTGAAAGAATGGTTGACCTTTTGCGTGCCGCTGGTTGGCTAGAAGGGGAACGCGCAGGCGGCGCCTTTACCACCTGGGACATTCAAAAAAAGTTTGGTATCAAGCAGGCTCGTCTTAAGGAGTGGTTGAAGTTTTTACCGCCGAGCTTCAAGGCTTCCGGCCCTGGGACAAAGAATTTATTTAGTCGCAGCGACCTATATGCATTATGGGTCTTTCGAGAATTGATAGATCGAGGGATCACAAGGGAGAGGGCGGGCGAATTAATTACTCGCATGAAATCGGAAGGCATTGCTCAGAGTGCTGGAGGCTGGATGGAAGGTTTCCTTTTGAAGCGTGCGTTTGACTTAGGAGAATCTCGCGGTGGTGTATCGTTTACCCTCGCTGTAAATTTTGAGGAAGTAAAGGCGCTGGTCGATTCGCTTCTGGATAAGTAATTTTTTTTGCCGCGTATATGGCGTGATCTACGCCATAGTGTAACCAAAAACGCCATAGAAGGAGAGAAGACGTGGTCAACAGGAATCTAAAGCTTGCGATCCTAAAAAGGTTCGAATGCCAAGCGGATTTTGCTGCGGCCGCACGAATCCAGCAATCCAAGGTTTCCGAGGTAATTCGAGGACGGCGGCAGCTCACCGAGCAAGAGAAATTGAAGTGGGCGCAGATACTTGAAATCCCACCACAGGAGGCATTTGGCAATTAGGAGGTTGCCGGCGCAGACAAACGTCAGGATGACGGAATCAAAAAGGGCATGGAGGCCTGAAGCAATGGCACTAGAGATCATAAGCTTCAAACCATTTGTAAAAAACACTTTGCAAGGGTTCGCAACCGTGAGGATGAGCAACATCGGTCTCGAGATCCGGGATGTTTGCTTGCATCAAAAGGACGGGAAGCGATGGCTTCAGCTCCCAAGCAAAGCCTATAAGAAAAACGGAAAGACAGCCTGGTCATATATTTTGGATTTTTACGATAAGACGCGCGGCGAGCAGTTTCAAAAATCGGCGCTTGAAGCTCTAGATCGATTTATAGCTGGAGGGGGCGCCGATGGCTTCTAATGCTCCCCAATGGATCTACTGGAAGGAAGAGGCCGCCGAGCGCAAATGGAAGGCGATCCCCCATACGGACGCAGCGCGCCAGGTTGCAATGAGAAAGGGCGCCATGTTCTTTACTTGGTGTCGTTTTTCAGAGCCCTACAAGGGCAATGGAGCCCCGGAACCTGTCAGAATGGGAGATTTCCCATGGGACTTCGATAATAAAGAGCATCCGGGAAAAGCCTTGGTGGACGCCAGGCAGCTTTTTTTCATTCAACTTCCGAGGCTATATGACCTTGACCCTTACGCGATCAGCTTCTATGCAACCGGCAGCAAGGGGTTTCACGCCGTAATTCCGGCCGCACTCTTCGGGGCCGAGGCCGGGGACCCTCTTTTACCCCTCATCTACAAGCGCATAGCGTCTGAGTGGACTTCAAGGTTCAACCTATCGACCTCTGACTTGTCCCTTTTCTGCATGAGCAAGGGGAAGATGTTTAGGATAGCAAACGTCCAAAGAAGCAACGGGCGATTTAAAGTCCCTCTCGCCTTAGAGGAAGTCCGGGACCTCACAATCGAACAGATCACCGAACTTACCAAAGCCCCACGCGAAATTGAATCGATCGACATTGACCTGAAGCCCAACGAACAGCTTGTCAGGGCCTACCAGGAAGCAAGAGCGGCGGTATATGCCGAGCTAAACGAGCAAAAAGAACAGGCGCCCTTATCGGACAAAGAACGGCAGGCTATATGCGGATCAATGCCGCCTTGCGTTTCGCATATCTTGACGAGCAATCCGCCGAAATCCTTACAAGTGAATTTCAACCGGCTCCTGATGATCGTCATAAATTATTTCCACATGGCGGGCATCGACCATGATACCGCATGGAGCAAGGCGCAGGCACTGATTACCGGCTATCAGCATTCCGAAACCTACGACACCCCGGAAAAGCGCCTCGATCTATGGCGATCCCTCTGGTCTTATCTCGACAATAATTCGGGCTACACCTTTTCGTGCTCCCACGTACTCGGATTGAAACTGCCCGGGAATGCCTTCAGGTGTAACGCTTGCTCGAAGAACAAGGGCAAAGAACAAACGCCAGGGGAAAATCAGGATTCGCAGCCCAAAAGCGATCCAGGGCAATCCGGCCTCGAATTTACTACAGAAGAACTCCTAAAAGCAGCGTCCAGCGAACAGGACGGCGACGCCTCGATCTTCATAAGGCTCAACCGGGACCGGTTCAGATTCGATCATTCCACCGGGACCTGGTTCGAGCGCTCCGGGCATTACTGGATCGAGGACACGATAGGCGAAGCGATTGCGGCGGTAGATGGCATCACAGGCCTTTATGAAAAGGAAGCGCACCGGCTATCCTGGGCCTCGATGACAGCTACAAAAGCAGGGCGGGAAGAGGAAGGGAAAAAAGCCGAATCGCAACGCAAGGTTTTTATGCGGAAGATAGCGCTTCTGCAGAAAGTCCAATGGAAACAGTCAGTCTTGCAACTGGCGGCGGCGGGGCGGCGATCCCTGGGGATTATTGGCAATGAGTGGGACCGTAATCCATGGATTCTTCCCTGCATTAACGGAATTGTGGATCTGAAAACGGGGGATATGAGATCGGACGCGGCAGAGGATTTCATTAAGACTGTCTGCCCGACAGAATGGAAAGGGATAAACGAACCCGCGCCGAGCTGGATAAGATTTCTCGAATCGACAACAGATGATCCTGAAATAGCGTCTTTCAAGTCGCGGCTCTATGGTTCAGCCCTGCCAGGGATAGTCATCGAGCACATTTTACCGATATTCCAGGGCGGCGGCCGGAATGGAAAGGGGACTGAACTCGAAGCGGTAAAACATACGCTGGGGGTCCTTGCCGGGCCTATCCCTTCCGAAATGCTTCTCAGGCAGCGCGACCCGAAGAATCCAGACGCACCGAGCGCAAGCCTAATGGCTCTCCGAGGAAAGCGCCTCGCATGGGCAAGCGAAGCCGACCGAGGCCGGCGCTTTAATGCTCAAATGGTGAAGTGGCTCTGTGGTGGAGACACCCTTGTCGGACGTGATCCATTCGGACGGCGCCAAGTAGAATTCACCCCGACTCACTCAATCTTTCTGCTGACAAATGACAGACCACGCGCCAATGCTTCAGACTTCGCCTTCTGGAGTCGGGTCTTGCTTGTCCCTTTCCGGTTTACCTTTGTGGACAATCCGCAAGGTCCCTATGAGCGACAGCGTGATCCGCACCTACTCGAAAAGCTCAAGGCCGAGGCGCCGGGAATACTCGCTTGGTTGGTCCGGGGATGCCTGGAATGGCAGAGGGAGGGCCTGAATCCGCCTGAGACGGTCCGTGCGGAGACAGAACAGTATCGGCAGGATGAGGATCAGTTTTCACGCTTCATTGAAGATTACTGCTGGATCGATTCCGCCGGGGAAGTGAAGTCGAGCGAATTGTTCAAGGCATATCGGCAATGGTGCGACGACAATGGAGAGCGGGCCGTCAACGGGCGTGTATTTGGTGAGGAAATTGGAAAGAAATTCGACTCTTACCGGAAAACGTCCGGAGTCCATTACACAGGATTGAAGCTCCATTCAAGGCCGGAAGTATGAAGGGTATGAAGGGTATGAAGGGTTTTCCTATAAACTTTACTTTTGAAAAATTGAGTTCTCGTAAGGGGGGTTTATCGGAAAAAGGTTCATACCCTTCATAAGGTTCATAGTTTCTGGACCTTAAAGCCTGGGCAAAGTGGTGGGCAAGGTGAAAAACTGACAGGGCAAGCTATTGAAACCACAAGACAAAAACAGCAAGCGGGAAGCACAACGGATTGCTAGTCCAGTGCGGCCTCAGCTTCTCAGCCTGAAAGATGCTGCTATCTACCTGGGCCTGACCGAATGGGCGCTTAGGGAAAGGGTCTGGAAGGGTCATATTCCATTCGTGAGGTTCCCGGATGGAAAGAAACAGTATTTCCATGTCAAGGACCTGGAGCAAGTTATTGAGGACAATAAGGCACGCTATGTCTGATTACAAAATCAGGATAATCCAGGACTCAAGGGAGCAATGCGGTTACGACTTTTCGCGCTTCCCTGATGTTGCCTGTGAAGTCGGCGCCCTGGATACCGGGGATTACAGCCTTGCAGGGTTTACCGATAGGATAGCCCTGGAAAGAAAGCGGTTAGACGATCTGATCGGATGCTTGAGCCAGGACCGCGCGAGGTTCGAGCGGGAGCTTTCCCGCGCCAGGAATTTTGAAATGTTTGCTGTCATTATTGAGGATTCTCTCCAAAACATCATGGCCGGCCGCTATCACAGTCTTATGAAATCACAGGCCGTAATTCAATCCATTGCAGCTTTCAGTGTGCGGTACCGAGTCCCGTTCTTGTTTTGCAGCAACCGGGCAGGCGGGGAAATGATGGTTTATTCGCTCCTAAGCAAATACGCCTACGAGATCCGCAAGCGTTTTGAATGCCTTCAAGGGCCGGTATCAATGGCCACCAGTTGCCAAGCTGTCCAAGGAGCGTCCATTGCCTACAAGAATTCTTAACGATAACAGCCTAATAGCTTTAGTTCAGGCTGGACAGTCTCCCAAAGAGATCGCCGACAAGATGGGCGTAGGCGTTTCGGCAGTCTGCAAACGCCTGAAAAGACTCAAAATCGGGATGGTCCGGGACGTGGCTCTCCGCTCGGCGTCCAAGATTGTTGGCGAGGGCATTAAAGGCTTGCGACAACTCGAAAAAATAAACGCTGCGATCAATCTGGAGCTCGACCGCATAGAAGAGGACGCAAACGGCCTGACGGGAGCGGAACGCGAGAGGTTTCAGGAGCAACGGTTGAAGCATGTCGCCGAGATCCGACGCCAACTCGGCCTCTACCTAGATTTTTATCAGGTCCATATTCATGGGGAAGAGGTCATAAAGTTTCAGCAACTCCTGGTTGATACCGTGAAAGAGATTGCACCTGAGGCATGGGCTATTTTCATCAAGAGGCTACGTGAGATACACGCAATTCGATCCGACCTCGATATGGGTATGATGTAGTTATGAAAATGCCGAGAAGCGCAACAGGAAACTATCTCCAAAATTTTCTTGAAACTTACGATCCAGAGTTCAGCCGGGATGACGGAAAGGCTTTCGGCTCCCTGGGCGATTGGGCCGTATCTACGCCGATCATCCTTGACGGTAAGCCTTTCACCTTCGCGCGCCATGAATATCTCATCGAACCTTACCGGGACCCTCACCCGGATGTGGTTGAGGTCAAGGCGGCACAAATGGGCCTTACCACTAAGGCGATGCTCCGGGCGATGTATGCAGCAAGATACCGGGGATTCCGGGGCATTCTCTATCTTTTCCCGAGCAGAACGGACGTAACCGAATTCAGCAAAGGGCGGATTAACCCCTTGATCGATGACAACCCGGAAACCTTGGGTAAATGGCTTCAAGATACCGATTCCGCCAACATCAAGCAAATATGGAACTGCTTTTTTTACCTGAGGGGGATGAAGTCGCGCGTGGGCCTAAAATCCATTCCGGTTGATTTCCTTGTGATCGATGAAATGGACGAAGCAACCCCGAGCGCCGTTGATATGGCTCTTGAAAGAATGTCGCATAGCGAATTCAAGGAACTCCTGAAGCTCAGCAACCCCACACTTCCAGATTGGGGCATAGATAAAGCCTTCCAGGAGACAGACCAAAGGTTTTGGCTTTTGAAGTGTGAGAAATGCGGGGAATACACCTGCCTTGAAGATACTTTTCCGAATTGCCTGCTCGAGATCGGGGGCCGCGTGATCAGGGCCTGCCAGAAGTGTCACGCCGAACTTAACCCCTCGATCGGGGAATGGGTAGCGAAGCACCCGGGCGCCACGGACAAGCGAGGATACCATTACAGTCAGCTTTTCAGCCATTACGTCGAGCCGGCCGATATTCTCCATCAGTTCAGGACCACCAATAACCTCACGGATTTTTATAATCTCAAGCTCGGGATAGCCTACGTCGAGGCGACCAACCGCTTGACCGTCCAGGAAGTCGTATCACTTTGCAGCGACGAGGAAAACGCGTCTTACGACTCCGGGCCCTGTTCGATGGGAGTTGACCAGGGGAAACTTTTGCATGTGGTGATTGGCAAGCGCGAATGGCAGAAGGCCGGAAAGATTGTTCACATCGCAGAGTATGAGGCATGGGAGGAACTCGACAGGCTTATGAAGGTTTTCAACGTCAGCCGCTGCGTGGTGGATGCCTTGCCGGAAACCAGAAACGCGCGCGCCTTTGCTGAACGCCACCAGGGGAAAGTATTCCTGTCCTATTACTCCGAGCGCCAGAGCGTGGGCTACAGATGGAACGACGACGACTTGACCGTGCATAGCAACCGCACCGAAAGCATGGACGCCAGCCACAACGAAATCATTTTAGGGCGCATAATCCTGCCAAGGTACTGCCAGGCTCTTCAGACCTTCGCGGAACATCTGGCGAACGTTGCTAAGAAGCTGGAGGAAGAAGAGGAAACCGGCGCTCGCCGTTACATCTATGTGAAGCTGGGGCCGGACCATTTCCGCCACGCTTTCAACTATGAGGCAATGGCCCGACAGTATGGGGCTGCAGGACGATACGCCGATAACGATTTGAGCTAAGAAAGGGAAGGCCGAAATGGACATCACCAAGATTCAAGCCGTATTCAATCAGGGGGGCGGACCCGCGGGCTGGGCGGATTATGAAAATCACAGACACTATTTCCGCATTTGGGGAGGGCTTGCGTGGCCCGACAAGGGGGCGCCGGGCTTTATCGTCGTCATAGGGGAAGGGGTCAGCAAAAACACGAACCCCGCATTTTACGGCTTGTTTGAATCCTGGCATCAGAACCATAACGCACTGCTTTTGAAGTGTGCCGAACTCGCCTCCATCACCGACCGGTTTTATTCGAACAGCCCTGAAGTGCAGCGTATCTTGCTGCACGGCTTCAACAAAGAACAGCAAAAAACGCAAGTTGCCGGGGTCCGGATTTACGATGCCCCACTGCTGAAAGACAGCGACCCGACCGAGCTTTTTTCTTACGCCGATGCCGAGCTCGACAGAAGGACGTCAGTCGGACAAAAAAGCGTATTCCTTGAAGCATGCCCTCTAGCTCGGGTTGCACTCCAAAGATTACCAAAGGGATGGAAGAACGCCGAAACCCTCCTGGGTCTGCCCGAGGTAACGGCGCTCTTTTACGTCCTAGGCGCCATGTTCATGTTTCCTTACAAAGACCCCGAGCCGCCGGGGGAAAAGCAAACGTGGGACCCGCTCCGCGACGGCTTTGACGCCTATGACGGTTACGATTATTTGAGGAATTGGTGATGCTCAGGCCGGCGCCATAAACGGGCGCCATTAGTATTAACTGGCGAAAACCGCCATTTTCAGAAGGAATAACAGCGATGAGCAAGCAGGGAAGAAGTCACCCACCACAAACGAGCAGCGGCCCGAAGCAGCCTCGAGGACCGGAACAATCGCGTAGTCACCCTCCGCAACCGCGCACGCACCGGGGTCAATCGACTGCGGACTACCGTGCACCAGGTGGCACCAGGGCACCAAAGAAATAAACCTTCAACCGGTTCAGGGAGGGGCAGCCCCCTCCCCAACACGGAAGGGAAAAGCGATGCTGAGCACCACGGAATTACAAGAAAAACTTTCCAAACTTAAGGAAGCCGAATCCCACCGACATGTTCCCAAAAGGAAGGTGGAAGCGCAAATTCAGGCGAAGAGCACGCAGATTCAAGACTTCGACCGGGCCTTTGCAACGGCCAAGGTGGCCGGCGAGCTTGAGAGCGCAGACGCCTTGAAAACGAAATCAAATCAGCTCCGCGATGAATTAGCCGATCTCGAAAAGGTCCTTCAAGCCTACCAAGATGGGACGTTGAGCGCCGCTGACGAGGCCATAACACTCATAGGCCGGGAGCTGCACCACGAGGCCGCTGAAACTGGCAAGTTTTTCCAGGCGGAACACGGGCCAAAACTACAAGCCGCCCTTGAATTAAGAAAGGCATATCTGGCAGCGATAGCAGAAATCGGTCACGCTGAAAGGAATGCTTTGCAGTGTGCGGCCATAATTCGGGAAACCAGCCATTACGTCTCGAACGGTGTGACCCCGGGGAGTTTACGTCCGAATTCGATCAGCAACGTTGCACATTTATTTACGATCCCAACTGAAGAGGTTTTTGAGAGTTATGGCCCGGTCGGGAACTGGTACTCCAAATGACAGAGAAGGAACCAAGGGCGATGGAGAAAAGAGAGAAAACACGCGGTGAAATAAAGCATCGCGAATTGCTCGCGCGGCAAAAAACCAGCGTGCACGGGAGGGCCTCAGCCTCGACTCCCGCTTCACCCCTGGACGAGCTAGCCAGGAGAATCAAAGAAAGGACCAAAAATGGCGGAAAGTGAAACAGGAAGCCCGATGGATCGTCTTAGCGCGCGAATCGCGGCCAGGACAACTTCAGCCGACACTCAAAATGCGGACAAGTCAGTTTTCCAAACCTTCGCCAAAGGCACCGAGGGGGACCCGACACCACCAGAGCCCCGTTTGTTGGATCGACTCGCCGAGAGGATCGGCCAGCGAGACGAAGAATCCGCCCCGGGCACGGTGGAAGGCTATCAGATCGACGTTGAAGGCGCGGATCAAAAGCTTGTGGATTGGTTTAAACAAAGCGCCTTGGAGGGTGGATTAACTCGGAAACAAGTTGCAAATCTCTCTCAGAAGTATCAAGCCATGCTCGTAGAGCACGCGGAGACGCAGCGCAAAGCGGCCGAGGAAACCTCCAAACTCATTACTACGGAGCTACAAACCGCATGGGGAACGGAGTTTGAAGCCAACAGCAAAGCGGTACAGGAATTTACGAAAGGCCTGTCTGACGCACAGTTTACGGCCTTAGTACACCGCTTGCTGCATCAGGAGGCGACAAAGCGCCGATGATTACATGGGGGAAATGAAAGGGGAGCGGTGGACCCTGAAACGGTTTTGAAAGTTTTGCAGATGATGAGTTTACAGTGGGAAATGATCCGGCGCCTTCGGGTCAGAGTTGCCGATCTTGAAGCTCGCGTTAATGGGTTAGAGAAACAGTCCATTTCGAAATAACAAAAAGGAGTTGAGAAGATGGCAGAAATGTCAGCGTTCATGGTTCCAATAATGAGGCCTATCTCAATTACTGGAATCTGACATTCACACGGGATCAGCAAGTCGCTATTGATGGCGCAGCGCTGACGATTCTTGATTATGCTATGGGGACGCTTCTTTGTACCAGGTGCACCCGGAAATATCAGCTTGCCAGAAAAGCGGGGCAGTTCATCGGCGGCATCAGGGCCAGGGTAAAGAGATTCGTTTTCGGCGCATAACGAGCAGCGCCCTTGCAAGACCGCATTCTTTCGAACGTGTCTGAATACGTCCTGGAGGGTAAAAGTCGATCCTGGGGCAAAATAAAGGGGTCCTGTGCGGCTTTTCAGGGCGGAGAAGAGGCAATGGGACTAAAAACGGCGATGATCGAACCACGAGAGCCCGAAAAGGGGTCTGACGATATGGGCGCATGGCCCTGTAGCACATGCAAGGAGTTTTGGTACGCGGACCGGAACACGAATTGTCGCGACTCATGCGGGAAGCTGGGGGAATGGATCAAATCAAAGCGTGTCTGAATGGAGAATCTTAATTAATCTCTTCGAACAGGTCCTTTATTTCCACATGAAGGGCGCGGGCTATCGTTTCGAGGGTGAGAAGAGTGCAACTCCCGAGTTGGCCGGGACCCCCGCCGCGCCTTGCTCTTAAAATAGTTTCTTCGGAAAGACCGGAATCACGGACAAGGCGCCTGATGCTGACTTTTTTGGCCTGCATGACCTGTTTCAATTTGCTGACAATCAAGAAATCCCCTCCCGCCCTAAGATATTAGGGGATTTTTCTTGACAACATAAGCCCTAATATATTAGGGTAGTAATTGAGCAAAACACTACCACCGGAGCTGACCGCCGTTATGGTCATTAATTTTGCCATTCAATCAAGCGCGGAGAGTCCAGCCTTGGCTGGGGGGAGTGTGGTAGCTCCTCTGCCCTCTCCGCGCCTTTTTTTGAAGGAGCCCACGAAATGAAAAATGAAAAGGGAGTAACGATTTCTGAACTCATGGGATGGAAGCCGGACGGCAGCCAGGAGGAATTTATCTCTGTCCTCGAAGCCAACCGCCCCCTCAGGGAATCCGAAGAGGCACAGAGCCTTGCCCATCATTCGAACCTGATAGTTGAATTTCTCGATGCTTGGGCAAACGGCGTGCATAACGGACCGAACTTGATAGACCCTACTGCATTCGGCGGGTTGGTTGACATTTTCGCCATTCTCCGGGTGATGCTGGCGCGACTCGAGCAGTGGGAAATAAAACAGGCCGACGTGAGCAGGGAAGGAAAAAAAGAGTTTTTGAAGATAGTAGAAGACAGCATGAGCAAAGAAAAGGAGGCCGACCATGACACCGCTTGAACTACCCGAGGAACTTAAAGCCTATGCCAAGCGCGCAGACCCCGCCGAAATCCTCCAACTTCTCCGGGAAAGCATTGGCGATAAGGCAACCCCTATCATCATCGAAAGCCTGGATGGGATCGAAAAGATTCTCGCTGAATCCGCAAAGGGGGGCTCCCATGCCTGAGCCGATCCTGATGGAGAATTTTCAAAAAGGGCACAAAGGGCGTAGATATGAAGACCGAATGGCAAGGCGGCTGGCAAAAGCTCATCCGGACGGTTGGATAGTGGAAGCGCTATTCCAGGAGATTGAAGAGTTAACCGAGAATTGCCCCATTATTACGTATGCACACGTACAGAAACTGAGGCGTGCGCTTAGAGAACAGCCTAAAAGTGTCTTAGCGTTCATGCGTGAAAAGATTGTACCCTGCATCAACGCTTTACCCGAAACAGACAGGACGATTGTAGGCGCCGAGTCTCCGAAATTGGGCGGCGAAATTTGCCTGAATTGTCTTACGCGTCGCGAATCGGATCAAGTCGGGGAGGGTGATTTCCTTACCAGGGAAGACGCAGGCGAGTACAAATTCAACTGTGCTCGCTGCGGCAAACCACTTTAACCACAACCGGCCCGGTGATGAGCCGG
This sequence comes from Syntrophobacteraceae bacterium, assembly GCA_049515795.1. GTDB lineage: Bacteria > Desulfobacterota > Syntrophobacteria > Syntrophobacterales > Syntrophobacteraceae > SbD1. Next base: position 18,795 of record JBEKTT010000027.1, read on the forward strand.
GCCTTTGGGAATGATGGAAATGATGGAAATGTCCCCAAGAGTGAAAATCACAGAATTGCAACTTCCGATAACGGGGCTCTACGATTCCATATTTCCACACTTCGATGGACGTGTGTTCCATGGAACGGACGAATCTATCCATGACATACTCCGTTGTGGCGAGATCAGACCCAACCTACTCAACCAATATCCTAGCCCTTATGGAGGTTATTCTTCATTTTTCAAGAAACGGGGATGCGTGGCGCTTTTTGACTATCGATCCACAACCACGGAGCATTTCAAGGAACACTACTCGAAGTGCATGCCAACATACCCAGCTAAGTCCGGGGGTGTCCTTGCATATCTGTTTGTATCCAATTCCGTTTATCCGGATTTGTTACCGTGGACCTTGTGGAAAGAAGAGAAGACATGGAGCGATATGATTGTGCCGTACATCGAAATTGGGCATCGTGGGCCGATCACGCTGGAGAAGATTGAAGAGATTCTTTTGGTTTTGGTCATCAACGATCCTGTAAAGAAGGGCGGGAAGAAAAGTCTTGATGACGAACTTGTCGACCTGATTCATAGGGCCTTTAGCGATCCTCCGCCTTCAAAAGAACGAGTATCAGACGAAATGTTAAACGACCCCAATCTCGGGCATTTTTGGAGGAACGCTTACGCCCTAAGAAAACTCCTAGAGTATGAGTGGAAAATGGCCAAAGCCCTGAGGCGCACTTTTGAGCAGCTTGAGCAGGCCATGAAGACGGACAGAAAGGAGGAATAATCATGAAACTGATTCGGCGCAAAGGCAAAGGCGACCTGCCCGGCTCTATCTACAGGCCGAAGTACAGGGACAAGGACGGAAACCTTATTGAGTCAATGGTTTACTGGGTAAAATACTACAAAGACGGCAAACCCTTGCGCGAGAGCACAAAGACGACTGATTACGATGAAGCAGTGGCCTTTCTCGCTGACCGCATGGCGGACGTGACCAAGGGCAAAACTCCCAACATCAAACTAAATCGAGTCAAGTTCGATAATCTCTCCGAAGATTTCCTTAGCGACTACCGGATCAACGGAAAAAAGAGTCTGAACAGGGCCGAAATCAGCGTAGCGCACCTTAAAGCCTTTTTCGGCAACATGCTTGTGATCGAGCTAGATAGTTCCAAAGTAATGAAGTACATCGAGCACAGGATGGGGGCCAACATCTCCAACGCGACAATAAACCGGGAACTCGCAGCGCTCAGGAGAATGCTGAACCTGGGGGCGCAATGTACTCCCGCAAAGGTTGACCGAGTACCTCACATTTCGATGCTGAAGGTAAACAATGTCCGGCAGGGTTTTTTTGAGCATAGCGACTTTACGGCAGTTCGTGATGTCCTTCCCTCTTACCTGAAAGGCATGGTCACTTTTGCCTACAAGACCGGATGGAGGAAAAGCGAAATCACAGGGTTGAAGTGGACCGATGCTGACCTGAAAAACTGGACCGTAAGGCTCAATGCAGGGGAGACCAAAAACGAGAAGGGCCGTATCGTCTATCTGGACTCAGAGCTTCAGGAGATATTGGCCGACCTTTGGCAGAGTCGTAAAGCAAGCGGCAAGCTGACCGAGTACGTATTTATGAATACTGACGGGACAGACAGGATTAAAAAATTTGATACTGCTTGGACCACAGCCTGCAAGCGCGTGGGGATACCCGGAAAACTCTTTCACGATCTGAGAAGAACCTCCATCAGGAACATGGTTCGGGCTGGTACTCCCGAAGTTGTGGCGATGAAGATTTCCGGGCACAGGACCCGCTCAGTATTCGACCGCTACAATATCGTAAGTGAGGAAGACCTGAAACAGGCCGCAATGAGGCAGGAAGAGTATTTGAACTCCGTTTCGGGCAAAGAAACGGGCAAAGTGATGAAATTTGAGACCCGAGCAAAGTCTGCAAAGTGATTACTGGAAAGACTTTACAAACGCCCAATAGTCCCGATGGGCATGCATTAGCCGTGCATTTCCTGGGCAATCTCAACGGCGCCGCTCACGAAAGCCAGGGCGATGCAGCGGGCGTAATCCTCACTGAGAGCTTCCCCCTCAAGCCTTTCCTGTTCGTAGCACTCGCAGTTCTGGCAGGAAAACCCTGGCCATTTATTGCGAATGGTGTAGTCGAGACACTCGCCATAGTTGCGGCAGAACACGTTTCGCTTTACCTTGTCGCAACTTTCCACTGCCATGTAGCGCTCCGGTTTTCCCCTTCCCACGACCGTCTCCTCAAGTTTTTAGGACCATGTTTACGTTCCCTTCAATAACAGGCCGTACGCTGAATTGAAATCAGGTCAAGCAGGGTATTTGAATACTTTATCACTGTATTTTCCTGGCATGAGATATACGGGCAAGTAGAGTGTCTTATTTGTCGGATTATTTCTATCAGCTCGAATCAATTAAATTTCCCTTCTCAGCACGAGTCGGCGGGTCATGCAGCTACAGTGACATGAGACTTTTTCGCGGGCCGATATCGCTGCGGGTCATTTGTTTTGGGCCTCCGGCTGACCGGAGTGATTGAGAACATTCACCAGCACTTCGACTTTTTCATCAGGGCTGAGATCCGTTTCGATTTTCAGGGCAGCCTGTTTGCGGGACCCGACCGGAACACTCTCCAGCTTTGGCTGGATCTCGAGGATGAAGCCCGTTTGATCTTCCAACGTCTCCTGCCAGACCGACATCAGGTCCTGGTCATAGGTTAGCCGGGTAATCTCAAAAGGTTTGTTCCGATTGCTGATGACCACTACTCTGCCAACACGTTCAGGCTGGCCGGCGCACAGTTTTCCGATCAGAATATTTTGCGGCTTTGCCGAGATCTCGCCCTCTATAAACCCACTCACACGGATGATTATATCAGGTTTCTGAGCCAGGTCGGTATTCAACCTGATGAACCCGCCGTAGTTTCCATGACTTATCTTATTAGAAACCCTCAGCCTGTAGTGCTCTCCTTCTACGACTGTTTCGAGCGTGTAGGCTATGTTTTCGCTGAGGTTGCTCTCATTGCCTGAAATATGAAAAGGCGTAGATCCCACCAGGTCCAAAACGGATTCGGAGAGCTGGTCGGCCATTCCCCTAAACAAAATGTTCGTTGAAGGTTTTACATCGACAATGGCCTGAACAGTCCCCTCCATCTTTATGATCAGCTCCGGGTTATTCGGATCGTTGCTCTGGATGGTTGCCTTTTTGAGAACCTTCCCCTGAAAGTTTCTCAGGTTTAACTTCATTATCACCTTTCCCTCGCCACCGGGAGGGATCGCCGGATCGTACCGGGCAGCTGTGCACCCTCACTCAACCCGGACGCGATCAATATTGAGGAGGACCTTCCCGGTGTTCCTGACGGTGAATTCGTGTTCGACTTCAGTGCCTTCCAGGACCACGCCGAAATCATATTCGGGCTGCTTTATCTGAATCGTCGGCTGAGCCGTGGCCTGAGAAGCCTGTTGCTTTGAACCTGGCGACACTGTTACTGCGAATGCGGGCGAGAAGCAAAACGCGATAAAAAGAGCGACAGCGATAGCAGTTTTTTTCCGAGCGCAAGTTTTCATTCGGTTTCCCTTCAGGTACGGACATCGGATATTTGATCTCAGAGGGCTGATATCGCAATTTGCAAACTCTTGTCTCCGCCCTCCGACAATCGTCTCACTTGTTTATCAGGTCACGGACTGCAACGATCTCGATTCCTTTTTCCCCGAAATGAGCAGCCTCTTCCTGCAATGATCGTAAAGTTGTTTTATGGGGATGTCCAATAGCGAGAGCCATGCCACGAATTTTGGCTATCTTCACCAGTCTTGCAATTTGGGAGCGAATGGCTTCCGCAGATGGATCGTCATCAAGAAAAATGTCACGCTTAAGGGTCGGAATTTTCAATTCCCGTGCCACCTTCCACCCTTTGCTCTCATTAGTCGTCATACTGTCGATAAAAAAGAGACCGCGCCCTTTCAACTCAGAGAGTACGGTTTCCATGATGTGGGCATCCCGGGTCATCCGCGAGCCCATGTGGTTGTTGACCCCATCGAAGTAAGGGGAAGTATCGAGGGCCGCCTTGATGTTCCGCCGTATTTGATCGCCCGACATTGAAAGCAGGAGCGCCCCGGGGCCCGGGCTTTCACTGGAGTTCAAAGGCTCCATCGGAAGGTGAAGAATGACTTCCCTGCCTTCCATATGGGCGAGTTCTGCGATCTCGCGGCTGTGCGCCAGGTGAGGCAAAACAGACAAGGTAACAGGGAAAGGAAGCGAGGCGAATTGTTTGGCGATCCCTAAGTCGGTTCCAAAATCGTCTATAACGATTGAAACTTTCGCCTGCTTAGGCGAGACATCCGGGGAGGCCTCGACCGCCGGTCGAGGAGCGGGCAGGACCTTGGGCGTGTAGGCAAGAGGAGGTAAAGCCGAGCGCAAGGGCAACTGAGTCGAATTATCGCTCCCGAAAGATGATCTCTCGGTCTTTTCTTCAGAGCGCTCCGCAACGGTGGGCAAATCGCTGCCCTCTTCCCGCTTTGGGCTTGCCGGCTCTACTTTAGCGCCTGATGGTGCAGTGCGGACCTGGGAGTTTTTTGCCGTCTTCAGGGTCGACAGGTCAGCAGTCGTCGGATCAGGAAGGCGCTGGCTCTGTGCGGCGAAATAAATAAGAGACGTCAAAAATATGACCGCGACTACCCATGCAAGCAAAAGAGGAGTTGGAGGCCTCTTTGGCGGGGCGGGGGGACCTCCCTTTGGACGGTCCTTTTTGCGCCCGCCCCGTGCCTTCCAGGTTTCAGTCCGTTTTCCCGGCGGCAAATTCTTCTTCTCCGGCTGCCTGCCTTGAGTCATTCAGACCAAAGCCGTAAGGTTGCCATTCTCTTACTTGTTTTGCGTTTGAGCCAGTATTCTGTAACCCTTGAGCAGATCGAGGGCCCGCCGCACCTGGTTGTCTCCTTCAACCAATTTCTTCCCATCTGAGGGAGCCCCTGCTTCCCCCTTGCTCTGAGTCTCCAACTTCTGGTTTTCCATATGCCTCGGGAGATCTTTTTCCCGAATGCGCATCGAATCTTCGCCCTGAGTCTCTTCGCTTTTCGGATTCTCCCTTTTGACTACGATGTCGGGCGTGATTCCCTTGGCCTGAATGGACTTTCCCGAAGGAGTATAGTAGAGCGATGTGGTAAGCCTGAGGGCTGAGCCATCGTTGAGCGGAATAACCGTCTGAACCGAGCCCTTGCCGAAGGTCTGCTCACCCATGATGATGGCTCTTTTGTGGTCCTGGAGCGCTCCTGCAACGATCTCCGAGGCGCTCGCCGACCCCGAATTCACCAGCACTACAATCGGATAGGTCTTTGGCTTTGCTTTCTTGTGGGCCTCGAAACGCATTTTCTGGTTTTCAAGCCGTCCACCGGTGTACACGATCAGCCCTTCGTCCAGGAACTCATCGCTCACTTCGACCGCCTGATCGAGCAGACCGCCGGGATCGTTTCTCAAATCGACTACTAGTCCCTGTAGCCCTGAATTCTCAGCTTCGAGTTGGTTGAGCGCCTTGCGCAGATCGTTTGCCGTTCCGCTCTGGAAACTCGAAATCCTGACGTAGGCGAACCCGGGCTCAAGTGAGTGTGACTTTACGCTCTGAATAGAGATGATGTCCCGGACCAGTTCAAATTCGAGCGGTTTCTGCTGGCCTTTCCTCAAGATCGTCAGCTTCACCTTGCTGCCCTTGGGGCCTCTCATCTTCTGCACCGCGTCCATAAGGGACATGTCCTGGGTGGGCAGGTCATCGATTTTCATGATCTGATCATTTGCCTGAATGCCGGCTTTATCAGCCGGGGTATCTTCGAGCGGGGAGACAACGGTCAAAATGTTGTCGCGAATGGTTATCTCTATTCCGAGGCCGCCGAACTTTCCCTTCGTCTCGATCTGAAGTTCCTTGTAGTCCTCAGGCTTGAGAAATGAAGAATGCGGGTCGAGTTCCCTAAGCATGCCGGTTATCGCCCCGTACATAAGCTTCTTCTGATCGGTCTTTTCTACGTAGTTATCCTGTACGATCGAGATGACGTCGCTGAAGAGCTTCAAATACTGATAGGCGTCTTGGTTTTCCGGGGTATTTGTCTTGGCCTTGAGCGTCGGCCAGCTTCCGAGGGCCAAAATCACTGATGCGGCTGCAATTAGAAGAAAAAGTTTGCGGGTCTTCAACATAGGATTTCCTTGCTGTATTGAATTTTGAAACCGGCGGCACAAAAGTCCCCGGATTTTAAGACATTCAGTGCCCCGTGCTGCCCAGGGCGCTCTGAAAAAACAATTATAACCTATCAAATTTAACAGTGCCGGCTTCAAAGGGCAACTCAATTCTTATGCCGGAACAAAGACAGCGGGGTTGGGTCCGTGCAGGCGCCGGGATCCCGTGTATAAAGGCCAGAGCATTAATCGGGCCAAAAGCATTCAGCATCTGAATTTGAAATTGGAAGTGACTTTAAGATGGCTTACCCGAAAAATATAAGTCCAATAACATACGATGTGCTAAAATCTTTTTGATTTTCGTGGCGATGCCTTTTCTGTAGATTTTGATACTTCGCAGTTTGAGGAATTTGTTAACATGCTTGTTAAGGGGCAACCGATGACGGCAAACCGCTCAGGATCGGATCAGACTCCGGATGGAAATGAAATGAAGTTCCTGATGGCGGTTCTCGACAATCCTTTCGAGGGAATTTTGGCCATTGACTGCAGAGGGATTGTGATATTCGTAAACACCTTCTTTCTCAATATTCTCAACGCGGCCCAAGAGCACATCCTTGGGAAAAAAGTATGGGACGCGCTACCCGGCTGCCGCCTCTATGATACTGTCCTTCAGGGTCATTCTCAATGGGGAGAGAGCCTCAAGGTGGGCGGCCGCGATTTTCTGGTCGTGCGCTATCCCATAAAACGGAACGGCCAGACCGTGGGCGCCGCCGTAAAGACCATCTTCCCCGATATGGCTACTGCCAAAGAGATCGCAACACGGGTAGGGCAACCCGCCAGGGTTGTCCAATCCCGGCGGTGCCTTTTCACGTGTATGGACATTATCGGTGAGACGCCCCCCATGCTTATGGCGAAAAAACTCGCCCGAAAGGCAGCCCGTACGGATTCTACGCTGCTCATAACCGGGGAGAGCGGCACAGGTAAGGAAGTTTTCGCTCAGGCCATCCACAACCGCTCTGTGAGGCGTGACGCCCCCTTTATTAAGGTCAATTGCGCTGCTATTCCTGAGAACCTCCTCGAATCGGAACTTTTTGGATTTGTCGATGGGGCCTTTACCGGCGCTACGCGCGGAGGGAAACCCGGCAAATTCGAACTCGCCGATGACGGAACTATCTTTCTTGACGAGATCGGCGATATGCCTCTGGCGATGCAGGCCAAACTCCTCACAGTCCTCCAGGAAAAAGAGATCGAGCGGATCGGTTCGATAAAATCCATCCTATTGAACGTACGCTTCATAGCGGCCACCAACCAGGACTTACAGATGCTTGTCCGCCAAGGCCGGTTCAGGGAAGATCTCTACTACCGGCTCAAGGTCCTCGAGATTCCCCTTGCCCCGCTGAGGGAACGCATCCAAGACATTCCGCCTATTACCGGGCATCTCATCGCAAAAATCAACCAGAGGATCGGCTCCGATATCCACGGCGTGACGCCGGAGTCCATGGAGCAGATGATGGCTTACCATTGGCCGGGGAATGTCCGCGAATTGGAAAACATGATCGAACAGGCGGCCAACTGGAGCGAGGACCCTTTTATCGACTTGACTGGACTGCTCACTGCGGGAGAGGGACACCAGGTCCCGGTCCTCGACTATGAGCAGCAGGCGAAGAGCTTCCACAAATCAGTCACCCAGACCGAACGGGACCTTATTGTGTCCGCCCTGACCCATGCGGGTGGAAACAAGGCCAGGGCAGCCCGTATTCTTAAAATCCAGCGCTCCGTGCTTTATAAGAAAATAGCCCGGCTCAAAATACAATGATCATGAGGCTTGGGATTTGGATTGGGAAATTTAGGCATTCAAACCCTCGATTTCTCAATTCCTCGATCCTCGAGCGATTATTTTAATGTCTTTTTTCGGGACATCTGTCTACAAAAAGGACATATATGTAGCCGGGCCTGCCACCCGGCAGTCTCATCATCACATGGGCCTTGTTTTGTCAACCTAACGACAACGCAAGATTTCAGCACCTCGGCCTACAGCTGAAGCCCTGTCAAGCTCTGATGGCATGTCCCTTGCTCTTCCGCATTACCGGCTAACAAATCCGAAAAACCGCTCAATCTTGCTTTTCATAACCGGAAATGATTCCACCTGTCATTAAAGCACTCAACCGAAAGACACATCGACGGAGGGTTACATCACATGGCACATGACAAACGCATTGTCCCAAATGAGGAGAGGATCGAGGAACTCAGCAAAACTGTCCCGGCGTGGATAAAGGAGCTTAAGAGGCCTCCAACACCAGCCGTAATCCCCAGGTTTGGGCCGCTCGAAGGGATTCGGGTGATCAGCACGGGAATCATTGTCGCACAGCCTTATGCCGCTACCAAAATGGCGGAATTCGGCGCCGAAGTGATTCATGTGGAGCGGCCTGGTGGAGACCCTTACCGAGGCATGGCGCCACTTTTGACAAGGGGCCCCAGAGAGCACAGCTGCGATGAGGCCGAGATCACCAAGTGCAAGCTGTCTTTCGGTCTGAACACCAAGTACAAAAAGGGTTTTGAACTGCTTCTGGCCCTGTGGAAGGTCTCTGATGTCTGGATGGAGGCCTCGGCGCCCGGGACTCTCGAGAGGTCCGGAATCACCAATGAATTGGCTCTGGCGGTAAACCCGGGCCTGGTTATCGTCCGTGTCAGCACCTATGGTCAGTTCGGCCGGAATGAATACTTGGGACGTCCCGGCTATGATATCCTTGCTCAGGCCTACGGCGGGATGATGCACATAACGGGCGATCCCGGCGGTCCTCCGCAGAGGGCCAAGACCTACACCGGAGATTACCTGACTTCCCTCACGGCGTGGGCCGCTACGATGATGGGCCTCTGGGAGGTCAAGAAAACGGGACTGGGACAGGTAATCGACGTGGCCCAGTTTGAATGTGTTGCGCAAACGCAAGGCAACTGCATGCCGCTGTTCACCGGCGAGGGTGTCGTATACGGGCACACCGGCAACCGCGCCCCGGGGTTTCAGCCTTACGACACTTTCAAGTGTAGTGACGGCTGGGTAGTCATTGGGGCCTTCGGAGGGGCGATTTATCCCAGGGTGCCTAAATTTCTGGGTCTCGATCCGGGGGATTACAGCTACGATGCCTGTTCGAGAGATGCAACCGCCGTGAGTTCGGAGAAAGGAAAGGAACTCGACCGGTTGCTCCGCGATTATTGTGCCAACCGCACTTGCCTCGAGGTCGAAACGGAGCTGAACAATGCTCAGATCGGCTGCTCCAGGGTTTTCGATGCTAAGGAGAGTTATGCCGACTCTCACTACAATCTCAGGGAAATGACTGTCCCCGTGCTGGACCGCCAATCCGGCGTTCCTCTCCGGGTATACGGAGTCGTGCCCAAGATGTCTCTGACCCCTGGACAAATTTGGAGAGGCGCGCCATCCATTGGCGAAGATACAACGGAAGTGCTCTCCAGGATGCTGGGCTTTTCAGAGCAGGAGATAAGTAAACTCTACGACGAGAAGATCGTCCACAGGACCGATCCCTTCACGATTCCACAGGTTGAGGCCGTCAACCCTTAGGCAGGGCTCTGTCCAGCCTCATCCGAAGATCGAATCCGGATGTTGGATGTCGGATGGATCGTAAGTTCCGGTCTCGCTTTTGGGGCGTCCGACGTCCAATATTCAATATCAACATTAGCTTGGACGCATCGCCAAATCGGCGGCAATGCGCCGTGCGGGGACCTCGTGAGATGAAAAATCGAGTCACTGAGATGCTCAAGATCAAATACCCCATAGCAATGGGCGGGATGGCCGGTGTGACGGATGGGACTTTTGCAGCGGCAGTCAGCGAGGCGGGTGGACTTGGGACGATAGGGGCCTTCAAGGAATCCGGAGAAAGCCTTGCCACCGAAATACGGCGTTTGAAAGAACTGAGCGTTAAGCCCTTTGCGGTCAATGTTCCATTGATTGTTCCACAGGTTGCGGAGCTTATGGCAGCCGCAGTCGAAAACCAGGCGCCGGTGGTCGTCACAGCGGCAGGCGACCCAAGGATTTATACCAAACAACTGCAAGCCTCCGGCATACGCGTAATGCATGTCGCTCCCTGCGTGGACCTGGCGAAGCGGGCGGAGGATGCCGGTGTGGACGCCATAATCGCTGAGGGTTTCGAATCAGGCGGTTTTGCTTCTCCTTACGAGATCGGCACCCTGGCCCTAGTGCCCCAGGTTGTTGACGCAGTGAAGATCCCTGTGCTGGCTGCCGGCGGGGTTGCCGATTGCCGGGGCTATGCGGCTTGTCTAATCCTGGGGGCTGAGGGGGTGAGCGTCGGGACGGCCTTCCTGCTCACCACTGAAGCCCGCCGGGTTGGGACTGCATGGAGGCGCCGAATGCTCAAAGCCGGCGACACGTGCACAAAGATTGTCGCACGCCAGGCAGCCCCTTTCCGGGCGCTCATCAACAGCTATACTCCCTTGTTCGAAGAACGGATATCGAAGGGGGCGTCTAAGAAGCAAATAGTTAGCGAAATCATTTCTTCGAAATGGGAGGGAGATGAAGATGGTCTGTTTACCTGTGGACAGGGGGTTGGATTGATTAAGAGGATCAGCACGGTGCAGGAAGTCATTGATGAATTTGTGGGCGGATCACAAATTCTTCTTAGGAAACTTCTATAATTTTTCTATAAATGGAGGAAGTCAGCCTGCCTGGTTGCACCCCAATCTCCCGCTCAAGGACCTTTCTGCAATCCTCATATGCCCTCAGGGCTTCGGCCCGCATGCCCCCGTTGGAGTAAATGAGCATCAACTTCTGATAAGCGGCTTCACAGATGGGATCAGTTTTGATTATCATTTTATAGTACTCGATGGCTTTCTTGGACCTCCTTTGCGCCTCGTATAACCCGGCCGTGCGGTACAAAAGGTCGATGTACATGGTGCGCAACTTATACCTTTCCAGCTCGGCCCAGGTCTCATAGAGATCCTCGGCAAGAAAATCCCCCCTGTAGATCTCGATTGCCGACCTGTAACAAAGAATGGCTCGTCCTTGGTCTCCTGCCTCTTCAGCCCTTTTCCCCTGCTTTTGCAGTGACAGGAATTCATCCAGGTCCGTGCGGCAAAGGTCTTTTCTGAGAGAGACCAGATTATCTTTTAAGATCACATAGGAGGAGCCTCGGGATTTGTCCATCAAAGGTTCAAGAGCGTAACGCAACCGATGCAGAGCCACTTTGAACTGGCCTTCAACTGAATCGGGCGATGCTTGGGGCCAGAGATCATCAATGAGCAGGTCTTTAGGCACGCCTGAGGCTCCCCGGGCTATCAGCGCCTTTAGCATCAATTTTGGAGACCTCGCTCTCCAATTCTTGTCCGGCACACGGGTTTCGCCCCGGAAAACCTGAAAGTTCCCAAATGTCAGGACCCTGACCGGAACAGTTCCAATCCCCGTCTCCGTTCTTATATCCTGCTCTTCCAAGGCATGATACGGTTTGAGATTATCAGGCCCATAAGCTTCTTCCTGTTGGGGGAATTTAGCTCTTGTCAGAGCTTGGGCCAGCTTGCGGTCCTTCTCGGCAATTGTGCGAAGAAGCATCATTTCTGTATCGAGCAGGCGCTGAGTTATCCCGCACGCTAATGAATACTCCAATTCAGGCCGCCGGTTCAAAAGAGCTTCAAAATCGTGTGTTGATATTTCTAACAAGTGCACTCGAGTGAGAGACCTTACACTTGCAGTCCTTACTCTTTCGGGGTTGAACAGGTACATTTCCCCAAGATACTCGCCGGGACCACGAAACCCAATCACATACTCACCGGTTGTGCCAAGCGATTTCAGAATCTCGAGGCGGCCTTCAATGATGACATATAAACAGTTCCCTGAGTCGCCTTCGTGCAAAAGAATGGTGCTTGGAGGATACTCAACCTCCCTGGCAATCTCCGCCAGGAACTTGATTTCTTTCTTCTTGAGTGAAGAAAAAATAGGAAGCGCCTGAAGCAATTCGATCATTTTTGCCATCCTCTGAAAGGTTGGGGTGGATATGCGGCAGTAAACACGAACACGGTCGCATTTATATTCGGTAACCCCCGTCCGTGCTCATTGAGTCTCTGCACGAACCTTATGAGCGCATTCAGGGCAAATGCCATGGCTGAAGTCGGCTTCAGAATGGTCGCGAATATAGGCTTCGATCTGTTGCCAGTAGCCCTGATCATTACGTACTTTCTTGCACCAGGCGCAAATAGGCAGCAAGCCTTTCAATGCCTTGACCTTGACGAGCGCTTCCTGGAGTTCCGCGATAAGCTTCTCTCGCTCTTTGCGCACCCGCTCCCGCTCTGAGATGTCTCTTGCAATAGTCGATATGCCAATAATCGTACCGGTGTTATCTCTGATAGGAGATATAGTTAAAGAAACACCGATGTCATGGCCGTACTTGCTGCGATATGTGGCTTCATGGTGGAAAATACGTTCACCACGACCTATTCTTTCAAGTAAGTCTGGTATTTCATCAAGGTGGTCTGGCGGTACATGTAAAGATATGGATTGCTGTCCGATTGCTTCTGCGGCGGTATAGCCGTAAAGGATCTTAGAGGCCTTATTCCAGCTCGTGATCACGCCGTCCAATGTCTCTGATATTATTGCGTCATCGGAGCCTTCCACAATGGCCGCCAATTGTCTGCTGGCCTCCTCGGCTTTGCGGCGCACATCGATTTCGATCTTAAGCTTGATGTTGGCTTGCTGGAGTTCCCTGGTGCGTTCAAGAATAACCTCTTCCAGATGATCACGGTATCTTCTCAGTTCTATATCCGCATGTCTTTGCACTATTGAGTAACGGATGGAGCGCTCCAGTAGCTCAGCAGTGATTTGTCCCTTGACCAGGTAGTCAGATGCGCCTGCCTCCATGGCTTTGACATCTACATCGTATCCTCCATGGCCGGTAAGCAGGATCATCGGCATCTCGGACCCTCGTCGGGTTGCCTCGCGCAAAAGCTCCAGGCCGCTTCTTGCGCCCAGGCGATAGTCAAAAAGACAAACATCGTGCTCAGCACGGCAAATCTCCCGCAAACCCGCTTCATATGTATCAACCCATTCCAGGCGAAACGTTATCGAACTAATCTCTGAGAACAGGCCTTTCAAAAATGTGTAATCATCCTCATCATCTTCGATAAGAAGCACGCTAAAATGATGTTTTTCCATCGTTGAGTCCGGCACAAGTGGAGGGTTCAGGGAAAGTCGCACATTGACATTCGGAGTCCTGGAGGACGCTTGCTTCTATTAGGACTCACACTATCGAACAATAATGGTAACTCAGAAGCAGCCAATATGATAGAAAATATAACCACCGGGAACTGAGATCGCTTGCTCCGGCGCAGTTTGCTCAGACGGTCTCGCGGCTTTGCCGGCCTTGTTAAAACCTGAATCGTTTTCTGATTCAGGCCCCTTAATATCATGAGTGGTCATATTACCGCCGGGAATATCGCAGCACGCCTCGGTGGGAAATAAAAAAATTTCTTCGTGCACTGTCAACTATGTTCCAGCGCGGTTCGTCATTTTAATGAGTTCAGAAGGTCAAAATCAGCTGGAAAGGGACAGCCCGCATTGTCAGTCAAAGGTGAAGGGAGGTAATTGAGATGAGATTGGCTCGCAGCTTAAAAATAGCTCTGGTTGTGATGGTGATTCTGGGGACGCTTTGCATGGCGGCGCCCGGCTATGCCTGGCGCGGCGGACACTATGGGTGGCACGGAGGCTGGCGCGGAGGCTGGGGCTGGGGCGTTGGCCCTTTTTTGGGGGCATATTACTATCCCTATTATGGGTACCCTTACTACCCATATTATGGGAATTCTGGCAACCCATATTATCAGCCCTACTATTACCCCTATTATCCTTACCGTTATTGATGGTAGACCGGGTTGTGTTTCTATATCGGACTCTGTGGTGCAACAGCGAGGGGTAGCCTTTACAATGGCAGGGCCTCGCAGGTCCCTGCCATTTTCTTGCTGCTGCACTGTCTGAGCAGCGTCTTTCCAATCCTCAGATTGAGCGAAGTAGACGGGTCCATTCCACAAGCCTTATCAAAAGCAGGCGGATAAGTTTTTTTCCTTTTTAATCCCTGAAATTTCTCTGTTTGTCAAATTTGGACCCAGCGTTTGGTATCATCACCTCCGGCTGGTTTAAAGGGTATATGTTCAGGAAAACGAACGATTGCCGGAGGTGGTACTGCGCGCGGGCGCTCCGAAGCATTCCGATGGAAGCTCCAATGACCGCCACGGGCTCAGGATCCGAGGCATTGTCTCCGTAAGGTCTTGAGGCCCAGTCGATTGCATTTTTCAGAACGCGCGGAATCGAGCAGTTATATTCGGGGGTCACAAAAAGTATTAAGTCCGCTGCTTGCACCCTGGTACGGATAATGGTCTCCTGGACCGATTTCAACCCGCGATACCAGATGGAGGCGCTGTTGCCCTCCCTCGTGGACTCTCCCACAAAGAGTCAATAGAACGTGCTGTTCGGTTGCTCTGGTTGCCGGATTCGCTGGATGCATGGATAAGCATTCAAGGTTTTTCGGTGGATTCCGATTATTTTATGAGGATTGGTTCTGTTCTTTTGAGGTGAGCTCGTTTGGATTGCGGAGACAAGAATCCTGTCATGAAAATACATAACTATAATGTGCTTCTGGCCGAAGACAATCCCGTGAACCAGTATGTCGGGCGCACTATGATGGAGGCCTTTGGATGTCGTGTCGATGTGGCCTCAAATGGCTCTGAAGTGCTTGATCGAATGGAATCAACCAGATATGACATCGTTTTCATGGACTGCGAGATGCCCGTGATGGATGGCCTGGAAGCGACTCGCTTAATCAGACAGAGGGAGAAGCAGCAGAGGAAGCCCATGGCTGCAATAGTGGCGCTTACGGCGCATGGCGCCGATGAGGATCGCAGCCGATGCCTCGAAGCAGGAATGGATGACTATCTGGGCAAGCCTTTCCGGATGCTGGATCTTTCCCGTTTGATGGAAAAGTGGCATGTCAGGATCTCTGTCCGGGATTCAGTGGCGAGTTGTCAAGGGTTTCAGTCGGATTCGGGACCGCCGGAAAATGTCACTGAAAATTACCTGGATCGCAACAGCCTGGATAACATAAGGTCGCTGGGACCAAATGGCCCCAGGATGCTTTCTACGGTTATAAGCATTTATTTGAATGACTCTCCGATTCTGCTCGATAGACTAAGTGAAATTTTCGATGCGGTTGATGTGGAAGGTATGGCCAGAGTGGCGCATTCGCTGAAATCGACCAGCGCCCGCCTCGGAGCGACTGCTCTTGCCACGATGTGCAGGCAGCTCGAAGATATCGCCCGAGGAAACTCCATAGATGGCGCCGGCACGCTGATTTCCCAGATTCGGTTGGAGTATGGGAAGGTGAAGGAAGCGCTGATGCGAGAGATTCAAAAGGGGTTTTAATGGATGATTTGTTTGCCCTAGACAATAGGCCGGTTGCCCTGGTCGTTGATGATGACCGGGGGGCGCGGCTGATTGCATGCAACCTGCTGGAGGAATCAGGTTTCATCGTCGAGGAGGCAGCGGACGGGATCGAGGCCTTGTCCGCCTTTGAGCGCTCCAAACCCGGCATAGTGCTGCTCGACGTGGTCATGCCTGAGCTGGACGGCTTTGCCGTTTGCGAGGAGATAAGAAACAGATCGGAAGAGGGCATGTACATTCCAGTGGTGATGATGACGGGGTTGCATGACATAGATTCGATTAACCGCGCCTACGATGCGGGTGCCACTGATTTTATTACCAAACCGATCAACTGGACCATTTTTCAACATCGCCTGCGCTACATATGGCGGTCGACTCTCGTGAGCGATGATCTCAGAAAAAGCGAGATGAAGAACCGGGCGCTCATCGACGCCCTGCCCGACCTTTTGCTGCGGATCACCAGCGATGGCCGGATCCTGGAGTTGCGTGAACCGGGCGGTTTCGACCAGATCTTTTCCGGCCCCGGACTGTTGTATAAGAAAATCAACGAAGTATTTAGCGAAGAGGTTTCCCGGCCGATCATGAAAAACCTCGATTCGGCGCTCACTTTTGGCGGGATGCAGTTTCTCGAACATAACCTCCAGGTGGACGAAGAGTCACGATATTATGAATGGCGAATTGTGGGCAGCGGTAAAGATGAGGTCCTGGCAATAGTACGCGACATTACGGAGCGTAAAAGGACCGAGGAGCGCGTATTCCATCTGGCTTATTACGATAGTCTTACCGGATTGCTCAACCGTAATTCTTTCAAGGAACATCTGGTTCAGGCACTTGCTCAGGCCCAGCGTCACGACCGTTATGTTGCGACCCTGTTCCTTGATCTGGACAGATTTAAGCGTATAAATGACACCTTCGGCTACAAAGTCGGAGACCTGTTGCTCCAGGGTGTCGCCGAGCGAATAGGGGAAAGCGTTCGCAAAAGCGATAAACCGGCCCGTCACGTAGACAGCGTTTCACGGCTTGGCGGAGATGAGTTTACGATACTGCTGGCGGAGATAAGCCATGTTCAGGATTTGGCCAAGGTTGCAAAACGTATCCTGGAAACTGTATCAAGACCTTTCATCATAGCCGGCCACGAGATATTCATGACCGGGAGCATCGGGATCACGGTCTATCCTATGGATGGTGAAGATCCCGATACACTGCTGAAAAACGCCGATGCCGCGATGTATAGCGCCAAAGAGCAGGGCAGGAACAATTACCAGTTCTACTCCGAGACGATGAACGCTTCATCGTTCAAAAGACTCTCGCTCGAAAACGCGCTCAGGAAGGCGCTGGACCGCCAGGAATTCCTGCTTCACTATCAGCCCCTGGTCGATATCAATTCGGGGAAAATCGTAGGGATGGAAGCCCTGCTTCGCTGGAATCATCCCGAACTGGGAACTGTTTCTCCCGGTGATTTCATTCCGCTGGCCGAAGAGACCAGCCTGATCGTGCCCATAGGTGAGTGGGTATTAAACACCGCATGCATTTATAATAAGACCCTGCAAGAGATGGGACTGCCTCCCAGAAGCATGGCCGTCAATATATCAAGCCTTCAGTTCAGGTCTCAAACACTGGTCGAGACAATAACGCGCGCCTTGAAAGTATCGGGCCTTGATGCCTGTTGGCTCGAAATCGAACTCACCGAGAGCGCCATTATGAAGAATATGGAGAAATCCTCCGGTATACTGCGCGAGCTTAAACAGATGGGGGTGCGGGTAGCCATCGATGACTTCGGGACCGGCTATTCATCACTAGCCTACCTTAAACGATTTCCACTGGATATCATCAAGATAGATCGCTCATTCATTCGTGACATTCCGGGCGACTGGGACAATGAGGCAATTGCGACGGCAATTATTGCAATGGCCCACAGCCTCAATCTGGAGGTTATTGCCGAGGGGGTCGAGACCGAGGAACAACTTTCGTTTTTGCGCGACCATGGATGTGGAGCGGCGCAAGGGTATTTGTTCAGCCCTGCCTTGCCCGGCGAGGAGATGAAAGAGTACCTTAAAAAGGAGCCGGAATTGATGGCCTGGGCAGCCCGCTTCGCCAAGCCCATGGGCGTAGCCTGCTATGGATCATCATGAAACCGGTGGGAAAAACGCTCTGTCGTCGGGGCGGCGAGTGGAATTATTTCGAGCTGAAATATCCTTTCGGCACGACAACTATCCCCCGAGGAGTCACGGTAAATCTCTCCCTGTCGGCCTGTGGGTTTATTCCAATTTCAGTGTAAGACGGGATAACGTTTTCCTTGTCTATGATCGCTTTTTTGATTTTGCAGTGACGGCCCACTTCCACACGGTCCATAATCACGGATTCGTCAACCTGCGCCCAGCTTCGCACCGTTACATCCCAGGAAAGCACCGAACTCCTTACGGTCCCTCCGCTTATTATGCAGCCAGGTGATACCAGTGAATCCACTGCAGTCCCGGTCCTCGGTTCCATGTTCTCGGGGTGGTTGAAAACGAACTTGGCCGGCGGGTACTGGCGTTGGCGGGTCCTCACAGGCCAAAGAGACCCATAGAGATTGAAGAAGGGGTCCACGCCCGTCAAATCCATGTTGGCGTTCCAGTAGGAGTCGAGTGTACCAACGTCCCTCCAGTACTGCGAGTCGCGGGTCGATTCCACCAGGTGAAGCCTCCTGGTCCCGTCGGGATCCACCTGGCGGATATAATCGGAAATCCGGTTCATGCGTTTGTAGGGGTAAGCATGGATTTTGAGTTTGTCTATGACTCTGGGGATTATGTCTTTTCCGAAATCGTCATAGTCTGTGCTGTGAAGCAGGTCCAGGAGCAGGTCGGTCCTGAACAGGTAAATCCCCATCGAGGCCAGGCACCGCTCCGGGTCATCTGGAATAGGCTTTGGCTCCCTTGGCTTTTCATCCCATGCGCGGATTCTCAGATTGTTGTCCACTTCAGCAATCCCGAACTCAGAGCCTTGTGAGCGGTCCACTTCCAAAAGAGCCACGGTCACGTCGGCCTGGACTTTTTCGTGATAATCCCGAAACGCGGCATAGTCCATCTTATACACATGGTCCCCGGAAAGGATCAGAACGTGCCGGGGCATCTCATGCTCGATCAGATACAGATTCTGGCGCACGCAGTCGGCTGTCCCGCGGTACCATTGCTCTCCCGTTCTCTGTTGAGGGGCAACTACCCGCAAATAATGGCCGAGATCGCCGGAAAATATATTCCAGCCCTCTTCAAGATGGTCCACCAGGGATTGTGATTTATACTGTGGAAAGATCAGAATCTTGTAAAGCTGAGAATTGATGCAGTTACTCAGTGGTATGTCGATCAGCCGGTATATGCCCCCAAAAGGGACGGCGGGTTTGGATCGGTCCCTGGTGAGCGGCATCAGCCGCTTACCCCTGCCTCCGGCCATGATGACAGTCAGCACATCTTTCATTGATCCTGCTTTCTGTTCCCCATGCCTACTTGAGTAATTTCATTGGATCCGAAGGCAGTCGGTTGCCTTCGTATTTGATCGCTCCGGTTTTGTCCAGCAAAACGAAATGGGGTATTCCCTCCACCCGGTAGGAATGCGTGACCTTCGAATCAGGGTCATATAAGACGGTGTAAGGCGCAGGGTCGGCTTCTTCGAAGCGTTTTACCTTGGCCAGCGAATCTCCGCTGCCTACATTGATCGCAAGTATTTCAATGTCATCCTGGGCGATGGCCTTCCGCAACTCGATTACCGCAGGCCGCGCAGCCAGGCAGAAATGGCACCAGGTGGCCCAGAAATAGAGAAGAACCGGCCTTTGTCCTTTAAACTGGCTCAGAGTTACGGTTGTTCCATTCAGGTCCTGGAGCTGAAAATCAGGCGCAGCTACAGCCGGCACCGTCTCCTTTTGATCGGCCGCGACGGCCGGTAAACGGATTAGAACCGTTATCAACAAAATGAAGGAAAAGAAAAGCGCCGCGAACACTGTGCCGCGTTTAAAACAGTTCATATCAAAAACCCTCCACTCTTTACGAGGAAATATTCCGCCGCCAGAATCATAAGCACTCCGAAGACCCTCTGGACCCGAAGCATCCATATCCCGGATCGCGGCAACGAAGTAAGCAATCCGGTGAACGTACCCACTATTATCACGAGTGCTCCCAGCCCGATTGAAAAGGAGAAAAGCATCCCAACCCCAAGAGCGATCTGGTGCTGCGCCGCAACCATGGCCAGAAGAACGCCCAGAACGGGGGTGGTGCAGGTACTCACCACTAAAGCCGATGCCCCGCCAAGTATCATGCTGGTGAAAACATCGTGGCCGCTAAACTCTGTCACCCTCAGGCTATTGAGAAAACCGGGCGGCGCAAGGGGGACAGCATCTAGCATCACGAGCCCGAAAAAAAGGCAAATATTGCCAACGATCAGATAAGCCCAGAGGCTGGCGGTAAGAGCGCCGAACAACTGTCCGGTAAGGGCCGCAAAAATGGCTAAAGCTGAATAAACAATCGACATGCCCAGGACATAAAAGATCGAAAGCAAAAACCCTCTGCGCCTGCTGCCGTTCGCCTTCCCGCCAATAAAAGCAACCGTTATCGGCATCATGGGATAGGTGCATGGGGTAAAGCTCGCCAGAACGCCTCCGGCAAACGAAAGAACTATTGCAAGCCACGGGGAGTTGTGAGCGATTCCCTCGAAATGGCTGATCCACTCCATAAAAAACCTTTTCAAAAGAGCCGATTCCCGGTTAGACGGGGTCAGCAGTTGGTTTCCGAATCCCTTTGCCTTACCGAATCTTTTCTATTGAGCGGCCAGGAAAATCCACATGAGGGCAAAATTTGCTCAAGCACCTTGATGCTCTGGATTTCCTTTCTGGTATGATAGCAGAACCAGTCGAGAAGGCCCATCAAAAGAGGCGCCTTCATTTCCCGGCGCATCCGAAGCCGCCATGTTCTCTCAAGTGGAATTTTCCGCAAATAATGTATTAGCGCCAATGTCCCCGTATCCAAAGTAACATAGCTGGTATTTGGACAAAAATGATCTTCGCAGACCAGTTTGCCGTCTGCCGCCTGCCAAAACCATTTGTTGGCGGTTTTGAGCCTGCGCCGGCAAATCGCGCAGCCGTCCAGGGCAGGCATATATCCCATCAAAAACTGAAAACGCAACAGGGCCAATACTAACACATTCTGCGGGTCCTTGTCCCGTTCCAATCTGTCCAGGGTCTCCTTGTGAAGAAGAAACGGGTCGAGGTGTGATTCCCCTTCGGGGACCATTTCAAGAATGATTTCGGAAAAAAGCGCTGCATATGCCCATTTCTCGATGTCTGCGCGCATGGGGAGATAAGGTTCCACCAGTTTGCAGGCTTCGATCCAGATGAAAGAATTCCTTTCCCGGCATTCCACGCGCACAAGGCTGCACGGCTCAAATACGTTGGCGAATCTTTTCCTGCTTCTCCTGGCGCCCTTGGCAATTCCGCGCAATCTCCCGAATCCGGCGGAGTGGAACGTGACCAAGCGATCCGATTCGCCATAGTCGCGTGTGCTCAAAACGATTGCATCGGTTTCGAATGTTTTCATTTTTCCCGACTGACCGGACTCAAATCCTTAATCAACACCCTATACTAATACATTTCGGGCAATTTGTTCAAGACAAGCTTTGATAAGATTTAGATGCAGGGGTAACTGAAGTGTTCCCGGCAAACATACCCGCCATCGGCGCCAAAATTGACCTCTGGTTGCCGAAGCCGGGGTCTTTAACTTTTGATTAATATTTTTGCAAACGCCGCAAAAGCCTGGCGCCTCGGTTTGGACCCCGGTTCGAGGGCGAAAAGATATTGACTATTTTTCCGTAGTATGCATTTTAATTCATGAGCTTTCATGCCCCCATGGCGCTCATTGCTTCCTCTCTGTTGCGCAGTTTGAACTATGCGTCAGCGGGCACAATCGTCTGGCTGCGTTGGGATCTTCAAAAAAAATGTGAACGCTGACCCTGTCGCAAGGAGATTTATTTTGTCCGCTTAGTTTCAAGTTGACCATCACAGGGCGCCTTCTAACTTCACTCTCAATTTCTTTTTCGGTTTCCACCCATAAGGAGGGCTAAAATGAGCTTGAGGACCAAGAATGATGCAAGGGATTGGGTGAACAACGCCAAATCATTTTATAGGGCCGCAGGCAAGAGGATCGCTCTTGCCGAATTTACCAACCCTCACGGAATGTTCATCCAGGATGAAATGTACATTTACGTGCTCAACCCAAAGGGAACCATGCTGGCCCATGGGGTAAACGAGAAGTTCGTGGGAGAGGACTTCATTGACCTTATGGATTCAGACGGAAAGAAATTCATAAAAGAGATAGTCGATACGGCTAATTCAGAGGGGAAGGGCTGGATTGAGTATAAATGGTATCATCCTACCACCAAACAATGGCTCCCCAAAGCGGCTTATTTCGAGAAAGTGGACGATCTGATAATCGTCAGCGCTATTTACATCGCATAGAGCCAAATCTGGATACTGTATAATAACTTCTCGCTCAGCGGAGTATCCGGTATCCGGCACGCAGCATACTCTGCTCCGCGAGGGTCTGCCCCTGACCCCGGATCAAGTCCGGGGCAGGCTTTGATTCGGGGCGACCCGGCCCGCAATCAGCCGGCGCCGGTCTCCACGCTCCGCTGGCTCGCACCGGCATCCACACCTCAACTTTTGATCATCTCCGCGCCGCCGTTTGCAAAGTATCGATTATAAGCGTTCAGATAGGCGCGGGCACTGGCCTCTATCACGTCCGGACTGGTCCCTATACCCGAATAGATCGTATCGCCGATCTGCACCCTTACCATAGCCTCACCAAGTGCGTCCCGGCCCATTGTAACCGCCTTCAAGTCATAATCGCGAAGCTTGCCCGAAACTCCGGTGATTCGCTCTATCCCGTTGAAAACAGCGTCAACCGGACCGTTTCCAGTCGCAGCGTCCGTATGGAGTTGTCCGTCCCTCTCAAGAGTTACCGAGGCGAGCGGGACCATTTTGGTTCCGCTCATGATTTGCAGGCTGTGCATTTTATATGTTTCGGGCGCCTTGGAAACCTCGATCTCCACGATCGATTGAAGATCCTGGGTGGCGATTTCTTTTTTCCGGTCAGCAACATCGATGAAACGATTGTAGACGCGCTCAAAGACTTCGGGATCGAGCGAAAAACCGAGTTCACCGAGGCGGTGCTTGAGGGCGGCTCGCCCTGAGCGGGCTGTGAGCACTATCGTGTGCTGTTTTATCCCCAGGTCCTCGGGTCTCATGATCTCGTATGTGGTCCTGTCCTTGAGAACCCCGTCCTGATGAATGCCCGCAGAATGAGAAAAGGCGTTGCTTCCAACTATTGCCTTGTTCGGCTGGACAGGGATGTTCATGATCCTGCTCACCATTCGGCTCGTACGGTATATCTCTCCGGGATTGATGGCTGTAGTCGCCTGGTAGTTTGCAAACCTTGTCCTGAGCACCATTACGATTTCCTCGAGAGATGCGTTTCCAGCCCGCTCCCCGATGCCGTTGATCGTGCACTCAACCTGGTCCGCTCCATTGCGAATAGCTGCGATACTGTTGGCGACCGCCAGCCCGAGGTCGTTGTGGCAGTGGACGCTCAGAATGGCGCGGTCAATGGAAGGAACGGTCTCGCGGATTCTGTGGATAAGCTGGCCGAACTCCTCGGGCAGGGCATATCCGACAGTATCGGGAACGTTGATCACAGTTGCCCCGGCCTGAATGGTCGCCTCGATAATACGGCACAGGAACTCGAAATCCGTCCTCGACCCGTCTTCGGTGGAAAATTCGATCTCACCGCACAGGCTCCTTGCATATTTGACCGCCCCCACAGCCATCTCCAGAGCGCTTTCGCGGTCTTTCCGCAGTTTCTTCTGTATGTGAATATCCGATGAGCCAAGGAAAACGTGAATCCGCGGCCTTTGCGCCTCGCGGACGGCCTCCCATGCGATATCGATATCCTCTTTCACCGCGCGGGCAAGGGCCGCGATCACCGGGCCTTCCACCTGTTGCGAAATTGCCCTGACCGCCTGGAGGTCGCCGGGGGAAGAACAGGGGAAACCCCCTTCAATTACGTCAACTTTGAGCTTTGCAAGCTGCTGGGCGATTTCAATTTTTTGTCTCTTATTGAGCTTTGCACCCGGGACCTGTTCGCCATCCCTGAGCGTGGTGTCAAAAATATGTATCTTTCTGCTCATATTGTTCCCCTTTGTCCATGCCGGCTGTTAAAAATCAAATAAGCTTCATAACGCAAAAAGGCCATGGGGAGAACCCATGGCCTTTGGTTGTCAGTCAGTCTCAGTTTACGTCATAGGAAGAGAAAGGCGAAAGGTTCTCCGGTCCGGCGCGGCAGACCAAGTAGTAGAACGAGTAGCAGGAGTAGAGACAGGGCAGTGATCATTCTAAGTCTCCAAGTAACGCATTTTCTCACATTTGGATCCATATACCCGCCCGAAACGAACAAGTCAAGCCCGAATACCGTAGATAATGGCGAAACAGATCGCAATCTCCGCGAAAAAAATGACCATGTTGAGTACGTATTTCCTGATGGGGAAATCTTCGATTATACGATTTGCTTCTTGCATTTTGCCGTATGCCTGTTTTGTATCCATCCAAAAATCCTGCCTTGCAGATTATATCGGCCAATCAGCGGATTCGATTAAGCCTTAAAGTTGCTTGCCCCAAGTCATATCGAGCTATTATATTTGCCATGGCGAAAAGATCAAGCCTTTTCGAAAATAGCAATGCTGGAAGGATCGCAGCGTGGTTGGTGGAGATCGATGCTGGAGTGCAGCGGGGCGGATGAGAGTTGGACTCTGCTTTGTCCCCGGCGATGTTCTCAGGGTAATGGAAAAAATCCACAAGGCCGGAGCTGACGTGTGGGTCGTTGGCGGCGCGTTGAGGGATTTTCTTCTCGAGATCGAACCAAAAGATTGGGACCTTGCAACTAGCGCAAGCACCGGAAAGATCGTCTCCCTTTTCCCAGGGGTCATCCCGGTGGGAATCCGGCACGGCACCGTTCAGGTCCGCACAAGGACCCGGGATATAGAAGTAACCAGCTTTGAGCCTCCCGGGGAGGCCGGAATATTGAAAGACCTTGGACGGCGCGATTTTACGATCAATTCACTTGCGCTTTCATATCCGCACGGTGTCCTGATCGACCCGCATCGAGGCCGCGAGGACTTGAAAGCTGGTCTGATCAGGGCAGTCGGAAATCCTCGGGCCAGGTTTTCTGAAGATCCGCTGCGGATCGTACGGGCCGCCAGGATTTGCGGAATTTACGGCTTCAGGGTCGATCACGCCGCTTTGAACGCCATGCGGGAGTTGTCTGGAAAGCTTCAGAGAGTTTCAGGCGAGCGGATTCGGAACGAAATACTCAAAATACTGCTGGCCGTCAACGTATCCGGGGCTTTTGACCTGCTCAGAAAGAGCGGCGCCCTTGGCAGGTTACTTCCCGGCCTCGATGCGCCCGTGAACATCGCAACCGGCAGGGGATCAGGCGTCAGTATCTTTGAGCATACCCTTGCCTGTATCATTAATTGTCCGGAGATAATACGGATCAGGCTTGCCGCTCTTTTTCACAAAATAGCCGCTTCAACTGCCGAGGTCGGAGATGACGGGCAAAAGATGGACTTCAGGCGCGAAAGCGCCCGCAGCGCCGGGAAAACAATGAAGATGTGGAACATGTCAAACAGGAGCGTCCATGAGGTGTCCACGCTCGTTGAGCACCAGCTTCCGCCGGCGGCGCCCTCCTGGAGTGACGCCCGGATCAGGCGGTTCATAGCGACAGTCCACCCGGAGCTTATCGACGATTTCATCGCGCTTGCCGAAGCCGAAGTCCTCTCCGGAGGGTATGTGGAATTCGGAATCGAAGAAATAAGGCAACTTCGAGCCAGGATGAAAATACAGCTCGATCGGATCTCGGCTCTGAGCGTGCGTGAGCTTGCCCTTGGCGGACATGATATTATGAAAATTCTCGATCTCCCGCCGGGGCCGGAAGTGGGAAAGGTGCTAAATCATCTGTTCGACCTGGTCCAGGAGGACCCGGAACTGAATACGCGCGAGAGCCTTTCCCGAATAGTCGAGACAAACTACAAAGCGGCGGGTCGGTAAACAGAACCTAAAAAACAGCCGGGACGACATCGCCGTGTCGATCCGGCTGCTTGCTTTTCTGATGAAACAGTTTATCGAATGCGAACGGACTACGCTGCAGGCTTGCTGACCAGGGGGCCGCCCACCGGCAGGACATTCCTGCCGAAAACTTGCAGAAAGATTACATGGGCCATCATGTACCATGCAAGAAGAGCACAAACGACCAAATCCCAGGCGGTAATGGTCATCAGATTTTTCATGCCGGCCAAAAATACCAGATCAAGGCCGATAAAGCCCAGCACCAGTGTAAAGAAGGTAAGAAACATGGCTACGTGGACCGCAAGTGAACCGATAAGCATGATTATCGTATAGAGTGTGAACGCTACGAGAAACATTCCAACATCGGGCCCGGTAATCTTGAGAGGTCCTGTAATAAAACTGTTTGGTACGGCTTGCAGGTCCATAACCAGGAAAATAAGCGCCAATGCGACCCAGAAAGCGCCATAAGCTGTAAAAGCGCTGTAGCCGAAATTAGTCCCGGTCTTGAATTCCTGGAACCCGGCTATGAGTTGTGTAATCCCGCCAAACGCCAAAGCGGTGCAAAAAACAACCCCGCTCCCGCACCAGCCTAAGTTATGAAACTGAAGTAAAAGCGTTGTCAAGCCAAAGCCTGCCAATCCAACGACTGCCGGATTTCCCGTTCCTTGTTCAGCCATAGTAAACCCCTCCTCAAAAAGAATGCGTCAGTGAAAAGTGAATTCCAATTCCGGGATACAAGGCTCGAATCAATGCGAGTATTATCAAAACGGGGAGACTACCACCACCTCCTTTCCACTGGAATAGCGAAGCGAGGCCATCAGCTTAAAACAAGAGCCTACACATGGATGTGGACCAGCAGCTCGAATATCGGCGAAGAGAAAGAGCAGGAATAGAACTCGCTTGCGCTTGAACACCAATGAACACTTCAGAAAAAAGAGGCGCGGATTGAAATAGCTAATTTGAACTCTTCGCCCTTATCAAGAGTGTCGAGACTCTATTGCATGAGACACATAGTGTCAAGCTAATTGAAATAAATGGTGCAAAAACAGGTCGGATTTTGTTCATTTTTTGCCAAATCAAAAAGCGCGATAGTGGCTCAGCTCCCGAAACGGGGAAAACCGTACTTTTGATTGTTAAACTGATGGGCTTTTGCGAGTTACATCAACGGGGGGCCTCTCGTTAGCGGGCCGCATGTATGAGTTCATCGACAACCATGCCTTCCTGGAGAAACGCATTGGAATTCAGAACCATATCCATATGTCCGGTTTGCGGCACAATCAAGACACGGATCTTGGGATTGATAGAGGCAATTTCCGGACCGTAGGCGGCAGCATTGAAGAGTTCGTCCGTTTCACCGATCATGATCACGGTTGGTTTGCCAATCCTTGCCACAGCCGGTTCCCAGGGCTTTGGCAGGGATAGGGATGTCAACAAAGCATGGCTATAAACAGTGGCACGGTTCACTTTGGGATTTGCTTCCGTCGCAAAAGCAACGGTCGGCAGATGATCCAGAATGTGTACTCCAAAGCGATTGAGAATCGACAAGGCTATGATGCGTGGTACGGCAACGTTGGCCCACCCCGCATGGGGCTTGTACGTGCTTTTTGAGGCGCCCAAAGGGGGAGACAGGGCTACAAAGCCATCAAATTTCCGGCTCAAACGACTGCCCGCAACTTTCAAGACAAAGGTTCCGCCAAGAGAATGGCCAAGCAGGATTTTCTTTTCCGATGCTTTGGCGCCTTCGATCTTATGAAGCAGATCGGCCAGATCATCCAGCGGCTGATCGATGTAGCTTACATCACCCAGGCTTCCGCTTTCGCCGTGGCCGCGCAGATCCAGGGTATAGACAGTTTGTCCGCGCGCCTGCAAAGCTGCGGCTATCGCGTGCATCGCGATGGAAAACCCGGTTGAACCGTGAACGGCAATAACCACGCCACGACCTGGGTGGCCTTCATAGGTCCGATAGGCCAGCTTTTGCCCATCGCGGGCCTGATAAAACTCAAGCGGGGGCAGGCTTTGAGAAAAGCTGGCGATCAGGGCGACATTTTTCTCCACAGCTTCAAGCGGCGGCGGGGCTTCAGGGTAGCTGAAAAGTATCATGCCGCCAAGAATGATAACGGGCGCCACAAGAATGGCAGGGATAAGATAAACGAGGTTCTGCAAAAGTTTCTTGACTTTCTAAAATTAACCCTCAGCAACCGTTTCCAGCAATACCCTCACGGTTTGGGCCACAACCTCATTGTCGGTAATCAAGGGCGGCATCAGGTAAATGGTGGCGCCGAGCGGTCGAATCAGGATGCCCTTTTTCAGTGCCCGCTGGCAGACGCCTCGGGCGCGATCAGCCCCGGTTTTGCTTTCTTTGTCGGTCAAATCCAGCGCGGCAATCATTCCCAGGCAGCGAACATTCACCACACCGGCAACCCCCTTGAAAGCCTCGAAGTGCGCAGCGAGGACCTCCCCTGACCGTGCGGCTTTTTCCACTATTTTTTCTTCCCCGTACACATTCAGGCACTCGATGGCCGCCGCAGCCGCAATGGGGTTTCCGGCAAAAGTGTGCCCGTGGTAAAATGTATGGTCCTCGGGCTCATCGGTAAAGGTTTCGAAGATTTCCTCTTTCACCACCGCCGCACTGATTGGAAGATAACCTCCCGAGAGACTTTTCCCAAGACAGACGATATCGGGGTCAATGCCTGCGTGTTCAAAGGCAAACATCCTGCCGGTTCGTCCAAAACCCATGGCGATCTCGTCTACGATAAGCAGCACCTCATTTTCTCTGCAAAGCTCGCCCAGCCTTCGGAGGTAGTTGGCCGGATACATTCTCATTCCGGCGGCCCCCTGGCATAACGGCTCCACAATTACGGCCGCAAGCTCATTCGCGTGCTCTTTGACCGTGCGCTCCATGGAAGAAAAGCACTGCAGGCCGCACGTCTCCGGAGCTGCCTCGGCGGGACACCCGGAGCAGTCCGGCGTTTTTACCTTGTAGACCGGGAAAAGCAGGGGCCGGTATGCGCCGTGAAAAGAAGGCAGATACCCAACGGCCATCGCTCCGATGGTATCCCCATGATAGGCGTCCTCGAATGCGGCAAACCTGTAACGGCCACTCTCCCCCTTGTTGTGCCGGTACTGAACGGCAATCCTTAGCGCGGCCTCCACGGCGCTGGCCCCATCGCTTGCGAACAGCGTTCTCCTGCGCCTGTCGGGGAAGAGCCCTACCAGTCTGTATGCCAGTTCGGCTGCGCAGGGGTGCGTAAGGTTGCCTAGAATACTGTGCTGGAGTTTCCCGGCCTGACTGATGATGGCCTGGACGAGTCTAGGGTGGCTGTGGCCCAGGTTGCAAGCCCACCATGAAGAGATTGCATCCACGTACCGGTTGCCTGCGCTGTCGAAAAGGAATACTCCTTCGCCTCTAGTCATTACGGGAAAACCCTCCTTTAGCGCCGAATGCCTCGTGTACGGGTGCCACAGACTCGCCAGATCAAGCTCGAGATAGTAGTCGGTAATATTCTTCATAACTTATCCTGTTTCATGATGCCTTTTTTCTGGAAACCGGAAGCTGCGCTGAATATCTTCTGAAAACCTGAGGACTGATGCCGTCTTTTTCAGCCAACTCGGCCATATACGGAATGCGTCCCAGCACTCGTGCTTTTCCCATCCTCGCGATTGTTTCAACATTGTTTTCCTCGATTTCTCCCCAGCCCGCTCTTGTGGTCTCACAAAAAATTATCCCATGCAGCGTAAGGCCTGAGCGTTCAATCTCCCTGATCGAAAGCAACGTATGGTTTATGGCGCCCAAACCGGGGCGGGCCACCAGGATAACCGGAAGCCCCAGCATCGCCATCAGATCTATCATCGTTTGATTGGCGGAAACGGGCGCCAGCACACCTCCCGCGCCTTCAACAACTACCCGCTCGTGCCTTCGGAGCAGGCTGCGAAAGGCTTCAAGAATCCGGTCAAGCGAAATTTCCCGGCCCGTTTTGGCCGCCGCGAGATGAGGCGAACACGCCGGCTCGTAAATGAAAGGGACCATATCCTGCAGTTCCTCCGGGTCTGGCCGCAGTTCAGCCATCCGGAGGCAAAATGTGAGGTCGGGGCTATGCAGCTGAAGGCCTGGCCTACCGCCCGCCCCGCCGTCCCTCTGTACAGGCGCCGTCGAAGACAGCGCCGGACCCGGGTGGCGGTCCCGGTTCCCAAGCCCGCCTGTCTGAACCGGTTTCATTGGAACCGCGTCGATCCCGGAGGCACGCATCGAGACCAGCACGGCCGCCGCCGCAATTGTTTTGCCTGCGTCCGTGTCGGTGCCCGTAATAAAGACTCCTTTTCCTGGTGGAATCATCTCTTCTTCCTCGTAAGACAGACTTATGAACAACACCGGGCCAGAAAATGCCATATCGATTGCGGGCACCCTTCAGCGATAATCTGGTCATTCAATTTACCGCCTTTAGGTGGAAGTCAATTGTGTTGGGCGTTCGAGGGGCGCCTTGCCGTCATGTAAAGAACGCGGTAGGTTGCGAAGACCCCGCCGCCAGGGGCCGCAAATCTCTGTTCGTAATATCCGATCAGCTTTCGCAATTCGGTTCGGTTGAGCAGTTTGCATCCGCTGTTCGCTGTCCCCGTAACGCCCTGCCGGTTTAGGCTTCGAAGAAATCCGCGCGCGGAGTCATAGCGCTCCCGGAGGACTTCCTGGCGGCTGCGCTCGACCCTCAGCCCTGCCGCCGCAAGTGCCTCCAGGACCTGTTCCGCACCCGGCAGGCATACGGGGGCTGTCTTGGTGGGAAACAGGCACGTTCGAGCGGCATGGAGTTCCCCGAGTGTGCCCTCGACCATCAGCGCCGAAACAAGGTTTCCTCCGGGTTCGAGCATGCTGGCTAGCCGTTTGATGGTATCAGATACCGGGGTCATCCAATGCAGAGCCGAACTGCTGATAATCAAGGCAAAATCCCTGTCAGGGCGAAACTGCCGGGCATCGGCCACATGCCAGCGGATTCGGCCGCATTCCCCGATCCGCTCTCTGGCCAGATCTATCATTGGGCGGGCTATATCTACGGCATAAATCAGAGCGCGTGGAAAACGTCTTCTCAGCAGTTCAGTCAGGTACCCCGTCCCGCAACCAATTTCGAGGATGTTGTCGATTTTCTCCCGGGCAGGCATCGAAGCTGCAAGCTTTTCAGCAACTGTGCGCTGCACGTTGGATTCATCGTGATAGGTTTGCGCGGCGGCGGCGAAACGTGCGGAAATTGAAGAGGGGCAAGCGGTCTGGTTCATCTGAGTAATTCCTGAAACTTTAGAATTCGATAGATAAGCTCCTTCCCGCGCTGCTCGATGAGCGAATGACCAGCGGAAGGCACCAACTCGACATCTGAGACCGGGAGCTTTGAAACCAGGAATTGGGCTGCCTCCCGTGGCACGATCCTGTCCTGTCTGCCGTGGATTATGAGGCAGGGGGTGGTTATTGCCGGCAGAGCGTCGCGCAGGTCCGCGCCCGCGAGATATTCGAGCCCGTCGATAAGGGAATTCGTTCCCTGTTTGAGTGCGTTTCTTGTTCTCCGGGCCAGTTCATCTGCCGGGATACGCAGAGGATAAAGCGCCTGCAAAAGAAAATCGGCGATGACCGCTTCAGGGTTGCTTTTCAGCCCTCGGATCATTGCGCGCAAAACGGCAGGGGCGACCCCCGCGCTATATCCAGTGTCTGAGCAAAACCGCGCTGTTGCGCTCAAAAGCACCAGGCCGCAGACTTTTTCCGGATAGTTGGCCGCCGCCTCGATCGCCGCGATGCCCCCGGCTGACCATCCAACGATACAGGCAGGCTCGGCTGACTTATCGAGATGGAGGGCAATTGCGCGAGCATACGGGGAAATTGAAGCCGCCCTGTCTCCTGTGCCCCTCTGGTCATCGGTTTTCCATTGGATTGCGCACCGTCGCCTGCCTCGGACGTTGATCCCGGGTACGCCGGGGTCGGCAAGCGAAAGAGAAGTGACCCAATGGGACTCCGCCATAGCCTCGGCTAGCGGATGCATGGCTTGCGTCCCGTGCGCCCAGCCGGAAATGAGTAGGACCGAAGGCTTTTTCATTTTCCATCCCCGAAGGTAAAACCACTTAGACAGGATTAACAGGATTTACAGGATTGAAAAACAACCTCGCAGAGCGTCGAGAACTGTTTTGCCTTTGACACTATACGCGCTATACTTGCACTGGATGCGCCCAAGTTCAGAAGCAGTCCGATCTCCATGCCAGTGGCTGCCAAGTAGTTCACGAGTTGTACCTCGTGAGCCTGCATCAACGCTTGGACGGCTTTATTCTCGACAAGTACGGTGTCCGCGATCAACATGTCGGCTACGAAATCGCCAACCACGATACCATCGTAGACCACCTTAGCGGCCCGCTGACATTCCACCTGCAGGCCGGCTTTGCTCAAATCGTGGGCCGGTGCTTTCTCGTAGACCGATTCGAGGAACCCCGGCCCCAATGTCCGGTGGACCCTCATTGTGCAACCAATAATTTGTTCTGTCAGGGCCGCGTCGTGCATCCCGTCCCCTTTGCATTTTTTTCCTGTTAATCCTGTTAATCGTGTCTGAAAAACTTTGCCTCGGCGGCAATTTCTCCGGCGGCCCGCTCCAGGTCATTATCGCTGTGGTCCAGCGTGACCGAAAGCCTCAGGCGGGCAGTTCCTTCGGGTACCGTAGGAGGGCGAATGGCCACAGCAAGTATGCCTTTTGATTTGAGTCGCTGCGCGACTGCGAGTGTCCTGGCGTTTTCGCCGATGAGCACCGGAATGATCTGGCTTTCCGAATTCAGAGTGTTAAGGTCGGCTTCCTGCAGCCGCTTCCTGAAACTTGCAGCCCGCCGGAGAAGCTCCGCGCCCGGATTGCCTGCTTTTTCGATCACGGCAAGCGCGCCGAGAGCGCTTCCCACAACTGCCGGTGGAAGTCCGGTCGTATAGATAAACGCTCGCGCACGATTGACCAGCAGTTCCCGCAAAGCGGACGAGCATGCTATAAACCCGCCGTATCCGCCAAGCGCCTTGCTTAGAGTACCCATTGACACACTGATGCTGTCCTCCAGGCCGTGTTCCCTGATCAAACCGCTCCCGCCCGGGCCGAATACACCTGTCGCATGCGCCTCATCCACCATTACCATCGCTCCGTATTCGACGGCCGTGGAAGTTATCTCGGCAAGCGGGGCGATATCTCCATCCATGCTGAAGACGGACTCGGTGACAACGAGTTTGCGGCCGCCGGCGGGGCACTGTTTCAGAAGGGCCCTGAGATGGTCCGGATCGTTGTGGTGGAAGCGCTTCAGGTTGGCCCGGCTGAGCACGATGCCGTCGATTATGCTGGCGTGGGCCAGTTTGTCGGCAAATATGTGATCGTTGCGCCCGGCGAGCGACGTTATGACACCGGCATTGGCTAGAAATCCGCTGCCGAAGACCAGGGCCTCGGGATATCCCTTCAAAGCGGCAATTACCCGCTCCAGTTCATCATGTGGGTCCAGGGTGCCTGTTATCAGCCTGGAAGCAGTCGCCCCGCACCCATACGATTCGAGGTATTTACGGCTTGTGGAGATTGCTTCCGGGTGGCGTGCAAGCCCCAGGTAATCGTTTGAGGAAAAATTGAGGAACGTCCTGCCCTCGATCTTTATCTTTCCGCCGGCCTCGCTGAAAACCGAAAGACGGCGCTCGAGGCTTTTTTCGCGCAATTGGGCAATCTCTTCATGGATCCACGCCTCAAAACGCATATTCGACCTCGAGGTCGCGGAGCATCTGAAGGTCCCGGTCCACGTCACCGCCGGCAACAGTTAGAAGCGGGCCTATCATCATTGAATTGGCCCCGGCGTGGAATATCATGGACTGCAGGTCGCCAAGGTGCACGCGCCCGGCGCAAACCTTCACCTCGGCGCGGGGGTTGGTCAGGCGAAACATGCTTACGGTGCGCAATATATCCAGGGGCTTCATGATTTCCATTTTCTCCAGTCTTGTCCCGGCGATGGGAATCAGAAAATTGAGAGGCATGGAATCAATGGCCTCGCGCGCCAGGGTCAAAGCAAACTCGACCCGTTGCCCGAGCGACTCGCCAAGACCGAAAATTCCGCCGGAACAGACCTCCAACCCGGCTTTCCTCGCGTTCCTGACCGTTTCCAGACGCATTTCCCAGCTATGTGTGGTGCAGATTTGCGGGAAAAAGCTGTGCGCGCTCTCCAGGTTGTGATGAAATCTCTTCAGCCCCGACGCCTTCAAGGCGCACAGTTGATCGTAGTCCAGGCACCCGAGCGAGCCGCACCAGTTCACGCGCGGATGTTTCTTCTGCCGCACTGCGCTACACACGCGCTCGACTCCGTTTTCGGAAAGCGCACAACCGCTGGAGACCACCCCAAAATGCGTAACAGGAAGTTCTGCGGCTGCATCGAAGGCTTCGGCCATTGCTTCTTTTGAGCAGAGCGGGGTGGTCTGTATCTCGGTATCATGGCAGGATGCCTGGGCGCAAAATGCGCAATCCTCCGAACAGGCGCCGCTTTGCGCGCTCAAGATCGAACACAGGCGCACGGAGTTGCCGAAATAGCGGTAGCGAACCGTACTTGCGGCAGCGAAAATCTGGGGCAGATCGGCGGCAGGGGAGCCCAAAACATAAAGCGCCAACGCCTCTGATATCGGCTGATCGTTTTCCGCCGCCTCCCGAATCGATTTCAATTCCCGGTTCTCCATCCAATCTCACCTTTCTGGGTAGGGTATCCAATGGTTAACCTCGTGGCGCCAATGAGGTTAACCATGATTGCACTTTTTATCACATCCTCGAGTAAATGAAAGAAAAATCTTGGCCTGTAAAAGGAAAACAAAAAAAGATAGCGACATTTTCGAGTTGAAATTGCAAAAAAATGATCTTAAAGAGCATGAAAGAATCGCTTGCAGAACTCTTGGACCGGCATGGCGGGAGGGTGCGCCATGATCTGGTCACCCATAATGAGTTCACCTGATGAGATTGACCGGCTGATCCGTGAGTTGGAGTCCTTGAACACCGGAAAGCAAGCAGCCGAGCGGCTCGTCGAGTACGGCCCGTCAGCCGTCGAACCCCTGCGCCGGTTTCTTTTGGCAGGCATCCCACGCAAAATATTCCAGCCCCGGTTTTGGGCCGTCGAGGCACTGGCGCGCTTGGGGGCCAAAGAGGTACTGCTTGAATACCTGTTCACAATAAGAGAAATCTTCGACCCCGAGGACCGGTTCGGCGAAGAGGCTGTAGAGAGCGCAGCCGCTCGCTTTCTTTCTGCATGGCCGGACGAGGACGTTTACCAGTCTTTGCTCAAACTATCCGAACGACGGATGCTGCTTGGCTTGATCGATGCGCTGGCGGAGTTTGGACGCCCTGAAGCCATACCCTATTTCGAGCGCGCTCTTGAGGACGATTTTTACCGGTCGGCCGCGGAAGAAGCTTTTCTGAAAATGGGTCCAGCGTCCTGCGGCGCCCTGGCAAGCTCCGCAGTAACTCCCCAGCCCAGCTTTGTTATGGAGACTCAGTCCAGTCTTCACCGGCGACGTAGTGCGCTCAGGCTCCTGTACAAGATTGGAACGCCTCCGGAATACTGGCAGGCCCTGCGGGAGCTGACCCATGACCCGGATGAAGAACTCTTCGTCAGTGCTTCAAAGCTCGGGACAAGAATTGCCCCGAAAGAAGACAGGGCGATGATTGCCCGTCGAGTCATGAAACTATTATCTTCTGCCCCATGGTATCTGCAGGAAGATATTGAGGAGATCCTGGTCCTGCTGGGAGCTGATGCCGCTGCTGATATTGAGGAAGAAATCTCGCGGCGAATGAAGCAACCGGAAGAAGCTCGCGCGGTCGATATTCGACTGAGATCCCTGATCAGGGTGTGGCGACGACTTACCCCGTCACCCATTCAAAATTGTGATCTCACCTCGGTAACCTGGTCACAATCTAAGGTAATAATTCAACTTTCCGCAATCCAGACGACGAAACGAAAACCCGCAGCGTGATAGTTCTTGACACCAAGGCTTACTTTATGGTAGCAATACTAATAATGTGTAGGGTGATGAAGTTCGCCCTAACCGCCCTGTCAAGGGATGATAACTTCTACTGTGGTATCGAGTAGGAGTTTTTTGTTCTCATAGTCCTTCTACCGTAAAACGCAATCGGGATTTTCTTTGTTGGTTTTTTGACTTTGTGATCCTCCCTCAGCTCATGGTTCGATCGTCGCCGAACAGCATATAGGCGTAACTGAAGTCCCGGGAAACCGCATTGCAAAAGGAGGCAACAGAGATGCTTACGCATGAAGAGATTGAACATAGGAAG
Organism: Syntrophobacteraceae bacterium; assembly: GCA_049515795.1. Taxonomy (GTDB): domain Bacteria; phylum Desulfobacterota; class Syntrophobacteria; order Syntrophobacterales; family Syntrophobacteraceae; genus SbD1. Next base: position 54,817 of record JBEKTT010000027.1, read on the forward strand.
GGCTTGCCACACGTAGGGGATACTGTTCGCAGCAAAAAACATGGAACTCTCTGGCGCGTTATGACGAAGAGTGAGAGGTGGGCGCCATCTGCGGATGACCCAGAGAGCGGCAATGCTCGCCTGGTTCCAGCCATTTATCTCGGCTTCTGGAAAATTGTGGAAGGACAACCCCCTGGAGTGGGTGAGATGCTCGGTTTCTTGTATACTGCCTTTGACAACACCTTTGAAACAAACTGGGAGATTGTGAAAGGACAATAGTTAGACTTCAAGCTCAAGCTTTGATTGAATTTGGTTCTATCCGGAATATGAACTTCCGCCGTTTTTGGGGTCATCCGGCAAGTGAGTACCTATGGTCTGAATTTTCCGTGCCATGAAGTGGCTACATATAATAGCCCAGGGCCAGGAACGCCACCCTGGGGAGAATAGATCGCCAAATCATAATACTGAAATGGTTAGATAAAAACCTTCAGAGGCGTAGGCTGAAAAAGTACGGCGTTTTATGTGTCATTTCAGTTCGCAATTCTCAAGAATGGAACTTCTTTCATTTTGAAGTGCCCAGCCTGCTTCACACTCACAAAAATCCATCTAAGTCATTGTATTTAAACGTATTTCTATATGGCACGGCGTATGCAGTTACCCTTTAGATGAGCTATGGCGATGGGGGGTTTAAGTGATTATTAGTGATGATCGGCTTGAATCAGGCGAATGCATCACCTTGGATGAGTAAAGGCATATTGTGATCAGGAAGAAATCTCTCTTTTTGCCCTTCCTCGCTTGCAACTCAAAATCTCAAAACGGTCAAGGGGAAATCTCAAATGAAATTGGCGATCTGGATACCGGCAATCCAGGGAAATTCTGAAGGCTTACGGCAGCGCAAACTAACATACGGCAGTTCTGGAAAAAGCACCAGGTTTACATTTTCCCTTAAGTCTGCTGCCTGTTTAGAGAGTTCAGACTTAAAGCGGAAACATTAGGAGAAATATAAATGGATACTTTTTTTTTGGCATTGACAGTCGGTTTCTTTGTTCTTTGTGGACTTTACGTGCGCTTTTTACGGGAAGAAAGGAATGGTTGAGAACTGGATAGTGGGAATGGTGGGGGTCGCTTTGATAGTCTATCTATTCGTCGTGCTTGTACGGCCTGAAGATTTCTAAGGAGAATTCAATGGCCGCTATGGGTTGGATTCAACTGGCCGTTTTTTTGTGATGATCCCCGTGCTTGCGCCGGCCGGAAGCCTTGCGCGCAAGAAGGCCGCCCCCATTAGCAGTGGAAGCTTTCCGGCTTCAGCAATCACTTTCACACTGCTGGTGATAGGAGCCGTGGTCCTGGTCGGAGCGCCGGCTTTTCTTCCGGTGCTGAGCCTTAGCCGGGTTGTCGAGCATTTCCTGATGACAGACTCAGCCAAGCTTTTTTGAGGAACGAAAAAATGTCCAAAAAAGCACATACTCTTTTCGATCAATCGATTTTGATTCCGGCAATCCGGGATAGCTTCCTGAAGCTCAACCCAGCCCACATGATTCGAAACCCCGTAATGTTCGTAGCCTTGGTCGGTTCTGTGGTGACCACGTGCGAACTATTCTTTCCGTCCCGCCATGAGTCGGCCGGGTTTATTGTTCAGATATCGATCTGGCTTTGGTTCACGGTACTGTTTGCCAACTTTGCCGAAGCGATGGCCGAGGGACGCGGCAAAGCGCAGGCTCAGACGCTTCGCAAAGCACGCACGCAAACAACGGCCAATCTCCTGGAGGTGAGTGGTTCGACGGGGCCGGTCCCTGCCGAATCGCTGCGCAAAGGCGACCTGGTGGTCGTTCAGGCAGGTGAGATCATCCCGGCCGACGGCGATGTGACCAAAGGGGCGGCAAGCGTTGACGAATCGGCAATTACAGGGGAGTCAGCCCCCGTCATTCGTGAAGCTGGAGGGGACCGGAGCGCGGTTACGGGAGGCACACGTGTTCTTTCCGATGAAATTGTTGTCCGAGTCACGGCAAATCCGGGTGAGAGCTTCCTGGATCACATGATAACGCTGGTCGAGGGGGCGCGCCGTCAGAAAACTCCAAACGAGATGGCACTCACAATTTTGCTCGCAGGGCTGACGATCATCTTCATGATCGTGATCATGACCCTTAAGCCGTTCGGCGCTTACTCGGAGGCGGTTTTTTCCGTGACTGTCCTTACCGCCCTCCTGATCTGCCTCATCCCGACGACGATCGGTGGGCTGCTAAGCGCGATAGGCATTGCGGGCATCGACCGGCTGGTTCAGCGAAACGTGCTTGCAATGAGCGGCCGGGCTGTCGAGGCCGCCGGAGACGTGGACGTGCTTTTGCTCGACAAAACTGGGACTATCACTCTCGGGAACCGCCAGGCTGTCGAATTCATCCCCGCATTCGGGGTCAGTGTAGAAGAACTGGCCGATGTTGCCCAGCTTGCATCGCTTGCGGATGAGACTCCCGAAGGACGCAGCATCGTGGTGCTCGCAAAAGAATTTGGAATTCGCGAACGTCAACTGCGCCAACTGAACGATCTCGAGAATGCTCATTTTGTGCCTTTCACAGCTAAAACACGAATGAGTGGTGTCGACATCAACGGAAAGCAATATCGAAAGGGAGCTTCAGATGCCGTACGCGATTACGTGGGAGGCAGTCTGCCAAAGGAAGTGGAGGCATCAATCGAGCAGCTCGGATCAAAGGGTGCGACTCCCCTGGTGGTGGCAAGCTCGCAACGGGTAATGGGAGTTGTCCACCTGAAAGACGTCGTAAAAGGCGGGCTTCCAGACAGGTTTGAACGCTTTCGCGCGATGGGCATCCGGACAATCATGATCACCGGAGACAATGCTCTCACCGCAGCGGCAATTGCCAAGGAAGCAGGCGTAGATGATTTTCTGGCCGAAGCAAAGCCCGAGGACAAACTCGGCCTCATCCGCCGGGAACAGGCTGCGGGCCATCTTGTCGCCATGACGGGAGATGGGACCAACGATGCCCCGGCGCTTGCCCAGGCCGATGTGGGTGTTGCCATGAATACCGGGACTCAAGCGGCAAAAGAAGCGTGCAACATGGTTGACCTGGACTCGAACCCGACCAAGCTGATCGAAGTCGTCGAAATCGGCAAACAGCTTCTGATGACAAGAGGAGCGCTCACCACCTTCAGCGTCGCAAACGATGTGGCCAAATATTTCGCGATCATCCCCGCGATGCTGGTGGGGACCTTCCCGCAGATACGCGCCCTCAACGTGATGGGGCTGGCATCTCCTCATAGCGCCATTCTCAGCGCCGTTATCTTCAATGCGCTCATCATCGTGGCCCTTATTCCACTGGCGCTTAAGGGCATTAGGTTCCGTCCCGAAGGCGCGGCGGTGATTTTGCGCAGAAACCTTCTGATATACGGTCTTGGAGGCATCATCGCTCCATTTGCAGGCATTAAACTGATCGACCTGATGGTCGCTGCCCTTGGGCTGGCTTAGACCATACGGCGAGTTCGGAGAGGAGAATTCTCGGATGAACGATCGGTGCCCGTCGCCCCGGGAAGGCGACGTTTTGGAACATTCCAAGCTCGTCAGTGGACTCCGCGAGCAAATCCGCCCGGCCGTGCCGGGCATTCTACTGCTCACTCTGCTGACCGGAATCGCCTTCCCGCTGGCCTTGGCAGGACTGGCCTTCCCGTTATTTTCCCATCAAGCCGAAGGTAGCCTGGTAACCCGAGACGGTGCAGTGGTGGGCGCCGAACTCATCGGGCAAAACTTTTCCGGCCCGGGATATTTCCACCCGAGGCCGTCGGCTGCCGGCGACGGTTACGACGCGACTGCATCAGGCGGCACGAACCTTGGCCCGGCGAACCCGAAGCTGCGAGACGGTGTGAAAGGAGACCCGGCCGTCACCGGGAAGAGCAAATCCTTCGCTGGAGTCCGGGAGCTGGCGGAATTATACCGCCAAAGTAACGGCCTGCCTCCCGGCTCGGCGGTTCCCATTGACGCTGTCACCCGCTCTGGAAGCGGACTGGACCCGCACATCAGCCCGGCCAACGCTGCATTGCAAGTCCAGCGCGTGGCCCGCGAGCGCAAGCTGAACGAAGAAGAGGTGCGCCACCTCGTGGCCGAACACACGCAGGGGCGGCAGTTTGGTTTCCTCGGCGAACCCCGAGTGGCAGTGTTACCGCTGAATCTTGCACTCGACCAACTCACCCTTCGGTCTGGTGTGATTCCTAGATGATCGATACTGGAGAACCCAATGTTGCGCTGGCTGGAATACGTGGTATTTATTGCGATCCTCCTGTCGCTGGCGAAACCCATCGGCCTATACATTGCCCGCGTCTTTGAAAGGCAGCCCACCTTCCTCGACCGGTTGTTGTGCCCGGTGGAGTCGGTGCTTTATCGCCTTCTGGGCGTTCAGCCTGAAAAGGAAATGACGCCGATGGTATATCTCGGCGCCTTCCTCGCGTTCACTGCCCTGGGCACGCTTCTCGTGTTCCTGCTGCTCATGTTCCAGTCATTTTTGCCCGGAGGACCCAACGATCAGTACCTGACTACGCCGATGTCCGCCGACCTGGCAGCAAACACGGCGCTCAGCTTTTCCACGACAACGACCTGGCAGGCTTACGGCGGCGAATCAACCCTGCGCTACCTGGTCCAGATCATCGGGCTGGCCTCTCAAAACTTCCTCGCCGGGGCGGCCGGCCTGGCCGTGGGCATCGCTTTCATTCGGGGCCTCGCCCGCGAGAAGTCCTCGACCCTCGGCAACTTCTGGGTAGACCTGGTCCGAGGACTGTTGTGGGTGCTGCTGCCCGTGTCGCTGGTGGGCAGCCTGATTTTGGTCTGGCAGGGAGTGCCGCTGAACCTGAGCCCCTACGTCGAGGCCCGGACGCTGGAGGATGCGGTGCAAACGATTCCGCAGGGGCCGGTCGCAGCTCTGGAGTTCATCAAGAACCTGGGAACCAACGGCGGCGGCTTTTTCAACGCCAACGGGGCTCACCCTTACGCGAACCCGACGCCGCTTACCAACTTTCTGGGACTGCTTGCGATCGCCATGGTGCCTGCATCATTGCCGATCACCTTCGGCCACATGGTCCGGCGGCCACGAGCCGGCGTGGTACTGCTGGCAGTCATGATCGTGCTTTTCGTGACTGGCCTGGTGGTGTGCCATGCCTTCGAGTCAGCCAGTCCGCCACGGTTGGCGGGTCTGAGCCTGGCCGGAGGGAACATGGAAGGCAAGGAAGTGCGCTTCGGCGTTGCCAGTTCCGTCCTGGCTGCGGTAGTAACGTCGAACGGGGCCACCGGGTCGTACAACTCGATGCACGACTCCTACCAGCCACTCAGCGTCCTGATCCTTGGGCTGAACATGCTGCTCGGCGAAGTCACCTTCGGGGGACTGGGGACCGGCCTGTACAGCATGGTCATGATGGCGCTCTTAGCCACCTTCATTGCCGGGCTGATGATCGGCCGAACACCGGAATACCTGGGTAAGACGATCTCGGTCATGGAGGCCAAACTGATCGCTTTATATGCCGTATTCACCCCCCTTGTCGTGCTGCCCCTGACGGCCTGGGCCGCTGTCTCGGATGCGGGGCGGGCAGGTTTGGTGACTAACGGCGGCCCGCGCGGCTTTATGGAAATCGTGTTCGCATACGCCTCATGCATGGCGAACAACGGGCAGAACATGGCGGGCCTCGACGCAAACAGCCTCTTCTACAACCTGACGACGGCGGTAGCGATGGCCGCCGGCCGTTTCGGCCTGGCAGCCCTGGCGCTCCTGCTGGCGGGCCGGCTCGCCGCTCAAGGCCGCAGGCCCGCGTCGATCGGCTCCATGCCATGTGACACGGTAACCTTCGGGGTATTAGTGCTCGGCTCAGTGGTGTTGATTGGTGCGCTCTCCTTCCTGCCGGCGCTTGCCCTCGGCCCGATCGTTGAACACCTCCAACCCTGAAGGGAAATTTCGACTGAGAGTTCAATAACTCATTCATGACCTTCGCGCATGTCGTGATAGCTATCTCATCCCCGCAATGCCTTCCCGTCAGCCTGGATTTTCCATACTGGCAAGAGTGGTGAAGTTGCCCTAGTCCGTTTCCAGCTCGTTTCTTTCCTCCGGCAGTATTCCCGGAAACTTTACAACCATAAGAAAAGAGACCATCGAATCTGACATCTTTTGATTGACACCTTTCAGATCTGATCGTATTCTGCTATCATCTGAAATGGGGGGATAAACAGAACTATACAATTACCTGTTAGCGCTTAATGAAAGATACTCAGACTGGACTTTCAGAGACTGGCGAAACAACAATATCCAACCGACTGAAAAGCCAAAGAAAATCGTCCTTAAAGGTGTAGAACCCAACCCTGTTTTA
>JBEKTT010000028.1:0-56148 GCA_049515795.1 Syntrophobacteraceae bacterium
CCTCCTCAGATGGGACCTGTGCGGTTTCAGCCTCGAACCGAGGCAGGTAGATCTTAAACGTGGTTCCTTTCCCCGGTTCGCTGGCAACATAAATAAAGCCGTCGTTTTGTTTAACGATGCCGTAGACAGTGGACAATCCCAGCCCGGTTCCCTTGCCCACTTCCTTGGTGGTAAAAAAAGGCTCGAAGATATTCTCGCGGACTTCCTTACTCATACCCGCTCCGGTGTCACTAACGGTCAGCAGGACGTAATCTTCGGGAATGAGTTCGGGGGTCTCGGCCTTGTTGGAATCATCGATCACAACGTTCTCGGTCCTCATGGTGACGGCGCCTACTCCTGAAATGGCATCGCGGGCATTGACCACAAGATTGGCCAGAATCTGGTCCACCTGGGAGGGATCAATTTTGACTTTCCAAAGATCCAGTCCCGGTACCCAGAGGAGGTCGATATCCTCACCGATGAGCCGCCTCAACATCTTGAGAATGCCCGAGATCGTTTCGTTCAAATCCAGTATCTTCGGGATGGCGGTCTGTTTGCGGGCAAAGGCCAGCAGTTGCCGGGTAAGGTCCGCTGAACGCAGGCCCGCTTTGAGGATCTCCTTGATGTTGTGCTGGAGTTTGTCAGTGGGAACGTCCGGTTCCAGGGCCATTTCCGCCCTGCCGATGATCACGCTCAGCATGTTGTTGAAATCGTGCGCCACGCCGCCCGCCAGCCGTCCCACCGATTCCATCTTCTGGGCCTGGAAAAGCTGTTCCTCAAGTTTTTTTCTTTCCTTCTCTACTCGCTTGCGTTCGGTAATGTCATATGCAAGGCTCAACATATATTTCTCCCCGGCTATATCGATCACCTCCGCGGAGCCAAGCACATCTATGATCTCACCGGATTTCCTGACGAGCTGGGTTTCAAAGTTCCGTATCCTGCCTTGCTCTTGCAGTATTTCGAGTACCTTCGCCCGGTCTCCAGGATTAGCCCACACTCCCAGCTCCAAAGTGTTTTGGCCGATGACCTCCTCGCGCGTGTAGCTTAATAAGCCCAGGAATGCATCATTGGCGTCGAGGAGCAGGCCGTCGTTAAAGCGGGTGATACTGGTGCCGACGGGAGTGGAGCGAAAGAACCTGGAGAAACGTTCCTCGCTCTCGCGCAACGCATCTTCGGCCAGCTTGCGCTCGGTAACATCTGAAAAGAAGCAAACAGCAAGTTTACGCCTATGGATAGAGGTAGAAGTGCCCGCAATATCTACGAAGAAGACGGTCCCATCTTTTCGCAGACAAGGTAGAGTAGAAGACAGCTTCTTTTTCCCCAGCAACTGAGATTCAAGTTCAGAAAGAACCAGCTTCAGCGAATCTTTCGGATGTATATCCTGCATGCCCAGATCCAGTAACTCGCTTTCAGTGTAGCCAAGCATCTGACAGATGGATGGGTTGGCAAATACAAACCGTTTCGTCTCGATATCGGCCGCTAGAATGCCATGGTTACTACCCTCAAACAGAACCCTGTATCTTTCTTCCGATTCCTTAAGGGCCTTCTCACTTCGTTTGCGCTCGATGATTTCTTGATTCAGTTGGTCATTAGAAGCCCTGAGAGCGGCGAGTGTCTCCTTGATCCCGCTCAAATCTCTTGCGACCGAAACACTGCCGAGAGTTTCGTTTTGGCTGTCTTTCAGCAAGCCAATGGAAATTTCAAATGGGACAATGCTGCCATCCTTTTTCTGCATTCTCATTTCCCATTTCTTAATCGAGCCTTCCCGGCGCAAACTCACAAGCATTTTTTGAAGTTCATCTTTATCTTCATATAGATCAAACCCAGTCTTCCCCCTCATTTCTTCAAAGGTATAGCCGTAGAGGTCCTCCGCCATTTTGTTCCACCCGATAAACCTTCCATGCTTATCAACAATGGCGATGGCATCGGGCGAATTCTCAATGATGGTCTTAAGGTAGGCATTGGTTTGCCTGATCTCTTCTTCGGCCCGCTTACGTTCGGTGATATCTTGTATGACTCCGAACACCACTCCCTTTTCGGGAGAATATTCCGCTATGGAATGGATATCCACGATCTTCCCGTCGGACGGCCTGCGGATCTTAAATTCCACATTATACGGTTTGCCCTCCTCGATGAGTCCATTAAGGGCCTTGTCGAGCATGCCGCGATACTCCGGAAGGGGGATACTCTGTACTTCGGATATGGACCACTCTCTGCCTTCCAACCCGTAAATGATCTTCGCACCCTCGGAGGCCTTCGCTTTATCGCGCTCCGGAATAAACTCCCAGTTGCCGAAGAGGGCTACCACCTCAGCCCTCCGAAGACGCCTTTCGCTAAGCTGCAGTGCCTCCTCTGCTCGCTTATCGACTGTTATGTCCTCATATGTACCCAGCACCCCTTTGATTTCACCTTTCATATCAAACAGAGGAACCTTACTTGTGCGAAGCCAGATTCTGTCACCACCCGGTGTGGTCTGGGGTTCTTCATATCCGAGTTTTGCGATGCCGGTTTCCATGACCCAACGGTCATCTGAAATGTAGAGGTCCGCCTGTTCCGCCCAGCCAGTCTCAAAGTCGTTTCCACCTATGATCTCCTCGGGTGATTGGAGGCCTGCATCGAGAGCAAAGGCGCGGTTGCAGCCCAAGTATTTTGAATCAAGATCCTTCCAGAAGACTCTTACCGGGATGGTATCCAGGACTGACTGTAACATCTGCTGCGACTCACGCAGCGCCTCTTCTGCCCGCACGCGGTCGGTAATGTCGTCGTATACGGCGACCATTTCGCCGGTAGGCAGTTTGTAGACGAAGTTGTCGTGCCATAACGCAATCTTTTGATCATGGTAAAATGATGCTGCATGATGTTCAGGGATGCCCGTTCTCCAGACCCGCTCAAACACATCCAGGAGTCCGAATTCCTTGATGCCGGGCCGCACCTCATGGATGCTTTTCCCAATAATGTCCTCTTTGCGGGCCCCGTCTATTCGTTCACCAGCTTTGTTGAAATCCTTCAAAATGAAATCTTTTCCGCCGTCTTTTACTTCATAGATAGCCACACCGCTGCTGGTGTTGTCAACGAGCTCACGGTAACGCGTTTCACTCGCACGCAGCATTTTTGCCGATCTGGATGTCCTGTAATTAATTATCATCGGTATTACTAAAAGAGTGCATATCCACATTGATGTAATCACGCCGACCAACTTGTATTGCAAAATTTTTCCTGTTGATGTCATTATTACAGTCGACCATCCTTCAGGATTAATGACCTTGCGTGAAGCAAGATAATTCCTTCCGTCAAATTTAATTTCCATCCCGTCCGCGACTTCCCGGGGCAGGACAGCATCGAACTCTCTTTCACCGAACTGTCCCGATTCAAGCAGGGCAAGCCTGGTTTCCCGGCTTATCGGCCATAGGCTCTTAAAGGTCATCTCTTTCCTGCTGGACAGAAAGATAATGCCGTTTGGATCGACGAGAAAAAAATAGGGATACCTGCTCAGATCGGCTTCTTTCGTGTCGATGTCCTTTTTAACCACGACAACACCAATAATCTGGTCCTTGCTGTCCCTCACAGGATAACTTGCATAGAAACCTCTCTTCAAGGAAGTGACGCCGAGGGCAAAATATAGGCCCGGAGCACCTTTCCTTGCTTGTATGAAGTAGGGCCGGAATTGATAGGATTTGCCGACAAAGCTATCCGGATCATTGCGGTTGGAGGAAGCGATAGTCATTCCATTGCTGTCCATGAGATAACTGACAGAACTACCCAAGCCTGAATTGTACCTGTCTAAAGCTGAGTTCGCATTCGCTATATCCTCATCCTTGCGGGCAATGAGAGCAGGCGCAATGAGGGGAGACCCTGAGAGCACTTTAACCTCTCTTTCAATATGTTCGAACTCACCGGTAAAATAGGAAGAATGTGTTAATATAGTGGATTTGTTAAATTGAAGTATTTCCTGTCGGGCTTTATCACCCAGATATCTCGTTGTGAACCATCCCGAACCGACAACAATGAATAAGAGAATCAGATAAAATATTGAAACCTTGTAACTTGATGAGAATTTATTATTAATGGCAATGTTCATCTGCCAACCTCCGTCCGATAACCATCTCAAAACAACAAAAGATGGCTATACCGCGTTTGGGGTATCCATGCAGGGCTGGAAGTGCTTTTTCCTCGTAAGACAGACTTATGAACAACACTGGGCAAGAAAATGCCATATCGATTGCGGGCACCCCTCAGCTATAATCTGGTCATTCAATTTACCGCCTTTAGGCGGAAGGTACTTCGCGAAGCGCGGAAGGCGCCCGCTACGCAGGGTCTGATCCGGTCTTAATCTGGTCTTAATTTGGTCATTCCTCTTACCGCCTTTAGGCGGAAGATCTTCTTACCGCCTTTAGATGGAACATGCAATGATATGTCAATGATACTGATTTTTGCAATTTTTGGACACTCCTCTCTGAGAGTGCCTTCCGGAGTCTGCGCAACTTTCGCGCTGACCGCTGCCTTGGCATCACTTTTTATTGCCGCTGCCCCTGTCGGCCAGCAGGAAGAGCAGCCTTCGTGAAAATTTTAATCTCCCGGGCTACTTCTTTCCGGCCATGTGTACGTGAAGATCATGACCGTCCTGTCTGCATTCATAACACCGCTCAAGTTTTCAACCAATGAAAATACAGGGAATAGACAGATAACGCAGATGAAAATGAACAGTCCATACAGATGCTTTGAAAGATTTGCTCTAAGCATTTCAGATCTTGCTTTGTAAGCTGCCCAAAAGGTGAGGTTATAAGTGGGAGATGAATTGTTTTTATCCGTCAACCGCAGGCATTGTAATCCAGATAAAGTGGATTTGGCCATGGAAACATTGATTCACGCAGCTTACCGTTTCGACAGTATACCCGGTCTGGGCAGGTCGCTTGCCCGGGCAGGAGCATATTCATACAACATCTATATTTTTCACCAGCCATACGTAATGTATGTGGGCGAGAAGCTTCGCCCCGGTAGTCTGGGGGTTTTGTCGTTTCGAATCCCTTGAGCTTGTCTCAGGGAGGATATCGGATTAAACTTCCGGAAAGTTTCCCCCAGAGGAGCATATCGGGACTGTGTCGATCCATTGTTTCCGGAATCGGGGCCTGAATATGACTAATTTTTTCAAACTACCACACAGTTTCCTCGAAAAATTTCCCGGCCGCAGGTTCAGCGTCATCGCAATTTGCGTTATGCTGACTCTCTTCGTTGGATTTCTGGATTATGCAACCGGCCGCGAAATGGACTTTTTCCTCTTCTATTTTATACCCATAGCCATTTCAGCCTGGTTTGCCGGCATATGGGCTGCTGTCTTTTCTGTCCTGCTGTCCATTGTGACCTGGCTATTTGCCGATATGCTGTCAAACCACCAACCATCCTCTTGGCTTATCGAGTGGCGGAATGCATGGATTCCAGGGCTCGCATTTTCCCTTGCGGCATTGGTTGTGATCGTTATAAGGAAGGCGTTCGACCAGAAGCATGAATTGAATGCAAACCTTTCCGAGACTCTGCTTAAACTGGAGGAAGCGAGTAACAAGAGGTGGCTTGCCGAACAGGAGATCATCCAGCGAAATGAGTTTCTTCGCCATATATTCGAATCCCTGACCCACCCGTTCTATGTTGTGGACGCGGATGACTATAGCGTCCTAATGGCTAATTCGGCCACGATTCAGGGCGGTCTGCCCCACGGCACAACATGCTATGCTCTGACACACCAGCGATCCGAACCGTGCAGCGGAGCGGAGCATTTGTGCCCTATGGAGAAAGTGAAAAACACCAGGGAGCCCTTCACCACCGAACATATTCATTATGATAAAGACGGAAGTGAGCGGCATGTTGAAGTGCATGGCTACCCGGTTCTGGACAACGAAGGAAAGCTCATTCAGGTTATCGTATACACCATGGATATTACTCGCCGCAAACAGATGGAAGAAGAGCTTCGCAACTCACGTGATGAACTTGAATTGCGTGTACGGGAGCGCACGGCTGAACTCGTCAGGGCCAGCGAGAAACTCCAGGAAATACCATCAAAGCTCATAGCGGTTCTGGAGGAAGAGAGGAAAAGGCTTGCTGCCGAACTCCACGACAGCATCGGACAGACGTTAGCCGCTGTTAAGTTTTGGGTAGAGATGGCCTTGAAGCTCAGGGATGCAGGTGATAGCAATGCTGCCTTGAACCACCTGGAGCAATTTGTTCCGATCCTCCATCGGTCAATTGAGGAAACAAGAAGTATCTACATGTGTTTGCACCCCTCGATGTTGGACAGTAAGGGGCTTTTATCAACACTTGAGTGGTTACGCCAGGAATGCATGAAACTTTATCCCGAACGCCACATTGAGCTTGAGGCTGGAATTGCAGAAGAAGAAATCGCGGAAAACCTCAAGGTAAACATCTTTAGAATCGTCCAGGAGGCACTGAACAATATTGCTAAGCACAGCAAGGCGGAGTGGGTTGGCATTTCGCTCACAAAGAATGGAGGTGGAATCGAGTTGGTCGTTTCTGATGATGGTGTTGGCATGGATTTGGACATAATAATGCAGACCGGTGCCGCTGGAAGTCTTGGTCTTACCAGCATGAGAGAAAGGGCCGAATTGACCGGAGGGAGCTTCTCAATCGAGTCCACGTCTGGTGAAGGTACGACTATCCGAGCCTTCTGGCCAATGGAAACTGAGGATCAACTTCAAAAAGGCGGTATCACTTAATTTGGTTTGATATGCTGGAAATATTTGCTTCTTTTATTGTGGGACTGACGGGCAGTCTCCACTGTCTCGGAATGTGCGGGCCGCTCATTATTGCATGGTCTCTGCGGTACAGGAGCGCATCTCAGGCCGGCTCGAAGAAAGCTGGGCCTTCCCTTTTCTCCGGGGTGTTCTTGCATCACCTCGCGTTCCATGCCGGACGAATTGCCACCTATGTCTTACTGGGCGCCATTGTTGCGGGTATTTTCAGTTCTTTGGAAGTACACAGATTCTCAATGCAATACAGGGCGGGCTTTGCCATTGCCTCGGGAACCGCCCTCATTGGTCTGGGCCTGGTAATTTTTGGGACCCTACCGCTGCCCCATTTTGTCGCCCGTCTTTTTTCGCCTCAGGCATCGGTTTTCGGCAAAAGCCTGGCGAGACTGGCGAACTCCACGAGCCTCGGTTCCAAAATAGAGCTGGGCATCCTTGCTGGGTTACTGCCCTGCGGTCTTACATGGGCCATGCTGGTTGCGGCGGCAAGCACACTCAGCTCCGCCAAGGGGATTGTCATGATGGCCTCTTTCGGGTTGGGAACCATTCCGGCGCTGCTCGCGGCAGGAATGTCGGCCACGTTGGTGTCCGCGCGGACACGGCTATTCGGCGAACGGGCGGCCGCGATTTTCATTGTAATGATGGGCGCATCATTGGCTATAAGGGGCTTGGGGGTGATCCTCGGATTCGGGGACCATTGCGGCCCGATGGAGCTTCTGTCGAAAAGTGGGCTATTGGGGAGATGAGGAAGTTATGAGGGATTAATCCCGGCTCTTTGTGGGTTCATACGGCAAACGAGTATCAGCAGGTCGAGAAAGGACAGGAGCTGTCTGCCGTTAATCAATCGCGCCGATTGAACTCATTCATCGCATCGGTCAGGCATGAGGCGAGGATGGCGCGGACTGCTTTTTCAGCCTGTGCCGTCATTTTTTCGAAGTCTTGCCGGTCTTCCGGGTATGGGGGCTGGAGGACAAAGGTTTCGACCGGTTCCCCGTGTTTGGGGCGGCCGATTCCCATTTTGAGGCGCGGAAAATCCGAACTGCCGACGTGGTCAATTATGGACTGGATGCCCTTGTGCCCCCCTGAGCCGCCTCTTTGTGCGATTCGAACCCTGGCAAACGGCAGATCCAGGTCGTCATGTAAAACGAGCATGCGGTCCGGAGGGATTCCGAAGTATTTGATGATCTCGCCAACGGCTTCGCCGCTGTTGTTCATGAAGGTGAGCGGCTTCGCAAAAAGGATCTTTTGTCCTTCGGCAATCGCGAAACCCCACGAAGCCCGGAACTTACGTTCCACCATCAGGGGCGAATAGTGCGCAATCAGCCGGTCAACGACCTGGAACCCCACATTGTGGCGGGTGTGTTCGTATTGTTTCCCCGGATTGCCAAGGCCGATGAGGGCAAGGATTTGCTCTTCGCTGCGGCAGACATCACCCATAGGAACTGAGCCGTTTCGTGGAAGGGGCTATTTTGGGGCACCTTCCTCCGTGAGCTGGGGCGTGCTCTCAGGAGCCAGCACGCTTACGACCCCTACGGCCGGGTCCTCGTCGAATTCATAAGAGGATTCCGCTACAAGGTCCTCGACGTGGAGTGTCTCTCCCATATCGATATTACTCACATCGATCCGGATGCTTTCCGGAATTTTGTTTGGCAGGCAGCGCACGGAGAGCGTTCGTTGAATGAGATTGATCTCTCCGCCTTTCAGCACCCCTATGGAATCTCCTACCAGTTCCACGACAACTTCCACGGTGATTGGCTGATCGAGGGGAACTTCATAGAAATCGACGTGGAGAAAGCGCCTCCGGTAAGGGTGCTTCTGAATTTCGCGAATAAGCACCTGCCTGGTTTGGCCGCCATCGATCTTAAGGTTGAGGAGTTTACTCTCGCCGCCGGTCTCTCTGAGAAGCTTCTCCAGATGCAAAGCCGAAACCGAAAGTGAGGTCGACTGGGTTTTCGGTCCATAAAGCACCGCAGGGACCCTCAGATCCCGGCGCACGGTTCGCGCAGCGCCCTTTCCAGTCTTATTTCTTGTTACCGCTTGAATTTCCAGAGTCATTCTTTATGCCTCCTGATGTATCCGGCGCTCAACTTTGCACAAAAAGACCCGGCCGGGAGTTTTCGGTAAAATTCCGGGCGCCTGGATCTCAAATTTCGTTGAATATGGAGCTTATCGGTTCCTCAAAATGCACCCGTTTGATGACTTCGGCCAGCATGGGCGCGATGCTGACCGTACGGATTTTATTGCAGGCCCTCGCACTTTCAGAAAGAGGAATTGTATCTGTCACCATCAGTTTCGAGATGAGCGAGGATTCAATCCTTTCCACGGATGCTCCAGAGAGCACCGGATGAACGGCGCAGACCTCGACTGTCTCGGCCCCGGCCGCTTTAGCTGCATTTGTCGTGCGCAATACGGTCCGCCCCGTATCGATCAGATCGTCAAGAATTATAACCTTTTTCCTTTTAACGTTTCCGACGATCTTCGGGTAGGCGCCGTTGCCCTCGCGATAGTCCGTCAGGGCCAGATCAAGCTTGAGCCGGGAGGCGAAAGACCTGGCGCGCTCGGCGCCTCCTGAATCCGGGGCAACCACGATCTCGTCTCCCCGTAATTTATCTTTGAGTGCGCTGCTCAAAACAATCGTGCCAAAAAGATGATCCACCGGAATATCGAAGAAGCCCTGAATCTGGTCGGCGTGCAGGTCAATCGTAATCACGCGGTCAGCCCCCGCTACGCTCAAAAGATCGGCAACCACTCTGGCGGAAAGCGGGACCCTGGGCTTTTCTTTCTGGTCCTGGCGACCGTAGCCGTAGTAAGGAATTATCGCGTTAATTCGCCGTGCAGACGCTCTTTTGAGGGCGTCTATAATAACCAGCAACTCCATGAGATTTTCATTGACAGGCGGGCAGGTGGACTGGAGAACGTAGGTGTCTTTGCCCCTAACGTTTTCGCCTAATTCCACCCTGACTTCTCCGTCAGAAAAGCGGGTGATAAGAGCTTTGCCCGGACCAATACCCAGCTGCGAACAAACTTTCTCTGCAAGGACGGGGTTGGAATTTCCGGCAAAAAGAGTGAGGCGGCTCCACATAATTGCAATTTGCCTGCGGCAGTTTGTATCCCTACGGAAAGGGTTTCAGGCCCTCCCGCGCAATTTACCAGATTGCAAGCCGTTATAAATTACAGACAGCCATGCCAAAGAAAAAAATGGCTGGGGCGGGAGGATTCGAACCTCCGAATGCGGGTTCCAAAGACCCGTGCCTTTCCGCTTGGCGACGCCCCAACGCAATATCCCGCTAATGCGGCAGATCACAGCGAAGGCGCAATAAAAAGAGGCGCCCCCGGTCAGATCAAATTTGATGGCCGACTACTTCTGCAGTATGGACCCAGCAATCCGGCCAATTTTTTTTTGCGATGGTTTCAGCATCTTCTGCCGCCTGCGCGGTCCTGAAAATTCCAAACACCGTCGGCCCGCTTCCACTCATAGAGGCCGCCAGGGCGCCCTGGCGGATCAACCATCGTTTAAGTTCGGCTATGACCGGAAATCGGGGTACGGTAACCGATTCGAGATCATTTGCAATTAGATGCTGAAGTTGCCATGGGTGCTCACTTAAACTACTAAGCCTAATTTGAGGTAACTCTTTTGTCAATTTTAAACTTTGATAAACCCAGCCCGTCGGTACGGTCACGGGTGGTTTTATCAGGAGCAGCCGATAATCGGGCACCTTGTCCGTAAATTGGAGCTTCTCACCTATCCCGGTTGCCAGGGCAGGTCTTGAGTGCAGGAAAAAAGGCACATCGGCCCCAAGGCTCAGGGCCAGTCTTTCCAAATCACCCGGGGGGAGGGCGCTTTCGAAAAATGAGTTCAGGGCGACAAGAACGCCGCCTGCATCCGCGCTGCCACCCCCGAGCCCGGCGCCCCAGGGGATGTGCTTTTCAAGATGTATGTTCACTGCGGCCTTCGAGTTGCTGCTTCTCACGTAAAGATCAGCGGCGCGCCAAGCCAGGTTTCGGTCATCGGATGGTATTTCGGGCGAGTCACAGGTCATTGAAATAAGCCCGCCCCCGGGCCGGACGTCGATCGAGATATTATCGAAAACCGAAATGGGCAGCATTAAGCTCGAGATATCGTGATAGCCGTCGTGCCTTTTTCGGATCACCTCGAGCCACAGGTTTATCTTCGCGGGAACGCTGATCTTGAGGATCAAATCCGAACCGGTCCTTTGCGGGTGTCCCAGCCATCAGGTGTTTGCGGACGGACACCTGCTATTTGTCTGATTTCTGGATGTAGCGCATCCGAAGATCATAGAGCACGGACTTGAGAAGCCTTTCCTCATCCTGGTCGAGATTGCCCTTGGTTTTCTCCTGGAGCATGCCCAGAGTGTCGATAATCTGCTTTGCGATGGGCAAATCAACCAGCGTCCGATTGGTTTCCGGCTCCGGAATTTCTCCCAGGTGCACCAGCGCCGATGAGCTAAGGGAGAAAATGAAGGTGGCCAGGGTAACTTCGGGCAAAGGGCCCCGTGCTTGTTCCTCCTGCCTGTCGGAAACCTCTTCGGGGCTGGCGCTCCTTTGTTCCCCCTCTGCGGAAGCCGCTTCAGGCTGGGGTCCCTGCTCGTTTTCTTCCGTTTCGGTCCCCTCTGCGAACCTTCGGCGGTCCTTTATTACAAATCCCTTTTCTTGTTCCTTGTCTGCCATGGCGCTTTTGCCTCCTCAATCAATCGAGTGGATTAAAGCTCGATTGCCTGGACAATATCCACATTATCCATCGCAAGCAGCTCCTCGATGACATGCGCGGGAACGGGCGTGTCAGTGCGCAGAAAGATAATGTTTTGTCCGCGTTCGAGCACCTGCCCGACATTCATAAGCGAAATATTTATGTTGTGGCGTCCGAGGCAGGTACCGATGGTGCCTATAGTGCCCGGGGTGTCGATATTGTGGATCAGCAGCAGATGTCCTTCGAGTGCTGCTTCAAGGCGGAAGTCGTTGATCCGGACCATGCGCGGGTCTTTTTTCCCAATTATGGTCCCCGCAACGAAGTTCTCAGCCTGTGAAGTCTTTACATGAATGCTGATCAGGTTGGTAAAGTCTTCGGCCTCTCGACGGACCGACGTGGTCACTCTGATATTGCGCTCCTTTACGTGGATAGGAACATTGACGAAGTTGACCATGTCGCCAAGGATCGGTGTAAGCATGCCTTTTAGGATGGAAATGCTCAGAGGTTGCGTTTCCAGTGAAGATGCATCACCGACGAATTCTATGGCTACCTTCTGTATGGCGCCCTTTGTTATCTGAGTCAGCACGCATCCGAGCTTTTCGGCCAAAATCAGGTAGGGACGCAGTTTGGACAGGACAGAGCCGTCAATATTAGGAGCGTTTACAGCGTTGCGGATCGTCCCGCGCGTCAGGAAATCTGCTATCTGGTCTGCAACTGCGATGGAGACGTTTTCCTGAGCCTCAGCGGTGGAAGCTCCAAGGTGAGGCGTAGCTATCACCTGATCGAGGGTGAGCAGAGGATTATCCGTAGGGGGCTCTTTAGCAAACACGTCAAGCGCAGCCCCGGCCACGACCCCCTGTTTGATTGCCTCATAGAGATCCTGTTCGTTTATGATTCCTCCTCGTGCGCAGTTGATGATGAAAGAACCGGGTTTCATTTTCCTGAAGGCATCGGTATTGAGCAGGTTGCGGGTTTCCGAAGTCATAGGGGTATGAATCGTAATGTAGTCCGATGACGCCAACAGCTCATCGAAAGATACGCCCCGGATACCCAGAGAGTCAATCACTTCGGGGTTGATGTAAGGATCGTAGCCGATGACCTGCATCTTGAGTCCCTGGGCGCGTTCGGCCACTACTCGTCCGATCCGGCCGACTCCTATGATTCCAAGCACCTTGTTGAAAACTTCCTTTCCCTTGAAGCGTTTCTTCTCCCAGGCGCCATTCTTTAGAGAGGTGGAGGCTTGCGGAATGTTGCGGGTAAGAGCAAGCATCATGGCTATGGCGTGTTCGGCTGTTGTTATAACGTTGCCTTCCGGGGTGTTCATTACTACTATGCCGCGTTTGCTTGCCGCTTCAATATCGACGTTGTCAAGCCCTATTCCGGCGCGTCCTATCACTTTCAGATTATCCGCATTTTGCAACACTTGGGCGGTAACCTTGGTCGAGCTCCGGATAACCAGCGCGTCGAATTCCTTTATGACCCGCCTGAATTCTTCGGCAGACATTGTTGTATTCACTTTCACTTCGAAGCCGGGAACCTTCGCAAGCTTTTCGATCCCCGATTCGGAAAGGTTGTCGCTGACAAGAATTTTCATCGATTTCTCCTGGGACAGAATGCGCCTTAACTGCCGACACAAAATAAAGCTAGCATTATCGACCCTTTGGCGTCAAGAATCATTCTTGATAGCAAATTTGGGGTCCCGCCTTCGGCGGCCTAAGGGAGGAATTAATTCCCCGGTTCCCCTTTTTCCGCTATCTGTTTCATTTAGCTATTTCAATAGGTTGTGGATGCAACCCAGCTCTTTTTAACTCCTCGTCTATTATGCTCCTGAAGTTATCCAGCGACAGGCCGCCGGCAAACAGGACACCGTTGATGATAAATGAGGGGGTCCTGTCTAATCCCGCCTGAGCTGCTTCGCGCAGGTTCTTTTCCACCACGGCCTTATATTTTGAATCCTGAAGGCATTGGGAGAAATTCTCCGCGGCCATTCCGAGCTTGGCGGCATTACTCACCAAGTTGACGGGCGAGAGATCCTGTGCGGTAAACAGGCTTTCCTGATACTGCCAGAATTTACCCTGCTCCTGGGCGCAGTGAGAAGCTTCGGCTGCCTTGAAAGCATCTTTATGCCGCCTGAGCGGATAGTCTTTATAGATCCACCGGACCCTGTCACCGTAAGCGGCCCTGATCTGTTTTACCACATCATGGGTAGATCGGCAGGCGGGGCACTCGTAGTCGGAGAATTCGACTATGGTGACCGGCGCATCGGAAGGCCCCAGGGTGGGAGCGCCCTGGATGTCGATTGTTATCCTGGGCGGATAGGGCACGGGCACAAGAATACGGACGCCGTATTTGGATTCGAGGCCATGAGCGTAACCCTTGATGACCTGGGCTTTTTTCTGTTGTTCCAGAAAGGTCCTTACCTGCTGTCTCAGATCCGGAATGGTTCCCTTAAACTCCTGGAACTGCTGCTGGTTGTCCTGGATGTATTTGTCGATTTCAGATTCTTCAACCTGCGTCGAACCGGCAGAGGCTATTTGCTCCACGAGATTGTCCAGCGTTTTTCCCTGCTGTTTTGCTTCCTTATCGAGAACCATTTCAGTTACCAACTGGTCCAGCTTTTCCATCTTCATCCGGTAGATGTCTCTGCGCCGCTCCTGGAGTTGTGGGCCAAGGAGCACATCGAGCCGCTGGTTGGTAATGACCTCATCGGCCACTGTGGCCGCAATCCCGGAATCATCGGCGCCCAGGGCGTCCGCAGCGGGGCGGGGCGCACTCTTTGGCGTGGAATGTGATAGATCGATCCCGAAAGGGACCCAGAACAATAAGCCCGCGAAGAAAAGAAGGGCCAGGGTCGTTTCCTGCCAAAAAAGCTCTTTTCTAAACGTAGCCATAAGCAGCAGGAGGATGACGGCGGCATTAGCCATGCAAAATACGCAGGGCGCTTTGAGCTGAATCATGAGCAGAATGAGAAGAGCTTCCACCCCGGCAGCGGGGCCTGCGATCCATGTGGCCATCTCCTTTCTGAACAGGGCCAACATGGCTGCGACTAAATAAAACACGACGCCCAGCAGCCACAAAGGCATACGCAGAAAATGAATTTCGAGTGTATCTTTGCATGCGCTCGGGCAAAGAGCTTTAAAAAATGGGATACTCTCGTAAAATCCGCTCATCAGGGATACGATCAGCCCGGCCAGGGAAATTAGCAGCAAAAGGAGGCTTGTTTTACTGCGATCATGAAATGGAGGTATTTCCAGTTTGTCCTGTCTATTTTCTAGTATTCGGGTTTTTCGGGAGGGCATAAATTCACGGTCTCCTCAATTTTAAAATCTCAAACCGAATCTGACTTATGAAAAAAACCCCTTTTTCTTTGGTTCCAGCTCTTTGAGGTCCTCATTAATCTCATCAATTTTCGATGGCGAGTCTGTGATAAGGGATTTTGCCTTTTTAAAGTGCGAGATAGCGAGTTCCTTGTTGTCTTTGTGAAAGTAATAGCGTCCGAGATAGAAGTGCGCGGGCCCCAGCTTGTTGGCCTGTCCCAGGATCACTCCGAGCTGATAGTCCACCTCGGGGAACATAGGCGTGAGATCTTCTATTCGCATCAAATGCTCAAGGGCTTCATCTTTTTTCCCCATATCCATCAACACCAAGGCCAGCCTGAAGTCGGCGATTGAGGAGGAAGGGTCGATCATCAGGGCTGAGTCCAGGGTGTTTTGCGCCTCCTGGAGTTTGCCTATCCTGTGGTAAGCTTCTCCCAGCGTGCTCAGAACAAAAGGACTGGTCGGCATGAGGTGAGCGGCTTGCCTAAGCTGCTCCACCGCTTTGGCCCACTGATTTTGCCTTAGGTAGAGACGCCCCAGCCCGAATACGGCAGCATTGTCACCTTTTTTTATCCCCTCCTGGAAACGGTCAAAAGCTTTTGTCTCGTCGGTATAGTCCGCTATCAGGGTAGCCTGCATGACTTGGAAATCCCCGCTGGGGGGCTCCACCGCTTTTCGGGATGGCGCCTTCTGTTTTTTAACCATCTCAGTCAGGTACTGTACTCGTTCACTAACGGCCGGATGGGTGGAAAGATAACTGGGAATCGTGGAATTTTGGAGCCACGTGCAGTCCAGCAGCTTCTGCATCATGGAGGGCATGGCAGTAGAATCGTAACCTGCCTGACAAAGATACCCGAACCCGCGCATGTCGGCTTCCGTTTCGTGTACCCGGCTGTACTGTAAGGCAGCGGTCTGGGCACCAGCCAAGCCTCCGACCGCAAGCCCCGGGGCCCCGAGAAGAATCCCCGCGATCATGCCGGCTACCATTCCAACGCTCAGAATCTTCGCCTCGTCTATGGATCTCTGAAGGTGCCGCGCCGTTATATGCCCCAATTCGTGGGCCAGAATACTTGCCAGTTCGCCTTCTGAGGTCATCATTTCAATCAAGCCGCGGTAAATGAATATATAGCCGCCTGGGACCGCGAAGGCATTCGGGACCGATGCATCGACCACGAAGAATTGGAATTGGTAAGTGGTTATGCCAACTTGTTTGGCGACGCGATTACCAATGTTTCTGACATAAGTGAGGACTTCGCCGTCTTCCACAAATGGCATCGACTTGTGGATCAATATAACGAACTTTTTGCCCAGGTCTTTTTCTTCGCTAAGACTAATTGCGCTCACTTTGCCTCGCGGGCACAGGATTACGAAGGTGAAAACAAACAAAGTGAGGGCGATCAATCCCTTTTTTAATTTCCTTCCGGAAACCGATATAGAAAACATAAAAGCAAGCCTTCATCAATTTTTTCTTGATATGGTTTCATCCGGCCCATGCTCCCACTCGACTCTGGGAGCCTCGGACCACAGGCTTTCCAGGTCGTAAAAGCAGCGCACAGGTTCGTAAAAAATGTGGATGATCACATCTCCATAATCCATAAGGACCCAGTGTCCTTCTCGTTTTCCCTCGGTCCCGATTGGTTTGAGTCCCCTGGTTTTGAGTTCGTTTTCAATGTTGTCGGCGATCCCCTGTACTTGCCTTCCGGATTTTCCGCTGCAAATGATAAAATAGTCAGCAAAGGAGGAAAACCGGCGGACCTCCAGAAGAACCAGATTGAGGGCTTTGAAACGCAAAGCCTCCCCGGCGCACAGGATGGCTTTTTCCTTGCTGCTCATCTCTATTCGGAGATCTTTGCCCTTTTGTTCAGCTCCCGAGATACCCAGATCAGGCATCATTTTCCCTTGCACGTTCGCAATGCGGCCTGCTGAGGGCCTTTGGGTATAACCCATTTTCCCCAATATAACTCCATACATTGTCGGGGACCAAATATCGCACGGATCGCCCTTCGGAGGCAAGCTCCCTGATCCTGGTCGACGAGATATCCATCCGGGTATTTGGGAGGCAGTACACCGAACAGAGCACCGGATGCCGGATTTCTCGATTTTCAGGGACGATTCTATACAATTCGGATACCTTTTTGGACACAAATTGCAATATTTCAGTTTCACGGCACTCGGGTCTGCAGAGCACGACAATGCCTGCCAGCCGAAAAATTTCCTTGAACTTATACCAGGTATCCATCTCAAAGAAAGCATCGCATCCGACGAGGAAGAAAAGCTCGGCCCCGGGGTTTTCCTTGCGCAGCCGTTTGAGCGAATGCACTGTATATGATTTTCCGGGTATCCGCTGCTCAAGGTCCGAAAGCCGGAAACGCGAATTGCCGGCAATGGCAAGCTGGAGCATGCGCCAGCGGCTCTCGAAAAAGAGAATTTGCCTGTCTGGTTTGTGGGGAGGAACGGCTACCGGCACGAAAAGCATCTCATCGAGTCCAAGTATATCCAGGGCTTCCTGGGCTGCCCTCAAATGGCCCAGATGAACGGGATCGAAAGTCCCTCCAAATATGCCCAGCCGCAGTGGCATAGGCTCTTCTCCAGTCCGTCAGCCGCGCAACTGGCCGTTGCCGAAGGCAATGAATTTGGTTGTCGTAAGTTCCTCGACACCCATAGGGCCGAAAGCATGGAGCCGAGAAGTGGAGATGCCGATCTCGGCCCCAAGGCCAAGCTGAAATCCGTCATTGAATCGTGTCGAAGCATTCACCAGGACAAGGGAAGACTGTACCTGCCGGACAAAACGGTGCGCCCGTTCGAAGTTTGCCGTAACAATGGCCTCGGTATGTTGAGAGCCATATGCGGTTATGTGACGGATAGCTTCGTCCATGTCCGGCACTACGCGCACCGCAAGAACCAGATCAAGGTACTCTGCGTACCAATCCTCCTCGGTAGCGGCGGCGCAGTTGGGCACAAGCGCCCTGGTCCTTTGGCAGCCGCGCAACTCGACGCCATTACGCCGAAAATCTTCGGCCATTTCGGGCAGGAAACTTTCTGCAATCGCCTCGTGAACCAACAATGTTTCCATTGCGTTACAGGTGGCAGGGCGCTGCACTTTGGCGTTAAGGCATATATTTCGGGCCATCTCCAGGTCCGTCTCAGAATCCACGTAGACATGGCAGACGCCCTTGTAATGCTTTAAGACGGGCATCCTCGCGTGTTTGGTTACAAAGCGTATCAGATCTTCTCCGCCGCGCGGGATCATGACATCCACATATTCCTCGAGGCCAAGCAGATCGAGCACTGCCTGCCGGTCGGTGGTCTCGACAAACTGGACGGCGTCTTCTGGTAGGCCGGCTTGGTTGAGCGACTCCCTTAAAATCCCTGCAAGGCGCATGTTTGAGTGAAAAGCCTCGGATCCGCCACGCAGGATTACAGCGTTTCCGGCCTTGATGCACAGCGCCGCTGCATCCACCGTGACGTTCGGGCGTGATTCGTAGACGATTCCGATCACGCCGAGAGGAATGCGCATCCTGCCGACCTGCAGACCGTTGGGCCGCGTCCACATCCGGGTGACCTCGCCAACCGGATCGGGCAGCATCGAGACTTCTTTAAGCCCCTCGATCATCTCCTCGAGAACTTTTTCGCTTACAACGAGCCGGTCTATTTTTGCCTTTCCAAGCCCCTTGCGCTCGGCCTGTTCGACGTCTTTGCGATTGGCGGCGCCGATGGAATCTCGCTCGAGTCCCAGGGCAGAAGCCATCTTATCGAGAAATTCCCGTTTCTGATTGCTGTTTGCCAGTGCCATGAGATGAGAAGCTTCGCGGGCTTTTTTGCCCATCTCCAAAATTTCGTCCCGCATAAATTCCTCCGGTTTCGATTTCCAACTCTTTAGAAGATCTCACTTGTGAGAACGAAATTGTCCCTGTGAATCACTTCATCGGAATGCTTGTAGCCGATAAGCTTTTCGATTTCCTCGCTGTGGCGGCCTTTTATGTTTTCGATCTCGGTCGATTTATAATTGGTGAGCCCTATGCCTATCACATTTCCGTCCTTGTCGATGCACCGCACCGGAGCGCCGACTCCGAAAACGCCCCTCACTTCCCTTACGCCGATAGGCAGAAGAGACCTGCCCCGCTTAATCAGGGCCGTTACAGCCCCATCGTCCAGGGTAAGCTCACCGGCAGGTTTGGGCAAATTAGCAAGCCAGACTTTCTTGCCCGAGTAAGCACGCTCCCTGGGCACAAACATCGTACCCAGTTCTTCACCGTCAAAAAGCCGCAGGAGAATATCTCTTTGCTTTCCAGCAGCGATTATCATCGCAATGCCCAAAGCAAGGCATTTGCGGGCGGCATTCACTTTGCTCAGCATTCCGCCCGTACCTGCCGAACCCGGCTCCGGAGCGGCGCAGGCCAGAATTTTGGCGTCCACCCGGTGAACCATTGGAATCAATTTGGCGCCAGCTTGAACCTTGGGGTTGCGGTCGTAGAGTCCATCAGTGTCGGTAAGGTTTATAACCAGGTCCGCCCCGACAAGCCCGGCGATAAGCGCCGAAAGGTGGTCGTTATCTCCGAACTTGATCTCTTCTACGACAACGGTATCGTTTTCGTTGATAATTGGCATGATTCCCCAGGAGAGGAGCGTCTCGAGCGTATTGCGCGCATTGAGATAACGGTGGCGGTGAGCGAGATCCTCACTGGTGAGGAGCACCTGGGCCACACGCAGATCGTACTTGTCGAAGGCGACCTCCCAGGCTTCCATCAGCGCCCCCTGGCCAACGGCCGCAGCCGCCTGCTTGTGCGGAATAGTCCGCGGGCGCTCTGTGAGACCCATTTTGTGCATGCCGGATACCACCGCGCCGGAGGATACGACGAGCACGTCCATGCGGGCGCTGCGTTCACGAAGTTCGGCAATCTGATCGCTAATCCGGTGAATCGTGGCCCGGTCAAGCCCTTTAGGCCCCGTCACAACGGCGCTGCCTACCTTAATGAGAACACGCCTGCATCGGCTGAATACTTCTGCCCGTTCCTGAGAGTTGTACATAAGCTGGATCGGTTCTACGATTGAATGTCAGAGAACTTCAAACCGTTTAAGCGTCAAATTCCAAAGATGATAATAATATTCCCAAAAGCTGCTTTTTACAATGAGTTCAAGGAAATGAAGTCAGGGAAATTAAAAAGAACCTAGAAAACCTGATATTTTTCACCGTGAAGGGGAGAGCAATTAGCGATTTTAGCGACTTTAACGGTGCGATGAAAAAGGATTGGAATTCCCACATCAGGGCGAAAAGCCCTATAAACGTCACCCCGGCGAAAGCCGGTACGGAATGACGAAATCATTAGCAATTTTCAGGCGTTTCTTCCAGCAGGGAACCCTTTTTCATCACCCTGTTAACAAAAGCCGCTCCCTTGCTCTTTCCGGGCACGATCATCGTCATGTCGTGCAGCGCCGTTTTTCCCACGGTATCCCGAAGAGGCGCCGCATCAAGGGCCGGGCCATCAAAGGGTCGCTCAAAATGCTCCGCGCCGGGGACCAGGTAAGGAGTTTTCCCCGCGCATGCCCGGCAGATCGCCCCATCGTCTATCGGATAAGGTTCTCCGCACAGGTTACAGCAGCCAATGGCGCCCCTGCGGCGTTTGCCAAGCAATTGAGGCTGGACGAGGACGGTCTCTATTCCGTAGAGTTCCGGCCCCGCTTGCCTGATTTGCTCCAGAAGGAGTTGGCAGTCCTGCTCCCGCTTCGGCTTGAGCTTGAAAAGCCATGCCTCCACTTCCGGCCAAGCCCGAACTTTTTGCGCATCGACGTAGACGCGTACGCCTTCCCCGCTGTGCTTGTCATAAAGGCTCAATGCAAACCGCCCCAGGTTGATAATTTTCAGCCGGCCGTTTCCGACCGTGCATGGTGTGAGCAATTGTACGGCGTCGGGGAGGCAGTTTCTCGTTTCGCAAACCGCCTCAAACAACACCCCATCCGGCATGCGGCTAAGGGCAAGGTCCACCATGAACCCCCCCGCCGCCAAACCGGGCGCGGTGTAGCCGTGAAAAGACCTCACCACACTCAAGTATTCCTCGTAAGAATATTGTCCTATACTCATCTCAAGATCTCATGATACCTCAGAGTTTGCCCGGGAACCCGAGGGGAGGCGAGACAAAGCCGATAAAGGCCAGCGATTCATTACCGCCCCCCTGGGGCTTCAAGCGAGCTATGACGCCGCCGCGGCGATTTTTTCGATCCTCACGGCGCACCCCTTATATTCCGCCGTTTTAGTGACCGGGTCGAATGCGGGATTGGTGAGCCGGTTGGGGCAGCCTTCACTGAAATGGATGGCCATTCATGCCATGCACCTGAAGTATTGGACCATCATTTCACTGACTTGTCCTTGACCGCATTCAGTGGACGTGATACCCGGAAACCTCTGAAAAGCAAATTCCTATCGCCTGATCCAACATCATTGTTTTCGTATTCTGCAGGGGAGGTTTTTCAGGTTTGGCGTCCCGAACTCCTTACCCAGCTTCCCGATAGAGGTGAGCATATTGAAGTTCGATTTGCGCCATTCGAACTGCTTCGCCGCATCTCCTTCAGGGAACCACCATCCCAGGTCTGCACTGACTACACGCGGGTGCACGATGCCGGTAACCTTTGCCGTTTGAATTATCTCGCCGTAATTCGTCGAAATGATGACCTGGTCACCATCGCTGATCCCATAAGCCGCTGCCGTGTCGGGGTGGATCTCAACGATCGGGAAGGGCCGCTTTTGACGAAGCCGTTTCACCCATCGATAGGAGGAAAGGAGATAATAGCGGCTCTTGGCGCTAATCAGGATCAGCGGGTAATCGGGATCATCCTCTTCGGGCAGACCGGTGAATTCGGGGAGCGGTTTCAATTTGAACTTCTCCGCTGTGCTTAACTTCAGTTCTACCTTTCCTGTTGGAGTGCGGAAGCCCTTCTCCTCATAGAGCCTGAAACGATCAGGCCCCTTCAGAAATCCTTTGGCGGCGAATTCAGGGTAAGTAAGGCCAGCGGGTCTGACAACATCTCCTAGAAAGTCTTCAAAATCATCGTGCCAATATTGAGGCTCAGAGATCCGCTTTCCCAGTTCATTGATGATTTTCATGTCGGGCCAGCACTCCAGCGGTGGATCGACGATTTTCGGTCGGGCAAGTATCATCCCATGTCCAATGCCGTAGTGGCCGATATCGTTCATTTCGTATTGGTGCGCCACTGGAAAGACAATATCAGCCAGGGATGCGGTAGGCGTCATGAAAATCTCCGCCATAGCGACGAAATCGAGGTTCATAAACATTTCGTAGGTGAGGCCGCTGTCGGCCCAGGCTACCAGGGGATTGGTGCACATACCGTAGTATCCTCTGACCGGATAAGGCTTCCCCTCAAGCACGGCTTTTCGGAAATAGGCCGGCGGTACGGTCATCAGTCTCGGAATGACTCCCCGGTAGGCGCCGATCATCTCCTTGCGCTTGTCCGGAATGAGGTCGGCCCGTACGAATTCGCCAAGCCCCATAATTTTCGGCTCATGGGCATTGATATTGCCGCCTGGCACTTCGAGATACCCGCAGATTGCCATGAGGCAAACCAGGGAGCGGGCAGCGTCGAAGGCATTGACGTCATGCTCGATGGGATTACCCCACTGCAGTGCGGCCGGTCTCGCCGCAGCATAAAGCCTTGCGGCCTTGCGTATCAGGTCGGCCGGAACCCAAGTGATGTCAGAGACTGTCTCCGGGCTGTAATGTTTCACATGCAGTGCGAGGTCTTCGAAGCCGTAGGTATGGTTTTCAACGAACTTTTTATCATAGATCTCTTCCCCAATGATGACGTGCAAAAAGCCCAGAGCAAGCGCTTGTGCGGTTCCGGGACGAAGTTGCAGCCACAGCTCGGCCCTCTCGGCAAGCTCGGTCCTGCGGGGATCGACAACAATAAGCCTGGCGCCTTTTCTAAGCTGTTGCAAAGTGAGACAGGCTATCTGCCCTTCTTCGTTGGTGGACAGAACATTACTGGCCCACGAGAGGATGAGATGGGTCGGGTTGTGGAGATCGGCGACGGGGTAAAACCCGCAGGTGTGGATGCCCGTGATCTCCCGCGGGGCATGGCATACATCCTGAGATGCGATAACATTGGGGGAACCGAAGACATTGGCAAGCCGGATCAGAACGAAATGCTCAAGGCCCTTGGGCATCCCGACGCCAAAGCCAACTGCCCTTGCTCCGAAACTCTCCTTGATCGCAAGAAGGTTTTTCGCAGTTTCAGCGAGCGCTTCATCCCAGGAAATTCGCTGCCATTTCCCCTCGCCCCGTCTTCCCACACGCTTGAGAGGATAGCGAAGACGATCAGGGTGATTGAGCCGATCGGGCGACACCCTTCCTTTGTAGCAGGTGTACCCCCTATTTAAAAAACCATCCGGATCTCCTTTGACCCGAACGATCTCATTATCTTTCACACCTGCCAACAGGGCACATCCACCATGGTCCATCCGTGCACAATGAGTCTTGACCCAGCGAATCTCTTCTGTCATATGCAACGAATCTCCTCGAAGACAGACTTATGAACAACATTGGGCAAGAAAATGCCCTATCGATTGCGGACACCCCTCAACGATAATCTGGTCATAATCTGGTCCCTTCCGCCTAAAGGCGGTACATTGAATGACCAGATTAACCCTTTTACCGCCTTTAGGCGGAAGATCAATTTACCGCCTTTAGGCGGAAGTCAATCGTGTTGGGCGTTCGCGGGGCGCCTTCAATCAGTCCCCGGCGGTTGACCGGTGCATACCCTTGGGGAACGCCTGCATTGCATCTTATTTGCTATGCGCCCATTTAGCAAGATGAGAGACCACTTCAGAATGGCAAAGGTTGACGCGGAGGAGAAGATATCTGGAAATCTGAGGGGTCCCGAGCCATTTCGAGAGATTGATCTTAACGACATCATTCATGAAGTTCTCTCTGACCTGGAAATAAAGATAGTGAAGGTTTGCGGAGAGGTACAGGTCGAAGAACTGCCGGCTATTGCAGCCGACCCACACAGATGAGGCAGCTTTTCCAGAACCTCATCGGCAATGCGCTGAAATTCCACAAATCGGCCGAGAAGCCAATGGTCCAAGCACGAAGGAACGGGAATGGGCCTTGCCATCTGCAAGAAGATAGCCGAGCGGCAAGGCGGTAGCATTACGGCCCGGAGCACCCCGGGACAGTTCACGAAAAAATACTCCATAACCCTTTGCAGGCATTCTACTGCCGTCAAGAACCAGCCAACCCGCTCTCTGTGCGCTTAGAGCGGAGATGCTTTCCCTGCATGCAGGCCTAACCATATTGATTGACAATTCGGCATCTTCAGGCGACAATACTGGAAACAGTTGTCCCAGTGTCCCCGGAATAAGATACCTGCGGAGATGATCGAGAGCGCGAGGATCGGTGAGGCGCTTCTGATAGCCCCACAGGGGCCGGTTCCGGTTCTTCAACGTTTATAGACCACACTGAGATTTGAGCCAAGTTATCGGCGAGAAGTCAGAGAGAAGCAAAATAATGACAAATCCCCCTCGAGGTGGGTTCAATTCATTTCGCAAATCCGTGAGGCAGGTAGGTGCATTGCCTCGAACCACTAAGAAGAGTCCCATTGAGGTCTGGAGACCCAAGCTCAACGATAGGGTGCAGATACCCAACGGGGTCGGGATCGTGGTGGAGATCTCAGGGGATATGTATTTAATCGATCTGGAGAACCAGCTTGCAAAAGTATGGGAGCGGCTTACCTCCATCAAACTTCCAAAATAGTGCCAGTATACTTTGGGCGCCGGACAAGGTTCATCCGGATCTCGATGTGATGCACAACCGTGCCTGCACAGCGCCGTTTTTTGGTAGATACCCTCTTTGAATCGGGGTATTCGGGAGGCCGGCGGAAAATCACATATTCGCAACCTCAGCGCCCTGCCCAGGTGCATCAGGGCCTACGATTGATGTACCATAAACTGAATACATTGGAGATTTATTATGGAGACTCCGCATGCCTTGGTGAAAGACTTGCGTTCCACCGGATATTTTTTTGAAGAACTGAAGAATTATTCTAAATCTCCAGAAATGTACGTTACAACTTATTGTATCGATTTCGCAATTCCATACCTGGTCAGACTATCGGAATCCTACGACAGATCCGGCAAGCCTGATAGAAGTAGAATTTTGAGGCTTGCAATCAAACATTTATCAGATCCAGACGATCAGGAAGTAGTGGATTCCATTTTTGGACTCAAAAAAGTTGCTCAAACTGAAGTTGACAAAACAGGTAAAGCAGTTCTTCAAGACCAGTTCGATAAATCCAAGTCTTTGGCGAATCGCCAAAGGTTTGAATCGGCGGAACTTATTATTAAGCTGCTTGTGAATATCATTAAGACGTTCAGACTGGCTGAACCGAATGCTAAGCAGAGAAAAGCCGATGGGGTAGAGAACCCGGTTGCCGACGCCATAATCCAGAGCTGGGAAATTTTGGGACTGGCGGGCATTTAAAGCTGCCTTGACGGGATTCGCAGCGGGGATCCTCACACGGCGAGGAGGTAGCTGAGAGAAAAAATTGCGGCTATGGCTTGCTTTTTTCGTGAAGAGACGCTACGATGCTTTACAGACACGAGCAGGGCTGTTGACTTGAGTTGTCTGGGGAGTCGGTCTTTCGCCTGATTAGAACGATTCTTAAGTAGCTCCTAGGCCGCATCAACAAATAGAAAATCAGAAAAGGATCAAAGATGGCAGAAGGCAGAGTAAAGTGGTTCAACGAGAGCAAGGGTTTTGGATTTATTGAAAGAGACGGCGGGAGTGACTTATTTGTTCATTTTTCCGCTATTGAAGGCAGCGGATTTAAGTCCCTGAGCGAAGGCGATCGGGTGAGCTTCGTCGAGGAAAAAGGCACAAAAGGCCCCCAGGCGACTAAAGTGAAAAAGCTTTAGCCTCATTAGGGAAATTCTCGTCTATTCTTAGATGGAAGAAAGAGCCGGGGTAAATCTCCGGCTTTATCTTTATAAGAGGAAGCAAAATATGCAAGCCGCAAATTAGCAGAATTCGGTTGCTCAAGGCGGAAACAGAGGAGAGTGAATATGAATATTCATGTCGGCAATCTAGCCTTCAATGTCACAGAAGATGATTTAAGAGCCCTTTTCTCCAGTTTTGGAGAGGTATCTGCTGTGAACATTGTAAAGGAAAGGTCCTCAGGGCAGTCAAAAGGGTTTGGATTCGTGGAGATGCTAAACAATTCGGAAGCAGACAAAGCTATGAAAGCCCTGAACGGGGCCCGGCTAAAAGACCAGCTTATAAAGCTAAGTCAAGCAAAACCGCCTGCTAAACGACCGCGGCGCGGGTCAAGATATTAGTGCCTGGGACACTTTTTAACAATTTCGCGACAAGCCAAGTTCTGTGGAGTTAAATAATGGCTCAAAGGTCAAAACCTACCTTTCAGAAACGGGAAAGGGAAAAAGACAAGCAACAGAAAAAAAGGGACAAGGAAGCTCGCCGTCTGGAAGCCAAGAGGGTCAAGGCGGAACGTGAACCGGTCAACGGTAATGAAGACCCGGATATAGCCGGAATTAAACCAGGGCCGCAGCCTCTGCCTGACCAATGGCGATGGGCTGCGCGGTGGGACGGCAAGTAGGCTGCACCCGGATCTCATCTACCGTTAAAATCCCTGATCGCCGTTGTGTGCTTCTGGAACAAACCTGCCATGAGCTTTGCCGGGGCAGCGGACAAAAGCTTCTCAGGACTACGCTACCGTCCGACTTCCCGGAGGCATCCGTGCTATGGGTGGTTTAAAATGCGGGAAACCACGGATTTCACGAATATCACGGATTGGGCTTTTGTCCTCAAACGACGCAGGCGAACGGACCTCGCGGGGACCGCAACGCCGCGGCCATGATCTCGATAGCCCGCCCACCCGCGAGGCGGGCGCGCAATATACGAATCGGAGAAGCAGGAGAGCGGTTTTGCCCAACCATCCATTCACCTACCCTTTTATTAGATAAACACTGCCGCCTGTGATGCATCCGTTTTTCTTTCATTTCAGGTGGTTCTGGTATTTATGCTTGAAATAGCCGGCCGTAAACTGTACTTATGAATTAACGATGGTTTCTTGATTGGCGCTAACCTCCTTGCTCTTTATAAAAATATGGACCCTTCGTCTCAACTCCTGAGCATTTTCCACATTCATGACGGGCTTTCCGACGGATTGACCCACTTTTCCGGTCCAAGCCGCGCGGCGCTGATTTACGCCGAGAAGCCGGACGACCCGCCCCGCATTTACGATCCTCAAGGTTTACTGGAGTGCTGGGAGCCGCTTGTCGAGAAAATCTACCTGAAGTCCGGCGCGTGGCGGGAGCAAGATCCCAAGACAGCGCAGCTGAAGCTTTTCGGGCAGGTCCTGCCGCAAAAAGGGCTGGACCTTGCAGGACTCGTATCCAGGGGCGGCAGGGCCAAGACCGTATTCTACCAGATGTGGTTTACCGAACAGCACCCGTCCACGTGCTCGACCGGCCCCATCGAGAGGTGGCTGGAGCACGCGGCCTGCCTCCTGGCGCATGACTGGGTCAATGAGGAATGGTTCTATACGCGGAACGCATCCTATGTTGTCCGCGAATATGCGACCCATGCGATCAGCGACTACATCCGCGACCGGCTTGACCTTAAGCTAGGTATGGCCAGCCGGATCGAAGTCTACCCGATTCTTGACGCGGTGCTGGGCATTTCCAAGACCAGGGAGGAAGGCGCCTGGCCACGTGGAACCCTGGTATTCGTCGATCCCGCCATGATTGGGGCAGTGCCTTTCCTGGTGAGGTTCCCTCACCCTGAAAAACTCAGACTGACCAATTACAAGCACGCGCGCAAACTTATCCTCGCGGTTGAAAATTCTGACAGAAGGCTTGTTTCCGATGGACGCACGATAATTGGGGTAGCGAAGGGAAGTTTGCCAAATAGCCGCATAACCGCCGATTTCAGAGGCGGACACGGATTCCTGCGGTTTTCGGGCAACCTGGTCTGCAGCTTTTCGGGCGGAAGCTTTCATTCATCCGACCGCAGGCCCAACCTGGTGCATCTTGAAGAACTCCTTCTGGAGTCACCTCTTGAAGGGTCCAAACGTGACTCTCTTTTCAAGATCGTATCGGGCATCGTAGACAGGGCGGGCGAGCAGCGGCATGGGGCCACGCTGGTAATCGATCTTAACCCCAGTCCCATTTTTATCTCGGGCCAGCAGCTTGAATCTCCCGTCGATCTAACCAACGAGACTATGCTCGATCTGGCCAAATCCCTCTCAAAGGTCGACGGAGCGCTCCATATCGGGGCAGACCTGCGCCTGCATGGATTTGCCTGCCTGCTGGACGGTAGGGCGATTGTCGGCGAAAACCGCGCGCGGGGCGCACGGTTCAACTCGGCCCTCAGGTTTACTGCGGAACACGAGAACCTGATTGTAACCGTCGTTTCGGCCGACCGGCCTGTTTCGGTAATACACAGGGGAGTAGATCTTAACGCCTCACCCGAGTGGAAACCCCTCTTGCAGTCGCTCGTTCAACCGCCTACCCTGGAAGAGTGGCTGATCGGTTCTGCAGAGCCGGAAATCGCCCTGGATGTGCAGAATCCTGAATCAGCGCTCATTTTCTGAGCCGATTCCTACCCTGCGGCCTGGGGCCAAAAGTCTCGCCCGATAGTGTGCGGCTACAAAAAGCAATTACCCATGCCCGAGTAGGCGTAGCTCCGCATAATGTGACCCCGGCTCGCGATGTGGCCGAGGCAGTCCGCGCTGTTCTGACTGAAGGTAGGCAGAGATAGGAAATTGCGCCTTTTCGGAATCAACCTAAAAAAGGAGGAGTCTATGCATACGGGGACACTTACGTCACGGCGCCGGTTTTTGTGCTTCACCGGCAGTCTCGCTGCGGGTATCGCTCTGCCGGCAATTCCACCCGCTGTTTTAGCTGCCGGGAACAAAGAGGGCAAAGAAAAACAATTCGAGGTGAACCCCGTGGAAGATCTCATGCGCGAGCACGGAGTCTTGCGCCGAGTGCTGCTGATCTATGAGGAGGCGATAAGTCGCATCAGAGGGGCAAAGGAGGTGCCGTCCGCAGTTATTGCGGATGCAACCGGCATTATCCGCCGCTTCGTAGAGGACTACCATGAAAAGCTCGAGGAAGCTGAGATTTTTCCACGTTTTGAAAAGGCCGGAAAGCTTAACGATCTGGTTAAAGTGCTCTTCGTGCAGCACCAGGCGGGACGACGCCTGACCGATTCCATTTTGAAATTATCAAAACCTGAGGCGCCTAAAGCTGCCGAAGCAAAAGAAGAGACGGATGCGACCATGCAACAGATGTATGGCGGGACTCCTCTGCTTTGGAAAGGGAAAGGAAAAGGCCCGGGTTTTTCAAAGCAGGATCTGTCTTCGGCCATGCAAACGTTCATTGAGATGTACCGGCCACACGCAGCCCGCGAAGATACCGTGCTTTTCCCTGCTTTTCGCTCGATAGTGTCGCCCATGGAGTTTGATGAGCTGGGCGAAAAATTCGAGGACAAGGAAAAGGAGCTTTTCGGGAAAGAAGGATTTGAAAAAATGGTGGAATCAGTGGGGGAGATAGAGAAAAAGCTTGGCATCTATGAGTTGTCAAAATTTACACCAAAAATATGAATCTCGTAATCGTTCACCGCACTTTTGTACCTGATGTTTCACTTTGGGTAAATATGTCAAGGGCCCCAATGCGAATACCGGGGGCGCGAAGAGGTCCCCGCCGCCTGCCGGGTGAAACTGACGCGCAGAAGGGGTGGCGCACGGTGAAAAACCATCTCCGCGTCTGCTCCCAGTGCCAAATGCCCGCCGAGTCGGCATAATAATCAACGGTCACGCGAGGCCCGCAAGCAGTGAAAATGCAGTAGCCGAGCCTGGCGCGCTCCCGGGAGATGGAAGCCTCGCAGACCTTCTGAGCGGACCGGTTTGGACATTGTTGTTCCGGAGGCTGGTGTGCGAATACTAAGGCATGTTCGGTTTTACGGGTTCCCTTGTCCAGCATGTTGCTGATCCATGCCGTTATTTCGACAGCTTCCTCCAGTGGACATCAATACGCCGGGGTATTACCTTGACTGCGACAGGCACCCTGCAGGATGCCGGAGGGCGGAATCTTAGACCGTCCTTGCAGTGAGTTTTTCATTTTAAGGATTTGAGTGAGAACACACAACTGCCGCCGGAGTTTCAGGTCGAGCAGTTGCGTGCAAAAGGGGCTATGGAGGAACGATGAAAACGGGTCTACGCAAGGATGATACTTTCAGGGACAAGATCAGGGAAATACTTCTCAACGGCCCTTCTTTGAGCCCAGGGGGCGATTTCAGAAGCAGGGTTTTTGCTCAAGTGCAGGATTATTCGAGGGAGCTTCAGGAAGCCGAACATGCCTCGGATTTCTTCTTCAGATTGTGCGAACTGATCGTCGATTGCCAATCCCTGGGCATACCGGATGACTCGTTCAGAATAATTGTGGCCGGTTTGCTCGTTGAATCCGAAAACTCAAACGGCCCAATGGATGAGGAAGTTCAACAACTGATCGGAATGGACCCCGCAAGTTACGAATCGGCCAAACAACACTTCAAGGACAAACAGTGTATAGCCTCGGTGTTAAATAGAGAAAAGACCGACCGAAAAAGCAGTATGATGGCAGGAAAAAAAAGCTTCTCAATTGTTGAACAAGTCGATGAGGGTATGTGACCCACGCGACTAAGGGGTGGTGAGCAGGAAAGCGGAAGCGTCGAATGCCGGCCATCTCCCGCCCCCTCTCCCCTTTAGCAGGCACGGAGAAGGGAGTATGGGGCGAAGCTGTGAGGGTTTTACCTCTGCGTCTCCGAGTCCCCGCGTCCCCGTCTCTCCACATCTACAAGTCCCCGAGTCTTCGCGTCTTCGAGTCTTGGTTTCCCGCGTGTTTGGGATTCAAGGTTGGACAATGGAATCCCGATCATCTATTTTAGAAAATGTGCGGCATAGAGTGTGCGTTAAGCTAGCTGAGCTGGTGAACTGTGGAGCGGACTAAGAAGGCCGCAGCGTGAAGCAGGAAACAGTGGGCAGGAAACAGGGCTTTGTGTCCCGGTTGCCGTTTCGTTGTTCCCGCTGCCTCTTTACCCATTTCTCCCATTTGCCGAATGACCGCTCTTTATGTTGAGGTGATCAATGTGGGCATCTGCAGAGCAACAGAAGCGAAGGCCGTTTAATTTAAAAAGCGTGAGTTTTCACTCCACCATGGTTATTGCTTTTGTCTGTTTGCTTGCGGCAACAGCTTTGCCTATCATCATTTTTGGCTACTATCGGAACAAAACTATCATCTCAGACCTTGGCAACGACTTAATAGAGCAAACTTCCACAACAGTAACTGAAAAAACAGTCAATTATTTATTGCCCGTATCCATTGCTGTCGAAATGAGTTCGAGGCTGGCCGAACTG
Organism: Syntrophobacteraceae bacterium; assembly: GCA_049515795.1. Taxonomy (GTDB): domain Bacteria; phylum Desulfobacterota; class Syntrophobacteria; order Syntrophobacterales; family Syntrophobacteraceae; genus SbD1. The sequence continues at coordinate 31,182 of JBEKTT010000028.1, forward strand.
GGGGCTATTTCGCTCGGAGATTTCAAGCAGATGGAAATGTACACCCTGGGGGTCCTCAAATCTTATCCGCAGGCATCTATGTTTTATTTCGGGGATGAGCAGGGGAACTATGTGCACGCGAGGAGACTGGCTGACGGAAACACGGAAAGCTGGATCATCAGTGCCTCAGCCTCGCCGCCGACGAGTTCTCTTATATTTAGGGACGCTGCATTGAAAGTGGCCGGAGTCGAGATGCCCGATGAGAGCGATTACGACCCCAGGGTGCGTCCCTGGTATGTGGGAGCAAAGGGGACAAGGGCAAACTTTTGGACATATATTTATATATCCTTTGCCAGCCAGAAACCGGCAATTACTTGTTCCCAACCTGTTTTTGGCCCCGATGGAAAGTTGACAGGCGTCTGGGGAACAGACATTGAGTTGGATGAATTATCCAGTTTCCTAAAAAAGCAGAGCATAGGGAAAAGCGGCATTGAGCTGATCATTAATGCAAAGAGCGAAATTGTAGCCTACCCGGAGCTTTCATCAATCATTAGGAAAGAAAACGGGGTTCTGCGTCCGGTCAAGGTGGAAGAACTGGGGATAGAACCTCTGAGCGTCGCGTACCGGGAACATGTGAGAACGGGAAAGAACAGGTCCGAAGTTGAATTCGGAGGTAAAACCTATTTCACATCATTTAGAGAATTTCCCGAGCTTTTCCCCAAGCGATGGAAAATCGCGGTGATAGTTCCCGAAGACGATTTTACTGGGGGGGCCGAGCAGGCGATGATAATAATGCTTCTTATCTCCTCGGTTATGCTTGGGCTTGCCGTTTTGCTGGCTTTTGCCATCTCACGGCGTATCACCAGCCCCGTTCGGCTCATAGCCGAAGCCACCCGGCAAATTCAAAATTTCAACCTCGACGAAAAAATCCACATCCCTTCCCGCATGAAGGAAATCCAATTGATGCGAGATGCCATTTCCTCAATGCAGAAGGGGCTCCATGCCTTCAGGAGATATGTCCCGGCCGAACTGGTGCGCCAGCTCGTAAGCACTGGAGAGGGGGCCCGACTGGGAGGGCTTAAAAAAGAACTGACCGTATTTTTTTCGGATATATCGGGGTTCACATCCATCGCCGAACTCATGACCCCCGAACAACTGATGCTGCACCTGTCCGAATACTTCGACGAACTCACCAAAATCTTGACTTGTCACAAAGGAACGGTAGATAAGTATATCGGAGACGCTATTATGGCTTTCTGGGGAGCGCCGGTCCATGACGACGATCATGCGGTGCACGCCTGTGAAGCCGGCTTGGCCTGCCAGGAAAAAATCGCCGAACTAAATCGAAAATGGATACTGGAAGACAAGAGCGCCCTGGTCACCAGAATCGGTATAAGCACCGGCCCAACCGTGGTCGGGAATGTGGGGTCCTACGAACGGATGAACTATACGGTGATGGGCGACAATGTCAACATGGCCAGCCGCCTGGAAGGGGCAAATAAAATATATGGCACGCAAATAATTGTTTCCGGAAAGACTTATGAGGCGGCATCCAGCAAGTTTTTGTTCAGACCGCTTGGTATTGTCGCCTTGAGAGGAAAAAGCAAGGGAATGGCGATTTACGAGCTGGTGGGCAGAAGGAGTTAAGCAGATGCCAATCATGCCGCCGAGCTGTGCGAAAATTTCACTCCGGGACTCGAAGCCTAACTGGCTAAAAATTGGAACAAGGCCCGCGAGATTTTCACGGACCCGTCAGCCAAATTTCCTCAAGATGCTCCAACAAGATTTTACCTTTCCCGTAGCGATCACTTTGAAATTAATCCTCCCGAAAAAGATTGGCAGGGAATAGAGTCCCAGACATCAAAGGAGAAGAGTTTTGAACAGGCGCGGCGCGGGGACGCTGGGACAAACGGTCCCCCGTTCTCCGCGTCAGTCTTTCGTCACATCATCCCCCTTTTCTGCGAGTCAGCGCATCCGGGGCAGGCACTGCCGAAGGCTAATGCATAAAATTATGTGCAAAGTGGGGTGAACGGGGTTTGCAGCGGGGCCGCAGGCGGCGGCGCCGCCCCGGATCGCGTCCCAGGGCGGCGCCTGTCCATCCACGGTTATTGAGGAATGTTGCCGTGCTTTTTGGGCGGAAGCGACGTGCGCTTGTTGCTGATGATCCTGAATGCCTCGATCAGGCGGGCCCTGCTCTCGGAAGGCATTATCACGCCGTCGATATAGCCTCGGGAGGCCGCAATATAGGGGTTATAGAGCGCCTTGCTGTAGTTGTCTATAACCTCCTGGCGCTTGGCCACCGGGTCAGCGGCTTCCTGGATCTCACGGCGGAAAATGACGTTTGCCGCGCCCTGGGCGCCCATGACCGCGATCTCGGCCGTGGGCCACGCAAAGGAGAAGTCGGCCCGAAGGTCGCTCGAGCACATTGCCAGATATGACCCGCCGTAATCCTTGCGGGTGGTAAGAGTAATTTTGGGAACGGTGGATTCCGAGTAACACCAGAGCAGCTTTGCGCCATGGCGAATGATGCCGCCCCATTCCTGCTGCCTGCCGGGCAGGTAGCCGGGAACATCGGCGATGGTCAGCATCGGGATATTGAAGCAGTCGCATGTGCGGATGAAACGGGTCGCCTTGTCCGATGAGTCGATGTCGAGACATCCGGCCAGCACCTTGGGCTGGTTGGCGATTATACCGATAGTCTTTCCGTCCAGGCGAGCGTAGCCAACGATCATATTCTGGGCGAAATACTGATGTACCTCCAGGAACTCCCCGTTGTCAACGATTGAGCTGATCACGTCCTTCATATCGTATGCGCCCATTGTAGCTTCAGGGATGATGGTGTCGAGTTCAGGGCACGGGCGATTGGGATCGTCTCCGGTATCGAGGTAAGGAGGGTCCTCCATGTTGTTGTCAGGGAAATAGGAGAGCAACTGCTTGATCCGGTCGATACAATCAGCGTCGCTTTCGGCCGCGAAGTGGGCCACGCCGCTTCTCGAGTTGTGAGTCATGGCCCCGCCAAGCTCTTCCTGGGTGATTATTTCTCCCAAAACCGATTTGATGACGTCGGGACCGGTGATGAACATCAGCCCGGTCCCCTTGACCATGTAAACGAAGTCGGTCATCGCGGGCGAATAGACCGCGCCTCCGGCGCATGGACCCATGATGGCCGAAATCTGGGGAATGACCCCCGAGGAGATTGCATTGCGGTAGAATATCTGGCCGTAGCCGGAGAGCGAATCGACGCCTTCCTGGATACGCGCGCCGCCCGAATCGCAGAAGCCGACGTTTGGCTTGCCGGCGCGAAGCGAGAGGTCCATTACCTTGCAGATCTTTTTGGCGTGCATTTCGCCGAGGCTGCCCGCGCGGGCAGTGAAATCCTGCGCAAACGCGAAAACCTCGCGTCCGTTTACATTTCCAAAACCGGTTATGACTCCGTCCGCAGGAACATCAACTTTATCGATCCCGAAAAGAGTTCCCCGGTGTTTCATAAACATGTCGAGTTCACGGAAGCTCCCGGGATCAAAGAAATAATTTAAACGATCACGGGCGGTCATCTTTCCGCGTTCAAGCTGCTGGGCCACAGCTTTGGAGCCGCCCATTTCCCTGATCTTGGCTTCTTTCTCACGAAGTTCTTTGAGTTTGTCCGCTACTATTCCCATATCAGCTACTCCTCCATGTCAACTTTGAAATAGAACGCAAGATTCGCCGCCACTCGATAAACAGTCCGACCATTCTAGCCTCCCGCGAGGTTATGTCAAGGTCTTTCCCGCCAGATCGTCCAAATATTCACATATCGGCTCGCAGTAATCGCCCAATGTACACCCGAAAATACGCACTCGATCCTCAAGGCCCACCCTGAAACCGGCTTGCCATATTTTTCGCTTCCTAAAGCAAATTTGAATTTTTTGCCAATGTTTTTTCCAGCGATCTCGCGGCAGGACGGATTTAGACCGAAAAATTCCCACCTCAAGGCAAGTGAAGACCGCACGGCATCAGGCCTGGCGTCCGTATGGAACATGGACCGCATTGATCCCTGAGTCGCGCGCGCTCTGCCACAGGATGCGGCTTTGCTGCAGCCGTTCCGTGTCGTCTCTGAGGATGAAATGGACAGCGGTTTCGAACCTGGTCATAAACTCAAGATCGGCCGGCCGGCCGCATACAAGTGCCCCAAACCCGACTACCTGGAACTCTGCGGCGGTGATTAGAACGGGCTCGGCGGGGGGGGCCGCGCCGGGGCTGAAGATCATGTGTGGAATGAAGCTCGCTTGTGAAAATGTCCACAGTAATTGGTCGATAAACTGGGCCGCAGCCATCGAATCGACCATGACCTGGACGAGCTTTTTCTCCATATAAAACCGCTCTGTCCATCGGCAAAGAAGCTCGTTTTGCTCAGCCACAGTTGTCTCTACGAAATAGATGCTCATCTGAGACTTTCCGCAAAATCAGGCCACCCACATCGGGAAGCGAGGGGTTTGATGAAAGACGCAGGCAGCGGGACCGCCAGCCAGAGGCTGCCCCGGACCCGATCCGGGGATCTCGACGCGAAGCTGTGCGGGCGGCTGTGGTATAACCTTATACGGTCCATCTACTCCATCGAATTCGCAGCAGCAGGAGTTCATAATGTTATAAGTCTGACTGCCGATACGCGTCAAGTTTACTGTAACCGTCTGGTCTTCAGGTAAATTTTTACCTTTTCAGGAGGCCCTTTTATTTTAAAAAAACGGTTGCAGGATCGTTATAATTCATGTAACCGGCGTGTTATCATACGAGAAAGATATTTTGTCGAGCCTTAAGAACGCTGGACCGCTGTGATGGGGTTTGCCGCAGTGTCTCCGCCGCCCCGCCACCTCGGAGCCGCCAAAGCCGATCTCTACGCTTCGCGAGGCGGGTCCCACGGCCCCCTGTACGTCTTTGAAAGGAGGGTGTCTTGTCAAGCATGACAAGCCCCGCACCGCGCGGGCCCGATGAGTTCCGTTTCGGCCTTATACCGCTTGGGACCGGCGTCACGCTCCATTACGCGGAGAAGGGCGAAAAAGCCGGGACCCCTGTCTTGTTCCTGCATGGTTACGTTGATTCGTGGAGATCGTTCGCCGAGGTGATCGAGACTCTCCCACGGGAGTATCGGGCTGTTGCAATCGATCTAAGGGGCCACGGAGATTCGGACAAGCCCGAATGCTGCTATGCTGTGGAGGATTTTGCCCAGGACCTGCTCTTGTTCATGGACGCCCTGGGGCTTCATAAGGCGAACCTGGTCGGGCATTCCATGGGCAGCTTTATCGCTCAGTCGCTTGCCGTCCGCTGCCCCGGCCGGGTGGAGCGGCTAGTCCTCGTCAGTTCGGCGCCGGGAACGGCTGGAAACGCTGTGCTTCTGGAAATCAAGCCTCGTATCGATGCGCTTCGGGACCCCATAGGCCGGAATTTCGCAGCCGAGTTCCAAGCTCCGTCCAATCCTGTTTCCGCCGGCTTCCTGGAAATGATCATTTCCGAGACAATGAAAGTTCCCGCCCACGTTTGGCGCTCGGCCTTTTCAGAATTGCTCCAGTTGGACCACTGGCCGATTCTGCGCAACATTAACGCTCCAACGCTGATCGCCTGGGGAAATCAGGACCAGATCTTTACACGGCGGGACCAGGAGGTGCTTCTGTCGCAAATACCCCATTCAAGGTTAGAGGAATTCGATGCCGGTCACGCGCTTCACTGGGAAAAGCCCACGGAGGTCGCCGCCGCCCTGAAAAACTTTCTCGGTTGAGGCCTATCCAAGGCCCCGGTCGACCTTCGTAATGCGTCACCCAGTGGACATGGGGGTTGAGTCGTGATTAATATGATATATGGTAAATCCAGGATAAAAGATACTAAGCAGGAGGTAATTTCATGATCGGGAAGAGCATGACAATCGCAGTTTTGGCTATCTTCCTCACGACCTCTCCATGCTGGGCGTGGGGCGGCGGCGGCGGCGGAGCCGGGGTCACCAGCAGCACCATTGACCTTCTCATGCCCGATCCGCCGAGAAACGTAACGGCAACCGCCGGCAACGGCATGGCGACCGTGAGTTTCGATCCCCCGAAATCAGACGGCGGGAGCCCCGTAACCGTCTATACGGTGACATCGCATCCCGGGGGCATCAGGGTCAAAAGCACCAAGAGCCCTGTAACTGTAAAAGGGCTAACTAACGGAAAAGCCTATACATTTACGGTAAACGCCGCCAATTCCGTCGGGACCGGGCTGGCCTCAGGTCCTTGCAACGGCGTTACCCCCGTGGGTGATTGACACCGTCATCAGCTTTTGGCGCTCAGGCTCATTATGAATTCGCTGCCGGGCGGCAGCGGAGTTCAGCAGGTAAGATGAAAAGCCCCGGCCACCTTTTTGCCTGATTTATTTAACCTGTTGAACGTGTCTACAGCTTTGGGCGTAGGCTCATCGATCAGGGAGGTCCCGACTGCGGCGAGGCGTTGGCGCAATTCATCGGCGACCTTCATATGCCCCGGCAGGCCCATTCCCACGACAAGGATTTCCGGCGATTCGGAGAGTATGTCCACAATGTCGGAGCTGGCGAGTTCATGTCCTTGCGCGCGCCACCAGTCAGAGATTACCGAACCGCCAATAATTTTTATATCGCCGGTGTAGCGTTTGCCGTCCACCTCTATTTCGCCGAACCGGTAGTCACCTATATCAGCCATGTGCAACTCTCATCTCCGCAGTTGACGGCCTCGTTTCCGCCCCATCGTGTTGAAGCAACACAGGCGAAAATTACGCGATAGCTAAAGGCCGCCGGAACGCCGCTACCCGCAATTTTTATAAATCGGCTCAGCGCAGTCCGGGCCGAAATAGAGCCGCATGTCCTCAAAAAACGAGTGGGTAGGGTTGACCGGCAGTTTGCTCAAATCGAGTACGGCTTCGCCCTTGTCCTTGACTGCGAGGTGCAGGACGGCCCGACACTCTCCGGGATGGGTCATGAGCAGGTGTCTTAGCCGGCCGAAAGCGTCCCTGTCCATCCTGGCCGCATCGAGCGTTATATGGACCGAGTCCACGGCCTGCAGTCCGGCCTCTTGCATACTCAGTATGCGGTTGGCGATCAGCTTTGTCGATTTTTCGTCATGCTGAACCCTGGCCCACAGAGCAAGCGGTTCGTCGCCTGCTATCAGCTCCCGAGCCTGAGTGAAAGGCTCGGCGAAGGCCACTACCTCGATTGTGCCCTGCCTGTCTTCGAGGTTGAGGAACGCCATGCGCTCCCCGCGCTTTGTGGTGATTTCCTTTATGATTGAGAACAGCCCGCAGAGCACCACTTCGGCGCCTTCGCGTTTGTCTTTTACCGATTGAGTGTCGACGGTGCACACCGAGCGGATCTGTTCCGAGTAAAAATCAAGAGGATGGCCGGAGATAAAGAACCCCAGGGACTCTTTTTCGAACTGGAGCCGCATTCGGCTGTCCCAGTCCGGAACATCGGGAAGTGGGGGGGCCTTCATCTTTTTTTGTGAACGCAACATTTCAAATAAGTTCATCTGCCCGGCCTGGCGGTCTCTTTGGGCGGTAGCGGCCCGCTCGATCACCTCGTCAAGGCCCGCCATGAGTTGGGCGCGGTTTTGATGCAAGGAGTCGAAAGCGCCGCATCGAATGAGCTGTTCGACCACGCGCCGGTTTACTTTCTGCGAATCGATCCGCTCGCAGAATTCGTGGATCGCCGTATACGGCCCCTGCTCCCGGCGGCCCTGCAAAATGATCTCTACGGCCGCATCACCGACGTTTTTCACCGCCCCGAGCCCGAACCGTATCATGCGCCCCACGACCTGGAAGGCCCTGCCGCTTTGGTTTACATCGGGCGGTAGAATGCGGATATCCATCTGCGCGCACTGGTTTATCAGCTTTACGATCTGATCGGAGCTGCCAAGGAAGCTGTTCATGAGAGCCGCCATGAACTCGACCGGATAATGAGACTTGAGCCAGGCGGTCTGGTATGCGATCAGGGCGTAGGCTGCGCTGTGAGACTTGTTGAAGCCATACTCGGCGAATTTGGCCATGAGGTCAAAAATGCGGTTGGCTTTTACAGAATCGATACCGTTTTCCACGGCGCCCTTTACGAACCGGTCCCTCTGAGCGTTCATCAGCGCGCCGATCTTTTTGCCCATGGCCCTGCGCAGAATATCGGCTTCCCCAAGAGAGTAGTTGGCCAGGGCGCTGGCAATTTTCATCACCTGCTCCTGGTAGAGGATCACCCCGTAGGTCGATTCCAGTATCGGCTTGAGAATGTCGAGATCGTAGGCAACCTGCCCCCCGTGTTTGCCCTGAATGTAGTGTTCCACCATGCCGCTTTCCAGTGGGCCCGGACGGTAGAGTGCGACCAGGGCGACTATGTCGGCGAAATTTTCCGGACGCAGCCTTACCATTATGTCCCGCATTCCGGAACTTTCGAGCTGGAACACCCCGGTGGTGTCGGCGCGGGCCAGCAGGGCGTAAGTGTCCGGATCGTCGAGCGGGAGGTCTTCGATAGTTATTTGTGTTCCATGATTTTCCGCTATGAGATTGACCGCGTCGCTGATTACAGTGAGGTTTCTCAGGCCCAGGAAGTCAAACTTGATGAGTCCTGCCTTTTCGACGTATTTCATGGGATACTGCGTGACGATTTCACCTTCCTGACCAACGCACAGGGGCATGTATTCGACAACGGGCCTGTCGGATATCACCACTCCGGCGGCGTGCGTGGATGCATGGCGGGTGAGTCCCTCAAGGGCCAGGGCGACTTCGAACAACTCCTTTGCCTGCGGGTTTTCCGACTGCATCTCGGTGAGGCGGGGCTCGACGGCCATGGCCCTGTTCAGGTCGATTCCAAGGGTGGGCGGGATGAGCTTGGCGATACGGTCCACCTCGTTGTAAGGCATGGCGAGCGCCCGGCCGACGTCGCGGATCACCGCGCGCGCCTGCATCGTGCCGAATGTGGCAATCTGTGCGACCCGGTCCTTGCCGTATTTATTGGTAACGTATTCCAGGACCCTGTCGCGGCCGTTGACACAAAAGTCAACGTCGATGTCCGGCAAGCTTATGCGCTCGAGGTTGAGGAAACGCTCGAATATGAGCCCGTGCTCGATCGGGTCCAAGTCGGTTATGCGCATAACGTATGCTATAAGGCTGCCGGCTGCTGACCCCCGGCCCGGACCGACCGGAATGCCGCTCTTTTTCGCATAGTTTATGAAGTCCGCCACGATTAAAAAGTAGGTGGCAAATCCCATCTGCTTTATAACGCCGAGTTCGTAGTCCAGCCTTTGGCGATACTCACGGAACTGCTCCTCGCCAAAGGACGGGCGCTTGCGGCGTATAGCCTCGATCCTCTGCTCGAAGCCTTGCCTTACCTCGCGCTCGAACCGTTCGTCCAGGCCCTCGCCTTGCTCGAGCGGAAATACCGGGAAGTGATAATTGCCCATCTCCAGTTTCAGATCGCATTTCTCGGCGATCTCAAGGGTATTTTTGAGCGCCTCGGGAACATAGGCGAATTCTTTTGCCATCTCTTCGGGAGACTTGAAGTAGAGCTGATCGGTGTGAAACTTCAGCCTTTTTTCGTCCAGAATCGTCTTGCCCGTCTGAATGCACAGGAGGATCTCGTGAGCGCGGGCGTCGCTTTTGCGCAGGTAGTGGCAGTCGTTTGTGGCCACCAGCGGAAGCGAGAGGTCCCGGGCCAGGCGCACCAATCCCTCATTTGCAACAGCCTGTTCGGGAATGCCGTTTGCCTGGATTTCCAGGTAAAAATTACCCGGCTCAAATATGTGCGCATACTCCTGAGCCGTCTTTTTTGCACCCTCATGCTGATTTCTGATCAAAAGCGAGGAAATTTCCCCCTTGAGGCACCCCGAAAGGGCTATGAGCCCCTCGCTGTAGCGCCTGAGGATTTCTTTGTCCATGCGCGGCTTGTAATAGAACCCTTCCGTGTAACCCAGTGAGACCAGCTTCAACAGGTTCTGATAACCGGTCCGGTTGCGCGCCAGAAGCGTAAGGTGAAAACTTCGGTCCTCATCCCCGTTTGCGTCCCCTTCGGCTCTCGAGCCCCGATCATGACGGCCCTTGGGCGCAATGTAGGCCTCACACCCGATTATCGGCTTGATCCCGTATTTTTTTGCCCGTTCGTAGAATTCCAGAGCGCCGAACATGTTGCCATGATCGGTGATGGCCGCTGCGGGCATCCTGTAGGCGCCGGCGGTATCAAGGAGGTCCTTTAGCCGGATGGCGCCGTCAAGAAGGCTGTATTGGGTATGGACATGCAGATGGACAAAAGACATTCGGGGCTTTTCTCCTTTCTTCAATCCTAACACATTTGGCGAACTCGTTCGCGCAAAATAAGCCGGAAGCCGCCGTTTCCAGGGAGTGTATGAGAATCAGTACGCCTCGCCTCATTCATCGGCGTGCATTCGCCCCAACCGAAAATGGACCTGTGTACATTATAAAACTTTACACTATCCGCCACATCCCAAACTACAATCATTCTCGTATGATAGACTTATATAATGCCTGCTCGAAAAAAATGCGCCTGACATGACAAGAGCGGCGGGACTGTGCGCGCAGCCATGCAGGGAAGCAGGACTGAGGACTGAGGACTGAGGACTGAGCAAAAGCGGCGACCGTGCGCGCAGCCATGCAGGGAAGCAGGACTGAGGACTGAGGACTGAGGACTGAGCAAAAGCGGCGACCGTGGGCGCAGCCATGCAGGGAAGCAGGACTGAGGACTGAGGACTGAGGACTGAGCAAAAGCGGCGACCGTGGGCGCAGCCATGCAGAACGCACAAACATTAAACGGGGTGCGTTTGAAGGCAAGCCAGATGTTAAGCGCATCAACAAGTTAAGTTACATTGGTGTAAAGGTCTCGCTTCGCGGGGCTTCGCCCTACTTCACTTTGTGAAGTGGGCTTGCCCGGCCTCCCGTTGCGGCATGTGAGCGCGTAGCGCGGAAGGCGACCGCTGGGCGTGTCTATCGTTCGCGTTGGGCGTTCGCGGGATGCCTTCTCGTTTAGCGTCGCAAAATTGGGAGCCACGCTTCGCGTTGGACCTTACCCGTGCGCGCGTCGGCAGTGTGAGTCAATGCAGCTATAGGGGCGCAGGATTTGGGGTGATAGAGGCGCACAGGAAAGTCCGAAAGGCGCCGTGCGGCTCCTGGATCAGTGTTTATCCATGGCGTAAATGTGGTCTATCATTTGCGGTGGGCTGTTGCGGGGCGCCTTTTTCCGATTTTCGGCGTGAGATCTCCCTATTGGGCCATTTCAATTTTTCACCTTGCTGCCGGAGGGGCAATACGATTAAGATTGAACGCAATTCGTTCAAATACCGCCTTCTAAACTGGACAGATTTTCTCTAACCCAACAAGGCAGGAATAAAACCATGTGCGGAATAGTGGGATACATCGGACCCGATGAAGGCCGGGACATCCTGTTAAACGGGCTTGCCAGGCTGGAATACAGAGGCTACGACAGCGCAGGAATCGCAATGGTGGGGCCCGACGGCCGGCTTCAGATCGTTCGGTGTGAAGGCAAACTCAGCGGACTGGTGAGCAAGCTCAACGAGCACCCGGTGAGCGGTACGGTCGGCGTGGCGCATACCCGGTGGGCCACACATGGCAGGCCCTCGGAGCAAAACGCGCACCCCCATCGCTCCGGACCTTTTGCCCTGGTTCACAACGGGATAATAGAGAATTACGCCGTTCTCAAGGACGAACTCGAAAAGAAAGGGCATCACTTTGCGTCCCAGACGGATACCGAAGTAATAGTGGCGCTCCTTCACAGTGAGTGGCAGAGAGTAAATGAATATCAGCAGGCGGTGCGCAACACCCTCAAGAAGCTAAAAGGCTCTTACGCGCTGGTAATAGTAAACGAACTGGAACCCGACAGGCTCGTTGCCGCCAGAAAAGAAAGCCCGCTCATTCTGGGGATCACCGAGAGGGCCTTCTTTCTGGCGTCCGATGTACCGGCCGTACTGCCCTATACACGCCAGGTGGTTTATTTGAATGACGAGGAGGTCGTCTTCATTTCCCGGCAAAACTACCAAATCGAGTCGCTTGCGGATGGAACCCAACGCAACCCAAAGCCTCACCAGGTGGACTGGAACCCGCTAATGGCCGAAAAGGCCGGCTACAAGCATTTCATGCTGAAGGAAATCTATGAGCAGCCTCGGGCCGTCATCGATACTTTCCGCAGCGTGGTCGACCTTGAGAGCAAGGAGATCGATTTTCCCGATCTCAACCTGGATAAGACGCTGCTGAACAAAATCGAACGAGTCTTGCTCGTTGCGTGCGGCACCTCCTACCATGCCGCACTGGTGGCCAAGTACATGATCGAGGGCCTTTGCCGAATCCCGGTCGAGGTGGACCTTGCATCCGAATTCCGCTCCAGGGACCCCGTTCTCGACGACAAAGTCCTTCTGCTGGTTATAAGCCAGTCCGGGGAAACCGCCGATACCAGGGCGGCCCTTAAGGAAGGGCTGGACAAGGGCGCTCATTGCCGGGCAATCGTGAACGTGGTCGGAAGCAGCATAGCCCGCATGGCCCAGGGGGTGATCCATACGCATGCCGGACCTGAGATCGGAGTGGCTTCAACCAAGGCATTCACAACTCAACTGGTCGCCCTGTATCTTTTCGCGGTTTATTGGGCCGCTGAAACCGGCAGACTGCCCAGGGAATCGATCGAGCAATATATTCAGGGCCTTGTCGAACTTCCAGGCAAGATGGAAAAAATTCTCTCCGATACGAGCATGATCAGCACCTGGGCCAGAAAATATAAAGACTTCAAAGACTTTCTCTATCTTGGCCGCGGCGCGCTCTACCCGATCGCCCTGGAAGGTGCGCTCAAGCTCAAGGAAATCTCTTATATCCACGCTGAAGGCTATGCGGCGGGCGAGATGAAACACGGCCCCATAGCGCTTATCGACGTCGAAATGCCGGTCATGGTCCTGCTAAGGCAGGGGCCGCTTTTCGAGAAAATGATCTCCAACATCCAAGAGGTCAAGGCCAGAGACGGCATTATCCTCGCCCTGATCGAAGGCGAACCGAGCGAGATCATCGGGCCGGCTCAGAACCAGTTCGTCATCCATCCTTCATCCGAGTGGCTCTCGCCGGTACTGTTCAGCCTCCCGCTGCAACTGCTGGCCTACCATGTGGCTGTGCTTCGCGGAACCGACGTGGATCAGCCAAGAAACCTTGCCAAGAGCGTAACGGTGGAGTGAGGGAAGAGTTAGGGGTGAAATTGATCAACCTCGACGCGACTTGACCGGGCGGACCTTTGTGTTTGCGCGGCGGGTAGTGAAATTGTGTCAAGTCTTGGATCGGTAACCTGGGACATGCAGGACGTTGGCCAATCAACTCTTGCGGTCTGGCACGTCCATTGGCGCAAATGTCGAAGAAGGCATCCCGCGAACGCCCCGTCTCTGGTCATAGACAGGTCATGGAAAGCGTTGAGAATGAGCGGTCGCCTTCCGCGCTATGCGCTCACATGTCGCTACGGGAGGCCGGGCAAGCCCACTTCACAAAGTGAAGTAGGGCAAAGCCCCGCGAAGCGAGACCTTGACGCCATTTTCACTTTACTTTCTGATGCGCTTAACGTTTGGCTTGCCTTCAAACGCGCCACGTTTAATGTCTGTGTGTTCTGCATGGCTGCGCGCACGGTCGCCGGTCTTAGCATGTCAGGCGCATTTTTTTCGAGCAAGGTATTATTATCATACGAGGTCATGCAAGTCAGAGCCGGGCTGATTTCATTACAAAATACTCAGTTACCTGCAAGGAAGCCCGGGAAACGCTATTGGCTGCGACTGCTTGCAGCTTCAGAAGACATGCCGGTAGAAAACCTTCAAGACCTTACCGATGAAGCGGACCAGATTGTTGCAATCTTGACCACGATTGCTAAGAAGTGCAGAGCAGGCAATGAAAAAAGAGGATTTGAGAGTGAAGGAATAGATTCCACGCTCCGAGCTTCACCCTTCACCCTTCTCCGGCGCGTCCGGTCCCCCAACAGTTCTATCACCTGATGGCCAGGCGTGAGGCCTGGTCCAGGGTTGCCGGATCTTCACGAACAGGATTCTCCCCGAGACCGGTGATTACGGACAAATCGGCCGTTGATTTCGACGGCAGCCACCGTTTCAATAGGGCGAACAACCGGTCCATATTGAAGGGTTTGCTGATGTAATCGTCCATCCCGGCGGCAAGACATTGCTCACGGTCTCCCTGCATTGCATGGGCAGTCATTGCAATGATGGGGGTGCGGCGAATTGCTTGTGCCTGGCCGGATTGATTCATTGCTTTTTGCGTCTCTCTTTCCCTGAAGATCCGTGTGGCTGCGTAGCCATCCAGTTCCGGCATCTGGCAGTCCATGAGCACAAGGTCATACGGAGTTTTTATGAGAGCATCGAGAGCTTCTTGCCCATTGGACGCAACTTCGACACGGCAGCCAAAGCCTTCCACCATACATCGCGCTACTTCCTGGTTTACAGGCTGGTCCTCGGCAAGGAGCACCCGTGCTCCAAGGAAGGCGCTGGCTTTGTCACCGTTACTGGACTCGGACATCTGTTGCGGGTTTTTTCCAGATTGAGCTCCTAATGCAGAGGCGATGCAATGATAAAGCTGGGACTGCCGTATGGGTTTGGTCAAATAAGCCGAAATTCCGTAGCGGTGCATCGCTCCAGAGTCGTAATCCTGACTGACGGAGGTGAGCACAATAAGTTGGACGGAAGCAGTGGCTGGATCCGCCTTAATGGCCCGGGCCAATTCGAGGCCGCTCATCCCTGGCATCATCATATCCAGTATTGCCAACTTATAGGGGTCTCCCATTGCAGCTGACTTTTTGAGCATTTCCAGAGCATTTTGACCGTTTTCGGCACACCCGCTGCGCATTCCGTAGAAGAGGACCTGATGGTGCACGATGTTACGGTTAGTCGCATTGTCATCGACGATGAGAACGCGTATACCCTTGAGATCGACATGGCTTGCAACTTTAGGCTGCAATGGAAGGGGACGGACCTTGAGCCGCACTGTGAACCGGAAAGTACTGCCCTTCCCAGGTGTGCTCTCCACGCTGATTTCTCCACCCATCATCTCGCACAACTGCTTGCAGATGGCCAGACCCAGACCTGTGCCGCCGTATCTTCGCGTGGTGGTGCCGTCTGCCTGGGAAAAGGCTTCAAAGATATGCTCCCGGATTTCCGGGTCGATCCCAATCCCAGTGTCATGGACTTCAAAGCACAGGCGGCCATAATCTTGTTCTCTTTGTAAAGCGCTCACGCGGACGAGAACCTCTCCACGCTCAGTGAACTTGACGGCATTGCCAAGGAGGTTTACCAGTATCTGGCGCAATCGCCCGGGGTCGCCCTGCAAGGCGGTGGGAACATCCTCATCCAATTGGCACAACAGTTCGAGGCCCTTCTGATGAGCGCTTTCCGCGAAAAGTTGCATGACCTCTTCAACGGACTCTCGCAGGTCAAAGTCGATGCTTTCGAGCTCCAGTTTGCCCGCTTCAATTTTTGAGTAGTCCAGGATGTCATTCAACACTCCCAGGAGCGATTCACCGGAGCGGAGCACAGTTTTGGCAATATTCTGCTGCTTTTCATCAAGATCTGTCCCCAGCAGCAATTCCGTCATGCCAAGCACGCCATTCATTGGAGTGCGGATCTCATGGCTCATATTCGCAAGAAACTGAGATTTGGCCCGGCTGGCCGCTTCCGCTGCTTCCTTGGCAATCCGAAGTTCTTGTTCGTGAAGCTCACGTACCGTAATGTCGCGTCCCGAACCCCTCACATATATCCCGACACCTTCTTCCTCAACCAGGGAGTTGCGGCATTCGAAGTAGTGTCGCGCGCCGTCACTCCCAAGAAACAGGACGGTATCGTTGAACCAGCCCCGAGACCGCATCAAAGGAAGATACTCCCGGTAGAAGGCTTCGCGAAGACGGGGATGCATGAAATCAGCTACGGGGCGGCCCACAATTTCTTCTCGAGGATACCCCAGTGAGGAAACCACGGCAGGATTGACGGTAAGGAATCGTCCGTCGAGGTCATGAGTGTAAATGGAGTCGGTTATGTTCTCAAAAAGATCTCGATAGCTCTTCTCCGATTTACGCACCGCACTTTCCGCCTTTTCACGCTCCGCGATCTCCCGGTGCAATTCGTGGTTCACTTCCTCGAGGGCCTGCTCCCTCCTGGTGGTCTCTTCGAGCTGCGTTTGGAGGAGCAGATTCCTCGAATTGATCCTCCACATGATGCCCAAACCACCAAGGAGTGCGAAGCTCAGGGCGCCGAGGGCCATAGGCAAATGCCGCGGCTGCGCGGTTCCTATAATCTCATCCTCGGGCAGTATGTTGACCAGGAAAAACTGCGTATCCAATACGGAAGCACGAACGGCGATGAGTTCCTTTCCTTTTTCTGAAATACGCAGCAGTCGTTCGTGTTGTTCAGGACCTTGCATCTGCGGATCGGACGGTCTGGGAAGGATAAATCCCGATTCGCTCTGAACAGGCTTCTCTCCAGTGGATGTCCGGAAAGCGGATTCGCGCGGACGGCATTGGAGGCCCTCCTCGATGAGGCTCTGACAGGAGGCCAACAAATGGGGGTTCCTGTATAGCAGTTGCAGCGGCAAGATCGAGCCTTCGGTTCCGTAGAAGAGGAAGTCGCCACGGCTGGATGAGCCGCCGGACTGCGGTATGAAATGGTCGTACAGCGTCTGCATGGGCAACCAGGCAACAATCTGGCCGGCATAGCGGTGTTTCAAATAGCAGGGAGCGGAGATCAGTACTTTGCTTAAACCGGCACCTGTTTCCACAATGATCTGCGGGACCGAAGCATCGGGAGTAAGGTATTCCCGCATCGCCGTCCCAACGTGTTGACTTTGATCCGACAGCGAACTGTCAAGGAGCAACTCGCCGGAGGCTTCCAAAAAGGCGATGCGTGTGTAAATCTTCTCGTGTCCCAGCTTGCGTTCTTCCAGGACCTGTCTGAATGTCTCGGAAATGATGGCCAGGCTCGCTCTCAGCCCATATTCCATTGTCATCCCGAGGGCTTTGTTTTCGAAGAAGGCGCCGACTTCAGAACTTGCGGCAAGGTTCTTGAGATCGTTCCTGCGCTCGGAAAAGAAGTAGCTGATCGTCTCGGCCCGCTTGTCCAGGTTGCGGCCCAGATCGGCAAGAGCAAATCGTTGCACCTCTTTCTGTGAGAGATAGTTCTTGCCCATAAGCAAGGTCAAGAAGGCGATAAGCAGCAGAGCCGCCAGTGTCATAGTGACAGATTTTGTTCGAGGCCATAATTGGAATGACTGCACCATGCTCATACGCCCGCGTTATTGGCTCCGTCCTATGATTTTGCCTGAAAAAATTCGGGATAGTACTGAAAAATCGCCGGATAGTACTTCTGCACCAGTTGCCTGTAAGTGCCGTCCCGCATGCATTGGTCGAAGAAGCGGTTAAAGGCGTCTCGAAGCTGCGGCGATGACTTGGCGAAGGCATAACCCATCATCTTGACAGGCGAAAGAGGCCCAATGATCTTGATACGTCCCGGCCACTTTTTCAAAGCAACGAGGGTATCCGGGACTTCCAGGACCGTGTAGTCGGCTTCTCCTGCAATAACTGCCGGCACCCGTTCGTTTGGACTCCCCTGGAAAAGCTTAACCAGGAAGCGCGTCTCTTCCATTCTGTAGGCCGGGGGATCGAGGCATGTACTCGGCTTTCCCAGAACACATTCCCCCCTGAGAAGAGCTTGCACCGCTGCAATATCCTGTTCTATGTCCCCAACAGGTTGAATCGGCTCCAGTGGCGAGTCCGCCCGGGTCACCAGCCAGACTTGGGTCGGAAAAGTGGGCGTGGAAAATTTGACTATCTTTTCCCGCCACGGGATGATGGAAAAGCCCGTGGCGACGATGTCGCCTTTTACCGGCGCCTCACCGGTGATCTCGATGTCGTCCCCCTTGGGTTTAACGACTTTTCCCGTAAGGTCGGCGATAACCGATCCCCACGAAGTCTCCACGAACTCATAGCGTACGCCGATGTGTTGTGCAAAGAGCCTCACGAGCTCCACTTCGAGCCCGTCTCCGTTCCCGGTGACGAAGTTGGCGTAAGGAATGCCAAGGTGACGAAGAACACCCTGTTTCTGTATATCCTGCAGGTCCGCCCCGTACGGGTTCCCTGCGGGTACAAGCAACAGGGCCGTCACGAAGATCGATGCCACGAGTACACGGCGTGTTGGAAAAGTCCTGTTTCTACACTTCATTTTCTTCTCTCTGCCTTGAAGTGTTTCGAGTTTTGGGTTTCGGGTTCAGTGCGCCTGCTATAATATGGTTATCGGGAGGATCGTTCGCCCACTTAACCAAAAAGATGCGAGACATTGTGGTTTTTCCACTCACTGAAGCAGCCCGATCAAAAGCCTTTGGAGGGCAAAGGGTGGAGGGTGAGGGGTGAGTTGCGCCGATTAAAACCGGCGAGGAGTTGTGGATGAAAGAGCCATACGGTGAAGGTCCAGCTAACCACACCGGCCCCGAGCCATGCGCAGGTGCCCGCGAGGACACAGGCGAAGCGTTGGCAGGGGCACACACAGGCCAAGTATCGAGCTGCGAAATCAACCCCTCCGGGACGCCGACACTGTTCACTCAAGCGGAAGGCAACACTAAGCATGGCGACAGGCGCGAGTCATGTGAAGGTCCCGCGCAGTCTAAGACCCTGGGCATGTGTGGAAACTCCTCGCACGGGAATCGGGAGATCCCGAAGGTATCCGTCCAAGATGGTAGGGCGGGTCGGCCGGAGAAGGCTAAGTGCCGCACGTCCGGCGTGTACGCCTCCGGGAAGTCAGACGGTTGCATAGTACCTGAGAAGCCATCGAACAAGGGCGGTTTGCCTGCGGAGATGGTGGAGGGAAGGCGACCGACCAAGGGGAACGTCGCGCCGATGGCCGTGGCTCAGACGCAGAGCTGGATTGCCATGTCGTTCTGCGCGATGTACGCGGGGTGGCAGGTGGACCTTGGCGTTCGTTCATGGGTGCTCCAGTGTACTCTGCGTCACTACCCAAGGTAGGAGCCGTATGAGGTAATTCCTCACGTACGGATCTGTGCGGGGGGTGCCGGGTAACCGGCATTCCTTCCGCGATAGGGTGAGGGGTGAAGGATTTCCGGAACGGATCGGGAACCCGGCCTCCGCGAACGCCAAGCTTCTTACAGCAATGATTCCGAGGCCAAAAAGGGCCTTCTGAGGACGAAAAATGTCTATTCCTGGAAAATTGATCTTAGGATGGCGAGGTGTTAACTTGGCTCGGCCACGTTCGCGCTCTGAACGGCTCACGCAACTCGAACAGCTTGCTCGGTCACAAAGCGCTTCATACGTGGATGGCCATTATGGCGGCATGCCTCGTGTGCGGGCGCTAGAAGCTCTCAGAGACCCCCGTCATGGTAAAGAAAACTCTCTACACGCGCTTTCGAACAGAAGTTGTGCTGTAGGGGTTAGCAGGGGCGTGCTAGGGCAGGTGTGCGAGCGAGAGTGCGTTAGTGCTGTTCTGTTTTTCTGCTTTATCCCTTCCAATTAATCGTGTGATAATGGATGCAATAAAGCCGAAACTCGACTGGGCTTGGAATATCGATCTTCTTTTCGGAAGGACGCGCATGCAAGAGGAGATTCCTCCTACTCCCGAAGCTCTTGAAGAGGCCTTAGAGCTTTCCTCAGACATTCTCAAAGATATCGAACTTAGCCGAGTTCCGTTGCCTTCTGCTGCCTTAAAAGCAAGCCGCCTTGCTAGATTACTGAACCACGTTGAAGCACAGAGCGTGTTTCACTATGAGGCAAGTGGATATCCAAGCACCCCGACTGGAGTTACACCCAAGGTATGGTCTCTGTTGCAGATGGCCAATCGAACTTACGAGGAGAATGTTCCCAATTCGCAAGGGAAGACGCGCACTGTTGCATTTTTGGAGTCAATTGAGCATCTTGAGCACGAACTGGAAGCCTGTAAACTCGGGTTGGATGCCGCACGTGACCGTGATGTCTCGGTTTCATCTGCTAACCCTGAGCAGTTTGTGATGGCCCCGATGGGGAATTGGTATGAACGTCAGGGCTTGCACTCGAGGCTTCTTACTGCATCCCAGCGTCTTGCAAGCCGACGTTCTCTCATATACCAGTATGCAGCGCGACGGCACTATGAACTAAAATTCTCTGGGGTTGCCCAGAACGTATTTGCTGCTGTTCGGGAATCAGTAGATCGAAAGATTGGTGCCGTCATTCCTGATGCAATCCAGAGATTCGCTTCGGTATACGAAAATTTGCGTTCAACGAATCCAGAGGATTGGTCAAACGCTGTTCACAGCTGCCGCCGCATTTTGCAAAGCTTCGCTGATGCTGTCTTCCCGCCGAGTTCCGAGGATCGCGTCACCGACTCTGGGAAGAGGATCAAGCTTGGCCAGGACAACTACATTAACCGTCTCGTATGCTTTGCAGAAGATAAGAGTGGGTCAGAGCGGTTTTCCGAGATGGTAGGTTCTCATCTTGGGTTTCTGGGAGATCGGCTCGATGCAGTATTTGCAGCAACCCAAAAGGGCTCACACGCAACTGTCGGTCGTGATGA
The DNA here is from genome assembly GCA_049515795.1 of Syntrophobacteraceae bacterium. Taxonomy (GTDB): domain Bacteria; phylum Desulfobacterota; class Syntrophobacteria; order Syntrophobacterales; family Syntrophobacteraceae; genus SbD1. The sequence continues at coordinate 51,704 of JBEKTT010000028.1, forward strand.
AGCAAATCGTTACGTAGTCTACACTTATATGTTGATAGGAGATATTCTATCGCTCTGTGAATTGGTGAACGACATTTGATAGCACAGAAAACCTAGTTTGACTTTATGAGGCCACTAATGGACATAAAAGAACGATGGCTAATCAACAGATTGCACAAGCTCATTCAACTCGGGAGATTCCACGAGACGGATATTCTATCCTTGCTAATTTTACTTCGTAGATTCGCATCTCATAACAATACTTCTTCTATAAAACAATTAGCAGATTTTGTTGCTCATATAAATAAAGATAGAGGGATTTTGAAACAATATTTGAAACAGATCCGAGATTATTTATACGATACTTCTGGTAGCCGCGAACTGCTCTCACTCAAGCCCGTTTATACGAATACAATAATTGGACTTGCACTAAATAACATCTTCAAGTGCATGGGATTAGATAGTATCGACGCATATCGAATGAACGACGTAACCATATCCATCATTTCGTTGCTTCAAGATGTTGAAATTACCATTGATGATGGTTTAGTAAGTAAACTCGGAGTATATATATCATCAACTAATGTCCTCCTCGCAGGGGATATAGTCTTGCCGCAAGGACATACAGCTTCATTTTGGATAGTATCTGCCGAAAACAATCATGAACTTCAATTGAAGGAATTGGGTGTAGGTCCAATCGAGTTCACTGGACTCACTGAGGCTTTTTGCCTAGACGGAAAATTCTGGTTGGAGCAACTGCCGAGAAAAAACCTAACCGGCCAATGCTGCCTCAAACAACCTTTTGAAAAGGGGGGGTGAAAACCGGGGGACCAAACCTACGCGCTTTTGTAAAGGTCCCCCCGGCCATCAGGGCCGTCCTGCCCGCTGTGCAGCCGGCATCCGGAGCGCTTACGGTGGAAGACGATACGCGGTCGATCACCTGGGTCTGTTCATAGCCTGCACGCAACGCGACAGAATTGAGAGCACCTCGAAGGGCTGTTCGATATAGGTGAAAGACGGAACCCCGAGGGGTTCGATATACGCCTTGCATTCATCCTCGAAGTGTTTGTCACCGCTAAAGGTTATAAAGACCGGTTTTTCAGGATACCTCCTCGCCAGATCGACCATAAAGTCGAACGACGGTATGCCGGTGTCCTCGGTTAGCATGAGCACTGCAACGACCGCGTCGATGTTGGGGTCCTTGAGGACCGCTTCCATGCCCTCCCTGTAACCGAATTCGACCCCGCTTACGGAAGCGGCCGCCCAGATATCAACGGGATTTCTCATCCGAATAAATGGGGGGCTGATTTCTTGAAGCCTCCCTACAGTCTGCGGTGTAAGGTCTGGTACTTCAAGGCCCAAGCGGATGCAAAGGTCCGCCAGAGTAACCAGCATAGCGCCGGACGGGGCGAGGAAACTCAGCCTTTTGCCCTTCGGCAAAGGCGCCATCGAAAGGGCCTTTCCCGCAAGGATCAGGTGGGTATAATCCCATATTCGGACAATGCCTGCCTGACGAAGCAGGCCGTCAATCAGACGGTCCTCAGCGGCCATAGCTGCGGTGTGTGCGACGGCGGCATGCCTCCCCGCCTCGGTGGCGCCGCTCTTCAAGACTATAACGGGCTTGAGCCTGGTAACTTCTCCGGCAATTTCCAGAAAGCGTCCCGGCCGTTTGATGCTTTCAAGGTACATGATAATCGCACTCGTGTGCGGGTCTTCGGCCAGATACTCCAGGGCGTCACTTTCGTCGATATCGATCTTGTTTCCCAGGCCAAAAACCCGGCAGACTCCAAAATGCTCGGCCGTCAGTATGTGCTTCATGGTATGGGTGGCAAAATTGCCTGTCTGGGCAACATAGGATACTTTGCCGGGCCGGATCCTGCCGAGTGGGAAAAAAGTGGAAGTAAACCTATGGGGCGTTGAGGTATGACCCGATGTGTTGGGCCCCATGACGCGGACCCCGGTCTTCTTGATTATATCGATGAGATCGTGCTGAATCCCGGCGCCGGCTTCATCCACCTCGGCGAAACCTCCGGCGGAAAGCACAACATGGCCGATTCCCTTTGCGGCGCATTCTCGCAGGGCCCCGATTGTATCTTTTGCGGGTAGAATGATGACGGCCAGATCGATTCCCTCAGGCAAACCGGCGATAGAAGTGTAAACCGGAGAGCCGAGAATTTCCCCGCCCTTTGGATTGACCAGGAAGAGCTTGCCGCCATAGCCATTGGCCAGAATATTTTTTATCACGTCGTTTCCCGCCTTGTGGGGAGTAGCGGAGGCCCCAATGATTGCGACGCCGGCGGGTTCGAAAAATGGACCGAGTTTTCCTTTCATCGCGCTACTTGTGACAGGCGGATTCTCAGCCGCCTTGAGAACGACAAGAGCGTCCACCGCCACAGATTTTCCGTTTGGGCGAATCTTCAAAGGGTTTATATCGATTTCGAGCACGTCAGCGTATTTGATTCCAATCTGCCCCAAAGCCACAAGGGTTTGACACAACCGATCGATGTCGGCAGCCTCTTCTCCCCTGAAGGGTTCGACGATCTTTTTCCCGCGAATCTGCGCAACCATATCTCGAGCATCCGAAAGTGTCAGAGGGGCGATGCGAAACACGATGTCTTCGAGAACCTCCGTCAATATGCCGCCGATCCCGAACATGACGCATGGTCCCAATTGAGTATCTCTCATCAGGCCGCAGACGATTTCCCGGCCACCTTTAACCATTTCCTGAACCAACAGGGCTTCACACCCCGGAATCTTCAAAAGACGCTCACCTTCTTTTCTCACTTCTTCCCCGGTCCGGAGGTTAAGCGCCACCCCTCCAAGTTCGGTCTTATGAGACAGACTAGCCCCTGATGCCTTCAGGACGACGGGAAATCCAACTAAAACTGCGGCAGACGAAGCAGCTTCTATGGCATCTCGGGCGATAACCTCATTGGTCACCGGGATGCCAAAGCTTGAGAGCAACTGTTTGGACTCGTGCTCACTGAGTGCCGATCGTCCTTCCGCCAGGGCTTTTTCAATCACATTCATAGATTCCTCCAGCCATGCGGCATCTTGTTTGTTGTTAACCCTGCCCCCAGGTTGAATTAATTTATTTGACGCCTTTCGGAGAGATTACAGCCCGAAGTCCTTAAAATACACATTAGATAACCTCCCGCAATGACTGTCGGCACGATCTTGTCATCCGGGGGCATTGAACTTAGCTTGTGTCGCAGAATTTGCCCTCACCCTGCACTTAACGAAAAGCGGTATCAAACGTACTTTTGGATTACCGTCAATCGAAACCGGCATTGATAACCAAGGCAGTTACCTTACCATGGAGAGTTCAAATGATAAATGATGGAAGCGCCATAAGTGCGGCGGGAGTTGGAGGCGAAAATCGTAACGAAACCGAATCTGCCGAAAATTCAGCGGTTACGCGCAGGCAATTCCTGGGAATTGCCACTGGTGCTCTGATTAGCGCCCAATTAGGTCCCGGTGTTGCGGAACCTGTGGGGGAAGTCCCTTACCGCACACTCGGCAGCACAGGCGAAAAAGTCTCCCTGATAGGGCTGGGCGGTTTTCACGTCGGTAAGCCGGGACTCGATGAGACGGAGAGTATTCGCATCGTCCGCACCGCGATCGACAATGGAATCAATTTCCTGGATAATTGCTGGGACTACAACGGTGGGCAGAGCGAAATCCGCATGGGCAAGGCACTGCGCGACGGCTACCGTCAGCGTGCATTCCTGATGACCAAGACCGACGGACGCGATAAGAAAACGGCTGCACGGCAGATCGAAGAATCGCTTCAGAGGCTTGAGACCGATCACATCGATCTTTTGCAGTTTCACGAAATCATCCGTATGGAAGATCCGGCCCGAATTTTTGCAGCGGGCGGGGCAATAGAGGCGGCACTCGAGGCAAAGAAGGCGGGAAAGATTCGCTACATAGGGTTCACCGGGCACAAAGACCCGGACATCCATTTGAAGATGCTCGACACGGCCGAGAGCCATGAATTCCGATTCGACACGGTGCAGATGCCGCTGAATGTGATGGACGCTCATTATGAAAGCTTCGAAAAGAAAGTCGTGCCGCTGCTCGTGAAGGCCGATATAGGCATATTAGGGATGAAGCCGTTGGGCGATCCCTTCATTCTCGAAAGTAAGACGGTGACTCCGGTAGAATGTTTGCATTATGCTATGAACCTCCCGACCAGCGTCGTGATCACCGGATGTGACTCCATGGGGATAATCGATCAGGCGCTGAACGCGGCAAGGCCTCCCGCTAACGCCCAACGCGGACGATAGACACGTGGTGCGGTCGGCCTTCGCGCTACGCGCTCACACGTCGCTAGGGGAGGCCAGCAAGAGCACTTCACGAAGTGAAGTGTCTCGAAGCTCGCGGAGCGTGATTCTGACATCGGATACGCTTCACTTTCCAATGCGCTTAACGCTTGGCTTGCCTACAACCGCACCAGCCTTAAT
>JBEKTT010000029.1:0-55002 GCA_049515795.1 Syntrophobacteraceae bacterium
AGTATCCTGGCCACGCAGTACTCAAATCTCTGTCAGGCGTAATTTAACATATTCAATCCAGCTTGCCACGCTACGTAATAAACCCCAGGAGTCGGCACTTTCCATGTTTTATGGAGAGTTTATGTTTCTTGCCAAATCCTTAAATCCAATCGAGCCACGCATTCACAGAACATATGATCCGCGAAGTGTGAGATTTGGGCACCCTGTTCCGTAACCTTTATGACGGACGGGCCAAGCCAATTACCCAAATAAGCAGCCAAAAGATTGAAATAAGGGGCGCTTTTTGGTCTTAGAAGGCACCCCGCAAACGCCCAACGCGATTGACTTCCGCCTAAAGGCGGTAAGAGGATCTTCCGCCTAAAAGGCGGTAAAAGGAATGACCAGATTATTGCTGAGGGGTGTCCGCAATCGATATGGCATTTTCCTGGCCAGTGTTGTTCATAAATCTGTCTTACGAGGTCAATTTGAACGGTGAAACGGGGACGGGATTTAGGGATTTAGGGATTTAGGGATTTAGGGATTTAGGGATTTAGGGATTTAGGGATTTAGGGATTTAAGGATTTGGGGATTGAGAGGAATTTAGGGACTTAGGGATTCAGGGATTTATGACACCATGTTCAATCCGGTCAGGCTATAGCATCCAGGCCCTTTTTCTGCACAAGGGCCAGCAGTTTAAGAGAAGGTCCGCGCGGCTGTTTCTCGCCTCTTTCCCATTGGCTCACCAGTCCGACTGTAACATTCAGATAGCTTGCAAACACGGCTTGGCTGACGCCGGCCTTCTTTCTCACTTCCGCGATTTGCTGCGCCGAGAGTTTTTCCACAGTCGTCAGGCACGATGCGTCGAAATCGCGCATCGTCTTTGTATCTATCAGTCCAAGGCGATGCAGCCCGGTCGCCGTTTCGTGCAGCGCCTCCAAGACTTTACTCTGATACTTCTTCGCCATTGTACTTTACCTCCTCCAATTCGCCTGCGTTCAGCGCTTTGGCCAAGCCTGCATCACTGAAGCTCAGGTAGATCTGCGCCAACTTTTGATAGGCATCCAGTTCCAGTTCAAATACTATAACACTTAGTGCTACCCTTTGCAAAGGTTTCGATTGTTTGCTTTTTTCGAAAGAAGAATCAAAGGCTAAATCACGGCGAAACGTGAGATCCCGTCCCCGCGTCTCCGCGCCTCCGCGTGAAACATGGCTTTCTCTCTTTCCGTCCTCCTTCTTCCGCCTTCCGTCTTCCTACCTCCGCCATCCGTTCTCCGTCCTCCGTCCTCAGTCCTCCTCCCTCACCCCTCACCGCATTTTGCCGCTTCTCGTTGCCGTTTGTATTGCCGCTTCTGGATGCCGCTTCTCGTTGTCGTTTGGCGAAGCAAAATCACTGCGCGGTACAATACTGCCAACCAAATTGCAGATGTCGAAGGAATCGGGGAGTTGAAATTAGTTTCTCTCTATTCGCTGTAACATGATCCAGGTAATAGGTCAGTGGTAAGAGGTAATCGGCAGATCCCTAAGTGATAGGTGATGGGCCAGAGGGAAGAGGCAGGATCAATGACCTCTCACCCCTTGCCCGGCGAAGCCATTCACTGCTTCCTGCTTCCTGCTTCCTGCTTCCTGCTTCCTGCTTCCTGCTTCCCGCTTCCCGCTCCTGTTATCACCTGTTATTGCGGAGAATCTAATCCACAACTGTCAATTAAATCAGTCAGTTGTGGAATCGGCCCCTGCATTTGCCCTGTATTTACAGGAATTACAGTAAGCCAATGAAACTCTTTGACAAATGAATATGAGTATCGGATTTTCACTTTTAGGCGCTTAAATCCTGAATCCGTGCTGTTTCTCTCGGAAGATTCCTTCGTGTTCTTCACCCCGCTACCGCTCCTCTCCTTAGTGCCCTTCGTGACCTTTTTGGTTCCGCCCTCCGTCCTCCGTCCTAAAGGGTCCTCAGGTTTGCCAACTCAGTCCTCAGTCCTCACTCCTCAGTCCTGGGTCCTGAGTCCTCCCTCCTCCGTCTTCCGTCATCCGTCATCCGCCGCACGGTTCGCACGGGGGCCAAGCCAATTACCCAAATAAGCAGCCAAAAGATTGAAACAAGGGGCGATTTTTATGCTTAGAAGGCCAATTTGAACGGTGAAATGGGTGCAGGATTGAGAGATTAGGGGATTTAGGAATTTAGGGATTAAGGAATTAGGGGATTCAGGGATTTTTCAATTCCTTAATTGAACCGCATTGACGACAAGTCCCCGATGCGATCACATGAATTACCCTGAAGCCCCCAACTCCTCACGTATGATCCGGCGTATGGTGGATTCCAGGTCCCGGTCACGCATGCTTGCCTTCAATGCTTCATTTATGAGTGTCTGATAACCTCTTCCACCGGCCTGGGATTTAAAGTATGCAACCACCTCCGCATCCAGCAGGATGTTAACGCGCATCTTTCCCTTGGAGACGTGTTTACCGCCAAAACGTAAGGTAGACCCTTTCATCTGTTCCTCTGTGATCTCAGGGATCTCTGAGGTGTCGATATCCTCATCTCTCATAGCCTTGATGCGTCCCCACTCAGTCTGTGAGCCCCTCAAAGTAGATTTTTTGCTCATGCTTTGTTGCCTTTCGTATGGAAAAGCGCTCCGCCCTCAGCCCTTCGCGCGCGTGAAACCAGGCTTTGTGCCTTTCCGTCCTCCGTCCTCCGTCCTCCGTCTTCCGTCTTCCCCGCTCCCCCGCTTGGCGCTGCTATTTCGCGAGCATCCTGGCTTTCAGATCCTGCTGAACGGGCTTGTCTCCGAGCCATATTCCGTATAGGGCCTTTTTGAAATCCAGGCCTTCGATCACCGATGAAGCTGCACCATTCACGGATATCTCTACGCCCTTACCCGGGACATAGGCGAAATCATAGACATCGTGTTCGCGAAGCCCCTTGAATGTGCCGGCAAAGGTATCGATCTTTGCTTTGAGTGGGGCTATGTCGCCTTGTGCGGTTTGCTTAAAGGCTTCCATAAAACCACTCGCCATGTTGTCCTGGGTTACCATGAATGAAGTTATCTCAATCTTGACGTCCACAGGCTCGTCTGCAGCAACAATCGCTGCTGCATCAGCGCTTTTCTGCTTAAGATAAAGGGCTACAACGTACACCTCAAAACCCATTGCGGTTCGCACGCCTCCGCCGTTGAAGGTAAGGTCCTGCCCGTTGACCTGCACCTTATCAGGCAGTTTCACCCCGTTGACATCGGCGGCAAATGCCGGCGCAGCCAGAAAAAGTACTACAAACAGCACGACAAAAGCTTTCCTCAAAATCATAAAACCCTCCTTTTCTTTTTTGCTGAGATTAGCGGTCTTTAACTGAAATCATCCGTCGAGTCATCTTCCGTTAATCAACGCAGGCGTAAGCGTGGCTGAGCACTACGCCGCGGCCGCTGCGGGAACGGATAAGGTAACGGCCGCCCTTATCCTTCCATCCCTCCGTCACAAGAGTGTCGCCGGGATAGACCACTCCCGAGAAACGGGACTTGAACTCCTTGAAGCGGGCCGCATCTCCATCGCAAGCGTTGAGGACTATGGCCCTGGCTGCGTAGCCGTAAGTGCACAGACCATGCAGGATAGGGCGGGAAAAACCTGCCATCACGGCAAAATTCGGGTCCAGGTGCAGAGGGTTAAGGTCGCCGTTCAGGCGGTAGAGCGCCGCCTGGTTTTCCGGAATGTAATATGAGGCGGCAAAATCAGGCCGGGTCCCTTCGGGAATCTCAAGCCCTTCGGCCCTGGGTCCGGGGTCCCCGCCGAAGCCCCCGGCGCCCACATAAAAAACGCCGTGTTCGGCCTCGGCCAAAAGCTCGCCCGTTACAGTCTTAATCTGCAGGCGCCAGATAATGAGCGCTCCTTTGACCTTGTCGTAAATATTTGTGACTTCTCCTTCAACCAAGGCTTTCCCCCCGGGTGGAATCGGGCGATGGAGTCTTACCGCTTCCTCTCCGTGAATAAACTTGGAAAGGTCGACCTTAACATCTTTAAAGAGTTCAAAAAACACGGCTGTGCCCATGACGGTGGCAAAGCTCGGAAAGACCTTCAGCCCGCCTTCGGCATTCTCGTAAATAAATGGGAGTTCGTTTGTCTGCGCCCCGATACCGAGCGCATAAACGACAACATCTTTCCACGTGTACTCGAACGGGATCGGGCCGCATTTCCTGCCAATCAGGTCCAAATCAATCATGCATGCCTCCTGATACCGAGTTCAAGAAAGTATCAAGTAATATTCTTCAAGAGCGCGCGGAACTGTGCCCACACCCCCTCGCCGCTACGCGGCTCAATGTGGGGGTGCGGGGGAAAGGTTTCCCCACCTGGCAGAGCCTGGAGTTATCAGGCGCTCTTTGAACGCAACTGTGAACGAAGCGGCCGGAGATCTATTCGGCAACCACGGTGGCCGGCAGTTTCCTGGTCAGGATGTCTACGGCCTCTTCCACCATCTCCTCCACGACCTGCCGCGCGGGCTTAATATCGTGGATCAACCCGGATACCTGCCCGGCGAGACCACCGATATAGTCGGTCTTACCGATCTTGACGAAGCCCCAAAGGAGCGCAGAAGAAACCAAGACCTGAGTAGGGAAAGGGAGGGGATCGAGACCCGATTCGTCCCACAACTTATGATATCCGTTCAAGCTCGCCCGTAAGGTCTTGCCGGTATAAGCAGTGCTGACACGGGTATCCTCATCGGTTGAATCCAGAATCCGCTGCTTGTTGGCGTCTAATGCGCCTCCTTCAACAGTTGCAAGAAAACGCGTGCCAACCCAAACGCCTATGCAGCCTATGGCCAACGCCGCAGCAAGACCCCGGCCGTCTCCGATGCCGCCTGCGGCCAAGATCGGTACGGGCGCGGCAGCATCTATCGCCTGGGGCAGCAGGGCCATCGTGCCAATCCTTCCGGTATGGCCTCCCCCTTCATGTCCCTGGGCCACAATGAGATCCAGGCCCGATTCAGCCATGCGGCGGGCATTTTTGGAATTCCCAGTAATCCCGAGCACCTTCATTCCGACTGAATGAGCTTCCTGCACCATGAAGCCTGGATTTCCGAGACCAGCGCAAAATAGAGGGACCCGTTCCTCTATACATACCTGGATGGATTCTTTTGGACGGTTGGTGGTGGAATTCAACTTTATCATTACATCCACATCAGGGAGCCCCATCTCGGCCCTCACCTTTTTGATCCACTCCCGATGCGGCTCCGGAATTTTCTTGAGCACCTCGCTGAGCGGCAGCTCTTTTGGGCCGCTGCTCGCTTGAGGCGCCACACTCTTGGGTAGAAGAAGATCCACGCCAAACGGTTTGTCTGTCTGCGCCTTTATCTCACGAATAGCATCCCGGAGTTGCTCCACCGAAAAGCCGCTTCCTCCAAGGACCCCGAGCCCTCCAGCCTCCGACACGGCTACAACCAGTTCCACAGGAGCGCCGGTATTTTCACCTATCAGCGTGGGACCCATTCCTGCGCTCAAAATTGGATATTCGATTCCCAACATGTCGCAAAGCTTTGTTTTCAGTGTCCGTTTACGCATTATTGTCTCCTTCCATCAGTAGAATACCATTCAGTATGAATTCGGAGCCTAATTCCCTTCCAGTCAAACAGTTTAGTCCGCTGTTCTGTCTCGATTGATTCACCGCTCAGTCATCGTTCAAGAATATCATTTGGAAAAAAAATATTCTTTACAATGGTTCGACTATCATGTTAGTCTAATCTTGTCAAGACCGGCAGACTATTTATCTCACCACTTCATCGTCATTGAGCGGGATTCAAATTCCATGCAGTCAGTCAGCGGTCATACGAGCTATGATGTTGAACCGGGCCAGCGAAACGATGCAGCCTCGGCAACAAGATGGAAGATCCTGGCGGCAGCCGAAGAAGTTATGTCGCAGAAGGGCTTTTCCGGTTCGTCCATTTCTGAGATCGCTCGTAGAGCGAGTGTGACTGATTCTGTTATTTACCAGTATTTTAAGGGCAAAGAAGATCTTCTGTTCGCGGTGCCCGGCGAAAAATTGAAAAACCAGCTGGCCCTTTTGAAAGAGCATCTGGCAGGGATCCCGGACGTGCAGAGCCAACTGCAAAAGGTCATATGGCTCCAACTCCGATACCATGACGCCCACAGCGCTTATGCCCGATTGCTCCTTATGGAATGCCGGTCCTTTAAGGCGTTTTATTCCAGTCCTGCCTATGAGATCCTGCGCGAATACACCCGTATAGTGTCTTCAATATTGGCTCAGGGGGTCAAAGAAGGAAGATTTCGCGTTGACGCCCCCATTCGGCTTATGCGTGATGTGATTCTAGGGACGCTGGACCTGGAAACCATCAACGCCCTGACAATCCCCGAAGTGGAGTCGGGCGAGTCGGATTTCGAAGATGTGGTGAATCTGGTGGATTCGATGATCGTGACGAATAGTCCGCCGGAAGGCGCACGGGTAAACCGTTTGGATGCCATAATCGACGCGGCGAAGAAAGTCTTCGCTGAAAAAGATTTCGCCAAGGCGACCATATCCGAGATTGCCGGTCTGGCGGGCGTAGCGGATGGGACAATTTACGAGTATTTCCAAAGCAAGGAAGACATTCTTCTTTCCATAGCCACAAATCGACTCGGCTCCTATCTGGAGAAGGCCGCCGGCGCATTCGACATCAAGAGCCCGGATCGCAAGCTCCGCAGACTGATCAAGCACCATTTTTCCAGTTTTTTGAGTGACCGGGAGTTCCTGAAAGTGTTTCTCCTGCGACTCCACATCAATGACAGGTTCTACAGGTCCAAGGCCTTTGAAATATTCCGCAGCTACTACAGATTAATCGAGGATGTCGTAGAGGAGGGGAAAGCCGCCGGTGTTTTTCGCGGCACGGTCAATTCCAGGGTTTTCCGCAACATGTTTCTAGGGGCCTTCAGCCATATGTCCATGCGATGGCTGGTATTACGCGAATCGGCTCAGGTGGATAAGATGCAGGAGATTGAGCAAGTAACCGAGCTTCTCACATCAGCGGTTATGGCTGGCCCTGCTCACGAACGAACTCAATAAATATCCAAGCGCGTGTTGCAGGGCCGAGAGCGGCAGATGGTTGCGACCGGACCCGGCGAAAGGAGTGACTGAGAATGAAGACTGACTTCGAGAATGTGAGAGTAGAAGTTCAGAATGGTGTGGCAGTGCTTTTCATGAACAATCCGCCGGTAAACCAGCTCTCGGAGCACTTCGTGATGGAGCTGGCCGAGGCTATTTCCGGCGGCTTCCAGGATTCGGACGTCAAGGCCGTCGTGCTTACGGGCACCGGGAAAAACTTCATAGCAGGCGCGGACCTCAAGGAGATTTACAAAGTGAAGGAAAAAGAGAGCCTGCTGCCCAAAGTAAATTCCATGTCCGGCTTTCTCAACCAGATCGAGATGGGCCCCAAGCCTGTGATAGCAGCCATCAATGGTAATGCGCTCGGAGGAGGGCTCGAAATCGCAATGGCATGTCATTACAGGGTCGCTGCCAAAGGGGTCCAACTGGGGCAACCGGAGGTTCAGGTGGGGCTTATTCCGGGTGCTGGAGGCACTCAGCGCCTGCCTCGGCTCATTGGGCTTCCCAATGCCCTGGAGATGATGACCGCCGGAAAACCAATCGATGCTGAAAAGGGCCTATCCAGACGGCTCATCGATGAGATGGTGGACGCGGATAACCTCGTGCCGGCTGCCTTGGCGGCGGCGAACAAATTTATCTCAGGCGCAATCTCGCTTGAGAGCAGGCGAACCCGCAATAGGCACACTCGGCTCCCAAGCGCGGCCGAGCTAAAGGCGATGGCGAACGGCGCCAAGTTCATGGCCATGTCGAAAGCCAAAGGATACCTGGCGCCATTCAAAGTGATCGAAGCCGTAGAAAAGGGCCTGTCGTTCGACATGGAAGCCGATATCCGTCAAGAGGGCGATCTGTTTTGTGATTGCGCGGTTTCAGATGTAGCCAAGAACCTGATCGGCATATTCCTGAATACCAGGGCCGCCGGACGGCTTCCACGAATTGAGGGCCTTAAACCGGCCCCGATCAAAAAGGCAGTGATGCTGGGTGGCGGAGTCATGGGGTCAGGGATCGTGAGCGTTTTGCTTAAAGGGGGCTTTGATACGACTCTGTGGGACATCAACCAGGAGGCTTTGGATAGAGGCATCGCTTCGCTCCGGAAAACCTTCGACTACCCCATAAAGCAGAAAAAGATGACCCAGGCCGATCTGGAGTCAATGCTGGACAAGCAGTTGAAAACGACCACGTTGCTGGAGGACGCCAAAGACGCGGACCTGGTGATCGAGGCCGTGCTCGAAGAGATGAACATCAAGCAGGGGGTGTGGAAAAAGCTCGATAAGATCTGCCGGCCCGAAACAATATTTGCCACGAACACTTCAGCTTTGCCGATTACCGAAATAGCGTCAGTGCTCAAAGATCCGGGACGAATGATCGGCCTGCACTTCTTTAATCCGGCCGACCGCATGCAGCTCCTTGAGATCATTTGTGCGCAGAAGACTTCCGACCAGACTCTGGCGACATCGGTGTCCTTCGCGCGCGCCATCAGGAAAATACCCATCGTAGTCAATGATTCGCCTGGTTTTTACGTTTCGAGGCAGTTTGGAGGTCTTTTTGGCGCATCCGTGTATTTGGTGGCGGACGGCGTGGACGGAAATCAAGTGGAAAGGGTAATGAAGGACTTCGGCATGCCCATGGGCCCCGCTGAGCTTTCCGATCTGACGGGTATCGACATCAACTACCGCGTAAACCAGACATTTGAGAAAAGACTCGGTGACAGGTACAAGATCCACCCGCTTACCGAGCTTATCTATCAAACGGGTTGCTACGGAAGAAAAACCGGTGCGGGTTACATGGATTACAGCGGCGCCAGGCCTGTACCCAACAAGAAGGTTGTCGACGTCGTACAAAACTATCTAAGCTCCAACGGTGTGTCGCCCAGGAAGGTCTCCGACCAGGAGATAGTCGACGCTATGCTCGCCCTCGGAATAAATGAGGCCGCGCTCATGATCGAACAAGGAGTTTGCGACAGGCCGCAAGACATGGATCTGGCCATGATCTACGGCGCCGGATTTCCTCCGTACAGGGGCGGTATATTGCGCTATGCAGACAAGTGGGGCCTCGCCAACGTGTGCGGCAAGCTGGTCGAGCTCGAGAAGCAGTACGGGGCACGGTTCCAACCCGCAACTGTCCTGAAAGAGATGGCCGAATCCGGCAAGACCTTTTACCCAGCATAACGGAGGACCCTATGGCGGGAAAATTCGTCAGTAAACGGAATCTGGATTTCCTGCTTTATGAGGTGCATGGAGTCGAGCGGCTGTCTCAATTGCCTTATTTTGAGGACCATACTCGTGAGACCTACAACCTTGTGATGGATACAGCTCTGAAATTGGCTCGCAACTTAATGTATCCATACTTGCGGGAAATGGATGAAAAGGCCCCGGTGCTGGAAGATGGGCAAGTCAAGGTCCACCCCATGGTCAAGACCATGATGAAGGAATGGGGAGAGGGGGGATGGATCTCTTCGGCCATGCCGTACGAGGTGGGCGGCCAGCAACTGCCTGTCACCGTGCACGCGGCCTGCAACTACGTATTTGCAGCCGCTAATTTCTCCGCCACCGGTTATCCGGGTTTGACGACAGGAGCTGCGCACCTGATTCTGTCTTACGGAACCAATGAGCTGACAGAAACCTACATCCCACGGATGCTGGCAGGCGAGTGGCAGGGGACAATGGCCCTTACGGAGCCGCAAGCCGGCAGTTCTCTTTCAGACATCAGTACCCGGGCGGAACCCACGGACCAGGGGTATTACAAGATCCGGGGGCAAAAAATATTCATCTCTGCCGGCGACCACGATGGTGTGGAAAATGTCGTACACATGATGCTTGCCAAAATCAAGGGGGCCCCGCCCGGCGTCAAGGGTATTTCACTCTTCCTGGTTCCCAAGAAAAGGCTCAAGAATGACGGAACCCTGGAATCCAACGACGTGACCGTGGCTGCGGTCTATCACAAACTGGGCTATCGGGGGTGTCCGATTACGCAGCTCAGTATGGGGGAAAACGACGACTGTCGGGGGTATCTTGTTGGCGAACCTCACAAAGGTCTCTCGTACATGTTTCAGATGATGAATGAGGCACGCATAGCCGTGGGCATGCAAGCGACAGCCATTGCCTCGGCAGCCTACTACGCGTCACTGGAATATGCCAGGGAGAGGCCCCAGGGCCGCAAGCCGTTAAGCAAGGACCCGACGCTCCCCCAGATCCCCATCATTGAACATGCAGATATCAGAAGAATGCTCCTCTTTCAAAGGGCAGTGACAGAGGGTTCCCTGTCGGTTATTCTTCAGTGCGCCATGTACGCTGATCTGGCAAGAACGGAAGATGCGGAGAAAAAGGCACGGTACGGGCTGTTGCTTGATCTGCTGACTCCTGTTGCGAAGAGTTATCCATCGGAGAATGGAATCATGGCGGTAAGCCAGGGGCTCCAGATTCTCGGGGGTTACGGATACTGTCAGGAATTTCCCATGGAGCAATACTACCGCGACATCAGGATACATGCCATTCACGAGGGCACTACCGGGATCCAGGCTCTGGACCTGCTCGGGCGTAAGGTGGTCATGAAGAATGGCCAGGCCTTGCGGCTCTACTTTGAAGAAGTGCAGGCCA
Organism: Syntrophobacteraceae bacterium; assembly: GCA_049515795.1. GTDB lineage: Bacteria > Desulfobacterota > Syntrophobacteria > Syntrophobacterales > Syntrophobacteraceae > SbD1. The sequence goes on from JBEKTT010000029.1 coordinate 10,650, forward strand.
CCGTGCAGGATGCCAAGGCAAGCGAGGCGCTTAGACCTTATGCGGAGCGGCTAAAGGAAGCCCTGGAGAAACTCCAGAGTGTCACCATGCACCTGGTGCAATTTGCCCTGCGGGGTGACGTGGAAGAGTTCCTCGCAGATGCAACGCTCTACCTGGAATTCTTCGGAATTATTGTCATTGCCTGGCAGTGGCTGATACAGGGTATCGCGGCCCAGAAGGCATTGGAGACGGACTGCTCTGCTCTGGACAGACGTTTTTATCAGGGCAAGCTACATACTATGCGGTACTTTTTCCACTACGAGGTGCCCAAGATTCAGGGGCTGGCAGCCAGACTTATGGAGGCTGACGGACTGACGGTAAAGATGAGTGGAGAAGTCTTCGACGACTGACCCGAACCATAAAGGAGAGACGCAAATGAGAGAAGTAGTCATTGCAGGATACCTCAGAACCGCTCAATCACGTTCCCGGCCCAAAGAGCCGGCGAGAGACGTGTTTGGTAAAATGAGGGCCGATGAGCTGTTGGCCAGGTTACTCCCCGAACTGGCCCGGAGAACAGGAATAAAACCCGAGGAAATCGAAGATTTCATCGTAGGGTGCGCCCTGGCTGTTGGCGAACAATGGGCCTACGGAGGCCGTTTCCCGATTTTTTTGGCCAACTTCCCCAAAACCGTCGCAGCCAAATTTGTAGATCAGCAGTGTGGCTCTTCCATGGCCGCCATTCATATGGGTTTTCTGGAAGTTGCCACCAACAACGCGGACATCGTCATGGTGGGAGGAATGGAGCACATGACGAGGGTGCCCATGGGGCTATCAACGACAGAGGGTGGATTGATCGCTCCGAACCTTGCCCTCTTCTCGGCCCCGGATTACTTGCACTGGGACATGATGACGACCATGAACATGGGTCTTACCGCTCAAAAGCTGCTCGCCCAATCCGGCCTGACCAGGGAAGATATGGATAAATGGTCTCTGCGGTCTCACCAACTGGCCGCAAAGGCCCAATCAGAGGGTTTCTTTGATGGTGAGATACTGCCCATTGAGGCGGTGCAGGCAGACGGCTCCGTCATTACCGTGAAAACGGACCAGGCGGTGCGAGCGGACACGACGCTCGAAGATCTGGCAAAACTGTCTCCGGCTTACAGGAAAGACCACCAGATTACCGCAGGGAATTCGTCGCCCCTTAATGCGGCGGCCTCATCAATGATATTGATGTCCAAGGAGGCTGCGCAGGCAAAAGGAATCAAGCCTCTGGCCACCATAAAGTCCATCGGGTTCGCGGGTGTGGACCCCACCGTCATGGGCGCGGGACCCGTGCCCGCCAGCCAAAAAGCCCTTCAAAAGGCGGGGCTGCAAGCCAAAGACGTGGATTTCTGGGAGATCAACGAGGCATTCTCTATTGTAGCTCTTAACTGCATCAAAGAACTGGGACTCGATCCGGATAAGGTCAATGTGATGGGCGGCGCAATCGCCATTGGGCATGCCCTTGGGGCCACCGGTATTCGACTCGTGGGAACTCTGGCCCGCGTACTGGAGAAGAAGGGCGGACGCTATGGATGCGCTAACGCCTGTGTTGGTGGAGGCCAGGGCGTGGCCACGATCATAGAGAGAGTTTAATTACCCGATCAGGCAGGAGACAAAATGAGAACGAAGCAACAGCACATACAAAGTCTGGCCAAGATGAAACGTAACATCTATTTCAACGGCAGTCTCATCGACCGCACAGACGAAATGCAGATGGCATGCCTCGACACCATAGGGACCACGTACGATGAGGCGGCCAAACCGGAGAATCAAGCCTTGCTTACGGCTATCTCTCATCTCACGGGTGAGAGGATCAATCGTTTTACTCACATTCATCAGAACCCCGATGACCTGCACAAGAAGCAGGACATGACCCGCCACCTATGCCAAAGGGTGGGCGGCTGCATCCAGCGTTGCATGGGGGCCGACGCCACTAATGCCATCTACAACGTTTCATACGAAGCGGACAAGGTCAACAGCGGCGCCACCGAGTACCATGAGAACTTCAAGAAGTGGCTGATGCGTTTTCAGACCGAGGACTTGATTGGCTGTGCCGCTCAGACAGACGTCAAGGGTGACAGGTTGCTGCGGCCTGCCGAGCAGCCGAATCCGGACGCTTATGTGCGTATCAAAGAGAGGCGCAAGGACGGCATAGTGGTCAGCGGATGCAAGGTGCACATCTCAGAGGCCTCCGTGGCGGACGAGGTGCTGGTGGTTCCCACCCGGGCATTGCGCCCCGAAGATAAAGACTACGCGGTGGCCTTTGCCGTTCCGGGAGACTGGGACGGGCTGAAGCAGGTAATGACCGTTCATAACCTCAGGCCCAGAGAATACTTCAAGCGAGGGTTCATGCAAGGCGCCACGGATTCCTATATGATTTTTGACGACTGCTTTGTTCCGTGGGAAAGGGTGTTCATGGCGGGTGAATGGCAGCACGGAGGAGTGCTGGCTCTCCTTTTCGCTCTGTTTCACCGGCATTCATATTCAGGTTGTAAGCCGGCCATCGGCGATCTGCTCTTAGGGACTGCGGCCCTTGCAGCCGAGGTCAACAACGTTCATAAGGCATCCCACGTCAGGGAGAAGCTGTCCGAGATCATCATGACCACGGAGTTGGGTTATGCCGCTGGATACACGGCTTCCGACCTGGGCAAACCGGAAGTTTACATACCGGGCATAGGTGTTGTCCCGTATGGACCCGGATCCTATATACCGAATTCGATTTATTGCAACGTGGGCCGATGCCTGTCGGGTGAGGCTGTTTACAGGGAAGCGGAGATCCTTTGCGACATCGCGGGCGGAGTAGTCGCAACTTTCCCTCACGAGAAGGATTTCATGAACCCCGAGACCAAAGACCTGCTCCTCAAATATACCCAGCGCAACCCAAAAATTTCGGCGGAAGATCAAGCCCAGTTCTGGCGGTACCTGGGCGACATCCTATGCTCGGCCACCGGCGGCATAAGCAAAGTGGGCAACTACCATGGCGGCGGCTCACCTATTATGGAGCAGATCGCCATCACCAGCCAGTATGACATCGAGTCCAGGAAGAAGCTGGTAAGGTATATTGCCGGTATGAGCGGTGGGGACCGAGAGGCATTGAGCAAGCAGGAGAAAAATAAGTCAAAGCCTCCTATGACCGCTAATACCAAAGTACTCTCTAAAAAGTGATGCCGACTCGGGTTGTAAGAAGCGGCTTTCCAGGGAGACTGCGGAAATGCAGGGGCGCACGCACTTGTGCGCCCCTGCGCAATGATGGTGCGGGCGAGCGTCCCTGCCAACGCTGCCCGGTTTTTGCCGTATTGTCTGAAGGCGAAGCGCTGCAACTCCAGAGTTGACTGTTTCACGTGCCGCTTCCCGTTTCACCGGGGAGGGGCGCTTCGTTGTTGACGTTGACTCCTGAAGTCCATAGCGACCGCCAAAACAAATGTCCGGTTGTGCGAAAAACGATTTCAGCAAGTTGGCAGCCGCCGTCCTCCGTGCCGGCGAACCATGTGTCCAAATCAACTAACGCACGCGTGTACGGACACCGGCCCATACCTGCGTGTTGGAAAGCGGGTTCTGAACAGGGTCAAAACTTTTGGCCGGAGCTACGATAGGGACCAAATTAAGCAAAACTCTTTCCTGGCGAAATGGGGCAAAGACTCAACCAAGTAAGGACGACGAGAAATTTGCTGATGAAACTTTAATGTTGGAGCTAGGCATCCCGCGCGCGTCCAACGCGTCCGACTTCCGCCTAAAGGCGGTAAAAGGAATGACCCAGATTAAGACCAGATTAGACACGCGATGCGGTCGCCTTCCGCGCTCCGCGAAGCACCTTCCGCCTAAAGGCGGTAGGGGTGCCCGCAATCGATATGGCATTTTCTTGCCCTGTGTTGTTCATTAGTCTGTCTTACGAGGATACTGAAAATGGAAAATAAGCGTCGTATCGAGGGGAAAGTGGCTGTCATCACAGGGGCCGCCAGCGGCATCGGCCGGGCCACGGCAATTCTCTTCGCCAGGGAAGGCGCCAAGCTTGTTCTGGCCGATTGGCATGAAAAAGGGCTAAGGGAGACTCTGGACATTGTCCTGAAAGAGGGTGGAGAGGCGGTCACACAGAGAACGAATGTGGCCGTTGAGGAAGAGGTCAAACAATTGATCGAGGCGGCGCTGCGAAACTACGCCGTCATCGATATTGTCTGCAACAATGCGGGAATCACAGGACAGTTGGCGCCTTTGGGAGAGCAAAACGGGGAAGACTGGCACAAAGTTTATGGGGTAAATGTTCTAGGAGCCGTATTTACCACCAAATACGTGGCCGGGCACATGCAGGAGCGCAAAACAGGGGCCATAGTAAATACGGCTTCAGTGGCCGGGGTCCGCTCCGGGGCAGGAGGTAACGCCTATAGCGCAAGCAAAGCGGCCCTTATTAATTTCACCCAGACTTCAGCTTGCGACCTCGGCGAATATGATATCCGAGTCAATGCAGTCTGTCCGGGTTTGATAGAAACAGGCATGACCAAGCCCGTATTTGATCTGGCCCGGGCAAGAGGAAAGATTGATAAACTGGGCAGCCGCTGCGAGTTGCGGCGTTACGGGCGCCCGGAAGAAGTGGCCGCTGCGATTCTTTTTCTGGCAAGTGATGAAGCAAGCTATATCACTGGTCAAGCTCTTCCGGTTGACGGCGGCAACACGGCCTCACTCAACTTACCGGGCATGAAAGTGTGATGTGACCTGGGCCGTTGCGCTGTCTACGGTTACAAAGATTTCACCAGTCATCTTACTTGTAATATCGATTGGGAAATCGTAAGGTTTTGAGGGCTTTGGGGTTGTCCAGGAAGTTTTTGCGGGGCAGAATCCGAGCCGAAAATGAGGTTTGGATGCATAGCGCACAACTTAATGCATCATTCCGGCTAAGATCAACAGCAAAAGAATGGAAAGGTGGCAGATTGCGTTAAAGAGCGCTCTTACTGTTCACTGTTTACTGTTCACTGTTTTAAGGAGGTCAGGCCATGGTGTCGTTTCGTCTCGATGGTAAAGTGGCAGCGGTAACCGGTGCAAGTCGAGGCATCGGCCAGGCAATTGCGCAGACTCTGGCTGAATACGGAGCTGAAGTCGTTCTTGTAAGCCGCAAAATTGAGGCCCTAAACGCAGTAGCACAGGAGATCACCGCGGCGGGAGGAAAGGCCTTTGCTCTGGCTGCCCACATGGGTGATCTCGGCGCCGTCAAGCAGTTATGCAGCAGCATAAAAGAAAAATACGGCCGGTTGGATATCCTCATCAACAATGCAGCAGCCAATCCATATTTCGGGGAAATGGAGGGTGTGGACGAGGCAGTTTGGAACAAAACATTAGATGTTAATCTAAAGGGCCCGTTTTTCTTGATCCAGGGTGCAATTCCATTAATGAAAGCGGCAGGCGGAGGCGCCATTGTTAATGTGGCTTCGGTAAACGGTGTCCGACCTGGCAATCTCCAAGGAGTCTACTCGATTACCAAAGGGGCGGTGATTACTATGACCCAGGCTTACGCCAAAGAGCTGGCGCGGCACAAAATCCGTGTCAATGCGCTTCTGCCCGGTCTTACGGATACCCGTTTCGCATCGGCGTTGTTCAAGAATAAGTCGATCCATGATATGATTATTGCCCAAATCCCTATGAGGCGACATGCAGAGCCGTCGGAAATGGCCGGCGCAGTATTATATCTGGTCTCTGATGCATCCTCTTATACAACAGGTGCTTGTATCACCTGTGATGGCGGCGTTCTGGTCTGACATGACTCCAAATTGACAATTGAAATTGCGGAATTTAGGAATTGGAGGAATGGCGAATTGGAGAGAATTTAGGAATTTGATTTTAATAATCCCTAAAGGAGACGAACTGATACGAACGAAACCATTAAAACTTTTCTTGAAAGAAGAAGCATCCGTAAATTCAAGCCGGAACAGATCAATGAAGAGGAGCTGAACGCTGTTCTTGAGGCTGGAAAGTACACACCCAGCGGTACAAACCAGCAGTCAGCTCTTTTTGTTGTTATCCAGGATCCCTACTGTCCGGTTAATTTGTAAAAGTGAGAGGGTAGGCACGATAAAACCGTGCCCACCAAAAATAGGATCTACGATTGTTATCCGGGCATGAAGCAGAATCTGTAAATGCCGGGAGGATAGCATTAGTCCGAATTCAAATCGAAAACATTATAGTCGGTCAAACCTTCCGATTAGCTTCTTCCTCTGCCCTCAAGATCTTACGCAGTACCTTCCCAACAGCGGATTTGGGGAGCGCGTCCCGGAACTCGACCAATTTGGGCACCTTGAAAACGGCAAGCTTCTCCTTGCAGAAAGCGATGATCTCCTCACCAGTAGCGGCCTCTCCAGGCCTAAGGACTACGTAAGCTTTGACCGTCTCACCCCGATACTCGTCCAGGATACCTACGGCTACCGCGTCCAGCACCTTGGGATGCTGAAAGAGCACCTCGTCGATCTCCCGCGGGTAAATGTTGAATCCACCTGCGATCACCATATCCTTCTTTCTATCCACAATGAAAATATAGTCGTCCTCGTCACGGACCACGATATCGCCTGTGCTCAACCACCCATCCTTCAACTGCCCGGCCGTTTCCTCGGGATCCCCATAATACTCTTTCATGACCAGGGGGCTTTTGATGAGAAGCTCTCCCGGCTCACCCGGCTTTACATCTTCTAATCCCTGCTCCACATCCACTATCCTGATATCGGTGTCGGGAAACGGGATGCCGATGCCGCCCGCCTTCTTCAGGCCCAGAAGAGGGTTGCTAATCCCCAAAGATGTTGTCTCGCTCATTCCCCAGCCTTCGCTGAAAGGGATTCCCATATCTTTGACCTGCTCGATGAGTTCCACGGGCATGGGCGCCGCGCCCGAGTTCAACAGCTTTAGCCTTCTGCCCAAATTCAGCTCCGCTGCTTTGGGATGGCTGACCAGCGCTGTAATCATGGTGGGCACAGCGGGGAAGAAAGTGATTTCCTGGAAGTTTGAGAGGATCCCTATGATCTCGTCAAGCTGGAACCGGGGGATCAGGATCTGGGTGGCGCAGTTGAGCATTGCCCAATTCATGACAACGATATTCCCGTACACGTGAAAGAACGGGAGTACTGCCACCACGTTGCGCCGCTCGTATGGGGTGAGAGTGGTTGTGGCCGCACCCCACAAGGCGCACTGGAAGGTCGCGGCCACGAGGTTGGCGTGCGTGAGGACCGCGGCTTTGGGAAGGCCCGTGGTCCCACCGGTGAACTGAATCATACAGGGATCTTCCGGGTTCACCTGAACCCTCGGGCGCTTGGTCTGCGTGCAGCCCTCCAGCAGTTCGGAGAAATGATGCCATTTAGGATCGAGTTCCAGGCTCTTCTTGGTACTGCAGCCGAGCCCGGTAATGTAATCTGTCGGCTTGGTGACGATCACCCGGGGAATCTCCACCTGCTGACAAAGCGCACGGATATTAGGAAGGACCATATCGAAGGTGAAAAGAGTGGTCACCCCCGCCTTCTCGGTCGCATGTTTGAGTTCGGCGGCCGTGTACATCGGGTTCAAGTTCACCACGATGGCTCCCAGAAACAGGGCCGCATAGTTGGCAATCAGGTACTGGGGACAGTTGGGGAGGTTCATGCCGACCCGGTCCCCCTTCCGCACGCCCAGATTTCCCAGGGCATTGGCCATGCGCAAAACGAAATGGCGCAGTTCCCAAAACGTCATCTCGGTCCCGTAGAAATTGAGGGCGGGCTTGTCGGGATACGCGCTCGTTGGGATGTTCAGTAACTCGTGCAGTGGGATATTAGGGTATCGGATTGTTAGGGGGACATTGTAGTCATAATGCCGCTGCCAGGGTCTGGATTCCATGATCGCTGCCTCCAGTCAGTGCACAATTGATAAAACGCCGCCCGGAAGGGCGCCACGTCCGCAATAGTGATAAGCATTACTACATGCTTTACGGAAAAGTCACGCGAAATCATTACATATCTATCACTCAAAAAAATTTTTTTTGACACTCCGGCCTAGGTGTTTTATAAAATGCGCGCATCAGCAATTCTACCTTCCTTGTTGGGACGGACTCGATCGCCTGACCGGAAGCGCCCTCTCCCACCTGACAAAAAGGAGAACGAGCTCCTCACAGGGAGGCGTCTAGTGAAGATCGGCGAGCTGGTTAAGCAGACGCAGGTGTCCAAGGAAACCATCCATTATTATGTCCGCGAGGGCCTTCTGCCCCGGCCCCGGAAACTGGGGAAGAACGTCGCGGAGTATAACGCAAGCTATGTGGAGCGAATTCGCCTCATCAAAGAGCTCCAGGACCACTGCTTTCTCCCCCTCTCGGTGATCAAAAGGATTCTTAAGTTCGAGAAGGGATCAGCTGAGCGCGAATGGTTCCTCCAACTTCACACAGACTACTTTCGCCCCGTGGATAAGCTTCTCCCCACGGAGATAGTGGGGGATGAGCAGTTTCGAAAGGCCACCGGCCTGGGTCGGCGGTGGCTGGCCAAGATGGAGGAATGGCGCATTATAACCCCGGAGATCCGGAATGGTCAAAAGACTTATTCCCAGGATGACCTGACATTAGCCAAGGTCGTCGTGGACATGGACAAGATCGGATTGGGACCTAAGGACGGCTTCGACCCGGAGGTTCTAAAGCTCTACCGTGACATGTTCCAGGATATCGTGATCATGTCCCACAGGCACTACTGGCAGGAAGGGTTGGGGAAACTATCTTCCGCCGAACGCTCCATGCGATCGGTGCAAGCGAGGGACATAATGGGCGTTTTCTTTTACCATCTATATCGGAAGCTCTCTCGCGAAGTACACCAATGCATGGCTTTGTCCCTCGTGGAATCAAAAATAGAGCAGAATGGGCAATCTCAGACGTTGACCACGTCCTGAAGGAAAGGAGGGTCGTGAGACGCGGAATCGGGTTTTGGCGTTCAAAGATAGCGTCAGCCTGGTCTCATTGAACAAACGTGCGCGCATAAGAACAGTCGCTTGTAACTCTCATATATGCCCACGTGTAAGTGGCCTCGAAGAGGGCTTTTTAGAAGAAAATTAAATCGAAAGGGGGTGAAGTCGCAGTCCATCGAACTCCAAAGTCAGTGATCAGAAATCTCAACTGTTTGTCCGGATTTCACATTTCACAACGGAGTTAAGCACTATGGACGCACATGCAATAAAACCTCGTTGGGGGCAGCCGGTAACAGGGATTATCTCCTTCCTCGTCATCACCGCGATAGCATGGATCATCTGGTACATATTCAGTGACCTGCGCGGTCCATTTCATTATTTTCCTTATCCTTTTCTCATGTATATCGGCGCGATGATAATTGTTGGTCTTTGGCAGCATATTTCTTTCGGACACTGGCCGTTCCTAAGTTTGCCTCAGCCTCTCCGCGGCGTTGTGGAGACCGTGGTGAACTTTGTTTTAGCGTGGTTATTGATCAACCTGGTCTTCTATAAAATACTGGGATTAGGATTCAACTTCCTGAGCGAACCTAATCTGGAAGCTCTTGCCGCTGCCGGGAAGACTGCTATGCCCGAAGGTGTTGCGCACACTCTGACCTACAAAGCATTGATAAACCCGGATTTTCTGTTTGCAGAACGTGCCGTGATTTGCTTCGTGCTGATCGGCTTTTTCAGCTATGGCCTTAGTGCCGTTCTTTTCGCAAAATGGCCTGTTTACCCGAGCAACCTGCAACAGCCTCAGGCCGGCCTTTGTGACGTTGCCTGGTCAACCCTGTTGACACTTTTTTTCTATACCGTTCTGATCGTGCCTTTCTGGGGCCTCATCTTCGGAGTAGTTTTCGGGAAGTCTTACGCGCTCAACACCCCCTGGTGGGGAGGCATAGCCGGAACCACCCATCTCTCCTGGGTGGTCGGATTTTGGCAATGGATGATTGTAGTCCAATACCTGACGGTACAGATCTGGCGAATGAAGCCGTGGACGAGTATAAAGCTCCCCCAGCCTTGGAAGGGCCTCATCTCGTTCGTTTCGGTCGTGATCATTTCGTATGCCCTTGCGGTGATTTGTACGAAAATTGCCCCGTTATGGTTGAACATGAGTGAGATTACAAAACAACTCCCGCCGTCGGAAGCAGGGAATCCAATGCGTTTTCTCTGGCAACATGCTGCTGAAATCGCCGCTTTTGGCCTCTTGCCCCCAATCGTCTGGGCTTATTTTTTCGACGACATGGTTCCCATGGCAGACAAGGATTCATGGGGGGCTTTCTGGTTCAGAACATTTGGGGTCGTGGTATTAATAGCGCTGGCTTACGTTTTCTATTATGTGATCAACTGGGGTTATTGGGGCCTCGGCAATGAGCATATGGCCGGTCCCATGAGTGAAAGAGTGTTGAAAGGGGAGTCCATCGTATGGAGCGTATGGTGGCTCATTCCGTTTCTTTGGGTTGACTGGTTCTTTGAAAAATGGCCCTTTTACGTGCATGCCGATCATTAAACGGCCTTTTTTGCTCTGAGCTCATAACCCTGGACCCTGTGCCGCTGTCCGTCGTGAAAGGGGAAAGCAATATGCCTCGCTGAGGTCACACTACCTGCCCTGTTGACTCGTGTAGAGATATGTGGAAGCCCCTCTCGGGAAATCATTGAGACGCTGGGGTACGCCTTCTGAACGTGAACGGGCTGAGCGGCCGGATAACCTGCCAGGGCGATGAAAAAGGGGTCTCTTGTTGGAGAAACGCCTGGAAATTGCTGATGATTTCGCCATACCGGCGAAAGAGACTGTGTCGCAAACGCAATATTTTTCGTATTTCCCCCTAAAGGGGGGCGGGGGGGGGATTTTGATTCTCCGACACTACATAGGCACTTGAAATCCCCCTTGATTCCCCTCTACAAAAGGGGGAGGCAAAACTTGGTCTCGTGAGATTTGCCCGGGCTTTGCTGAATTACGACGCAGTCTCGAAAGCCGGAATCCAGGCTTTTCTCCAACTAATTGATTTTAAAGCAAAAGACACTGTGCCCCGACGGGCGCTTCGGCTTGCCTTAGGGGTAACGGACCTCGCGGCAAAGCCCCTCCCAGGGATGGATAAGCTTTAATTGTACGTCTTTTTAAATAAATCCTTACCATAGTTCTATTGACAGCATTCTTGAAAAAGTATTACTATTCGATTTTGTAATACCAAATTGAAAAGGCGAGGTGAGCGGTTATGGCGACAGCGTCGGTGAAGATCACCAGGAAGGGGCAAGTCACCATCCCGAAAGAGATTCGCGAGAGACTCAAGGCAACTGCTGTCTATTTTGAAGTTATCGATGATGATGTAGTGGTAAGGGCGGTAAGGGACGCCGCCGGCTCTCTGAGCGAATACGCCGGGAACGTAAAACCGGATGTCTCCATGAAACAGATCAAAGATAGAGCATGGGAAGAGGTGGTGCATGAGAAAGCCCCTAAGAAGTCTGCCTGATACGAACATTCTGATTCGATATCTTATGCGGGATGATGAAGCTCTCTATCTCAGAGCAAAGGAATTCTTTGACAAAGTGAAGGAAGGGAGCACGAAGGCCGTCATTCTCGAGAGCGTGATTGTCGAGTGCGTTTACATCCTCACAAAAATATATAATGCGCCCAGGAATAAGGCGGCCCAGAGCCTGATCGACATACTTCACTATAAGGGAATTGCAAACCTTGATCGCACAGAACTTATCCGCGCTCTGACCCTTTTTTTTGAACGGAATATCGATATTGTCAATTGCATCCTGATCGTAAAAAAAACTTCAGGTCCCAATACATCTCTTTTTTCTTTCAACAGCGCACTCAATAAAATGTGCAAATCCAGTCGGTAGATGAACCGGGTATCCGGTCGGCCGGATGGGGGCGGCATAGTAGGGAAGACGGATGCCGGAAGGCGGAGAGTCCTATTGTATGTTCGTTCAACTGTTCTTCTCCGCGTTCTATGCGCCCTGTGGTGGCCGGCAGGCGGCCTCTTCCCTCTTCACTCTTCACTCTTCACCCCTCATTCTTGTATGTTTGAAACATGATACAAAAAGTATGGACTGGCCGAGCGGAGTCGCCGAGAATGGATCCAGCCCTGACCCGTCGGAGGCGGCCCGCCAGGCCCCTTCGAGAAATTTGCTTGCACACAGGCGATGACAGACCGTCTCACCCTTGGGCCATAGATCCCGTAGTGAAGCGTGGTCGCCATAGCCTCTCCCCTAAGCCCGAACAGTTGCCTGGGCCTCGAGCCCGCATCTACAAGGCCGGGATAAAGGAGAAACCTGATGGAACAATCTTTCTTTGCAGCCATTGATGTGTCCAAACAGCGATTGGATGTCGCCCTGAGCCAAGGTGATGAGATTTTGGAGTTTTATTCCATACCTCACACCGAGGACAACATTTCAGGCTTGATCGAAAAATTCAAAAAACCTTGCCCAAGCTAATCGTAGTCGAACGCAGTGGTGGCCTGGAACGTTCCCTGGTTGCTCACCTGGCCGAGGCTAGCTTGCCTGTTGTAGCCAATAACCCTCGCCAGATCCGCGATTTCGCCAGGGCAACAGGGATACTCGCTAAGACCGACAAAATTGACGCTCGCATCATGGCACGGTTTGCTGCAGTAATCAAACCTCCGCAACGCCTTATTAAACCTGAATAATGCATCAACTTGGCTGTTAGCAGAAGCTTAACCGCATTTCCAGACCGGATTCCGTCCGAAAAAACTTCCGGGGCAGCCCTAAGACTCGCAAAACCTTACAATTTCCCAATCGAACATGCAAGTGATAGGTCAATGAGACTGGTTTTGGCAATTTAAGGAAACACCCGATAATAACCTGAAAAAGGTCTTCATGTTGTCGCAGCGCGACTTCCATCTTCCGAAGCTGAATTTCATTGTTATTATCGGACAAGTTGAATGGCGCCTCTCCATCGTTTGGCCTCACACCCACGAGGTGGGGGGCTTTCGCCACAACACCAGGCTGCGGCGTGCGCGTCAGACTCCGAGGATCTTTCGGTATTTCGGCACCAGCATGTGGCCCGCCTTAGCCATGCGGTTCAACCAGGGCGACCGTATGACTCCCAGCAGGGGCAAATGCAATACGCCGGCGTGACGGCCGATGGAGACCGCCATCATCGGATTGTTGGTTCGCGGATGGTGCACCTTCAGGTAGGCGTCCGCACGCCTGCCCGCCAGCACCTGGCGGATATTGAAGACCGCGTTTTTGACCTGGGGCGCGACGTGCCAGGCCATTTTGTTTTCATCCAGATCGGTGATATCGCCCAATGCAAACAGCGTTTCACTACCCTCAACCCGCAACTGCGGCGTGACGCGAATCCGGCCGGCATCGTTCAATCGCGAAGCGAAGTGCGGCGTCATGTAGGACGTATTGGGCCTGCCCCCAACGCACCAGACGATCAAATCGTATGCAATCACGCGACCGCTGCTGGTTTTGGCCTCGCCGGCGCCGGCAAATACTTCCGTCATGGGGCTGCCTGCACTCTCCAAACACTCGCCGCACAGAATGGTCACTCCACGGCGGGTCAACACTGACGCAGCGTGGCGGGCGGCCTCATGCGAAGTGCCGCCCAAAATCCGCGGACCGGCTTCCAGAATGGTGATGCTTTTATCGGAATGGTTGTCCGCAATTTCACCGGCCACCTCAACGCCAATCGGCCCACCGCCCACGATGAGAACGCGCCCGGCTTGCGCCAACTGCTTCTGATACCTGGCATAAAACGCCTTGCGCTCCCCGGCGGTGACGCCATTGGCCCGCATCAGCGCATTGGCAAAACGGCTGCCGGTCGCCAGGACGGTGACATCGCCGCTCAAGCACATCTGCTGGCCGTCATGGGTTTGCACCATTCCCCCGCTTGCGTCAAGCTCCAACAGGCTTGCCCGCACCACTTTGACGCGGGGCAGCGCCGTCGAAAACGCGATGATCGACTGGTCGGCAAACTCCGGAGTCACCAGGCTGCGCGGTACCGCCATGGGAATCTCAAAGTAGTCGTTCGGATCAACCAGCGTAACCTCACAATCCCCGGATAGCTGCCTGGCGAGGACGGCACCCGCAATGCCACCACCGTAAATGACAACCATACCTCTGTCTCCTTTCAAATCCATGGCCCGCATCATCACCTCTCTCATGATCTCATTGGCGCCGCCATCAATGCGCGCCACCAGCATCAGGAAGCGATCCTCTTCGGATTATGGTGATGCCGAACGTCTGGAATGAAATGTTGGACTGTCAAACGCATAGTCGACTTGAAAAAGAGTTTTAGAGGGTGATGTCAATGGATTACCGCGATGTGTGGCCTGGGGCCATCCATCGTGCAGTGATCCTTCAACTTCATCCTCCTGCTCTAAGATCAGATTTGGGGCAATCCTTGCGTCTCTTGCCCCAAATCCTGTTCATTGATGCCTGTTCAAAGTTTTGCCAGATCAGCTGAAATCGCTTCGATTACATCGGTAGTAATGCGGCCTTGAGATAAAGGCATGATTTGTTTAAGCGTCATTCCCATGGCCATTTGGATCCGAGGATCGCTGCTCATGCCAGGACAATGCCTGTCAAGAATAGCCTTAGTGCGGTCGTCCGCCAATAGTGCCGAGATATTCGATTCAACTGTAATTGTCATTTGTTTCCCCTTCTTTCAGACTTGATTGAGTTTTTCCTTTATATCCAGCTTCCACTAACTATCTTCGCTACAGCGGCAATAATCCTTCTTGTTTTTGACGTCATTCCTTTTAGTTATGTAACCTATATCTGTGGCAGTCCTTGCGCCCTTTTTTTGAAGAGGTTCACTTTCTTTTCCAGCTCCGGTGTATCGAGCCAAAGCTCCGGGTAGAGTTTTTCCCTGCCCGCCATTGGATTCATCGTACACTCAGTCCACTGCGATCTGATCAGGTTCATATAGCATTGCTGGCATCTTACACACTTGACGATATCATTCACCCGGCCTTCCTTGACCTTGACCGGCCAAAAAGGGTCGGCAATGGATTGGCGGCCTAAAGAGATCATATCGCTCTGCCCCGACTTAACCACTTCCTCCGCCGTCTCCGCATTTACGAAATTGGGGGTGATCACCGGAAGGCCCCCGGAGGCCACTTTGAAGCCGTGCGCCCATTTTGTGAACTCATTCTCACCGTCCGGAGCAAATGCGGCCCCGGGGTTTTCATAGCACCCCTGAGAAACGTTGAAGAAATTGGCCCCCGCATCGCGACACCATGAAACCACCTGCTTTATTTCTTCATGGCCGATGCCCCCGGGCATCAGCTCATCGCCCGAAAGCCGCACTCCGAAAGCCTTGTCCGGTCCGATCTTTTTTCTCGTTTTTTCAACTATGTTCAGGAGAAATCTGGCCCGATTTTCGAGGGCGCCCCCGTAATGGTCGGTGCGCTGGTTTGAGCGCGGTGACAGGAAGGAATGGATCAAATATCCGTGGGGAGCATGGACCTCTACGCCGTCGTATTCCAACTCTAAAGCGTCAAATGCCTGGAGGACAAACCGGTCCTCCAGATCGACGATCTCCGACACTGTCAATTCACGCGGGGTCTCTCCCCAGAAGACATGAAGAAGTTCGGGATTCTCTTTGGCCATCACCTCCCGGGTCACATGGCTGAAATTTTTATACTCCTCATCGTTCATGCTCTGGATGAATTCAAGATCCGGCATCATAGGGTTGATCCGTCTTAACTGCTTTTCCCACCCCTTGGTCAAATTGCGCCAATCTATTTCCAAAGGGATCGCCGAAGGGCCGCCGGCAGGGCAGTCGGGAGATTCCACATGCGGGTGCCCCTGCCGTCCCCAACCGGGACTGAGTTGCATAAAGATCTTGCAGCCATTGTACCGGTGAACCAGTTTGACCATTTCGCTGTGAAAGCGATAATAGCGGTAGTCGGTGAACAATGACGGGTTCAGCACCTCCGAGCCTTGCCAGCGATGTGGATTCATCACGCAGCATTCAGTGATGATCAACCCGAAGCCTCCCCTGGCACGCATTGCGTACCATGCCGTATTGGCGTCAGAATGATATCCATTTGGTCCCGACAATCCGGGATTCATCGGGGCCATGGCAATGCGGTTCTTGATCTTGACGTCTCCGATCTCAATTGGTTCAAAAAGGGCGTCGAAGCTCATTTTTTTCTCTCCTTCAAGTCGAACCGGGGATTGCCCCGGCCGAGTAAATGGCTAGGGTTACTCCACTCTTCTTTTTGAGGTATCTATCCCCAGAAGCCGGCCAAGGTTGCCGCCGAATATCTTTGCCCGATCATCGTCGGTAATAGCCGGATAACCGTAGCCTTTCTGCATATCCTCCGGAATCTGGAAGTCCCGCAGGCCCATGACGGCGCCCCTGATCTGGACACCGTAACCGGCGTAATCGGTTCCCCAGATGATCTTATCCGGCCCAACCCACCTCAGGGCCTCGCCGATAATCTTGGCGAATTTCCTGGGAGCGCCGATTGCCCAAGGCAGCAGCAGGCTAAGGCATACGTAGACATTTGGATGGCCCATTGCCACCATGTTGAGGTCCTCGCAATAGGGATAGCCCATGTGGAAAGCGTTGATTTTCAACTCGGGAAAGTCCCTGGCGACATCATCAATTAGGATCGGCAGCGCATATTTGCTTTTACCGGGGGGAACCCAGCAGAAACCCGCATGAATATCCAGCACTATTCCAAGTTCTTCAACCTTGGCGTAAAACGGCCAAAGCTCCTGATCATTGATATAGGTGTCCTCAGGCGGATAAAACTTAAAGATCCTGGCCCCTTTTTCCTTTACCCAGTATTCCAGTTCCCAAATTGTGTTCTTCACTCCCTTGTGTTTTATCGGCGAGAGGTTGGGCTGGTACATGAATCGATCCGGGTTGGATTCCACTACTTTCGCCATCTCACCGTTAGTGCACCAGCGGGTGGTATAACCAGTCGTGTCCATCATGGATTCCGGCAGAAGACACGCAACGTCTACTCCATATTTGTCCATGGCTTCAAGCAGTTTTGCCGGGTCCGGGTTTTTCTCCATTTCCCACGGTTCCAGGCCAACGAAAGCCTCAATCGGCATACCGGAGAGCAGCGGACGACGAATACCCTCTATGGCCCTCCACCACATCTTGACACCCGGGAAATGGCTCACCTGATCCAGGTCGCCGATCAAGTGAGCCTCCGGGTCGATCTTAAAGAAAGAATCCTGTTTGGATTCAATGCTCACAACTGCACCTCCCTTCGGTTTTGAACTATCTTCCGTTAAGTTGCCTTAGAGTTTTCGGCCAGCCACCCATATCCGTACGACTTCCCACCCCCTTCCGAATCAGCCTGACGACCGAGCCTGACCACGTTCCACCCGAAAATAATGAAAATGATTAAAAGGATCTCACGTGGAGCTCTCTGAATCTGATTTTGTTACGTGAGATGGTCCCTGAGCTGACAGAAGAGGTTGAGATCGCACAGGACTCGATGAATGGAAGAGGTCTTCCACGTTACGCCAGGGGAATAGCGAGTCGGGTTGATCTCACGGCTTCGACTTTGTCCAATCGCACGTTCACTACTTCATTTCGTCTCCATATTTTACAAAAGAAGGTTGAGTCTTTTAGCCTCCTCGCAGAGTTGCTCTCTGAAATCCGGATGAGCTATGCCAATGAGCGCCCTGGCCCTTTCTCTCATTGACTTGCCCCTCAAAAGCACCACGCCGAATTCTGTCGCTACATACTGAACCTGAGTACGCAGAGTCGTAACTATTGAGCCCGGTTTTAAGAGGGGAACAATCTTGGACACCCGGCCCTGCCTGGTTTCCGCCGTTGAATGCATGCAGATAAAGGCTTTGCCTCCCGGTGAGAACTGGGCGCCCTGGGTAAAGTTGAACTGCCCCCCAGTGCCGCTGTACTGGCGGGTGCCGATACTCTCGGACGCCACCTGACCTGTGAGGTCTATTTCCAGGGCCTGATTAATTGCCACCATTTTGTGGTTCCGTCCTATCACTAAAGGATTATTGGTCCAAGCCTGGCTGTACATCTCTACGGCCGGGTTCTCATGCATCCATTCGTACACCTCGGTTGAGGCCATAGCGAAACAGCCGGTTATCTTTCTGGGACAAACGGTTTTTTTCTTCCCGTTTAAAACGCCCAATTCCCAGAGGTACTTGAACGCATCTCCCACCATCTCGGAATGCGCCCCCAGATCACGCTTATTCGTAAGCACTTTTGCGAGCTGGTTGGGTATGCCCCCGATGCCCAGCTGTATGGTGGACCCGTCTTCGATCCGTTCCGCGATGAGATCTGCTATAACCAAATCTTCCGGAGAAGGGGCGGGGCAGGGAATATGCAATAACGGGAAGTCGTATTCGACGACATGGTCCACCTCGGAGATATGTATGAAATTATCTCCGAAAACCCGCGGCTGATTCTGATTTACCTCCAGGATTACGGTTGTGTTTTCCATCCTCGCCGGCTCTACAATCGGGCCGGGAGTAGTGCTGAAACTGAAAAAACCGTTCCTGTCCATCGGTGAGACGCTGGTAATAACCTTCACTTTCCCCGGGGGAAGATCCTTCAACATGAAGTCGGTCATAAGGGTTGGCATGTCGGAACCATGACTGGGCTGGTAATCGGCAAATCCTTGATGCACCAGGGCTCTGACTTCAGGCGCCATCAAGAAGAATTCATGTACGCGCAGGTGCCTGGAATATTCAGGCTTAAACCATTCCATGTCGCACAGGATGAGTCCCATGAGGATCAGTTCAACATCGTCAAATTCGCCGGCCTTTGCACGTTTACCAAGGGCGTTGAGCAGTCCCACGGGATTAGCCAGGCCCATACCGCTTACCACCTTGTCCCCTGTTCCTATGCGCTTGACCGCATCTTCTACCGACTCCAGCTTCCTTTTGTATTGCTCTTGAAAGGTATTCATTTTTGTCGTTTCCCCCGGCTAAACATATAAACAACTCGACGCCGGGTATATCACCCGGTTTGCACGTCCAACTCCGCGCTTTACCAGCTCTTTGGGTATCCCATGAACTGCATGATCATGTTCTTCGCCATCTCATCCGAGATGGGCGAGAAAACCATCTGCTTGTAATCCCTGAAGTATCGCTGCATGTCGTACTCCATGGTGTAGCCATATCCCCCGAGAATCTCCATGCCCCAGGTGGCCGCCTTCTCAGAGGCGCGCGCTGCGACGATTTTTGCCATGCAAGCCTCTATGTGCATTGGTTTTTCCTGGTCGGCGAGCCAGGCACACTTGTAGACCAGGTTTCGCGCATTCTCGATTTCGATGGCGATATCGGCGAGGTAATGCTGAAGTATTTGAAAGCGGGCGATGGGGCCTCCGAAGGCATTGCGCTGTTTGGCGTATTCAAAGGCGTCCGCGAAGGCAGCCTTGGCTATTCCAAGGCTCAGAACCGCCGTGCCTATACGCTCGGGATTGAGGACGTTCAGCAGGCCCCACCAGCCCTCGTTTAGCTTTCCGAGCAGGTTTTCTTTGGGAATGCGCACATCATCATAGTAGACAAAGTTTGCCCCGCAGGCGTGGCAGCCCAGTTTGGGAATTAAGCTGGTTTCCAGCCCTGGAGTTTTTCGCGGGACGATAAAGACGCTCAGCCCTTGAGACCGTTTCGCTTCGGGGTCGGTGATGGCGACAGTCATGATGTAGTCGGCCACATGGGCGCCGGTTATGAAGATCTTCCGGCCGTTTATAAGCCAGTGGTCGCCTTTGTCTTCCGCCCTGGTCCGTATTGCGCCCAGAATATCCGTTCCCCCGTCCGGCTCTGTCAACGCCATGGCCCATTTCTCACGACCCGCTGCAATACGCGGCAGGTGCTGCTCCTTTTGCTCCGCTGTTCCAAAGTGCACAATGGGGCTCACCCCAAAAGACAGGGTTGTTCCGGCGCACAGGGCTACAGGAACGGAAGCCGTGGCCAGCTCTTCCATCACGATCATCAGGTCGGTATGACCCCGTCCGAGACCTCCATATTGCTCAGGGATGGGAAGGCCGAATATCCCGAGATCTACCAATCCATTCCATATTTCATCCGGAATGAAGTCGCAGTTTTCGTCCATCCAACGCACTTTTTCCTTGGTCAGCTCCATGCGGCAGAACTTCTGAAGGGTTCTCCTGAGCATCTCCTGTTCTTCACTAAAATTGAAATCCATTCCAAGCTCCTCTAACTTTTCACGCTTTTGCGAAATTGATCCATCATGGCCTGAATGTCCGGCGCATAAGTCAGCCACTGGATACCGTTGCGCTCAACAGCGAGAGCCGTATCGATACTGCCCCCGTCGGCGGATTTGGCCATGATTTCCTTGCCCATCCGCAAGGCTATCGGCTTTTTGGAAGCGAGCAGGGCAACCGCCTTTTCGAACTGGTCTTCGAATTCTTCATCTTTGAAAACGCGTGATAGCAAACCCATTTCGAACAGCTCTCGGGCCGTGTAATCTTTGCGGCCGCTATAGATGATCTCCCGGGCCCTGAAAACCGGCATGCTCCTGACTATCCTGGCCGTTCCGCCCCACCCGGGAAGAATGCCCATGTTTATTTCTGTAAATCCCATCCTGGCGGATTCCTTTGCATAGAGCAGATCACAGCACAGGGCGAGTTCAAGCCCGCCGGCCAGGCAGTACCCATCGATCTTAGCTATGACTACCTTTTCGCAGTCCGTGATCGCCTTCTGAACATCGAGGCCTTCATGGGCGAGCCAGTTGAGGCTCGTCTGATGCTCGGCAAGCGATGGAAAAACATCCAAATCGCCGCCCGAACAGAAGGACCCTCCTGCACCCGCCAGAACCACGATGCCAATGGCTCTGTCCTCTCTGACCCTTCCGAAGGCATCCCGCAGCTCCATTGCCATTCGCCTGTTGATGGAATTCCTTTTCTCCGGCCGGTTCAAAGTGATGCGGCATACGGCGCCATTGGTCCCGCCGGTTTCGTAGAGAATCGTCTGGTAATCGTCGGGACTCATGAAAAGAGCCTGCTCTGAAGCCTTCCCGGTCTGATCGCCATCCGTTGCTGTGATTCTGAGGCTTTCATCCGCAGGCCTGAATAGGGGCAGGGCGTGCCGATCCGTAATGTCATCGAAAACAACCTCGACCTCCATCCCGATCTGGACCAGTTCCGGGTCGCACTCGACGATCCTGGTCATCATCCGGATGGATTCTTCAAGCTCAACCATAGCCAGGACATAGGGGAGGTCGGATACGAACTTCGGTTCGACCATGTCCCTGACAATCGAGAAGGTATAAACTGCTCCCCTTCCTGAAGATTTCTGCCACCCCAACTCGGAAGACCAGCACTCCGGGCAGCGTTTCCTGGGGTAGAAGATCAGACTTCCGCAACCTCCACATTTTTGAATCATGAGGCTGTGATTTTTGCTCGATTTCCAAAACGCTTCAGTCCAGGGCTGGGCCACAGGAATCGGTTTAATGTATTGGTCTTTCATATCAACTCCTTCCCCCAAATTGTGGCGATATTGTTCATTCCCGATCCTCCGGATGTATTCTGAAAGACGAACTTGGCCCCCTCCACCTGGCGCTCGCCGGCTTTGCCCATTAGCTGGCGGGCGGTCTCCACATAGGTTGCGGTGCTTACGCCGGAGCCCGTATGACCCCGCCCGACGGCATCGCCGATGGTGGACCAGGGCATTTTCCCGCCAGGCCAGGTGATTCCGTCCATAAAGGCCTGACATCCCCGGCCGGGTTCGCAAAGTCCAAGGGATTCCATCATGATGGGGTGTCCCACGGGGTAAGCGAGGTAGATGTTCCAAATGTCTATGTCTTCTTTTTTCAGCCCGGCTTCGCAAAGGGCTCTCGCCGCAGACTCTCTGAAGCCGCGGGTCATCATGTCGTTCTCTCTGAGTACGGGACATGCCGTAAAGAAGACGGCGCCTTCGCCAAGCTTATAGACAGGCGTTTGGGTGACTTTCGGCGCCAGTTCAGCCGAAGTGACCACCATGGCGGCGCCTCCGTCGGCCAATACGTTGCATTCCCTTTTGTGGAGCGGGTCTGCCACCATGGGCGATGAGAGGATTTCTTCTACGGAGGGGACTTTTTTATTGAAGAACATCGAGTTCGGGTCGAGTGCAGCCCACTTTCGCAGCGATACCACGATGGAGGCCATGTCCTCAGGCGTGGCGCCGGATTCATGCATGTAGCGCCTGGTGAGCATGCCGATTATGGCATTATAGGTAGTTCCGAAAGGGTATTCCCATTGGAGGTCCATTCCGGCTTGAGCGAAAAAATTGATCAGTTCATCCATTGGGATACAGGAGTGAACGGTAACGTGTGGGATGAGCACCGCCCTGGCCGCGCCGCTCGTGATCAATTGCTCGGCCAGGCGTATGCAGTTGGAAGTGGATGCGCCTCCCGCATTACAGATACATACGTCTTTGCAGCCCTTCAACCCCAACTCTTCCGGGATCTTCCCGAAAGAAATCTCGGCGGTCAGTCTGGCCTGTGCCTGCGGGGCCACCGTGACCACCGCTTCGATGTCGTTCTTGTCCAGCCCCGAGTCCTGCACCGCCTGAGTACAGATCTCGTACAGGATCTCCCAGGGCGATCTCTCCGGATAAATACCCGTGGGAACTTCCCCTATACCGACTATTGCTATTTTCCCCTTGCCCTCACTCATCATCTTTACCCCTTCTCTACGGGCGAACTTCTCTTTCTCGTTCAATTTCACAAGGCCTGTTCTTTCTGAACCCAGCGGGCTCAGATCTGCAGGATGAAATTGAGGTCACCGATCAAAATCAGTCTACATAGCGCGAATGAACATTCGTGACTAGATCTAGTATGTAGTTCACCCGTTGTCAACAGATAATCGTTCAGCGGTTCAATATTGAATGAACAGATGCAAGCAGCCGAATATACATACTATTTACAAATAGAAAAACAGTGTTCATGTAATATTCCGCTCTGGCAAAGAAATGGAATGTTAGTACTCTATATAGTTCTGATCTATAGATTTTAAGTGGAGCAAAGAAGGCAAGCAGGAAGTGTATGGAATCTCGACGGTTTGTGCATTCTGCGTTTTAAGCAACCATGCCGATGCTTGGGTGGAAGAAAATTCCGTGGTCCGCGCATTCTTGTGAGATGACTTCTGCGGGACGGGTGACAGGAGTTGACATACCTGGTTATCTAAGCTAATCTGTACAGAAGAGATGAGCATTCATTATCCTCTCTGCGCTGTCGAGCCACTGTCCATTGAAAGCCGGCGAGCGGCTTAGTAGTAAATTTGGACATGTCCATCTAAGTTACTGAAATGACGATAGCCAGAAGAGGCAACTTGCGCGGAGAGTTCGCAGAGGCCGGCAGATCGGGATTTCTTGATCTATATAGTTACGGTCTACAGTATGGAGGGTGAGGATGGATAGAAAAGGATATATGCGGATCAATGAACTGGAGAAGAGAGCCGGAGTGCCGAAGACGACCATACACTTCTATGTGAGACACGGGCTTCTGCATCCCCCCTTAAAGACCGCCCGAACTATGGCCTATTACGATGAAAGTCACCTTAAAAAACTTCAGAGCATTCAAAAGATCAAGGTTGAAGGCAGAGTACCTCTTTGGTTTCTCAAAGAGAGCCTGGAAAAGAAAGACGGCCAGTCCAGGGCCTCTCTCGCGTCTTCCGTGCGAGAGATTGCCGCGACAACCAAGGCAAAAGACCGGAAAAGGCAGGAGATTGCCAACGCGGCAATAAGGATTTTCTCCGAAAAGGGATATCAAAAAGTAAAAATCCGGGACATAACCGCCTCTTTGGGTATCTCGACCGGCACTTTCTACATCTATTTTAAAGACAAGCGGGCGCTCTTCGTGGATGTAGTTGATACCGTGATCCGGACCATCCTGGGCGATGCGACAGAAGCTATAAAGCAGGAGGAGGACATAATCACGAGGATGATTATCCGCGGCAGGGTCTTCTACGATAACTACTCCAAGTACAATGAAATCCTTAACCAGCTGCGGGCTGAAATGGTCGGAGAAGACCAGTGGCCTCATGAAAAGATCAAGAAGGCCTATCATGCTCTGACTCAACCTGTCATCCGGGACATACAAAAAGGGATTGAGGCAGGCATATTCAGAGAAGTGGATCCCGATCTCACGGCATACACCCTGACCGGAATCATCGAAATCATGTGCTTGAGGACAATGATAAGCGAAAAATATAACTACGAGCAGATCGAACGATTCATTCTTGACTTCATTACCAATGGTCTGACGCCGGGGAAATTACCTCCTGACGAGAATCCAAAGAAATCGTAATCTCACAAAAATATATAATGCGCCCAGGAATAAGGCGGCCCAGAGCCTGATCGACATACTTCACTATAAGGGAATTGCAAACCTTGATCGCACAGAACTTATCCGCGCTCTGACCCTTTTTTATGAACGGAATATCGATATTGTCGATTGCATCCTGATCGTAAAAAAAACTTCAGGTCCCAATACCTCTCTTTTCTCTCTCAACAGCGAACTCCTTAAAATGAGCAAATCCAGTCGGTAGATGAACCGGATATCCGGTCGGCCGGATGGGGACGGGTCAAGCCAGGCACCTCAAATCTGTCACAGAGCTGTGCGGTGGGTGAGTTCGCAGTTTTTCTTAGCTATTCCTGTTAATCCTGTAAATCCTGTCCCGCAAAGCTTTTCTCTGTGATCTCCGTGCCTGCGGTGAACCGGTACCTGATCGCCGATCAAAGCCTCTTAACCCCTCACCCATCCCTCCTCACTCTTTCCAGCCTCTGTTTTATTCCAATTTCCCGCCCGATCTGGTATTTGATATACTTTGCGCTTCAGTGCGGAATCGGTCGAATTTGTAGGTTTTTTGAACAGGATTTTATAGTTACGTTATTTATATCACTCGTCATTAAAGGTAATCTATGGAACAAAAATATTCCCCTAAGTCCATCGAACAAAAATGGCAGCAATACTGGGATAAGTCCCAGGTTTTCAAAGTTGGTGAAAACAGGGGCAAGGAAAAATATTATCTGCTGGAGATGTTCCCATATCCCTCGGGCCGCATTCATATGGGCCACGTCCGCAACTACACCATAGGCGATGTGGTTGGCCGCTTCATGCGGATGCTGGGATACAACGTGCTCCATCCGATGGGCTGGGACGCGTTCGGAATGCCCGCCGAAAATGCCGCAATAAAAGCGGGAATCCACCCGGCGAAATGGACTTACGACAACATCGACTACATGCGAAACCAGCTCAGGCAACTAGGTTTTTCGTATGACTGGTCGCGTGAGTTTGCAACGTGCGATCCCAGCTATTACAGGTGGGAGCAGCTCTTTTTCCTCAAGATGTATGACCGGGGCCTGGCCTACAGAAAGAGTTCCTATGTTAACTGGTGCTCGAAGTGTCTGACCGTGCTGGCAAACGAGCAGGTAGAAGCAGGCGCCTGCTGGCGCTGCGACACTCCGGTCGTACAAAAGGAGATGGAGCAGTGGTTTTTCAAGATTACCGGCTATGTCGACGAACTGCTTGACTATACTTACAAGCTGCCCGGCTGGCCCGAGCGGGTGCTTGTCATGCAGCAGAACTGGATAGGGAAAAGCACTGGAAGTATGTTGCTCTTTCCACTCGAATCGGGCGATGGAAACGTCGCGGTCTTCACGACCCGCACAGACACGCTTTTCGGAGCTACCTTCATGAGCATGGCCCCCGAACATCCGATGGTGGCCGATCTATGCCGTGGAAAGCCTCAAGAGGCCGCAGTGCTCGATTTTGTCGAAAGAGCAAAGCGGTCAAAGCGGGATGAGCGCGAAGCAGATCTGCTCGAAAAAGAGGGCGTATTTACCGGAAGCTGCTGCATCAACCCGGTCACCGGGAAAAGGATGCCGATTTACGTGGCCAACTTCGTACTCATAGCCTACGGCACAGGCGCAGTCATGGCGGTCCCTGCGCACGACCAGCGCGACTTCGAGTTTGCGAAAAAATACGGCCTGCCGATCCAGGTAGTCATAAAACCTGCTGAGGCGCAGCAAGCTCCTGTGGCACAAGACCTCACCCATGCGTTTGAGGAAGACGGTGTTCTGGTTGACTCCGGCGAGTTTACCGCAATGGAGTCCGAAGCCGCCCGGATTGCGATAACCGAGGCCCTGGCAAAAAGAGGGCTTGCAGAATTGACCTTGCAGTATCGACTCCGCGATTGGGGAATTTCGCGGCAGCGCTACTGGGGGGCGCCCATTCCGATCATTTACTGTGAGAAGTGCGGTGTTGTGCCGGTCCCCGAGCACGACCTGCCAGTTGTGCTCCCCCTGGATGTCGAGCTTCTGGAAAACGGGGGCTCACCCCTGCCCGTCCACAAGCCTTTCTACTCGACCACCTGCCCGAAATGCGGGGCCGATGCGCGGCGTGAGACCGACACCATGGACACCTTCGTGGAATCCTCCTGGTATTTTGCCCGATTCGCCTGTCCTGACTTCGAGGGTGGCCCGCTCGACAGGGAACGAGCCCACTACTGGATGCCCGTTGACCAGTACATCGGCGGCATAGAACACGCCGTTCTGCATCTGCTCTATTCGAGATTTTTTGTAAAAGTCCTGCGCGACATGGGATATCTACAGGCCGATGAGCCTTTCCTGAACCTTCTAACACAGGGAATGGTCATAAAAGACGGCTTCAAGATGAGCAAATCCAAGGGAAACGTGGTGGACCCCGATGATATGATTCAGGCATACGGCGCGGATACGGTGCGCCTCTTCTGCCTGTTCGCCTCGCCACCGGAAAAAGACCTCGACTGGAGCGACCAAGGGGCGGAAGGTTCTTTTCGGTTTCTTTCCAGAATGTGGCGGCTGGTTTCCGAAAACCTCGACGCCCTGAAGTCCGCTGATCCGTACCGGGGCGGAAGCCCTCTGAGCAAAGATCTTGCCCAACTCCGCCGCAAGACTCACCAGACAATAAAAAAGGTTACGGAGGATATTCGCGAAAGGTTCCATTTTAACACGGCCATCGCCGCCATTATGGAGCTTGTGAATCTGATCCACCAGGTACTCGACGGCCGGACGGCGGACCCCATGTTATGGCCGGTCGTCAGAGAAGCCGTCGAGGCCGCAATAGTCATCTCATCGCCCATGGTTCCTCACATTTCCGAGGAACTCTGGAGAATCCTGGGCCATCAAGAGCTCCTTCTGAATACCGGCTGGCCCAAATGGGACGCTCAGGCGCTCAAAGCCGAGGAAATGCTCATCGTCGTCCAGATAAATGGAAAACTTCGAAGCAAGATAACCGCCCCGGCGGACGCCACCGATGAGGAACTGGAAGATTTATCGCTCAAGGATTCCAGGATCAGAGATTTCATCGAAGGAAAACAGGTCAGGAAAGTAATCGTTGTGCCAAAGAAGCTGATAAATATTGTCGTCTAGGGAAAGCAATGTTACACCAAACAGGCTTATGCCGTTCTTTCCAGGATAGTTTCCACAATTTCAATTACATAGCTCAGTGGGGGTGCTCGCCATGGTTGCACGAAATCTCAAATGGATATTGATAATAAGCTCCATCTTATTTTGCCTTGTCTCATGCGGCTATCACTTCTCAGGCGAGGGCCAGGGGCCGAAACCAGGACTGAAGTATATCGCCATTCCGGTATTCGAGAACAAAACCACCGAACCAAACGCCGGAGCGATTTTCGCCGGGGCGCTAAGACAGGAATTTATGCGGAAGGGCAATATGAAGGTAGTCCCCGTCGAACAGGCGGAAGCCGTGTTCAAAGCGACCGTCAAGAACATTGAGATGCAGGCGGTTGCACATGAACCAGTTGCTAATGTTGTGGCCAACCGGGTTACAGTGGAAAGCCGGCTCATTGTGACCCTGGACATTCGATGCGAGGATAAGGTAACACACAAAGTGCTCTGGTCCGACCCGGCTTTCCGTTACTTTAAAGTTTACCAGGTGGAGGATAATCCGCTGCAGCCCAATCCGATTACCGGCTTTGAATTCAGGGAGGCCGCACTCGGCTATCTGGCCTCGGAGATGTCAATACGCATCCATGACAGATTTCTGAGCAACTTCTGATGCACGCCGAAGATTTCCTCACAGCGCTGGACACCGGCAAAATCGATCCGGTATATCTTTTCGTTGGGGGGTCCGTTTTCTTTATGGAGGAAGCCTGGAAGAAGCTGCTTTCAAGCTTACTGCCGGAGCGAGGCAAAAACTTCAACGGCGAGCGCCTACGGGCAAGGGAAACAGAAGCAGGAGATGTGATCGAGCGGCTTGCCACCACTCCCATGTTCGGGGGGCGAAGACTACTCATGGTGGACAATGTCGAAGCTTGGGCAAAAGGGGACCGTGCAGCCATGGAGGCTTTCGTGCAGCGAATTCCTCCCTCGGCATGTCTCGTCATGACCGCCTCAGACAGGAAAAACATCGAAGGACTTGCAAAAGCGGTCGAAACCAGAGGCAAGGTCGTCCAATTTCGATCTCCTGGTGACAAGGAGGCCCTGCGCTGGTTGATCGAAAGAGGAAAGCAGCTCGGGAAAAATCTTTCCCACCGTGCCGCGTTCCTCCTGGTTGAGATGGTCGGAGGCGATTTGCATGCTCTCGCATCCGAGTTGGACAAGATTTGCACCTTCGTAGGGGAGCGTGATCGGATCGAAACTGAAGACATCCTCGAAACCACCAGCTCTCAGAGAAGTTTCTCCGCGTTCGACATGCTCGATCACCTCAAAGCGCAGCAGGCGGACAAAGCCCTAAGATCCCTGAGAAGCCTGATCCTATCCGGTGAGCTCCCTCTGAAGATTCTCTCGACTCTGGCCTGGCAGATTCGTATTGTATGGCAGGTTAAGGACGGTCTGCGGCAGGGCATATCGGAAGCTGAGCTGGCAGCAAGGCTGAAATCGCATCCTTTCGTGATCAAGAAGGCGAGGGAACAGGCCGTTCGCTTTTCGGACGCGGACCTGTATAGAGTGATTGAGGCTATCGCTCAGACGGACATCGCGATCAAGAGCACGGGAACTCCCCCCGAGCTGTTGCTCGAAGAGCTGGTCCTCGATCTTTGCATGGACAGCAAAAAGCCCCCCATCACACCTGGGAGGCACGAAAAAGCAATGCGGCACAGAAACTAAAGAGCGTTGACTGCGCGGGTCAGGCGGGAAATTTTCCGTGAGGCCGTATTTTTATGGATAACGCCTTTGGAGGCGGTTTTCGCAATCACGGAGACCGCTTTCTTCAATTCTTCAGCAGCCTTTTCGGGCGACTTGCCGGCTATGACCTCATCGAGGTCCCTTATCACGTTTTTCATTCTGGTTTTTCTGGAGCGGTTTCGCACCCGCTGTTCCTCGCTCTGTCTCGCCCTCTTGATAGCTGACTTATGGTTGGCCAATCCAAACCTCCTTGAGATTCACCGGGGTAAATCCAGCGTGCCGGTCAATATGCGTAAATTTTTTTTATATATCTAATGAAGGAGAAATGTCAAGCAGGATTCAGGAATTTACAGGACCACGTCAAAGGTAAAATCGGTTTGTGTGCATCCATACCCGGGGTGTCGTCCCGCGAGGCGCGGGACTGGCCCTGAGCTAACTTATTAAGCTTCTTCGGGGCATTTGAGCCGGTGTCGCAATTTAAATACCGCTATGATCGCAACTTGGTATCAACCGCTAAATTCAGGCGACCTGTTTTGAATCGTCTTCGGCTATCTTGGCCTTTACTTCGGCCAGGAATTTCTTCAGCTCCTCACCGTCTATGGATTCTTTTTCAAGCAGGATTTTGGCCAGCTTCTCAAGCATGTCGCGCCGCTGAGTTAGAATCTTGTTCACATTTCGGTGCGTTTCTTCGATTATGCCGGCTATTTCTTCGTCAATCTGCTGGGCGGTCCTTTCGCTGAACTCCCTGCCTTGTGAACCCCAAGCAAGATCAAGGTGCGCAGAGCGCGGCTCGCTGACAAAGGTAAGGGGGCCGAGCTTTTCACTCATTCCGTATTCCATGATCATGCGGCGCGCTATGTCGGTTGCGCGCTGAAGGTCGTTCTGAGCGCCGGTCGAGATGTCGCCGAAAATGATTTCCTCTGAAACCCTGCCGCCGAGCAGCACCTTTAGTCTGCCAAGAAGTTCGTCGCGCGTCATGAGGTATCTGTCTTCGGTTGGCAACTGCTGCGTGTACCCCAGGGCAGCGATACCGCGTGGAATGATGGAGATTTTGCTGACTGGATCGGTGTTGGTAAGGACCATTGCGACAAGCGCGTGGCCGGATTCATGATAGGCGACGATTTCCTTCTCTTTGGGGTTCATCACCCTGTTTCTTTTTTCGATCCCGCCGATTATTCGGTCAGCGGCTTCCTGAAAGTCGGCCATTGTGACCTCTTCCCGGTCGCGTCTTGCCGCAATCAAAGCCGCCTCATTGATGAGGTTGGCAAGATCGGCGCCCACGAACCCCGGCGTCATGGCCGCAATTTTCTTTAGCTCGACGTCAGGACCCAGCGTGACCCCTTTTGCATGGACACGCAAAATAGCTTCTCTGCCTCGAATGTCGGGCTTGTCGATTGCCACGTGCCGGTCGAAACGACCGGGCCTCAACAATGCCTGGTCGAGTATTTCGGGGCGGTTTGTCGCGGCCATTATGATTACTCCGGCCCTTTGATCGAAACCGTCCATCTCAACCAGGAGTTGGTTCAATGTCTGCTCCCTTTCATCATGACCTCCGATAGGATTCAGGCCGCGCGCCTTGCCCAAGGCGTCCAACTCGTCCACGAAAATGATGCACGGAGCGTGATCCTTGGCCTGGCCGAAAAGATCGCGCACACGCGCCGCGCCAACACCAACAAACATCTCGACGAACTCCGAACCGCTCATGCTGAAGAAAGGCACTCCGGCCTCTCCCGCTACGGCGCGCGCAAGCAGAGTCTTACCCGTTCCAGGCGCGCCCACAAGCAGAAGCCCCTTTGGGATTTTGCCTCCAAGCTTCTGGTACTTGCCTGGGTCCCTCAGAAATCCAACGATCTCCTCAAGTTCAGCCTTTGCCTCGTCTATGCCGGCCACATCATCGAATGTTACGCCAATCTCTTTTTCGGCGTAAATCTTCACCTTCGCCTTGCCAACCGAGAGCACTCCCTGAGGTCCACCTCCCATGCGCCGCATGAGAAAGCTCCAGAAAAAGAAAAATATAGCCAACGGCAGCAGCCAGGAAATCAGCACGCCAAGCCACTTGCTGTCGGAAGAGCCGCTGAATTTTATTCCCTGAGCTTCAAGGTCTTTTACCAGATCGGGATCTTCAACCCGCACGGCGGTGATAGATCTGTTGGGTCCCTGAGCATCTTTTAGAGTAGCAGTAACTGTATCGGGACTGATCGTCACGGTCTCCACTTTCCCGGTCCTGACCAACTGCTTGAATTCGGAATATGAGACCCGGTTTGCCTGCTGATCGGTCATCATGGTTTGAAACCACATGATCACAAGCAGCACCGCGATGAAATACCAGATTGAAAAATGCACCTTGCGCTGATCCTGTTTTCGACCTCCATCTCCCGAGGGTCCTTTGAAATGATTCATAAATTTACTCAGCGGATCTTTCTGTTCGTCATTCGCCATTTTGTCAGTCCCCTCTTTTAGGGCCGCAGAAAAGACCCTCCAGCTCTGTCGGGGATCGTTCCCCGGTAGCGGAAACCTCAATCCCAACATATTCCGGGTCAAACTCATTAAAATATATTACAGTTCAGAACCTGCGCAATCCGATATAAAGAATAAAGTACGTGCGACAGCAGAAAGTGTCCTGTCACTGCGGGTGTCAAACGTGCGCTTGAGCATATATAATTTGCTTGCACTCTTGAATGGTCACATTTATATAGGTGCCAATGATCCCCATTGCAATGAGGAGGCAAACTTTGAGGACAAAGCGCAGATATCTCGAGGTTGGGTTAATTTCTTTTCTGATTTTCGCCTTTTTGAATTCTCCAGTCATGACAGCTAAGTCAGGATTCAATATGGCCCTTGCCGCTACGCAACAAACCGCCGGACCCGAAGGGGATCAAAATGAACAGAAGGTGAATGATCCTTATGAACATCTTAACAGGCAATTCTTCGACTTTAACGACCGCCTCTATTTTGACGTGTTAAAGCCCGCAGCCCAGGTGTATTCAGCCTGTTTACCGGCCGATGTTCGCGAGGCGCTCAGAAACGGGTTCCACAATATGGTTTCCCCCGGCCGTTTCGTCAATTTTGCACTCCAGGCAAAAGGGGATAAAGCAGCAAACGAGGTAACCCGTTTCGTCATAAATTCGACGATGGGCATGGCCGGCTTGATCGATCTTGCCCAAGCTCGGTTTGCACTCCAAAACCATGAGTCAGATTTCGGTCAGACACTTGCCCTTTGGGGCGTTGGGTCAGGTCCGTTCATGATTATCCCGGTGCTCGGCCCGTCAAATCCGAGAGACCTTTTCGGCTTCGCAGTGGATTCGGCCATGGACCCGCTAATCTGGATCCCTGCGGACTGGTGGGTGACTTTTTGTCCTGAGACCGCAAGATACGTAAACCGTGTTTCACTGCAAATCGGTCAATACGAGGAATTAAAAAAAGCTTCGCTCGATCCCTATATCGCCATGCGAGATGCTTATATCCAGTATAGGGCGCACCTCCTGGAATAGCGCCATTATATGCTTTGGTGAACGCTAATTTGAGTTGTTGTTTCTGTTGATTTTTATCTCACAGAAATTTAGAATGGTGCGATCTGTGCTTTTGAGGTCGGTATTTGGGGTTTGCCGCAGAATCGGTCTTTCGCCTTGCAAGACGTTTGCGCAAGTTGCTCCAATAACGCACCAGGCTGGAATCTACCAATCATGTGAAAGGAATCTCTGATGGCGGAAGGTCGAGTGAAATGGTTCAACGAGCAAAAAGGGTATGGCTTTATCGAAATAGATGGCGCACCGGATGTTTTCGTTCATTTCAGCGCCATTGAAGGCGAGGGTTTCAAGACCCTTAGCGAAGGCCAGGAAGTAATTTTTGAGATAGAAAAGGGGCAGAAGGGGCCACAAGCGGTCAATGTCAGAAAAGTCTAGGAGATGCTGCGAAGGTAATGGCGTAAGCCGAATTTGACTTATCGCTGAGGGAAGGCCGGTTCTTACCGGCCTTTTTGCTTTTACACCTCGTATGACAGACTTATATAAATACCCTGCTCGAAAAAAATGCGCCTTGTGAAGTGGGCTTGCCCGGCCTCTCGTAGCGACATGTGAGCGCATAGCGCGGAGGCCGACCGCTCATTCTCGACAGCCCGGCCCACCCACCCGCGAGACGGGGCGGGAGCGGGAGGCCTTGCAGGAGGCCCGTGGCCGCGATCATGAACCATCGGAAACAAACGCCATCCCGGCCTGTTTGCAATCTCCAAGGGCCGTGGGATGGCGTCCTATGGCCCCTTTTTCATCTATCTGCCGAAAACAGACTTCTCCAGCGTATTCCACATCGATCGCGTCGAAGAAGTACCTTACGGTCAAAGCGGGACAATCGAAAAGCCGTTTACCTCGAGTAGCCCCCGCGCACAGGAAAAATCCCTTCCTGTCAGCGGGGGGCAAAGGTGCATGACCCTCGGCTTTTCTCTTATACTTTCGCATATACGGGGCCTGACTGCGGTCCACGAGCAGCTTTGTCTGGCCGTTCAGCCCGTAAAAGTAGATGGGGCTAGAGATAACGATCCTTTCAGCCGTATCGAAAAGGGGGTAGACCTTCTGCATATCATCCTGCTGCACACAAACTCCATGTTCATCGCAATACCCGCAGGACTGGCAACCTGAAATCCTGAGGTCCCTGATATAGATTTTCTGCAGTTCAACATCGGCGGCCGATAAAGCCCCCTCCAGAAAACTTTCCATCATAAGGTCGGTGTTGCCATTCTTCCTCGGTGAGCCGAATATCGCCAACAAAAGCATCATATTCTCCTGCCAAAACACCCCGTAAGGCCTCCCGCTTCCGCCCCGTCTCGCGGGTGGGTGGGCGGGCTGTCGAGAATGAGCGGTCTGCCTTCGCGCTACGCGCTCACACGCCGTAAAGCGAGGCCAGCAAGCACGCTTCGCAAAGTGAAGCAGTGCGAAGCTCGCGAAGCGTAATTAACACATCATTTTCGCTTCACTTTCTGAAGCGCTTAACGCTTGGCTTGCCTCCAAACGCACCACACTTTCTGTCTGCACTGTCTGCATGGCTGCGCGGAAAGAGCCGGTTCTTTTTTTGAGCAGGGTATTATATAAGTCTATCATACGAGATTGTCTTCCCGAAAAGCCTTTCAGCGTGTCTGGCCCGCCTCATAAGTTTAGATGCCTAATCCACCCGAATATATCTTCTCTTTCGCCGTACTGTATGCCCAGGATTTCATCGTAAAGCTCCTGGGCCCACACGCCCACTCTTCCCTCAGAAATCCTGTACATCCGGTCACGGTATGAGATTTCTCCAACCGGTGAAATTACCGCTGCGGTCCCGGAGGCAAAAACCTCCTTCATTTCTCCGGACTGGACCGTCTCGATCACTTCGTCGATTGAAATCGGGCGCTCGGTTACCTTGATGCCCCAGTGGCCGGCGAGCTGCAACACACAATCGCGGGTAATCCCCGGCAGGATCGAACCGGCAAGAGGCGGAGTTATAAGTTCCTCGCCGATCCTGAAGAAAATGTTGCTTGTTCCCACTTCCTCGACATAGCGCCGTTCGACGGCATCCAGCCACAAAACCTGGGTGAAGCCCTTCTTCTTTGCGATTTCCGCCGCGAAGAGGCTCGAGGCATAGTTTGCCATCGTCTTGGCTTCGCCGACCCCACCCCGGACCGTCCGGACATATTCCTCCGTTACATATATTTTTACCGGATTGAACCCTTCGGCATAGTATGCGGCCACCGGACCGGTTATTATGAAATAGAGATAATCGTCGGACGGACGCACTCCCAGGTGAGGTTCTGTGGCGATCATAGTCGGCCTTATGTAGAGCGAGGAGCCAACGCTGTGCGGGACCCAGTCCTTGTCCAGCTCAAGGAGCTGTTCGACGGCCCGCATTTGGAATGCCGGATCGATCTCGGGCATGCACATCCTTCGAGCCGAACGGTTGAAACGCTCCCAGTTCCGGTCGGACCTGAAGAGGCATATCTTGTCGTTTGGCCACCTGTAGGCCTTCAGGCCTTCGAATATCCCCTGTCCGTAATGAAGCACCATTGCGGCCGGGTCCATCTCCAGAAGGTGGTAAGGAACGATCCGGGTATTCTGCCATCCCTTCCCCTTCGCAAAATCCATCATAAACATGTGGTCGCTGAAAACTCGGCCGAAAACCAGGTTTTTTTCATCTTTAGGCTTTGGACGCCTTTTCGCCGGGTCATGGGGGTGAACGGAAATGTCCATCTAAATACCTCCTGATTATTTCCACCACTGCCAAAGAGTAATTCGGAAGCGATTGCGCCAGCTTTTGAGCTCTTATTGCAGCGCGAAATGGGTTGAACGCAGAAAGCGGCTTATCTGTTTGCTGTAAAACTGGATAACAGCGTGGCTTTCGGTTCCCGGGTGCAATAGTTCCTCGTCTTCCTTATCTCCGCTTGCTTTCTTTACAATTATGTTCTTTTCCACATAAAGCTTGAGCGCGTTGTCGAATATTATCTTGGAAACGCACTCGGGCCTCTCGACCAGCCCCAGCTTCAGGGCTTTCTGACCTAACCCGAGGATCTTCTTAATGAAATCCTTTTCCGAAACGCCGTTTTTCTGAAGATAGCGCAAGCCGCGCAAGACCAGCCAATAGCCCTCGAAATAGTTCCGCAGCAACCCGTGAAACGCATGTGAGGCTCCCAGACCCTTGTGAGTTAAAATGAATGGCCGGTCACCTTCTGCAACGCGGTGCAGAAATTCCAGATTCTCATAGATATGGATCACGTCCCCCACGAGATTTTCGTCACTCAGTTCGTTGTCGTAAACGAACTCGAACTTAAAGAAGTTCTTTGTGAAAGTTACGTCTTCAAGCACCTGACTCAAACTGAATCGGAAAGTCTGCTGCGCAAGGATCGAAGTCGATACGTAGGCCGCAGGAAGCAGGAAGTGGATGACGTTGTTCTTGTAGAATTCAAGTGCGAGCCGCTTATTGTCCTCAAGAGTGAAAACCTCTTCTTCCAGATCATCGTCTTCGTCCTTGAGCTTTCCGATGAGCTTGCTGCGCTCCATGTTGCGGAGCGAATCCTGAAGGCTTGCGCCAAGGTTTTTCATTGTCCTGGAAAGCCCGACCTTCCGGGCTGCGATGAAGTCGTGAAATGTCTGGGATATTTCCAGAAACTCGGCTTTGGAAACTCCGTGGCGGGCCTGCGCCAGAAGGGCGGAGGCGGCCAGGGCAAAGGGCGTAACCATCGATTCCTGGTTTATATAATGTATGATCCGGTAAGCAAAATGCCGGTACATCGCATGGCGCTCTTTGGGGTCCATCATGCCCACATCATAGTTGTGGCGCTCAAGGTAGCCCCTGAGTGAAATAGGTTCAGCGAATCTGATGTAAGCACGCCCGTATCGCTTCCGCATGACTCGCCGCAGTCGCACGAGTTGGCCGAGGTTTTCCTTTTGCTTGGGTCCCCCGGTAATCTCTCTCAGATACGATTCTACCTCGGGAATACGATCATAGCATATCGAGGTGGGCACGAAGACCAGATCGTCGCAAAAGCCTTCCTCGACTGCCTGAATGAGGATGGCCAACAATCCAAGCTTTGGCAGCACGAGTTTCCCTGTCCGGCTGCGGCCCCCCTCTATGAAAAATTCGACATTATGGCCCAGTTGGACCATTGTCTTGACATAGAGCGCGAAGACCTCGGCATAGAACTTCAGCCCCTTGAAGGTGCGGCGTATGAAAAAGGCCCCGCCCATGCGAAAAATCGGCCCCAGAGGCCAGAAGGCAAGGTTCTTTCCCGCTGCTATGAAAGGCGCGTAAAGATTGTTTGAATACAGAAGCTGAGAGAGCAGGAGGTAGTCCATGTGGCTCTTATGACATGGAACATATACGAGCGTGTGCTGGCGGGCTGCACGTTTGACTTTCTGCAGGCTTTCGGAATCCATCTCGATGCCGTCGAACACATTGTTCCAGACCCAGTTGAAGATCTTAGCCGCAATCTGAATGAAAGTGACGTTGTAGTTGGCGGCGATCTCATCGAGGTAACTGTCGGCCTCAAGCCGCACTCTCCAGATTTCCTGAGAGGTGGCGCGGGCGCGCCGCTCCATCAGGGCCTCGAGCTTCGGGTGGTGGAGAATTATCTCCTTCATCTCCAGCTTGCTCTTGGTGATCGGGCCCACAACCGCCCTTTTGATTTCATCAACCGAATCGATCAGGGTACGGCGAAGTTCGAAAATCTGTTTGCGTTTTTGCCAGAGGTCTTTGGACAACTCGGGCAAAGTTTCCAGCACGTTCAGCGGCTCCCCGGTCTCCATTACCGCGTAGGGATTGCCTCGGATAGACGAAATCATCTTCCGTAAAAAACCGAAAGGTTTCTTCTGGCCCAGAAAAAACTCCAGGGGCCCCCATCTCTGACGCCCCTCCGGACGCCTGCTGTACAGAAGCACGAGAGGCACGATAAAAATCGGCCGATCGCATGTTTTCTGGATATCTATCAGATGCTCCAGGGGATCGTTTCCCACAAGGACCGTGCTGCGATAGTAGCCCCGCTTGCCGACAAGAGAAAAGACACCGGACTGGCCTGCCTTGATCTTTTCGACGTAGTGGCCCCCGGCGTAGGGGTCCGGGAAACAACCGTGGCGCAACAGATGGGCGCAGTGGTAGACGAGGTTCTTGATCCCGTACCATCGGGGCTGCCAAAAGTAAGGATGATGGTCAAACATGAATACGGGAGATGGCAGGCCAAGTTGATGCAATCGCATGCTGATATAGACGAAATCGATCTGCGATGACTCTTTCATGGCATAGACTATGCCGCCCTTGCGGGCCAGATCCTCGAGTGATTTCTGCTGGTCTTCGGGAACGGTGATATGGCGCACCATTCGCTCAAACCATTTCTGGAGGGGAAATCGTGGTATTATATCCACGGAATAGCCGTAGTGGTCCCCGCGGAGCATGTCTGAGGTTTTCGAGCCTATTCGTTTCAGCCAGTCGATCACGATCTGTCAGTCTTCCTCCTGAACCAGGATATACAAATTTTATAGATTAACAAAAATAGCGCTCAAAAACCAAACTTTTTCAAGGCCTCCCGCTCCCGCCCACCACGTCCGATAGACATAGCATGCGGTCAGCCTTCCCGCTACGCGCTCGCACATCGAGTAGGGAGGCCCGCAAGAGCACCTCACAAAGTGAAGCAGTGCGAAGCGCGCGAAGCGTGATCTGCACACCTTAGTCACTTCACTTTATGATGCGCTTTACACCCGGCTTGCCTCCAAACGTACCACACTTTCTGGCTGCGCTGTCTGCATGGCTGCGCGCACGGTCGCCGCTCTTATCATGTCAGGCGCATTTTTTTTCGAGCAAGGTATTATATAAGTCTATCATACGAGGAAATCGAGGCTGAGGGGCTGAGTATGCGGATCCGGGCCACCCCACCTCTCGGGACGTGGGGTTTGTTCA
Source organism: Syntrophobacteraceae bacterium (assembly GCA_049515795.1). Classification (GTDB taxonomy): domain Bacteria; phylum Desulfobacterota; class Syntrophobacteria; order Syntrophobacterales; family Syntrophobacteraceae; genus SbD1. The sequence goes on from JBEKTT010000029.1 coordinate 49,059, forward strand.
GACGCAGTCCAACGTGGGCCGGCGGCATTGTTTGTTAAAGCCGGTCGGCATCGCTCAGCGCCGCTCTTCCCCTGCCGTTCCAGGGCGCAAAGCGGGCGAGAAGCACAATCCCGGGAAAAGCGCCGAGGACGCTCAAAGAGAAGAAAACAGGCCATCCAAGCGCCTGCGCAATAGCCCCGGTAGGCGCTCCCGCAACGATCCTGCCAACTGCCATAAAACTTGTCAGCAGTGCATACTGGGTCGCCGTGAAACGCTTGTCGCAAAGGCTCATCATGAAGGCGATAAAGGCCGCGTCACCCATCCCTACGCATATGTTCTCGATCCCGATTGCGGTAATCATCGCAGGGTAGCTTTTCCCGATCAGGGCAAGCGCCGTAAAAGAGAAATTGGACAGGGCCTGCAGGAAACCAAAAACCCAAAGAGAGCGATTTATGCCGATTTTGGATACGATGCTCCCGCCCACCAGAGTGCCAACAATCGTGCTGATCAGCCCGAAGACTTTGTTCACCATGCCGACGTCCGAACGGCTGAAGCCGATATCGAGCAAAAAAGGGGTGGTCATTGCCCCGGCCATGACGTTTCCCAGTCTGTAAATCAATATAAAAAACAGCATCTCGACTGCACCCGAGCGTTTGAAGTAGCCGGTAAGCGGCCCCCAGACCGCCTCTTTGAGGCTTTTTGGAGGGGTTACCCTGATTTCGGGCTCGGGAGCTGCGAGCGTAAAAAGCGTGTTCACGAGCATCACGGCGGCCATCAAGCTATAAACGGTGCGCCAGGAAACGTGATCGGACAGAATCAGCGCGAGCGCCCCGGAGACGAGAATGGCCGACCTGTATCCAACGACCGCTGTGGCTGCCCCCGGCCCAAGTTCCGTTTCGCGCAAAACATCAGCCCTGTATGCGTCGATCGCGATATCCTGGCTGGCGCTGAGAAAAGCCGTGACCAAGGCCGCAAGCCCAACGTAGGCGGGGAAAGAACCCGGTGAGGAGCAGCCGAGAAAAAGGATTGCGACGGCCAGCAGGATTTGAATTGAAACGATCCAACCGCGCCTTCTTCCCAGCCACGGCGGGCTGAACCGATCCATGAGCGGCGCCCAGAACACTTTCAGAGCATAGGGCAGGCCGACCAGTGAAAAGGCGCCTACAATGCTCAGGTCAACCTTCTCCGTCACGAGCCATGCCTGGAGTGTCGAAGCCGTGAGCGCAAGGGGAAGTCCCGAGGAAAAACCCAGGCCGACCAGGCTCAAGACGCGCCTGTTGCCGTAAATTTTGAGCCAATTGCCCATTATTAAACCTGTTTTACCTTTGTTTCGCAGATCAGGAGTCTGGGCAATGTATCTGATATGGCAGGCAGGGACAATTGAAATATCCATTTACCTGCAAGCCTGCTCGTGTTTAATTTAGATCTTTCGCAATCCTGCTGAGATAGACTTAAAATAAGGCTATCTCAGTACGCCCCGCTCATTCATCCGTGTTCATCAAACCCTACATCTGCAACCCTTCTGATGGGTACAAGCCGGCTGACGCGGGAGCCGCCAGGTGAGGAACAAGAGTTCTAGTCACTGGTTGAGCACGACGCACATGCTGGTGCCGGCGCGAGTCAGGATTTGCGCCTTGGCCGGCAAAGACGTAGCCGGCCGTGTCTTAAAGGCGGGTGAAACGCAGGGCGACCCCATGCGCACCCGCTTACCAAACCGCACCACAACCCACACCAGGAAGATATAATGTAGCGTCGCACGATGCAGATTCTCGCTCCGCGTTGGCTTTTATTTGTGTGCGATGTCGGGTTTGTAGCCAGATCGGGGCGTGATGGACAAGCGATTTGATTTGATGTATGCACACAAATAAAACCCAAAGGCGCCCCGTGATGCTTCACCTATCCGTGTGCATCCGTGTTGATCCGTGATCTATCATTTGCGGTGGGCTATTGTGGGGCGCCTTTTTCGGAGACTTCATGCTTTCGCTAAACGGCTTCGCCAGGAAATGGAAACTCGACTCCTCTCCCCTGGAACCTGTTGTCCGCGAGTATCCCTTCAGGTTGAATTCCTATTTCGAGGGGCTTATTCGAAGCGCCGGAGACGCAGTCTGGAGCCAGGTAGTCCCCGATACAAAGGAGATTTCGGATACTTCCGGTTTTGAGGACCCGCTCTGTGAAGAGGGCCTTGCGCCTGTTCCAAACCTGGTTCACAGGTATCCAAATCGCGTGCTGTGGCTGGTGAGCGACCAGTGCGCCGTCCATTGCAGGTTCTGCACACGGAAGAGGAAATGGCCGGGCGGCCATTGGCCGGCGCTGGCAACTGAGGCGCCCCCGGACCTTGCGCCTGCCCTGGACTACATCGCGAGAAATGAACAAATCCACGACGTGCTCCTGTCGGGCGGCGACCCTCTTCTGCTTGCCCTGGAGCATCTTCGGGAGATTCTGAGCAGGCTGCGGGAGATCAAGCACGTGCAGATAATCAGGATCGGAAGCCGGGTCCCCTGCGCTCTTCCCCAATGGATCACCCCTGAACTGGCGGCTATGCTTGCGGAGTTTCACCCTCTTTTCATAAATATTCATTTCAACCATCCCGCCGAACTTACGGCCGACTCGCAGCGGGCCTGCGCGATACTGGCCGACGCAGGCATCCCCCTGGGCAGCCAGACTGTCCTTCTGCGCGGCGTAAACGACGGCGAAGCCGTCCTCGCCGAGCTGTTTCACGGGCTGCTCTCCTTTCGGGTCCGCCCCTATTACCTGATGCAGATGGACCTGGCCAGGAGCACGGCCCACTTCAGAACCCCAATCAGCACCGGCCTCCGAATCCTGCGCAAACTTCGAAACAGGATTTCAGGGCCGGCGATGCCCCATTTCGTCGTCGATCTGCCGGGTGGGAGAGGGAAAATGCCGCTCCTGCCCAATATGATCAGGGAAATCGGCGGCGGAAGGATGATCGTCCAAAACTACCTGGGAGAATTGTGCCATTACCCGCTTCTCGACGGGGAGGAACATGGGCTGAGAGCGGAGGTCGGGTGGCGGATGCCGGCCGGCGCCCATGATTCGGGGTGAGGTGAAGTTTTATTAGACGGCCGGCCAATCGGCGGGGACCGGAGCTTCAAGACAAAGATGTTCCCCTGAGACGGGATGTTTCAACATGAGCCGCCAGGCGTGCAGGTATAGACGCCTGTCCGGTTTTGCGCCGTAGGCCCGGTCGCCCGCTGCAGGATGGCCGGCTTCGGCCAGGTGAATTCTTATCTGGTGGGTCCTGCCCGTGAGGGGGCTGGCCAGAACGAGCGTGCGGCCCGCTTCCCGACGCAATACACGGAAAAGGGTTTCGGCTTTCTTGCCTTCGCCTTTGCTTACCGCCGTGTATTTGCCGCCGATTTTTCCAATTTCCGAATCAGATGTCCACGAATCATTTTTCGGGGCGCCCTCGACCCATGCGAGATATTCCTTTTTTACGCGCCTTTGCTGGAAAGCCCTGCCCAGGGGCTCATTTACCCTCTTTTCGAGCGCAAACAGCACAACGCCGCTCGTTTCCCTGTCGAGCCTGTTGTGGATAGCCGCGTAGCGGTCCGTGGTCCGCTCCCCTGCGAGATGGCGCAACAAGGCCGCGAAAACATTGTTGTAGGCGTCGTATGGGGTCTGCTGGCTTGGAATACCGGCTTCCTTGTCATATTACGAGAATAAAGCGATCGCGCAGGATTACGCGGGCCGGATCGATTTCGTAGAACCTGCGGATTCCGTAAGGAGGAAAGGCAGCACAAATCTCTTCTCCCCCGGAGAGTATCATCGAAGGATTGCGCTCTATCCGGCCCCGGACATAAACCGATCCGAAGTCGATCAGGCCGGCCGCCTCCCCTTTGGGGACCTTGAGGTAATCGGAAACAGCCTCGCCCAGGCTCAGACCCTTGTGCTGTGCAAGAGTCCGCCACCTGAATGAGGAAACCGGCCCGTAAGAAAAACCCGGGCTTCGGTCATCTTCAGTCATCATCGCCGCCCGGACCCAAATCGCCAATGCCGGGGCCCCCGCCCTCTGCGCCTTCCTTTTCCGCCATTGCCTCATCCATCATGGCGTCCACGTCGAAGTCCTCCCCCAGGTCGTCTCCCATCTCCTTGCTCATGGACTTCATCCATTTGGCCATGCTCTTCGGATCGTTTTCATCAAGGCCTGAAAAGCGGGATGGATCGGCCATGCGCTCCATTCTGGTCTCCTCAGACAGACGGACCCTGACTCGAGATGGAACCCGCTCAACCTCGAGGCTGCCGCAGTGGCTGCACTCGGCCGGGACGTCCTCGGACACCCGAAAGGTTATTTTCTCGAATTTTCGTTGGCATTTCCTGCACCGGTATTCGTAGATCGGCATTTAAAACAGACCCCCTCAATCAGACGATTACATATTTTTTGATCGTGTGGACTACTTCGTCAGGATCATCCAGAATCGTAACCAAACAAAGATCATCCGGCGAAATGTATTCGCCGTAAAGAAGGGTGTTGCGAATCCATTCCAGGAGGCCCGTCCAGTATTTAGTTCCAACCAGGATCACTGGAAAAGGCTTTATGCGATTGGTTTGGATCAGAGTAAGCGCCTCGAAGATTTCATCAATTGTCCCGAAGCCGCCCGGCATCCCGATATAGGCCTGGGCGTATTTGACAAACATCACCTTGCGGACGAAAAAGTACTTGAAACTGAGCTTTAACGTGGAATAAGGGTTCGAGCGCTGCTCGAGCGGAAGTTCGATATTGAGCCCAACCGATTGAGCGCCCCCTTCCTTTGCGCCCTTGTTGCCTGCCTCCATCACCCCGGGTCCCCCGCCCGTGATAATATTGTATCCGTGCATGGAGAGTTTTTTGGCGATCTCGTATGTTTTTTCATAAGTCTCATCGCCAGGCTTTACTCGAGCCGATCCGAAAATAGTGACAGCCGGGTAAAGATCGCCCAGGGTTTCGAAACCATCGACGAACTCCGCCAGAATTTTGAAAAGGCGCCAGGAGTTGTCGACATTGATAGAATCGATCAGGTACTGCTTCTCGGCCATAAAAATGGTCCCCTATCCAAAGAATTGGATTTCTGCAAAAATGATGAGTTCGAAATCACCTGTTTTGCGTTTTAGGCCGGAATTATATTAAGTAGTTGTAAATTGAACAAGAAAAGAGTTGGAGCGCTGTCACCAAAACAGTTCAAGAGCGGATAAATAGGGTTGAACGCATGGCGTTAATGAGCTATTTTGTCCCGGCTGAAATGCATTTTTTAAAAAGTTTTCAACCGTTTGCTTTCCTGTTGGGAACAGGCCGTTTACATAGAGGGGGGTGTTGAATGGATATGAAAGAATTTGTCAGGGCTGCCCTGAAGAAGGTTGGACAAAAAATTCGCGACGGCAGCCTGGATAAACGCGAAGAGGGTTACAGCGATCCGGAGGAAATGCTTCTCGACTGGATCTGGATAGAATTGAAAGAAGAGTCACCTGACAAGGACGCCGTGGTAAACATGGACCTCGACGACCTCTATGAATTAATCCAAAGTGCGGCCGATACTTATGAGGATTACTATATACTGCTGGACTCCGTAAAAGCCGGGGCGTAAAGCTCAAAAGCGGTCCTGCCGCAGCCAGGCGCTCTTCGCGGAGCGCTTTTTTATTTATTGCGGTCGAACCGGAGCAGGCCTTCCGCTCCCGCCCCGTCTCTGGTCATAGACAGGTCATGGAAAGCGTCGAGAATGAGCGGTCGGCCTGCGCGCTACGCGCTCACATGTCGCTACGGGAGGCCGGGCAAGCCCACTTCACAAAGTGAAGTTGCGCGAAGCCCTGCGAAGCGAAACCTTTACACCATTGCAACTTCACTTTCTGATGCGCTTAACATCTGGCTTGCCTTCAAACGCACCACGTTTAATGTCTGTGCGTTCTGCATGGCTGCGCGCACGGTCGCCGCTCTTATCATGTCAGGCGCATTTTTTTCAGGTATTATATAAGT
>JBEKTT010000030.1:0-54611 GCA_049515795.1 Syntrophobacteraceae bacterium
TGGCTTTGTCGCAGCGCTCTCGGCCAATCGTCTCAAAGACACTCTGAGCACTCCCCTTGATCAGTTCAAGGAAATACCCACCTTGCCTGGAACCCTTGCTTTCACAACTTCCCAAAGAATATGGGCCTATCAATGTCTGGTTGTGGTGGCCTACACTGAAAGTTTCTTCACTCAGCAGCTTTCCGGAGTAACCACCAACCTGGTGAAATGTCAGAAGAAACTCATGGATCTTGAACACCATCTCTCAAAGTGGCGCCAAGGAAAAGCTCGTGGCAAACAGCCCACTATTGCGAGTGTTCGTAAAGCCGTTGGCGAAATCCTGACCCCACAGTTTATGAAAGATCTGACCCAAACCGAAATCAATGACGAAAATGGCTTGCCACGCCTCAAATACTCTGTAAATCACACAGCCTTACACAACCTTACTCAGCATCGTTTGGGTAGAACAATGCTGGTCTCCAACCGACTCAATTGGACGGCCCAGGATGTTATTGAAGCCTATCGTAGTCTCACTGCCGTGGAGCAAACCTTCAAGAATATGAAGAATGTCGATTTCCTACGTTGGCAACCCGCACACCATTGGACCGACCAAAAACTCAAGGTGCACGCCCTCTATTGCGTCCTGGCCTTGCTTCTTTGCTCCTTGGCGCGTAAGAAAGCCTACGAAAAAGGGATCGAATTATCACTCCCCGCTCTCCTTAAGGATCTCTCAGAGATCCGGGAGGTTGCTGTCATCTATCCCCCAGGAACCCTGGCACACCGCAGGGACCATATTACCCTCAGTCGTATGTCTCCTCGTCAGCTTAAGCTCGCCAATTGCCTCCAAATTCAAGAAGTACTAGGTAGGTAATACACCGCCGGAACCAAATCTAACCTAATTACAGGTGGTTATCTGCTGTCCCCGCAAATAAGTCGTAAACTCAGGCTAGCGGTTTCCGATTCGGAAAGGAGGGATTTTTCAATTTCTCAATTCCTAAATCCCTCAATTCCTTAATTCAAAAGCATTGCCCCCCTGCTCCCTGCTTCCCGCCTCCTGCTCCCCCCTTCACCCGCTCACCCATATCGCGGTAGGAATGCCGGTTACCCGGCACCCCCCGCACAGATCCGTACGTGAGGAATTACCTCATACGGCTCCTACCTCGGGTGTGACGCAGGAGCACAAGATGCCATATGAACGAACACAAAGGTCCACCTGCCACCCTGCGTACATCGCGCAGAACGACATGGCAATCCAGCTCTGCGTCTGAGCCACGGCCATCGGCGCGATATTCCCCTTGGTCGGTCGCCTTCCCTCCACCATCTCCGCAGGCAGACCGCCCTTGTTCGATGGCTTCTCAGGTGTCGGGTCGGAGGAGGCGCCCCTTTAGGCTTGCCTCCGTCCGCCTCCCAAACTGGACGTGCAGTTTTCCCGCATCCAGCTTTCACAAAGGTTAGAGGTTTCCAGAAGCCAGAGAAGGAATCAGTGAGATTAGATTTACAAGTCCCATTTCGCCATAGAGCTTTGGCGTCGGGAGGGTTTTCCAGCCCTGACATCTCCAGCGCTTGTACCGATGCGACCAAGTTCGCCGCACGATCCAGGCATCGAGACGGTGGAAGAGCTTGCGGACATGGGCCTTGCAATAGTACAGGCCCCATCCTCGAATTACCGGGTTCACCTGCTCAATCAGCTCCTGAGTACTCACAGAGGCTTTACGTCGAGTCCGGCATCGGACCTGTTCCTTGAAGTGATCCACTGATTTCTGCCGCGGATACGCATATAGCTTTCCCGTGGCAGCCCCGCTGCGAATCTTGTCCGCCCGGAGCCTCAACGGGCGACTGCCTCGCTTGATTTTGAACCCAAGAAACTCAAAACCGTGACGTACATGGACGATTCGAGTCTTCTCAGAGTGTAGGGTCACACCCAACCGAGAGAGAATCCGCGTTGCCACAGCTAAGGCAGCCGTAGCTTCTGCTTTGGTTTTGCAGGTGACCACCCAATCATCAGCGTATCTTGTCAACCGATACCCTTTACGCCGCATCTCGCGGTCAAACGGAGTCAACAAGACATTACTGAGCAATGGTGAAACCACCCCGCCTTGAGGGGTGCCTTGTTCTGTGGGAAGGAGCCTCCCACTTGCGGCGCACCCCGCGGTGAGCATCTTCTCGATCAGGCGCAGCACACGGCTGTCAGATATCCGCTGATTCATCAGGGTCATAAGCTTTCCATGATCCACCGACCCGAAAAAATCCTTCAGGTCGGCATCCACGATCCACTCATTCCCATCTTTCACTTCCTTCCAGACCTTTCCCAGCGCATCTTTAGCCGATCTTCCCTTCCGATACCCGAAGTTGGCCTCATCGAATACCGGCTCAAAGATCGGTTCCAACCGGTTCAAAAGCGCCTGCTGACACACCCGGTCATAAATCGTGGGGATGCCCAGTGCTCTAAACTTACCCGGCTGTCCGGCTTTAGGAATCAGATGTTGCCGTACGGGCCGGGGCATATAGGCGTTCGTTTTCAGTTCCTCATGAAGTCTATCCAGATGCTCATCGAGCGACTCTTTAAACTCCTCAAGGCTCTGTCCATCCACACCACCGCTGCCCTTATTCCGCCGCACCTTCTCCCAGGCCAGTTCCAAGTTCTTCCGCTTGTAAACCTTATCCACTAAGGAATGGACCTTCTTTGCTTCCGTCGGGTTGAGCCAGTCAGCAAGTCTCCTCGGCCAATGGCTTATGGGTTTTTCACTAAGCGAACTTTCCGCGCCATCATCCTTACTCATCTCACCTCCCGTCCACACTCGACCACCTTTGCCGGCCTCCTTCCCCAGCCCATCCGGCTGCCGCTTTGCGCGGTCGCGAAGCTTTCACCTCGCTTCAAGGTACTACTCGGCCGTCCGACTACTCACCCGGCTTTGCTTCCCACTTCGCCTTTCGGCTTATAGGGTCACTTATTGCGGTGCCACCCGCAAACCGCATGAGTCCTCCTGGAGTCACGCTCAGATCTTCCGCACCGTGCCATCCGCAAACACCTTGGTGCGATGGGTGAATGAGAACGCCTTCGCCTCCATAATGCAGGCTCGACCTTGCCCCATCTTTGGCCGACCGGTTCATCAACGGGGTAGCCCCCTTGATTACGGCCCGGTGCTTCTCCGCATGCCCTTCGGATTCCACCTCACGATGGACACCCTGCCCTCCGGTTGTCTTGCGACAGAGCGTGAACTTAGGTCCTTCCCCTTGGCCGTATCCACCGTTTCCAGTTACGTGCCCGTTTAGGGTTCTCCCTACCCACTCTCTCCGGCCAGCGAGGCATTACCCCCGCTTTTGGATATGGCTCCCCTCATCTGAGAGCCAGAGGGACTTTAACCCTCCTGACTTGAGCGCTGTCCAGCGCACACTATGCAACCGTCTGACTTCCCGGAGGCGTACACGCCGGATGTGCGGCACTTAGCCTTCTCCGGCCGACCCACCCTACCATCTTGGACGGATACCTTCGGGATCTCCCGATTCCCGTGCGAGGAGTTTCCACACATGCTCAGGGTCTTAGACTTCGAGGGACCTTCACATGACTCGCGCCTATCGCCATGCTCGGTGTTGCCTTCCGCTTGAGTGAACAGCGTCGGCGTCCCGGAAAGGTTGATTTCGCAGCTCGATACCTGGCCTGTGTGTGCCCCTGCCAACGCTTCGCCTGTGTCCTCGCGGGCACCTGCGCATGGCTCGGGGCCGGTGTGGCTCGCTGGACCTTCACCGTATGGCTCTTTCATCCACAACTCCTCGCCGGTTTTAATCGGCGCAACTCACTCTTCCCCCTTGCCGCTCTCCGCTCTCCGCCCTCAGTCCTCCGTCCTCCGCCCTCCGTCCTCCGCCCTCCCCCTTCCCAGCTTTCTCAAATTGCCCAAATTGGTCTGTTCGGCATTTTTCCTCGCGGGTTTTGATCGGAATACCGTATTATTTACGGACATTCGGGATTCCAAGAGCTTTTGGGGATGGAATCCAGCCCGGAAATGCGGTTCGACTCCAGTTGGGGGTCAAGTTGACGCATTATTCAGGATACAGCCGGTTCAGATAGTTGCTTTGACCAGGAGAAATACGTTGATGAGTCCGGAAGTGCCATGCTCCACAACACGGCCGGCCATATCCGCCCGAGCCGCCGCCCGCGGCCGGGTGAGCGCTCTGACGGCCTTGTTTATCACCGGCTTCGGCGCGTTTCTTAATCTTTATGCTACTCAGCCGCTGCTGCCGGAATTACGGCAGATCTTCCGGGCATCGGAAGTGATGGTGAGTCTTACTGTGACCGCACCGGTACTGGCAGTGGCGTTAATGGCCCCACTGGTTGGTCTGCTGGCTGATGGCGTGGGACGTAAGCGGGTTATCGTTGCCGCTATGCTGGGCCTCACTCTTCCGACTGCCTTGGCCGGGACATCGGTCAACCTGGGTCAGCTCATCGCCTGGCGTTTTCTTCAGGGGCTTTTCATTCCGGGCATTATAGCCGTTACCATAGCATATATCAGCGAGGAATCGCCCAGCGAGTCGGTGGGGTCCATCATGGCGACCTACGTGACCGGCACGGTTATCGGCGGTTTTTCGGGGCGCTTCATCGTCGGCTTGGCCGCAACCCACTGGGGTTGGCGCATTCCTTTTTTTGTCCTTGGCTCGATCACTTTAGCCGCAGCGTTGACCACATGGCTCCTCCTGCCACGTTCAACAAAATTCATACGTCAAAGCAATGCGGCTGCGGCCCTTCGGTCGATGCGCGCGCATTTGCGCAATCCTAAGCTTCTGGCGACTTGCGCCGTCGGATTTAACGTTCTGTTTTGCATGGTCGGGGCGTTTACCTATGTTAACTTTTACCTGGCGGATAAGCCCTTTTACCTTGGACCTGCCGCTCTGGGGTCAATTTTTACCGTGTTCCTGATCGGCGCCGTCATAACACCGGTCGCGGGGTACATCCTGGACCGTGTCGGTCACCGCCGGGCGCTCGTGGGGGCCGTGGGAATGTCTGCGGCCGGTATGCTGCTGACACTGATTCAGAATGTGCCGGTCATCATTGGAGGACTGGCACTCGAGTCCTCCGGAGTGTTCGCATGCCAGTCGGCATCATCGAGCCATGTAGGCAAGGCTGCAAATGAGGGCCTGTCCAGCGCTGCAGGTCTCTACGTGGCCCTCTACTACTTCGGCGGCTGTGCAGGCTCGATTCTTCCCGGTTTTCTCTGGAAGCAGTATGGATGGCTTGGCTGCGTGGGAGTTATCACCTCCATGCAGCTTATAACTGCCATGATCGCCTACAAATTATGGCACGACTGACGGGCCGGATTCACCAGCCGAGGTAGAGAGCCGATATGGGGATCGGTCTCGAGATGCAAAATGCGCCTCTATACAGCACGCGGTGCTGCGCACAGCATTGTGCAAATACTGCCCGGATGGAAGGCCAGAGGCCCACTTCAGCACTGGACGTTAAGAGTTTCAAGAACCTGGAACAAGACCAACCCTTGAGGCATTCTTCCTCGCACGGTTCAAAATCTGAACATACCGGGCAAAAATGAAAAGGTTGCTCCGGATGGTCACTGGAAAACCTCTCGGCTATCTGATAAAAGAGACTCTTGTATGTAACACTCGCGGATGCTCGCGTTTGCTTTTTGGGCACAAGGCCTCCCGCTACATACCCAACGCACATAACAGACACGACGAGCGGTCGGCCTTCCGCGCTCCCCGACGTGCATCGCTGAGGGCGGTACCCCCGGGTAGGCATCTCTTTTCGCAGAGTGTTGCATATAATTCTATCATACGAGGAGACATCACCGTGACCCGAACCATATGCATGGAAGTTGATGACGAGGTCCTTCTGGGCATGAACAAGAGCCCCGAGGAACTTGCGGGAGAAATGCGACTTGCTGCCGCGGTCAAGTGGTATGAAATTGGCCTAATCAGTCAGGAAAGAGCGGCACAACTCTCAGGTATGGGCAGGGCCTCATTTATCGACGCTCTGTCCAGGTTCGGTGTTTCTCCATTTCAAGAGACAGCAGTTGAAATATTGGATGCGCTCAACGAGAGCGGCGTATGAAGCGGATCGTGAAAAAAGTGAAGTGTGAAGAGTGAAGAGTGAAGTTCGCTTTGTTTCTTCCTCATTCAACAATCCGTGTTTATCAACCCCGCTACGCTCCTTCATCCGTGGTTCACAATTCCTTAATCCCTTGATCTGTATCCATCCACCCCGCTACGCTCCTTCATCCGTGGTTCCAGTCTGTGGAACTTCCGCCGGATTCGCCACAAGCAGGACCTTGCCGGCGGTCATATTAGTCTGGTAAATTTCCAGTGCCTCTTGTACCGCCGTTAGTGGAAGCTTTTTTTGCACGGCCGTTTGCAAAGCCTCAGTAGCCAGTTTCTTTACCCGTTGGGTAAACCACAGTCTTGCAATAAAACTCTTTTTTGCCGCCTGGTTCGAAAGGAAAAAACCCGCAACCTTCTTATCGCCGAATATCAAAGTTTCTGCGTTGAATATGCACGGTTCGCCTGACAGGTTTGAATAAACCAGCACGGTGCCGCCAAACGGCGCGGCGTCCAAAAGCTGTTGCGTCAGCCCTCCGCCTACGGCATCGAGAATGAGGGTAGCCTTCAGTTGGTGCGCTAGCGTATGCAGTCGATCGGGAAACCCCTCATCGAGACTGTTGAGTACGTATTGCGCTCCCAGCGATTCAAGGAGTTCCACCTGTTCCTGCCGCCGCACGATATTGATGACGGGCAAGCCATTTTGCCGGCCCAGGCGGATTATCATCCTCCCCAGAGCGCTGGCCGCAGCGGTACTGACAATGGCCGCGTGCTTTTCGCTTTTGGCGATGTCGAAAAAAGAAAGTGCGGTCATCGGATTGACTATCAACATCGCCCCCTGCTCCAGGGAGAGGTTTTTCGGCAGCGGAAAACAAAGCATCGCGGACGTCACCATGTATTCAGCCCATGTGCCGTCCGAGGTTTGCGCGGCGGCACAGGCCACGCGTTTCCCCATCCACATACGGGGAACCAGACCTTTTCCGGCATCCACTACCGTTCCACTTCCCTCCAATCCCGGAACCACGGGGAAAGGTTTTTGAAAAGCATAATTTCCCGCCAGAAAAAACAAATCCGATGGATTAATTGGAGACGCAGCCATCCTTATCAGGACTTCCCCCGGTCCGGGGCGCGGGACAGGGATTTGCCTCACCAATAACGGGCCGCCGTTTTCTTCCAGTTGAACGGCCTGCATTCTTTCCGGAATCGTTCTGGTCATTTCAATACTCCCGCTTCCCGCTCCTCTCATACCGAATTGCGTTCAAAGAGCGACGAATAACCCCAAACTGACCGGGGGAAAGTTTTCTCACTTTAAAGATGCCCCGCACCCCCGCAGGATTTCGGCTACGCGCGGACGCGCGGACGCCTGGCAGAGCCTGGAGATCGGGGGCGGCAAGCCACCGCATGCGCGAGGTCCGCCTCGCGGAGCGTCGATATTGTGAGCCGCATAGCGGCGATGGGGTGCGGGGGGGCGCAGCTCCCACGCTCTTGAAGAATATCACTTGATACTTTCTTCAACGCAACTCGGTATCGGGCAGGCAAATGACGTTAAGAACCAGTTCCTCAGCCTTCATGCAGATCTCGATGACCTTGTCCGCGCCAGGTTCCTCGATGTACCTTTTGACGAAAGCAGAGGTATCGAAGAAAACCCTCATGAGTCAGATTCCGAGCGCTCTTTCAGGACTTCCCGGCTGAGTGACAGACCCGGAAGAGTAAGACTCGGCACTTCCAGCTTCCAGGAAGCCTGCCGCTTTGTCAGCGGCAAAATCTCGGCAATCGGTTTGCCTCTGCGGTAAACGCGCACTACCTCACCGCTTTCCACTACGTCAAAGTAATACTTTATGCGCTTTCGCAGCTCAACAACGTTCGTGTCCTGCATATCTCTTGCCTCGCTACGGAGGATTTCACTCCAACCCTTATTGTACGGCCTTATGCACGTTTTACAATCAAAATGAGGAATGGTGAAGGGACTGGCAAATCCCCGTCTAACGAGCGGCTTCGAATGACCCCCTGGACCACTGGGCCGAGGGGGTCGGCGGCAATGAGGCCTCCCGCCCCGTCTCGCGGGTGAGTGGGCGGGCTGTCGAGAATGAGCGTTCGGCCTCCGCGCCACGCGCTCGCACTTCGCTGAGGGAGGCCAGGCAAGCCCACTTCACAAAGTTAAGTTGGGCGAAGCCCCGCGGAGCGAGACCTTGACACCATTGTGACTTCACTTTACTGATGCGCTTAACATTTGGCTTGCCTTCAAACGCACCACGTTTAATGTCTGTGCGTTCTGCATGGCTGCGCGCACGGTCCGCCGCTCCTATCATGTGTCAGGCGCATTTTTTTCGAGCAAGGTATTACATAAGTTTATCATACGAGGAAAACAACGTTCTGAAGGAAGGTGTTTCTAACTCCTAATTTCCTTTTTTCTGGATGCTTTTAACCTCGTCAACAAGGTCCTTTCCCTCAGGTCCCAGGATGCACTTGTACGGGACCGAGCAGACATCGCTCCAGAATCCATTTTTTCGGTTTTTTTCAAAGTCTTTGAAGAAGCCGTCAACCGATCCATATGTTTCCTGTATCACTTCGTTCAGGGCAAGCCTTTCATCATGGAGTTGTTCGCATTTTTCCAAATACTCCACCATGAGGTGATTGTTTGGATTCTCGTGATTGCCCTTGACAAAATATATCCAGAAGGGCAGCGCCGTAGTGTCTGCTTGATAAAGGTCCATTCTGGTGTCTTTGAAAAGTGCGTCCACCTTGCAGTCACGGCTCACCTTTCCCCACACAAAGACCTCAGACCAGGCCGCAGTGCCCTCTGTGAACCACTGGTAAGGTTTTTTCGGCATCCACCTGGTTTTGTAACCGTAAGCGTATTGCAGTCTATGGAACAACTCGTGTGCTGAGGTAGGCTGCCGGATGCCTTTGTTATGTACCCAAGCCTTCGAATCGAACTGAATCGGCCCATCTGGGGGATCTGCAACTCCAAAGCAGTCAATGTTTCGAAAGACCACCTCTATCTTGTCCCGGCCTGGGGCCGTGTAGGGTTTTCTTCCAAAGAGCTCCGTATATTTTGTCCACGCCTGCTCGAGATATCCCGCTGTCTCCTTTATAATTTGCGGGTCCTTGATATTGTCGCTCGAATTCCCGCTCCGGTTTGTCCATTTGAGAACGAAGTGGTCCGTATCGTATTGGTTCTCAAAAGAAGGCATGGGGCTGTCAAGAGTCTGAGAGAAGACCTCGCCCACGGAGGGAGCGAAACCGGTAATCGCAGCCATATTGATGGAGACGCCAAGCAGGATCGCTACTATCAGCTTCGGAAGTTTCATGCCTACGGCTCCTTGGAGAGTTAATTAATCTTATACCACATATAATATAAACTGTGAGCCGGTGAATAGCAATTATAATTTGAGAGAACCCGGCAGCTTAGGCAGAAAACAATATTTATTGCTGAGCACAGGGCGCAGCTCGCAGTGACGACTCGTCTTATTAGAGAGAAAATCTCCATTGAGAATTCGGGGCGAGGAGGCCGCAACGTTGTCCCGCGCTGCCGAGAGGGACTTCCGCGCAACTGTAAGTCCAACTTGTGAACGCCAGGGGTTATGTCATGTCTGGATTGTGAGGATTTCGATGTTCCGGATGCCCTTAGGTGTCTGAACCTTAACTTCATCGCCTTCTTCCCGGCCGATGAGAGCTTTGCCGATGGGAGATGTGACAGATATGGTTCCAGCCAGCACGTCGGCCTCATATGGACCGACCAATCGATATGAGTTGACCTCGCCGGTTTCGAGGTCTTCCACGATCACTACGCAGCCAAAGACGACTTTCCCATCCACGTTCTTTGGCAAATCGACTATTTGCGAATTACCGGCCTTTTCGGTCAATTCCTGAATCTTTCCTTCGATAATGCCCTGTTTCTGCTTGGCGGACTCGAACTCGGCGTTTTCCGAGATATCCCCGTGCCCGCGAGCTTCCTCTATGGCCTTGATCACTGAGGGGCGGTCTTCCTTTTGCAGGCGTTTTAATTCACTCATAAGCTTCTTATATCCATCCTTGGTGATGGGAACTCTCTGCATTCCAACTCCTTTCAAAATAAAATATGCCGTTCCATTTAGTGCCATTGAAAGCGCATGTCAACTGGCACGGAACAGCACGGACTTTCCGGCTCTCGGCTGTTTTCAGATATATCTTAATACTAAAACTGAAAAAACTTCATCAAAAAGTGCAGGAAGCATACAGAGAATTTAGCCTCATTTTTCGCATCGGCTGATTTTGGATTACCCTCAGTGCCCGACGTCGTGGTAGAGTAACTGGTTGAAAATTCAGGAACCGGCACATGGCGCCGGGCATCTCCCCAAACAGCGACTCAACGCGGTGACTTCGAAGCGGTCCTCCAGGACCTCGTGAGGGACTCATATGGGCTTCAACCGGAAAGACCTTCTGGGAATTCGCGACCTGGAGGTCGCCGAAATTGAATACCTTTTAGATTTATCCCGTTCTTTCAAAGAAATCAATGAGAGGTCCATCAAAAAGGTACCCACCCTTAGAGGCAAAACGATCATTCACCTTTTTTACGAACCGAGCACCAGAACGCGGACCTCCTTTGATATCGCGGCAAAACGACTAAGCGCCGACACCTACTCGATAACCGCCTCAACCAGTTCGATAGTCAAGGGCGAGACGGGGCTGGATACCCTGAAAAACCTGGAGGCCATGAGACCCGATGTCTTCGTAATACGCCATTCTGCTTCCGGCGCTCCTCAGATGCTTGCCGGCCGCACCACGGCGTCGGTGATCAACGCCGGGGACGGAATGCACGAGCATCCTTCTCAAGCGCTGCTCGACATGCTGACAATCCTCGACAACAAGAGCACACTGGACGGCCTGAACGTGGTTATCGTCGGCGACATATACCATAGCAGGGTGGCGCGTTCCAATATCTGGGGCCTGACAAAAATGGGGTCCAGGGTAGTGGTGTGCGGCCCTGCCACACTCATTCCCCCCAATATCGACGCAATGGGCGTTCAGGTGTCGAACCGTCTGGAACAGTGCATACCTGATGCCGACGTGATCATGGTTCTGCGTCTTCAAAAGGAAAGGCAGCAGCAGATGTTGTTGCCCTCACTGCGCGAATATGCGACTTTGTACGGCATAAACGGCGAAAGGCTGAAGGGGGCGAAAAAAGACGTTTTGATTATGCATCCCGGCCCGATGAACCGGGGGGTGGAAATCAGCCCTGAAGTCGCAGACGGCCCCTATTCGGTTATCCTGGACCAGGTAACCAACGGTGTTGCCGTCAGGATGGCGCTGCTCTATCTGCTCGCGCAAAGATAGTCTATCAGGCTTTTGCCTCTTCCCGGAGTGATAATGGACACGAAGCAAAATTCAGTTGATCTTGTCTTGCGCAATGGCAGGGTTATCGATCCTGCGAGGGGATTGGACGCTGTAGTTGACGTTCTCATTGAGAACGGAATCATAGCCGAAATGCGCGCGAAAATCGAACTTGGCCCTGAAAAGCTCTCGCAGTTCGAGCAAATCGACGCGAGCGGCAAATGGATAGTGCCGGGCCTGATAGACATGCATGTTCATCTGCGGGAACCGGGAGAAGAATACAAGGAGACGATCTCCTCGGGAACGCAGGCTGCCGCTGCGGGAGGATTCACCTCGGTGGCATGCATGCCCAACACTCAACCGGTAAACGACTGCGCCGCAGTAACCCAGTATATTCTCGAGAAGGCCAGGGATGAGGGATCCTGCCGGGTATTCCCCGTGGGGGCCATAAGCAAGGGGATCGAGGGCAAGAACATTGCTGAATACGGGGAACTTCGCGCCACAGGGGTCGCAGCCGTATCGGACGACGGCCGGCCCGTCATGAGCAGCATGCTTATGAGGCGCGCGCTCGAGTATGCTAAAACTTTCGACCTGCTTGTCATAAGCCACTGCGAAGACATGGACCTTTCCATCGGTGGTCTGATGAATGAGGGTCCCGTATCGACAAGGCTCGGCATGAGGGGCATACCGAGGGTTGCCGAAGAGATTATGGTGGCCCGCGACATTCTTCTGGCCGAACTTACCGGGAGCAGGCTTCATTTAGCTCATATCAGCACTGCCGGGTCTGTGGCGCTGATACGCGAGGCCAAAAAACGGGGCGTACCCGTCAGCGCAGAGACCGCACCCCATTATTTTACACTTAACGAAGAACTGATCTCCACCTTCGACCCGGTCTACAAGGTCAATCCACCGCTGAGGAGGCCCGAGGACATCGAGGCAATAAAGGCCGGGCTGGGCGACGGGACCATCGATGTTATTGCTTCGGATCATGCGCCACACAGCGCAGTTGAAAAGGAGCTGGAATTCGAATATGCGGCAAATGGCATAATTGGTCTGGAATCGTCCCTGCCTCTTATTTTGCGGCTCATACGCGAAGGCGTCCTCACTCCCCTGGAAGCAGTCGCAAAGGTATCGCGCAACCCCGCCCGAATCCTGGCAATCCCTTTCGGCACATTGCGCAAAGGGACTACTGCCGATTTGACTCTTATAGATCCGGAAGTGAAATATACGATTGATGTCAACCGATTCAAATCGAAGAGCAGGAACTGCCCCTTTGCCGGCATCGAAGTGCAAGGCAAAGCAGTTATGACGCTTGTGGGTGGCAGGGTGGTTTTTTCCGCCTCATAATCCTAATCAGATAGACTATAAATAAGGTAATTAACCCAAAGAAACCTATAAAAAGCCGCTACGCGCACATTAGTGCGCTGCGAGGCACAACCCGCGCCGGCCCACATTGGATTCACGACAGCCCACCCACCCACCCGCGAGGCGGGGCCGGCGGCGGGTGGCTTGTTTCCGGACGCTTGCAATTACGCGAGAAAAGACAAAATCAATGTATAAGAAAGGGCTGAGGCCAGAGTGAAGACCGAAACGCTCGCTGCGGCAAGTTCCGGATCACCCCCAAGCTCGGTTGCCATTACATAGGATATAGTGGCTGGAGGAGAGGCGAGCAGAATCACTCCGGGGAGGATAAGCGGACCGGGCACTTTGCTCACGAGCATCAGAGAGTAGCCAACAAGCGGCAATGCCAAAAGTTTAAAGGTCCCAATGGCGAGGATTTCGGTAACCATCGACTTCATCGCGCCAAACGAAAGGCTCGCGCCGATCAGGAGCAATGCGGTCGGAAGCGCCATTCCGGCGAGGATATCGAGTCCTTTGCTCAAGGGGCCGGGAATTTTAAGGCCCAGCGCCGCAAAGATAATCGCGACCCCAACGGTCAATACGATTGGATTTTGAACGATATTTCTGATAACGAGCCACCATTTCCGCCCGTTGACCTGCGCCTCGGGGTCACAACTGGTAAGAGCCCATACGGAAAGCAGATTTTGGCCGACCATCAAAAAACTGCTCAGAATCGCCATCCGGGCGAAGCTCGATTCCCCGATTGCGTAATAAGCAATCGCATAGGCCATGTATCCGATGTTTCCGTGTATGCTGTTCTGAAGAAAAGTCCCGCGCCGGTCTGCGCGGATCGAAAGGGCGCGAACCGCCAACATGCTTGAAAGGAGTACGATACACAAAGAACCAAGTGAGCATATTACGGCTCTCAGGTTGAAATTCTCACTGAAAGGCGCCCGGGCGATCTCACTGAGAAGCATTGCCGGTATCCCGATATTGAATACTATCAGGTTTGCTGTCCTGGCGAATGCGTCATCGATGATATTTCTCCATTTTAGTATGAATCCTAGCAGGATGATGCTGAAGATGGGCAGAATCGCATTAAGAATAATATTTAGCATCTAAAACCCGGCCGTTTGGCGCTGGATTGAAAAAAAATTCTTCCAGGACTATTTGCCGAAAAATCCAAAGTATTATAATCAAAAATTGACATTCCGGAACAATGGTTTGCTTAAGCCGGGCTGAATATCGAAAAAACTTGACCTTTCATCACCGTTCCAATAAACGGGAGTGCATCGTACAACAGTACAAGATGAGGAACTGAACCATGCCGAAGAAAGATATGGAGAGCGACCGAATGATAGATGACTTTGAAGACGAATCCGGACTTGAGTTCGAGCAAGCCGACGAGCTTGATTTCGCCGCCGAGGACGACCTGCTGCTCGATGAAAGCGAAGACGACGAAGACCTGCTTCCATCGGTCCTCTATAAAGGGATCACCAGACCAAAAACCGACGACGACTGGCGGCAATTGCTGCTCGATGCCAGCAGGGAGGGTATTCCTGCATACAAGATCTCGGACAACTACAAAGAAGGCGCTCTGCTGCTGCATCCCAGCTTCGGGATTGGCGTAGTTACCAAAGTCATCTCCCCACGGAAGATGGAAGTAATATTCGAAAACAGCAAGAAACTGATGGCTATGAGCATTGTCTCTGCGAGCCAGGCGGCCTGATCGATCAACTCTGCGCTTCCAGCGCAGGCACCAACCACTTCTGCACCTGCTCGATCAGAAACTGGTAAACCAACGGTACGCCTCCTACAACGTTTCCGTTGAACAGGTGATTGTCCTCGCCCCGGAAATCGCTGACCATGCCGCCGGCCTCTGTGATAAGGAGCGCGCCGGCGGCTATGTCCCAGGCCTTCAAGCCGATTTCCCAGAAGCCGTCCACTCGTCCCGCAGCCAGGTATGCCAGATCCAGCGCTGCGGACCCAGCCCGCCTGATTCCGGTTGTGCGCATCAAAATCGATTTGAAAGCAATCAGGTAGTCATCCAGGTATTGCATGGCCCTGAACGGAAACCCAGTCGCAATAAGCGCCTGATCGAGACTCACTTTTTCGCGCCTCGGAAGTCTCGATCCGTTCAGCCAGGCCCCTGCGCCCTTTTTCGCCGAAAAGAGCTCGTTTCGAACAGGGTCCAGCACTAACCCCAAAACCGGTTTTTTCTCCAGACACACTGCGATGGAAACGGCAACAAACGGAAAGCCGTGGATAAAATTGGTTGTGCCGTCCACCGGATCGATTACCCATGTGTACCCCGGCTGCAAACCCTCATTTGCCGTTTCTTCGGCCATAATGTGGTGGTCGGGGAAATTTCCCCGGATCGCCTCGATAATCAGGCTTTCGCACCTTTTATCGATCTCTGTCACATAATCCGAGGGACCCTTACTGTGAACCCAGGAGCCGGCTACCTGTCCGATGTGCTGCTGGATAAGCTCTCCCGCTTCAAAGATGATCTTTCGCGCAACGGTTTCCATTTTGTCGAGCATCGTCGCTCCTAAGAGTGTTGGGGATCTCCTTACCGGCTTGCATGCAAAGCCGAAATCGGCTACAAAATGCCGGACATGGGAAGTTATCCACCTCCTGGCACCGCACCTCGTATGATAGACTTATATAATGCCCTGTTCAAAAAAAAGAATCGGCTCTTTCCGCGCAGCCATGCAGACAGGGCAGACACTAAATGTGGTGCGGTTGGAGGCAGGCCAAATGTGAGGCGCTTCCAAAAAGTGAAGTGCCTCCGGTGTATAGATCACGCTTCGCGAGCTTCGCATTGCTTCACAAAGTGAAGCATGCTTGCCAGCCTCCCTTTGCGACGTGTGAGCGCGTAGCGCGGGGGCCGACCGCGCGGCAGGTCTATCCCACGCGAATGACGGGAGCGGGAGGCCTCATTTAAACCCGAACGGAGCGTTCTGCAACCTTGATTATAGACGTCCATACTCATATTTTCCCGCCCGATATCGTTCGCGGGCGGGACCTGTTCCATAGGGGCGAGCCCGAATTCCGGCTTCTATACGGCCCCGCCGATTCGAAAATGGCATCTGCGGAAATGCTCATCCAATCGATGGATGAAAACGGTATAGACCGGTCGGTGGTATTCGGGTTTCCGTGGCGAACCGCTGAGCTGCTCGCACGTCACAATGATTATGTGCTCGATGCCGCCGCCAGATACCCCGACCGCCTTCTGCCGCTGGCCTGTCTTGACCTTTTCTCACAACGGTGCGTTGAGAAGGCGGAAAAAGCGCTCCTCGATGGTGTCCGGGGCTTCGGAGAACTTGCCGTTTACTCCGCCGGCGGGAATATGGACCGTGTCCTCGACAATTTCAAGCAAATTGCCGTTCTTTGCCGTGGAAAAGACCTCGTGCTCCTAGCCCACGCAAACGAACCCGTCGGGCATGAATATCCGGGGAAAGCTCCATTCGGCCTTGATTTCTACTATGACATGGCAAGGGCCGCCGCTGGAGCCACGCTCATCCTTGCGCACTGGGGCGGCGGTCTGCTCTTTTTCGAACTTTTGAAGAAACACGACCCCGGGCTTTTTGCAAATATCTATTACGATACGGCGGCTTCCCCCTTTGTGTACAGGAGTGACATCTACAGGGTTGCAACACAGGCGGCGGGGCCCAATAAGATTCTTTTTGGCAGCGATTATCCCCTTATCTCTCCGAAGCGCTATTTTAAAGAGATCAGGCAGTCCGGTCTCTCCGATCTTGAGATAGACGGCATTTGCGGGAAAAATGCGGCCCGTATTTTTCGCGTTTAGAGCCGAAAATTTCAAATTAGATAGATAGACTCCAATGCGGCGGACGGCCAGGTCACCTGACGCACCAAACGGAGGACGGAAGACGGAAGTCGGATGACGGAACTTCCTACCTCTTATATCTGATCTCTGATCTCCGTCAAAGCATCCGGCGTTCGCTGGCGTCCCAACCCCGGTGAGGCCGCAAACAACGCAGGGTCTATCGCTCGCGGTGGGCCGATAGGCGAGCCGCCTCCACAATAAGTCTGACGCGCAGGTATCAAACACCATGAAAATCTTCATCTGGCGCCACAGCAAATTTCTTTCGAGCTGGTCGATGTTCGATGAACCGCACATCTATCGAGATAATTATCTTCAGGCCGAGGTAGCCGTTTTGGCCGAATCCAGGGAAGAGGCCCTGGAGCTAATCGAAAAAGACGGGCAGTGGAACATTCACGAACTCCGGCGCATCGAGCCGAAGGTCGTCGCACTGGACAGCCCCGCGATCGTAAGTAAGTTCGTACACTTCGGCTGAGAGCTTACACGATTCGATCCCCGATGCCTGAATGTGCAGCCGCAATTTCCGCCGGCGATAACAAAAACCGGAGCTCGTGCTCGCTATTTTTTAGCTCAGTACGCTTGATCTTATTAACTTGATTGGTCCAGTGCCCCCTGGCGGCCCGTTCTTCCACGAAACCGACTCGCCCGCCTCCTTGGTGAGGCGATTTCGAGCACCACAAAAAATTGCACGCGCATCTTTTTTATCTTTAATTTTATTGCCGTTCAACCGGATTGGATTTGGCAGGTGGCCTAAAATTTGTGAATATTTTCGCGATTATTATTACCCAGGAGTCTATCAAATCTGATTCTCATTAGCGGATTTCCGTCTTTTTTTCGCTTGACAAGAGTCTGGATAAGCGTTTAAGTGGTCGCGTATTTTGATAAAGTTACCTAAAAGATTTGTCCACACATGTTAATTTTATCACTTGTGGAGCTGCTCTAAGATGCATAAAGAGCACAATCTTTGCCGGACTATTTCATCCGTTCACGGAAATACCGAGGCTGGCCTATGAACCAAGAGAAAAGTAGCTCTTCTGCAAACAAGCCACTGGGGGTGATTTTCTTTCTAGTGGGCTTTATCGGCGCCCTGGCCGTCGGATGGGTCGTTTTTCCGAACCTGCTCTATTCTAAGAAGGCTCAACCTATAAATTTCAGCCATGTCGCCCACCAGAGCGAGGATTGTGAGTCGTGTCACAGCTTGCGCGCCGATGGCACCTATAGCGGGGTCCCCAGGATAGACAGATGCAAGGAATGCCATGAATCCGCCCAGGGGAGCAGCGAAGCGGAGGCCAAGCTTGTGAGCGACTATGTGGAGAAAAACCGGGAAGTGCCCTGGAAAGTGTATGCCTGGCAGCCCGACAACGTCTATTTCTCCCATGCTCCGCACAAGGGACAGGGTCTGGAGTGCACCCGCTGTCACAGGAACGTCTCAAATGAGGAAAAGACTCCCCCGTACAGAGAGAACCTGATTACCGGATATAGCATATCCACCATGAAGATGGTGGAATGTGAGAAATGTCATGCCCTGAAGGGCGCCTCGAACAATTGCGAGATCTGCCACAAGTAAAGTAAGGAATCGTAGTGAATTCAAGAGTTTATATGACTCTGGAATGATTTCTGGGTCACTGGTTTTCATGAGAGGGAAATGCAATGAATTTTGCTCGGAGAGCTTTCTTACAGTTCGCTGCCGGAGCGGTCGGCGGCTCGTTGCTTTCACCCTTGCCATGGCAATTGGCCGCCGACTCTGCAAGGTGGTCCCAGAACTGGTCATGGCGTCCTTCCCCCGAACGCGGTGAGATCACAAAAGCAGCAGGCATATGCACGATGTGCGAAGGGGGCTGTGCCATACAGGCACGTCTGGTAAATGGAAACAGGGCCATTTTGATCGAGGGAAATCCCGCAAATCCACTCACTGGAGGAGGTATTTGCGCCCTTGGCGCCTCAGGGCTGCAGTTTTTATACGCTCCTTACCGTATTCCAAAGCCCATGAAGCAGACAAAGAGCCGTGGAGACGTGTCCGGCTTGCAGCCGATCTCATGGGATGAAGCGCTGGGCGAGCTTGGAAAGAAGCTGGGCAAGATGCTGTCGGAGGGCAAATCGCATAATCTGACCGGTATCATCTCGAACAGGCCGAGCAGCATGGCCGAGCTGTGGCTTCAGTTTTTCACCGCGTACGGTTCTCCTAATCTGTTCAGGATGCCATCTGGCGCCGACGGTCTCAAGCTGGCCGCGCAGCTTACAACGGGCAAGGCTTCGCCGTTTGCTTTCGCACTCGGAGATGCCGAATACATACTGAGCTTCGGGTCGAATCTATTCGAAGGCGCGGGCGCCCCGAGCGCGGTGTTCCCCGCCCTGCGCCAATGGACCCAGGGAGGGAAAAGATCTGTAAAGCTCGTTCAGGTCGAGTCTCGCTGCTCGATGACCGCTTCCAAGGCAGATCGGTTCATTGCCGTTGCACCGGGGACTGAAGCTGCCCTCGCCATGGGAATAGCTCACCTGATGGTACGCAACGGACACTATGATGTTGATTTCGTGAAAAACGACGTCTTTGGTTTCGAAGACTGGGCCGACGATACGGGAAAGAAGCGTGAGGGGTTCAGGAGTCTGGTGAGTTCAGCCGCCTACTCTCCTGAAGAGGTTGCGAAAGTGACCGGCCTGGAAGCAGCTCAAATCGACCAGGTTGCCAAAGAATTTGCCGCACAGCCAAAAGCCCTGGCAATCTGGGCAGTTGGCCAGCCTGACAGCGCCAACGGCATCTATCACCAACTGGTCTTCGCAGCCCTCAATGTTTTGAAGGGCAATCTGAAGCCCAACGGGCTGGTAAGCTTCGCTCGTGGCGTTCCGCTCGCCGGTCTGCCGCCGATCCGGAAAGACGAAGCGGCGGACAAGGGGACTCGGAACGGCCTTTACGGGTTTCTCGACCGCGTCCGCGCAGGATCGCAATACCCGATAGAAATGCTTCTGGTCCATGAGGCTAACCCGTTGTACAGCATGCCGGAAAACAAGCTCTTCCAGGAAGCCCTGAGAAAAGTGCCGACGCTGGTTTCGTTCTCCTCTTACATGGACGAGACAGCGGCCCAGGCCGATCTTATACTGCCAGACCACACGGCTTTCGAACGCTGCGATGACGTAGTGGGTATTCCATGGGCGCCTTTTTCGTACTATGCTCTCAGCACGCCCATCCTGAAGCCGCTGCTGGATACAAAGCACACAGGGGAGGTGCTTCTGGCGCTGGCAGGCGGTATTGGAGGTTCAGTGGGCTCTTCCATGCCGTGGAAGAGCTATGAAGAATACCTCAAATTCAGGATTGAGGGCCTTGCCCAATCTCGGAAAGGAGCGGTCGCCGAGAATCCGGATGTCCCAATCATGAAGCTTTCTGCCGGTGAATCCATTCAGCCAAATTTCACCGATGGGGCACAGCTTTGGAAAATGCTCAAAGCCGGTTATTGCTGGTATGACTCGCCGGCCGCAATTGCCCGTTTCGAGACCGTTTCAGGCAAACTGGAGCTTGCCTGCCGGTCAATCGGGATCAAGGGCGCCTCCGTTTCCGATGATAAGCTTTATCTGCCTCATTTTGAACATCTAAACCTATCGGGAGATGAGAGCGAGTTTCCACTGCTGCTGGTTACCTACAAGCCTTCGTTTACTGCCGGCGGCTACCTGCCGAACCCGCCTTTCATGAATAAACTGATTCCCAATTCGGTTCTCAAGGGTGCGGATGTGTTCATTGAATTGCATCCCGATACGGCTGCCAAACTCAGGTTTTCGCAAAGCGAGCTTGTTTCCCTGCAAACCACTCAGGGGGAAGCGACAGTGCGGGTAAACGTTTCTGCGGCGGCTCGCCCTGGAGTCGTTTACCTGCCTGTGGGGCTGGGGCACAAGGCCTACGACGACTACGTTCAAAACAAGGGTGTAAATGCGAACAGTTTGATGGAAGTTCAACTGGATCCCGTGAGCGGTATGGGGTATGTGTGGGCTTGCCGCGTTCAACTGCGTCGCGTGTAAGGGGGTAATCCGTGAGCGAAAAAGAACATGCGGAAGGCGGTGTTCGTTTTGGGATGGTGATCGACCTGGACAAGTGTACGGGCTGCGGCGCATGCAGCGTTGCATGCCAGGCCGAAAACAATATATCTTTCAGGCTCGACGAATCGAACAAACTGCGTTCCATAACCTGGATGTCAATATTCCAATTAAACAACGGCAGGAATTACCCTGATTACAAATATGCCTTCCTGCCTCGTCCGTGCATGCATTGCGACTCTCCTCACCACTCACCCTGCACTTTCGTCTGCCCTGTCAATGCGACAACACGGGACGAGAACAACGGGATCGTTACCCACATTTATCCACGCTGCATCGGATGCAGGTACTGCATAGTCGCTTGCCCGTATCATGCCAGGGCTTTCAACTGGTGGGACCCCAAATGGCCCGAGCCTATGGAAAGCATGCTGAGCCCGGAGGTAAGCACCCGGATGCGCGGTGTAGTGGAGAAATGCACATTCTGCCATCAGAGGCTTCTCAAGGCTCGCTCAAAGGCATATAAGGACGGGGCCGATCCCGACAAGGCGACATACACCACCGCCTGCGCTGATGCCTGCCCCGCGAGGGCCATAACCTACGGCAACCTGAGGGACCCACACTCTGATGTGGCCAGGCTGTCAAAGGACCCGAACGCGTTTCGAATTATTGAAAAGCTCCATACCGAGCCAAAGGTTTACTATATCAGCACTCAGGACTGGATAAAGAAACTTTCCGATAATGCCGTTAAACAGGAATCATAGGATAGAAAATCAGCCCAAATCTGATTTCCTTGGCTACGAGGGGTAGAGAATGGATAGAGCATTGATTCCAGAAGGATTGAAGCGCTGCCCACTTCCGATTTTCGGGCTCTGGACACTGCTTCTGGTTGGAGTGATCGGCTGGGGCGTACTGGCTGGAGGCATTGTGCTTCTGAAGGCCCTGAATGTTACCGGGCTAAATGACTATTTCGGCTTCGGGGCCTACATTACAGCAGACCTGGCCATTATCGCGCTCGGCGCCGGGGCGTTCTTTTCCGGCTTTCTCTACTACGGACTGTCCCGTTTCTTTCCTGCGCTTAAGGAACTCGGAAAAATAATAAATCTTGCGGTTGTCGTAGGGTTCGTATGCTACACGGGGGCGCTGGCGATCCTTCTGCTCGAAATAGGGCAGCCGTTGAGGGGCTGGTTCGGATACTGGCACGCAAATGTCCACTCAATGCTAACGGAAGTTATATTCTGCATCAGTTGTTATGCGATTGTCCTTATCATCGAATATGTTCCGCTGATTCTCGAGAACCGCAAGCTGGGCGAAGTGAAGCCTCTCGGAGTGTTCGGACACAGCATGCACGACTTAATGGCCATATTTGCCCTCACCGGCACCTTCCTGAGCTTTTTCCACCAAGGATCTCTGGGCGGCGTCGCCGGCGTTCTGTTCGCCAGGCCCTATGCATATAGAACCGGCCTTTTTATCTGGCCCTGGACATTCTTTCTTTTCATTCTCTCGGCAATAGCTTCCGGACCGGCTTTCACCGCCCTTATCTGCCGGGGCATCGAAAAAGTCTCGAGGAAGAAACTGGTGGACAGGAGCGTC
This sequence comes from Syntrophobacteraceae bacterium, assembly GCA_049515795.1. GTDB lineage: Bacteria > Desulfobacterota > Syntrophobacteria > Syntrophobacterales > Syntrophobacteraceae > SbD1. The sequence continues at coordinate 22,136 of JBEKTT010000030.1, forward strand.
TATGAGCTGATCGGCAAGATCGAAGGCGTGCTGTTGGGCGTCTACATGGTGTTGAAGATTGCCGATACTGCTTACTGGGGTTTGGTTCAGTCACCTGGATTCGGTTTGACCCTGGGGAGTTTTTACTGGGGCCCATACGGAATCTGGCTGCTGATAGCCGAGATTGGCGTCTGTGGGGTTCTTCCGGCCTTGATCCTGCTTTCGCCCGCAGGCAGAAGGAGCAATTGGCTGCTTTTCAGCGCTTTTTTGCTCGACATTATCGGCGTGTCGCTCAATCGCTTCGTAATGACTATCCCGGCCATCGCCGCTCCTGTGATGCCCTTCGACAAATGGCAAGTCTATGTTCCGACTGTCTATGAAACAGCGCCAATCCTTGCGATGCTTGCCTACTGCGTGCTGATAATTTCGCTCTCATACAGGTATCTGCCCCTTTTCCCGCGGGAAAAGGAACTTAACCGGGTCTAGTGCAGCGTCAACTAACTTCCGATAGGTAAGGACCTACCGCCCGTCATTCCGGCGAAATTCCGCCCCGGACCGGGTCCGGGGTGACGTCATTCCGGCGAAAACCGGAATTTCGCCAAGGTGACGCCTATAGGGTTTTTCGCCCTGCTGTGGGGATTCCAATCCTTTTGCATCACATTCCCAGGTGTCGGGTTCACTCCAGTCATGTCCATGCTTATTTTATCGTTGATTCCGTCGATCCTGATCGATATGGCGAAATCCATCTTTAGCGCGGTAAAGGATTATCCGTGGTTCTTTATCGGGGCATCGACATTCGTTTGAGGATTGCTCGTTTGGGTGATTAACCTGCGGTGCGGTATAGGCTCTCAAGGCAGATGACTGAGAATCAGGTGGAAATTGAAAAGTGCCGAATAAAAAAACAGATGCTTGACCAAAATCCAGCTCCGCACCTGCTTGCCGGCCGTTCCGATACAGATGCGACTCGGGCGCAATTTCTGCAACCAGGGGAAGATTGAAAATGTGGTTCCGGCGCTCATTCGGAAGAAAAAATGAAGAGCACGAATCCGAGGCGGCCAAACGCAAGGCGGATCGCGAAGCCACGATAGATCAGGGCATCTATTACCTCTACATGATCATAGGGCTCCAGGTCTTGTTTGTTTTTGGGATCATGGGGGTAATCATATTTATAGGCAAGGTTATCTCGACGCCCGGCTGGATCTTCCTGATCATGTTTGCGCTCTTTGCGGCAGGCATGATCTATATATACAGGAAAGCAAAAAAGCAGATCAAAAGAATAAGCGAATCGTTTAGCAAAGCGGACAAGAACTACGAAATCAGTATAATGGGAGGAATGCTCACTATGAGGATAGAACAGAACCCAAACGCCCCGAAGCTTCTTGAGGCCCCATTTTCAGCGTCCGCCGAACCCGTCATCGATGCAGAAACGAAAGAGGCTGCCCCCCCTCAGAAGCGTGTTCATCTGTCCTGAACCGCACCGTTGAAAGGAACTCTTCCGCCGGATTTTTTATTACTATTGTATCTTTCAGCCAGTTGGAATCGTCCTTTTCGGGATGATCCACATTGAAGTGCAGCCCCCGGCTCTCCTTTCTCAGAACGGCGCACCGGATGATAAGTTCAGCCACCAGAGCAAGCCCCTGAAGTTCTACCAGGTCGCTGTTCATCGGAATTTTCGGCATATGCTCCTTTAATTCCATCCTTATCTGCACGACGTGAGTCAAGGCCAGGGCAAGCCGCTTGTCCGTCCTCACGATACCGACGTAGTTCCACATCAGGCGCCTGATGACATCCCAGTTATGGGCTATCATGACCATCTCATTGTTTGAGGAATTCTGATTGGCGATGTTTGCGGGGTAGTCAGGCACATTGGGAAGAATGCGGCTTCGCCACAACTGGATTTGTTCTGAGCACTCTAGGGCCGCAACGTGCGCGAAAACCATGGCTTCCAGCAGCGAATTGCTGGCAAGGCGGTTTGCTCCGTGTAACCCGGTACAGGCGCACTCGCCAAGAGCATAGAGGTTTCGGATTGTTGTACGTCCCGAAGGGTTGGTGACGATCCCTCCACACATGTAATGGGCGGCTGGAACGACCGGAATAGGGTCTTGGGTGATATCGATGCCCAGGGACAGACATCTCTGGTAGATGTTCGGGAAACGCTCTTTGAGGAAATCGCCGTCCCGGTGGCTGATGTCCAGGAAAACGCAGTCATCTCCTGTCGTCTTCATTTCCGTGTCTATCGCGCGTGCCACAATATCGCGAAACGCCAGATCCTTGAGCGGATGATATTTCTCCATGAAGGCCCGTCCACGGCGGTCGATCAGTCTACCTCCCTCCCCGCGAACCGCTTCGGAGATCAGGAAGTTTTTAGCCGTCGGATGATACAGGCAGGTAGGATGAAACTGAACGAATTCCATGTTTGCCAGTTTTGCACCTGCCCGATAGGCTATGGCGAGCCCGTCCCCGGTTGCTACGTCGGGATTGCTAGTATAAAGATAGACTTTCCCTGCCCCCCCGGTGCACAGCAACACCGCATTTGCCACGAAGGCATGAATCTGTTCTGCGGCTATATCAAGGACGTATGCACCCCGGCACGTATCCCGATGGTACAGATCGGCAGATCCGGTCTTCATTGACTGATGCTGGACTATCAAATCCAGGACCAAATGGTTTTCGAAGATAACGATATTGGCGTCTGATTCGGCGGCAGCCATCAGGACCTTTTCAACAGCCTTGCCTGTCATGTCATGGGCGTGAAGAATCCGGTTGCGGCTGTGCCCTCCTTCTCTTCCGAGATCGAATGAGTTCGGGTCGGATCCCAGGTTGAAGGCGACCCCCAGTCCCAGAAGATCCTTGATCCGCTCCGGGCCGGTTCTTACGACAAAATCCACCACTTCAGGATGACACAGGCCGTCTCCCGCATTCAAGGTATCCTGAACGTGGAGGTCGAAAGAATCGTCCTGCCCGAACACGGATGCTATTCCGCCCTGGGCGTAATTAGTGTTGGTTTCAAGTCTGTGTTTTTTTGTTACAATTGCTACCGATCCGCTCCGCGCTGCTTTCAAGGCGAATGTGAGACCAGCAATCCCACTGCCGATGACGAGATAATCGAATTGATTTTTCATTGCGGATTCCCCATATTGAGATCGGAGGCAGGATTCGAATATCGAAATTTGCTATGATTCTTTGTATTTATTAGTATGAAAATCAATCTGCGGCAAGTAAAGTTTGAATCAAAAAAGAAACGGAAGGCGTGCACGGACCGCTAAATACATGAATAAAAATACCAATGACGGCTCACGGGAAGCATTTGTCGCCAAACTCCGCAATCTCAGGGTGATCGCGCTCGATTGTGATGGGGTCCTTTTCGATTCACGAGAGGCCAATATTCACTTCTACAGCCATATCATGAAAATAATCGGCCGGCCTCCCGTCAGGGCGGACCAGCACGAATTCATACATATGCACCCTGTCCGAGAGTCTCTGGTCTACTTGACTGGTGGGGAGGGCGATGATTTCGACCGCGCCTTCGAGTATTTCAAAACCATAGATTTTGGCCCGTTCAACGACTATCTATGCTGTGAACCCGGATTGGTCTCTTTTCTCAAACTTGCCAGGAGGCATTTTCGGACCGCCCTGGCGACAAACCGCACCGTTTCAACGCTCGAACTTCTGCGGCACTTCAACCTGAGGGAGTATTTCGACCTCGTGCTGTGCGCCTCGGACGTTCGCAACCCCAAGCCCCATCCCGAAATAATGGAGAGAATATTCGCCGCTTTCAGTGTGTTGCCTCATCACGTCCTCTATATCGGCGACTCCAGGGTGGACGAGGCGCTGGCGCTTTCCACCGGGATTCATTTCGTCAGTTACAAGAACCCTTCCCTGAAGGCTGAGCTGCATATCAATCATTTTCGGGAACTCAATTGCCTGTTCCCCGAATGTTCGACCAAATAAGTTCGTTTAGCAGATCTGTTAAAGACGTCCGAGACTCGGCCTGCCGATGCGCTACGCTGGCAGGAGCGCGAAGAACAAATGGCGAATACGACGACAAGACGCTAAGAGGCCGTCGACTTGTCGCACGTATGGAATGATCTAAAAGAGACTCATTGCCCGGCCATCTCAGCCTCCAGCTTTTCCAAGCCGGTCCTTGCAAAATCGATGTCCGGATTGAGTTCCAGAGCGATCCGGTAGAGCCGGATGGCTTCCTCCTTGTGGCCCAGTTCTCTCAGGTTGGAGCCGATATTGGCGTAATCTATTGCAGAGCCTGGATCCAGCTCTATAACCCGTTCAAAAGAAGCGATCGATTCATTGTGTTTTTTCAGTTTGAAATAGCAGAACCCTCGCAGGTTGTAGATTTCTTTGAGTTCGGGGTTGGCCTTTTCGGCAAGACCAAGCGCATCCAGAGCTTCTTCGTATCTTTCCAACTCCTTGAGGCAGGAGGCGATGTGCACGTGGATGCTGCCGATTTCACCCGGATCGGGGGACTGATCGAGAGCACGCTGGAGAAGCGTCAAAGCATTCTCAGGGTACCCGTTCAGTTCGAGGCTGTGGGCTAGAAAGAACGTGAGATCATAACGAGGTCCGAAGGTGGAAAGGAGCCGCTCCATCTGCGGGACCATCTCATCATTGGCAAGCCCCCTCAGCATGGTTCGCGCCGCGTGCTGCGGAAAATCGGTGTTGCGGGTGTGATCCAGAAAGTGCGCCCCCGGGATAATAGTGTAAACCACCGGGACCTGCAGTTGTGGATGCGTGACATTTATCACCAGGACTTGAAGGCCGATTTTTTTCAGAGCAGCCGTGCACCTTTCGATTTCAACCCGGATGTTGTTGTCGTCGTGATTCGGAACGTCCCGGATGGAAACTTTCCCGTTGCTTTTCATCAAGTAGGCAGCTTCTTCCAGGCTCGCATACTTTGGAAGCGTGGGCCGATAGGAAGTATGGCTTTGGAAGTCTCCCGCAAGCTGCGCTATCTCGGTGAGCGCCCGGCAAAGAGATTTTTCGGGATTGGAGGCGGTGCCGGCCGTAAAGACTATCTCGCTCTTTTCCGGGAAGGTGGACGGGTCGTAGGCGAGCGCTCCCACGGTTGGAATCCCGGTATCCAGCGAGAAGTCTCGCAGAAACAACTCAATTCCTTTTGTCCGAAACTTGTTAACGAGTTCTATTGCCGCGGGGTCGCGAAGGGAATCGATATCAATTTCAGGGGTAACCAGCATGTCGTTGCTGATGATTGAACCAACGTGTCTTTCCACCACCTCGCACAGGGACTGAAGTATTGCTTCCTCGAGAGTGTTTCCGGCAGCCGGCCCGTTATACTCGTTGATGGTGTAGAACCAGTCGATTGGCGCCCACTGCTCCCTGCCGAGCGAAAGGTTCCAGGCCTTCACCCACCGCAGCGGCAGATCATCGAGAAACTCTCGGCAAAACTCTACCGGTGTCTGAGTATCATACACCGATTTTTTCAAATCATCCGCCGAGACCGCAAAGTCGTCGAGGCCGCTGTACCGGAAAGTGGGAAACGGAAACTGTTGAACAAATGCAAAGAAGCTGAAACGCTCCATCAGCTCCATCAGGGCGCTGGCTTCGGATTGCTGTGGAGTGGCGCCTTTGCCCATTTGTTTTTTCGTACCCGTAAACCGGATAGCGTCTTGGCCGCAAAGACTAATATATACGGGGATGTCCAGTCTGCCGGTATCGATTCTCACAGTCTTTGCAAGAACATTCATATCCAGTCCGGCCAAGCGTTCCCTCACCCATGAGATCGTCTGTTCGGGAGTCCTCGTCTTATCCTGATCGTGGCTGTACTTTTTGAAACTATCCTTTATTTCAATATTAGAAGTCACTTGGTCTCCGCTAATATTTAATTCCATTGGCTTGGAAGAACTCAATTAATTCACAACCATCTCATCTTCCTGTTCTTCGTTTCTGCGGATCAGTTCCAGAAGCTGCACGGCGGTGTGGGAAGCAGTGTAGATACGGGGAACACCTTTTATTTTAGTGAAATCCTGCAGGCTCCTTGGGCGCTGGAGAGCAAGCCTGAGAAGCGTATCGTTCGTTAGAATCCTGAAGGGCGCACGGTCGCGGCGGCGAGCCTCTTTTTCGCGGAACAGATAAAGCGCCTTAAGGATGCGCTTTCCAACCACGTCCAGCGACTGCGCCCCATATATGTGCAAAAAATCGCCAGGGCGGAAATGTTTTTCCGTGATTTGCTGCAGGCATAGCTTTTCAAAGGCTTCGCTGGCTGCCCCAAGGAGCTCTTTCCCCTCGAGTTCTGCGACAAACTTGTGCCTCAGCGGAATGAGAAAATGTGTGTCGAAGCGGGCATATTCGATCTGCTCGTTTCTAAGAGGGCGTCTGCCCCAGTCATAACGCTGCCATTTCTTATTGAGACTTATGCCGAAATGCTCCAGGAGAATCGGTGCAAGCCCCAGTTGCCTATATCCCAGTATCTTCGCGGCGACTGATGTATCGAAAATATTGTTCACCGTGAATTTGAAATCGCGTTTGAGCCCGGCGATATCATTGGCAGCGGCGTGGAAAATCTTCTCTATGTCGGGATTGGAAAGGATTTTCCCAAAACCTTCGATATCGCCGGCTAAAAACGGGTCGATGATGTAGTCCTGTTGCTCGGTAGATATCTGAATGAGGCAAATTCGGTTAAAGTAGGCATAAAAACTGTTTGACTCTGTGTCGATGGCAACATGAGCGGATTTTTCAAGGTTACCTATAAGTTTTACGAAATCATGCTGGTTTTCAATCAGGGCTGCACTGTTCAATTTCATGATATAGGTTTTCCGCCCTTTTCTCCTGTGTTATTTTAAGACAAAAAAGTGAGGCCGAATGAACAAACGCAAGGGTGAAAGCCTCAAACCGATGCGCCGATCCACACGGCATAAGCCCCTCCACGGTTTCTATACCCCCTTTCAGGAGTTAGATCAACTCTTTGGGCGAATTTTTTCCTCCCATGCAAAACATTTAGCCAACCTCGACCCATTTTTGGAAAAAAACGGGGTCCATCTTCACAGGATCAAAGTCGAAGCCGATGAAGACTGCCTTTTTCAGACGGCAATGGCCGATGTAAGCCCCCTGCCTGCCGGGCCTTGCACAAAGGTCCCGCTCCGGTCTCCCGAAAAGAAATATCCGCGTTTTTTCGCCAGGGAGCAAATCGAGGCCTATACTCAACTGGTAGATCTGGTAGCCGGTGAGGGGCCCTTTGAGCTTTCGAGTTCCGATGAATACATCGACGGCGCTGTTTTGGGGATCTCGCCCGAGGTATTGAAGAAACTGCGCGAGGGCTATTTCAGCTACATGGACTATCTTGACCTGCACGGACTGAACAGGCAGCAGGCCCGCGAAAAAGTCAGGGACTTTATCATGGAGTGCTTTGCCGCCCGGCGCAGATGCGTACTAATCATTGCGGGAAGAGGCCTCAATTCCAAGGACAAGGAACCGGTGCTAAAGAACAACTTACCCACCTGGCTTAGGCGCGCGCCCCTAAAAAGGATGGTCCTGGCATTCGCCTCGGCCCGTTCCTACGACGGAGGCTGGGGCGCATTCTACGTCCTGCTGCGTAAAAATGAGGGCAAAGACCCCCTGGTTACTCCGGCTCGATAATATTCTCATGCATCAGCCATTCAAGAGCCTGGCAAAGCGGAAGGCCGACGACATTTGTATAGGAGCCTTCGATGGATCTTACCAGAAAAGCCCCGATCCCCTGAATGCCGTAGCCTCCCGCCTTGTCCATCGGCTCGGCCGTCCTGACATATGCACCTATTTCTTCCATCGAGAGGTTTTTAAAGCGAACCCGTGTAGTTACCGATCCACTCCTGCGGAGTTTCCCCCCCGGCTGGATGAGGCACATGCCCGTAATTACCTCGTGCACCCTGCCGCTCAGGGTATTGAGCATCAGGACGGCCCCGGCGGAATCTGAGGGTTTTCCGAAAATTCGGCCGTCGAGGACAACTATGGTGTCAGCTCCAAAAATCCATGAATAGGGGTGGAGAGGAGAAATCGAATTGGCCTTGAGACAGGCCCATCTCTCGGCAACTTCAGCAGGACTTTCCCCCGGCTCAGCCGATTCGCCCAGCCAGACCGATTCGTCTATCCTGCTTGGATGCACCTCGAACTCAACCCCGACGGAGAGAAGCAAACGTTTTCTGCGCGGCGACTCAGAGGCAAGGATAAGGGGCAGAAGCGTTTTAAACATCGACTACGCCAGAGCCAGCATCCGGTCCAATGCTAACTTGGCGCCAGCCTTTGTCTGTTCGGATACTCCAACCACATTCATCTCGCCAATATTTTCAAGGGTCTGCAGGAGATTTGCCAAGTTTATCTTGAACATATTGGGGCAGAGTGAAGAATGCAGGTCGAGCACCTTCTTGTCCGGATATTCAAACGCCAAACGATGGATCAGGTTTATTTCCGTACCAATGACGATTGTCGAACCTTTAGGCGCCTCCCTCACATATTTCACTATATAGCTGGTTGACCCGCACGCATCGGCCTGCGCCACTACCTCTCGCGTGCATTCGGGGTGCACAACTATTCTGGCCTCGGGAAACTCGGTCCGCATTTTTTCAATCTGATCAACCGTAAACCGGGTATGCACCAGGCAATAGCCATCCCAGAGGATTATCCTCGCGCGCCTGAGCGCGTCGGGATCGTTTCCGCCCATAGCCTTGTCGGGCGACCAGACAACCATCTCTTCAGGGGCTATCCCAAGATCGTGACCAACATTACGGCCAAGATGCCGGTCAGGGAAAAACAGAATCTTTTCTTTTTGCCCGAAAGCCCACCTGACAGCATTGGTAGCATTGGACGAAGTACAGACGATACCGCCGCGATTGCCGCAAAAAGATTTCAGTTCCGCGTCCGAGTTCATGTAGACCACCGGAATGGTCGAATCCTCTCCGGCAATAGATTCGATCTTCTCCCAGGCGGATTTCACCGCTTCAGATTCAGCCATTGCGGCCATCCAGCATCCAGCTTCCATGTTGGGAATCTGAACGACCTGGCCGGGTTGCGCGAGAATCGCGGCGCTTTCCGCCATGAAGTGCACACCGCAAAAAACTATGTAGCGACAATCCCGATCTGCTGCAGCTTTTCTGGACAGCTCGAACGAATCCCCAACGAAATCGCCCAGCTCAACGATTTCTTTTCGCTGGTAATGGTGGGTCAGAATAATCAGTTGTTTGCCGAGTTCTCGTTTTCTGGCCCGGATTCTTTCGATCATCTCTGCGTGGTTTAAATGAGCTTTGTTCGTCTGCATGACCTGCTTGGCTACCTCTGGGTTTGCTTCCGGGGATTAAAGCCTAAAATACGCGCACGCTTCATCCCATGCAAACTGAATTCGGCAGGCGCATTTTTATCCACAATGAATGCAGTCCGCCTGCTTCATCCTGCAGCATCAGGGGCGTCAAGCCGAACGATCTCGTCCCCACGGCGAATGACACCCCCTTCGATTACCCTGGCAAAAACGCCCTCGCGCGGCATGATGCAATCTCCGGCCTGGTAGTAGATCGCGCATTTTTTAAGGCATTCCTTGCCAATCTGGGTGATTTCCACCAGGACCGTTTTGCCCAACCTGAACCGTGAGCCCACCGGAATACGAACCCAATCGATCCCTTCGGTTGCAATGTTTTCGGCAAAATCTCCGAAGCCGACCGAGAGACCGGCGGCTTTAGCCTTCTCAATGCTCTCCATTGCAAGAAAACTGACCTGCCGGTGCCATGCCCCCGCATGCGCATCGCCCTGGACGCCATGTTCCGTAACCAGCAGCACCTGCTCGACAGGTATCTTCCGAGTGCCTTTTGTCTTGCTGACCGCAATCGATCTTATCTTCATTTCAAGTTACCCGCACCGGTCGCCCTGACTTTCGCCCCGGCAATTATGGCTCACATTCTTTTGAATCAACCAAGCCAGGGGACCTATTCATAAGCTCTCTGAAAGTGATCGCGTCAAGCCTTTCGCGAATGGCCTCGGTCGCCTCCATCCAGAGAATTCTCGTAACGCAGCTACTGGAACGGACGCACTCTTCGGGATATTGAACGCACTTCACAAGCTTCAGGCCGCCTTCCAGAAGCCCTACGATCTCTCCCACGGTAATCTCTTCGGGAGGCCTGGTCAGCAGGTGCCCACCCTTCGGGCCGCGAACGCTCGTAACGTAATCCGCTTTTTTGAGAGCGATTATAATTTGTTCGAGGTACTTTACCCCGATACCCTGCCTTTGGGCGACAGACCCAAGTCGAACAGGCCCTTCGTCTGCGTGAAGAGCCAAATCGAGCATAAGTCTGACTCCATATCGGCTTCTGGTGGACAGCTTCATATCAGCTCCAAAGCGGCGTCAAGGGAAAATCAAACCACTATTTCTTTAGTATAGTATATTTTTAATGCCTTCCGGGTCAAGAAAGAAACGTGCGGGCGGAAATCGGAAGTAACGTTCAGATATCGGAGGGGGAGGCCCGAAAAAAAAATGCTTGGACTTTAGCTCGGCAATGTTATTTTTATCTGGTCCAAAGAGAAAGGAGCAATGATGCATTCAAGAACGCTTGTACTGAGATTCCCGAAGGAAATTGTCGATAAACCCATAATAGCCAACCTGGTGCGCGACTATGACCTGGCTTTCAATATCCTGAAGGCCCAGATCTTTCCCCGAAAAGAGGGCATGCTGGTAATGGAACTGCGGGGCAGCGCTGATAATTTCGACAAAGGGGTCCGATATCTCGAACAGGTTGGCGTCCAGGTAGAACCGGTCGGCCAGGGCATCCGCCGCGACGAGGAACGATGCTACCAGTGCGGGTCCTGCACGGCTGTCTGCCCGACTGGGGCTCTCCACGTGAAGAGACCGCAGATGGAAGTCGAATTTGAATCCGAGCGGTGCAGCGCCTGCGAGCTATGCGTAAAGAGCTGCCCGGTCAGGGCCATGATCGTTACTTTCGATAAGGCGCTTGCATAAGCGGGCGCCTGTCATTGACCACATTCGTGATGTACTCATTTTTCTTCGTAACATAGACGTCCGGAAAGGGTTATTTTCCGCTCTGGCGGGGTGGTGGGACCCGCCTCGCGGGGCTCCTAATTCTAATCCGGTGTTTCCGGATGGACAACACTAGCCAGCAATCTTGCCCTGTCTTAATTTTACAAGAAATTTACTCAAGTGGCGGAAATGCGCTCCGAACCGGGATGGAGATCAAAATGAGCGAAAAAAAGGGCCCCCATAAGACTTCAAAAGAGACAAGGCATGCCCCCCCGGAATTTGTGGGCCGAAGCGAGGGGAGGGCAAAAATTGAACTGGTGCTCAAATGCGATACGATGGGAAGCGTTGAAGCCATTTCCGCTCTGCTTGCCAATCTGAAGCTACCCGAAGCGGAAGTGGAGCTGATCCACTCCGGCGTGGGGAACATAGCCAAACAAGACCTGCTGATGGCTTTGACCGGGAGCAGGCTTGTCATCGGATTCAACGTAAGGGTCACCCCAAAGCTGGAACAATGGGTAAAAGAACATGGGGTGGAGGTGCGCCTGTACGACGTAATCTACAGGCTGGCTGAAGATGTCAAAGCTATTGCACGGAATTTGGCTCCGGTTGAGCCCGAAGAGAGGGTTATCGGAAAATGCGAGGTGATCGCAACCTTCAGATCGAAAAAAGGGGGGGTGATTCTAGGCTGCGAGGTCGTCGAAGGCGCCGTCCAGGTCGGAAAGCATTTTCGGGTTGTAACGGCGATGGGACCGGTTCACAGCGCCAGGATCGAATCGCTCCAGATCGAGAAACGGCCGGTGAAGGAAGCCAGAGCCGGACAGCAGGTAGGCGTGGAGGTCTCAGGCTCGCCCCTGGGCAAGGTTGGCGATTTCATCGAATGCTACAATGAAATCATCCCCAAAAGAGCGAGATGGTCACCCAGAGGCAGTATCATACATATGGGATCTTCATGACCCGTCTGCAACAATGCCGACATGTGTACACTCCGTTTTTCACGTTGGCGCCGGTAATAATGTCTTAGACAGTCGACTTTTCCTGGTGGGGAGGGAACAGATGGCAAAACCGGTGATAGTCAAAATAGCTGAAAATATTGCGACTGTATTGCTAAACAGGCCTCAGGCTTTCAACGCGTTCGATCGTGAATTAACAGACTGCTTTGAGGAACATTTGATCAGCCTTGCAGCAGATCGAAATATCCGTGCGGTCATCATCTCTGGAGAAGGCAAAGCTTTCTGTGCCGGCGGAGACCTAAAGTATGTCCTCTCATTCGCGCAAGGGCCATCCACTGCTCTTCACCAACTGGCCGCTCGTTTTCACCAGGCCATTCTGGAGATTCGCCGGATGTCAAAACCCGTTATCGCCGCAATTAACGGAACAGCGGCCGGTGGGGGCTTTTCGTTAGCGCTGGCATGCGATTTCAGGGTAATGGCTAAATCCACCTCTTTGCGGCAGGCATACACATCCAGCGGACTGAGCATTGATGGCGGGGGTTCATTTATGCTGCCCAGGCTTGTGGGGCTGGGCCGCGCGTTGGAGATAATGGCATTTGACCGGCCGATTTCTTCGGAACAGGCCATGGCTTGGGGGTTGGTGACCAAGGTCGTCAAGGATGAAGATGTCATCGAAGAGGCAACCGAAATGGCTCGTGAGCTTGTAAGAGGTTCTCCAGCTTCTTTTGGATGGTCCAAAAGGCTGCTCACGGACTCCTTTGATTCTTCTTTCGAAACTCAAATCGAACAGGAGCGCAGGGGCATTTGTGCTTGCGCTGAAACTCCCGAGGGGACGGAGGGACTGAGAGCATTTGTAGAAAAACGCAAGCCGGATTTCACATCCCGGTAGACCCTGCTTTATGCTAAGCCTCAGAGGAGCTTCCGTCCAGAATCGTGTTTCTCGTGGAACCCAGGCGAATAATCGGAGCCAACCTAGCGTTCACCGGTAAAATCATAGATCAGAAATGTCGTTGTGCGGGCAACGGGTTGTGTGGTCCTGAGATAGCGAATGGCGGTCAGTTCCGATTTTTCAAGACGTTGCCCCTTTTTAGGATTTTCGATGATATAGCTGCCATAGAGATTGGTTGTGCCGACAGCCAAATAGCGTCCACGAAACCGTGCAATAAAATCATCCGGCCCCTGGAAGTCGCCATCCTTCATGGAAACCAGATGGAAAGGTCCCTTTAACCGATCCGGATCGGTGCCGAAATACCAGACATCCAGGTTCTCGATGCCATTTCGTTGCTGCCAGTCCCTGAGTTCTCTGATCCCCTGGCCCCAGTCATAATTGGAATCGCTCAACAGTTTGTAACCTTCTGCGGTTCCGCCCCACAGTTCGTTCACATAACAGAGCGCATTGGGCCAAACAATGACCGATGCAGCCGCAGTCCAAAATACACAGCCAGCCACAGCTCCTGCAGCCAAATGTCTTCGCCAGCCGGATTGCATCGCTGCGATCATGTTAGCCGCCGCACCCGCTGCACCTATGATGAAAAAAGCAATCAGCGGCAAAACCAACCGGATGCCGATTTGCACCCTGAAGGTGACACTGAAAAGAATCAGCACCGCCGTTATCAGGGTCACCCAATTCCACAGCGCTTTTGGCCTGACAATCGCAACGAGCAACGGCAAGGCCAGCAGAGACGCCGTCAACTTCATTGTCATCGCCACAGGAAAGTAGTACCACAGGGCGCGAGGGTCAGTCCGGCCGGCAATGAACACACCTTGTCCGATATTGTTATGTTTGATCTGATAAACGACTGCTTCTGCGCCATTGCTGAAAATCCGTAAATGGTCCGCCACGTACACCATAACTGATGCCATCGGGCCATCAGGCAGTGTCCTTGCCCATGCCACAAAACTGGGCTCAGGGCGCCAATCGCTGCCGCAGTAGATAAGCATCAGGAGAAATCCCAAACCAAAAATCTGCTTTAAGTCGCGGCTAAACGGACCGAGTTCCGCGATGAGTCGCCTAAAAAATTGCACCATCCCGCCATTTGCCGGGACAGCGAATGCCTGTTTGCGCCCCAGTCGATCCAATTCGAGCACCAATAAGCATAACGGGCCCAGTAGCAGCGCCGAGGCTTTAGCCAGAAGGGCCAGTCCGTACAAGAGGGACGGAAGACCCACACGCAGCCACCACCCCGATGTTCGTCCCTCACGGAAGTGATATACCAGCGCGAGCATGCAGGCAGTAATCGCCACATCGGTTGTTGCCAGGCTTGCGTGGGCCAGCAGAGACGGTTCACAGGCAAGCAACACCACAGCCAGCCGCCCTCCCCAAGGTCCGGCGAGGCCCCATCCCACCCTCCAACCGTAAAACAGCACCGCCCACCAAAACACCAGCGTCCCAGCGCGCGCCACGGGCAGCATACGGTCAATTTCAAAGAGCTGATCAAAACGCTGGCCTCGCAATAACTCCCAAACGTATAGCGGCAATGTCGTCACATCGACCGGCAGGGGCATTGTACCGATTTTGGTCAACCCCCCGCTACCGCCCAGATGCCAGCCTTCGAGGCCTCGAAGCAAATATGTTGGTTCGTCGCAGGTCGCACCGATGTGACCGGCAGCAAGCACGCAATAGGCCGACGAAAGAAGGCCGAAAACAATCAGCCAGGGCAAGTCGCGAACCCATGCGTATTTGGATTCATGCTGCATATATTACATTCCCTGAGAATCGGTTGACTTTAACGTGCAGACAAATCCGCTCATCCTTCAAGCATTTCGGAAAGCGTGTTTGAAATTTTCGCCCTGGCGCCGCCAAAGACGACCTCGATCCAGGTGTTTGCAGACAGACACGAGCCAGGCCGGCTTATCGGGTTAGACCAGATTCTGTGGCCGCTATCTATAGCAGACTGCTCAGCTGTGCACAACTCCCAGAAATATTCAGGACTTAGCCTGAGGCCGGGTTTTAACTGCTTCGCCGCCTGCAATCCCCTTTTGCCGGATGGGCTAATCGTTCGATTCGGAAAAAACGCACATCTCCAAGTAAAGAGAACAATTTATCTAAATTTTAAGGATTGCATGTCGAAGAGTTAAAGACCTCTTGAAATGAACAAATGAAAAACCGTCCCCCTCTCTGTGCCCCGCTTCACCCGGACCCGCCCTTTGTGCAGCTCGACTATTTCTTTTACGATCGCCAACCCCAGGCCCGTACCCTCGATCACATCCGATGCACACTGCCGCTGAAACACTTTGAATATATCGCTGCCGTCATCAGCCTGAATGCCGACGCCATCGTCTCTTACCGTAAAATGATGGAAATCCCCGGCTTTCTGATAACCGATGTCAATAGTAGTGAGACCGTCGCCTCCATATTTGACGGCATTGTCGATCAGATTTCTAAAAACCCTGAGCATGGAAATCTTGTCCGCGCGCACAATCACAATCCTTTTGGGCTCAACCAGTCCTATACGCCGCACTCTCAGTCTCGCCGAAAACTCGTCCCGCAGCATGTGAAAGACCTCAGCCATATCTATCGCCTCAATCTTGAGCGGGGTTTCCTTTGCGGCGATAAACAGATTGATTGCATCAACCAGGGAGGCCACATGCTCCGATGCCTTCATTATCTGGTCACAAAAACCGGCGCCTTTCTCACCGAGGATTCCTGCGAAATTTTTCTGCAGCAGTCCGGCAAGCCCGTAAATTCCGATTGAGGGACTTTTCAGATCATGTGCAACGGAATAGGCAAATATTTTCAGCTTTTCGGAGCTCATGCGGAGTTCTTCCGCAATCCTGCTCCGCTCGGCAACTTCTTTTTGCAAGCTGCGGTTGGCCTCCGCAAGAGCAGCGGTTCTTCTCTCCACGCGCCCCTCGAGTTCGTCGTGCGCTCTTTGCAGCGCTTCTTCGGCTCGTTTGCGCTCAGTTATGTCGAGTGCGACGCCGACCAACCCTGCAACATTGCCTTCGGAATCCGTAAAAATTCCCTTTGTTATGATGACATCACGGCCTTGCCCATCCGGATAAGTCAACCTTGTTTCGTATATTTTTTCACCGGGCCTTTCAAAAAGCTCCGCGTCGTGCTGCTCATATCGAGCAGCAAGCTCTTCCGGAAAGATGTCAGAGGCGGATTTTCCAATGATGTGGGCCCTGTCCAATCCGATTCGCCCCTCGAACGCCTTATTGCATCCCAGGTACTTTCCATCCTTATCTTTGAAAAAGATCAGGTTTGGAATGGTGTCAATCAATATCTGCAGGAACTGAAGCTGGTCCCGTAGAGTCTTCTCCACTTCACGGCGGCCTTCCGCAATCGACTCCAGTTCAGAAACTCTGTCGCGCAATCGTTTAAGTTCGGCCTCCAATTCCACTTCCCGATTTTCATTCCGCATCCAGGGTCTCCCAGTCCAGACAGGCTGTTTGTCTCCGCATCAGTCCGGCAGTTGATGTTGGGCATATGGTCTTAAAAAGTCCCCTTTGAGCAAAGAACCCGCCGCCAGTTTCACTTCTCGCAGCCCCTCACGCAGGCGCCTTTCGTGTAAGAAGGCAGACAGAACCAAATAAGATAAAGGCAGTGAATAAAATTGTGCCGGGCACGCTCCAGGATGATAGACATAAGGTCGCTGAATCAAGCCGCATTTTCCCGCCCAGGAGGCCTCCCGCTCCCGCCCCGTCTCGCGGGTGGGTGGGCGGGCTGTCGAGAATGAGCGGTCGGCCTCCGCGCTACGCGCTCACATGTCGCTATGGGAGGCCGGACAAGCCCACTTCACAAAGTGAAGTGGGGCGAAGCCCCGCGAAGCGAGACCTTTACACCATGGTAACTTCACTTTCTGATGCGCTTAACATTCGGCTTGCCTTCAAACGCACCACGTTTAATGTCTGTGCGTTCTGCATGGCTGCGCGCACGGGTTCGCCGCTCTTATCATGCCAGGTGCATTTTTTTTCGATCAAGGTATTATATAAGTCTATCGTGCGAGGAATTAAACCTCGCTTAGCAGCGCCGGTCAATATCTAACGGGTCACCGCAAGAGAGTTGAGTATAAAACGCGGGACTTGCCCAACCGGCAACTCAGGCTAAAATTAAATCATCTTGTGATTGGTTCATCTTGTGATTGACGCAGCGGCCCGCATAACATATTGTACTTAACCCGACGCGTTTCATTCTAACAGAATCAGGTACCGGATGGAGAAAAGAGATGGAAAAGAGGGGATGCATCAATTTTTTTCAAATTATTATCTGCGCGTTTATTCTCTTGCAGTCTAACGGGACTTTTTGTACCGTCTCTGCGGATCAATTCCCGCCTGCGAAATTCACCCTTCCCGCCCCTGATTCTGCGCAGGCGCAGAAATATCTGGGTCTGAAGGCAATGGAGCCTTTTAAAGTCAGTGATATAAAAGCGAAGCTGGTGGTTATCGAGTTCATGAGCGCGTTTTGCCCGCTCTGCCAAGCCAACGCCCCCATAATTAACAATATCTACCAAGCGATTAAGGGGAACTCGCGTCTGGCCGACGTAAAGGTGATAGCAATAGCGAGCGGCAACGGAAAAGCCGAAGTGGAAGCCTACAAAAAGAAGTTCAAGACGCCTTTTCCCATCCTGCTTGACGAAGATATGGCAATTTCGGCCTCTATGGAGGGTGTGCCAACGCCTACTACCATGATCGTTTCAACTGAAGACGCGAAAGTGCTCTACAGCCACACGGGCGTCATTGAGGACCCTGACAGGTTCATAAAGCAGTTGAGGACGTTGCACAAAAAGAAATAGCGACAGCAATGACCGATGCCGAGCTTGAAAACAGAAAGATTTTGCTGAAGAGCTTTCTTTTTAGGGATTCGCCCCCTGAAGCGCTGGACGAGCTTGCCCGAACGGTTCAGAGCAGGGTTGCGGGGCCGAACGAGATAATTTTCAAAGAGGGTGACCCGCCGGACGCTTTCTATATCATCGGTTCCGGTCGAGTCAGGATTTTCGTCAGCCATAAGGACAGGATCGAGAGGGAGCTCTCTGTACGCGGACCCGGCGAGCACTTCGGCGAGGTGGCTCTTCTAGCGGGCGACACGCGTAGCGCCAATGCAGAAAGTCTGGTCGAAACACAGCTCGTTGTGTTCTCGAAGGAGCAATTTGACAGCCTCCTGCGTGATTACCCGGACCTCTCGAGGAACTTCGTGCGGGAAATGCGTGGCTGGCTTCTCAAAGACCAGGAAATCATCGAGGAAGAAGCCAATGCGGTAATGAGAGCTTCCCGGGTGTTCTGGTTCGATTTTGTGCTTGTCATCGGGGTAAGCGTTCTTCTGGCGATAACCTTTAACTTCTCAAATCCTTACGGAATTCCACTTGTCCCCGAGCGCCCGGAGGCAGTTGCTTCGATCAGCGCCTCTGCGGCAATGGAAGATTACCGGCTGGGACAAACCCTCTTTGTAGACGCCAGGCCCAACAATTTCTACCGGGAGCGGCACATACAGGGCGCAGTGAACATGCCAATGGCGATTTTCGATATCGTCTACCTGATGAGTTTCTCCGAAGAAGAGAAGGACAAAAAGATAGTGGTTTACGGAAATACGATAAGCAGGCCGTATGATCTGGAAATCGCAGACAAACTGCTGCTCCGTGGATATACGCATGTGAAAGTTTTGGACGGTAGCCTGCAGGCCTGGGAGGCCGACGGTTATCCGGTCGAGCAAGAGGTTTCGAGATGATCCCGGCTTTTATGAAACGAATGATAAGGAGTGAGTATCTCGCTTTTGCGCTAAGGATTTACCTGGGCTATTTCTTCATCTACGCAAGTTTGAGCAAAATACCGCATCCTGCCCAGTTCGCAGAAGCAATAGCAGATTACCGGCTGATTCCCTTCATGTTCCTGAACCTTGGAGCTGTCATACTGCCGTGGATCGAACTCGTCGCCGGTCTTTTTTTGATCATCGGTTTCAAGTCCCGCTCATCCATAATAGTGATCGGACTGCTTCTGATAATGTTCGACGTAATGATCCTGATCAACATGTACAGGGGCGCCCCGATCAACTGCGGGTGTTACGATATTGTGGGTGAGCCGATCGGCTGGAAAAAGGTCCTGGAAAATGGGCTGATGCTGATTTTCTCTGTCCAGATTTATTATTTTGACAAACCGGAGCTTTTGAACAGATTGAAATCGATCCTTGGCGCCGGGAGCCGAATTACCTCGGCAGAATCGTGACGGTTCATCGTGATGTGTATAAAGGTACAATCTTCGGTTTTTTTGCGGCTGCTTCTATTCTGCCTCATCTCCGCCGCCATGACAGGTTGCGGTCCATCGACCGGGCACGTTGGGACTTATATTGCTGAAATCAAAGCTTCTCCGTATCACCATGAAACCATCCTCGAATTGAAAGAAACCGGGGTAGGCGTCTGGAGGGTTGGTGACGATGAGGTCACTTTTTCCTGGTATGTGAAGGGCAACGAACTCAGGCTCAACACCAAGAACGGGGGGGTGATCGTTGGAAGCCTTGATAACGGAGTTATTCACGTTACTCTTCCAGGGCCGCAGGAACTCTTCTTCAAGAAAGTCAAATAGCAGGGTGTCGCCGATTCAAGCCCCTAGCCCGAAGCCTGGTTGGGCAGCCCGTCGACGCAACTGCCTGCCAAAGAATTTCATCGCGGGTACAACCCGGTTTCATTGCAAAAAGTGCTTGATATTTTGAAGGGTCGCAGTAGCATTGAGAACTTTTTGGCGAAGGAGACCATGAGCAAAGGAATCGGATCATGACGGCCAAATTGTCTGCAAGCTCCCTTGGGGTATTCTTCCGGATGTCGATTTGGGTTTTTATCCTGGCCCTGCCGGGCTGTTCCCTTCAGAAACTCGCGGTGGATGGCCTCGGCAATGCTCTGGCCGAAAGCTCATCGATTTACGCAAGTGACGATGATCCGGACCTGGTGGGCGCGGCACTGCCTTTCGGGCTTAAAACCATCGAGGGCCTGCTTGCCCAGTCCCCACATAATCAGGAGCTGCTGCTGGCGGCCACGAGCGGTTTTACCCAGTACGCCTATGGCTTCGTACAAACGGAGGCCGATTTCATTGAAGACACCGACCTTATCAGGGCCATATCTCTCAGGGAGCGTGCTCTGCGCCTTTACCGCCGGGCCCTGGGTTACGGAATTCGCGGCATCGAGGAAGTCCAGCCCGGCTTCGCCGATCTGCTGAAAAGCAATCCTGAGAAGGCGCTGGCCCCATTCGGCAAAAAAGACGTTGCGCTCCTTTACTGGACCGCAGCCGCGTGGGGGGCCGCCATCTCATTGGACAAGACCAACCCTGCCCTCTCAGCCGACCTGCCCAGGGTCGAGGCCCTCATTCGCCGAGCCTTTGAACTTAATGCGGAATTTGGCGCGGGCATTCTCTACGATTTCATGATTGTGTACGAAGGCGGGAGGCCGGCCGCAGGCGGAGGCTCTATCGACCGTGCGCGTGAAAGCCTTACGCGGGCGGTGCATCTGTCCGGGGGACGAAGGGCCGCCCCACTGGTTTCCTTTGCCGAAACGGTTGACGTCGCGATACAGGACCGGGTTGAATTCAAAAAACTGCTCGATCAGGCGCTTGCGATCAATATCGACGACGCACCCGACCAGCGGCTTTCAAATATCATATCACAACGCCGGGCACGATGGCTCCTCGGCCGAATGGACCGTCTCTTTCTCGATTGATTCAGGTGAACGAAACAACATGAAACTTCATCGGACACAAAACCGCAAGTCGGAAGCGGGAAGCGGAAAGCGGGAAGCGGGAAGCAAAAATAGTTCTTGCTCCGTGCTCCTTGCTCCTCGCTCCCTTCTCAGACGGCTTTGCTTTGCGGCCGTTTTTTTTTCGATTTCCGCATTTGCCGCACAGGCTGCCGGCGAGATTGTCATAAAAGTGGCGACGCTCGCTCCTCAAGGGTCCGAATGGCACAAGATCCTTCAGGAAATGGGCGCTGAATGGCAAAAAGTGTCCAATGGGCTGATTGTATTCCGGCTTTATCCGGGCGGGGTGGCCGGAGACGACATGGACCTCGTCCGAAAGATGCGGCTTGGCATACTGGATGCGGGGCTTCTAACCGTAAACGGCCTTAGTGCAATAGACCGGGGAGTACTGGGGCTCGAAATCCCCATGGCATACTCTGACTACGGGGAACTGGATTGCGTCCTTAAAAAGATCGGTCCCCAGTTGGAGCGGGAAATCGAGGCGAAAGGTTTTATTGTCCTTGGCTGGTCGCAGGCAGGATGGGCTCATTTCTTCACGAAGTCTCCCGTAAGGACGCCCGATGATATGAGAAAACTCAAGATGTTCGTCTGGGCGGGCGATGACCAGTACGCGGAACTTTGGAAAAAAGCCGGCTTCCAACCCGTGCCTCTGCCTTCCACCGAGATTGCGACCGCCCTTCAGACCGGACTGGTAAATGCGGTCACCATCAATCCCCAGGGTATTCTCCTGCTTCAGTGGTATAAACATGTCAGTTATATGACCGATTTTAAATGGGCCGTCTTCATGGGGGGCATAGTGATATCGAAATCCACCTGGGAGAAAATTCCCGCCGAAATTCGCCCTGCCCTGAGGCAGGCAGCGCTTAAAGCCTCTCAGCGCTTCCGGGAATTCTCGATCAAAACCGACCAAAGTGACATTGAGACCCTGAAGAAGAATGGGGTCCAAGTTATTTCAGTTGACGAAAAAACATTGAATGAATGGCGGAGCCTGGTTGAAAGCGTTCTCCCTCAGGTGCGCGGGTCGTATTTGCCTGCCGAAGCTCTCGACACCGCCTTGAAGCTGAGAGATCAATGCCGGGGGAAGGCGGGTGAGGCAGGAAAGTGACACCCCGTTCCACACTTAGACTTATCGTGGAAGGTCTGCCGGTCGCCGGCTTTTTGCTGCTTACAGCCCTGCCGCTGGTCGACTTTCTGGGCCGCCCGCTTGCAGGGTTTCACATCCCCGGCTCGGCAACCTATACCCAGCAGTTGACCTTTTTTCTTACATTCATTGGCGGATTTGCCGCAACCCTTACCGGCAAACATCTCACGATCTCAACGGCAAGCCTTCTGCATGGAGTGCGGGCGCGCCAGGAGGCTGAATTTTTCTCCCGTTGTGCGGCCGCTTCCGTCACCGCAATTCTTGCCTATGCCAGTTTCTGTGTTGTTGTTACCGAACGTATGCAGGGCCAGAAGCTCACGTTCGGCCTCCCGGTGTGGATCAGCGAAAGCGTAATGCCGCTCGGCCTCGGGCTTATCTCGCTAACCTACATTTTGAAATCTTCAAACTGGCTTCCGGCGCGTCTTTGCGTTGCGGCTATCGCAGGTGCGGCCTTTTGTCTTGGCATAATTCAGCCCACGGACTCGATGGCCTGGGTCCTGGGCGCGATACTGATGGCCGCAACCCTTCTTGGCTCGCCTGTCTTTGCAGCAATGTCCGGATTGGCGCTGATTTTCTTTTGGAGGCAAGGAACCCCGGTTTCGGCTGTCTCCGCCGAGATCTATAGACTTGTCGGCTCTCCAACCCTTCCCGCCATACCGCTCCTGACCGCAACAGGCTTTGTCCTCGCGGAGACCAACGCTCCCCGGCGACTGGTAAATTTTTTTCGAGCGCTGCTGGGGTCCATTCCAGGGGGGGTCGCGGTGCTTGTTGGGGCGGTCTGTGCGCTTTTCACAGCATTGACCGGCGGCTCCGGCGTCACCATCATAGCTCTTGGGGGGATTGTCTATCCCATACTGCTCAACGATGGTTACTCCGAAAAGTTCTCGCTCGGTCTTGTAACGGCGGCCGGGAGCCTCGGCCTGCTGTTTCCCCCGTGTCTTGCCGTAGTCCTCTACAGCGTCGTCTCAAACACTCCGGCCGACCAGTTGTTCATCGCCGGGATGGTGCCCGGGATGCTGCTTCTCACCCTTGTGTCGATTTATGGAATAAGCGTCGGTTTGAAGAGCGGGATTGCGCGGCAGACCTTCAAATGGCGAGAACTGCTGGCTGCGGGGCGCATCGCTAAATGGGACCTCTCGATCCCGGTGGCAATGGTCATTCTGTTCGGTACCGGTCTCGCCTCGCTGCTGGAGACTTCCGCTTTCGCGTGCGCCTACACGATCATTATCTCGTGCTTCATTCACCGGGACCTGAGCATGAAGCAGTTGCCGGCGACGCTGGTTAAGGCTGCCGCCCTCGTCGGGGCGGTTTTGATCCTTCTTAGCTGCGCAATGGGCCTGACAAGCTACCTCGTCGACGCACAAATCCCCGACAGGTTGCTGGAGATAGTGAGTGAGCAGATTCACTCTCCCCTTCTTTTCCTGCTGACATTGAACGTCGTGCTGCTGGTGCTCGGGAGCGTACTGGAAATATTTTCGGCGATAATCGTTCTCACTCCCCTTGTCATTCCGCTCGGTGTAGCCTTCGGAGTACACCCGGTCCACCTCGGCGTCATTTTCCTGGCCAACCTGGAGCTCGGTTTTCTCTTTCCGCCTGTAGGTCTAAACCTGCTCTTATCTTCATCTCGTTTCGGACAGCCGATGATTGTGCTCTACCGGGATGTTATCCCCTTTCTGGTAATACTCGGGCTGGGAGTGCTGCTCATTACCTACGTTCCCGCCCTGTCAGTCGGGGTGCTAAGGCTCATGGGACGAATCTGATATAATGCGCCGAAAAAATGGTATAACTCCCATAATGCCTGTAATTATTTGAATCAAAAAGCACACTCCGGAGAATTTCGATGCTTTCAGCGGCTTTATTGTTTTTCGGAATAACCTTGATATACACGGGCTTTCTTGCCTCAGGGCGCGACCCGATCACGGGGCTTACAGTCGCTCTTACAGGTCTCATTCTCATAATCAAACCCGCGCTCGAAGCTGTAAGGTACTGCCAGACCAATTTCGGCGGCGGCCCACGGCCGCAGGGAACCAAGACCGAACGAAAAGTCAAGACGAAAAAAGTTCACCTTAAAATAGTAAAGTCCGAGGACGATAAACCAACAATTCATTGAGGGCGGCGGGGCCGCCAGCCAGGATGAGCACTGCCCCCGGATCAGAGCCTGCCCCGCACAGATGATTCCAGATTATGCATTGACAGGGGAAAGTCTCCTGTATATTAATAATTGCGGTGATGAAGTTCCACCATAACTGCCCTTTAGGGGGCTGATGACTTCTGTTTTCTGGCCGGAAACAGAAGTTTTTTTTTGATCTCAAGCGGACGTTCCAACAGATGTCAGTAAACGCGCAGTGTGTCCAGGAGGTTGTTACATGTTCAATTACCCGCAACTAAGAGAATGCTTGATCGGCATTGTCGCACAACTGGAGGGAACCGTGCGCGATGTGACCTCGAAATCCCTTGATGAAACCAGGATCAAACTGGAAGAGGAAGCTTTCAACCTGGTGGTTCTCGGTCAGTTCAAACGGGGTAAATCGACTTTCATCAACGCTCTTTTGGGTGAGAGCATTTTGCCCACAGCCATTATACCGCTTACTTCCGTTGTCACAATTCTCCGATACGGTCCAAAGCTGAAGGTCGAAGTAGAGTATCTGAACGGCCGATTGGAAGAAATCGATATTGCAGGACTTCCGGCCTTTATTACAGAGCGCGAAAATCCTCAAAACAAAAAGGAAGTGAAGGAAGTCACGGTCTTTTATCCTTCGCAGTATCTCAAAGGCGGGGTTCGCATCATCGACACCCCGGGCGCCGGTTCAGTCTACAGCCACAATACCGAGGCGGCTTATGCCTATCTGCCGTATGTCGATGCGGGAATCTTTGTAATCTCGGCGGATCCACCTCTTTCCAGGAGCGAGCACCAGTTTTTGAAGGACGTACGCGAGTTTGTGGATAAGGTTTTTTTCGTTCTCAACAAGATCGACCAGGTCAGCGACAGTGACCAAAAGGAGTCCCTGGAATTTACTTGCCGTATCATCGAGGAAGAGGTCGGGCCGGGGAAAGTCCGGATTTATCCGTTGTCGGCCCGTTGGGCTTTAGAGGGGAAAAAGGCAGGGGACGATCTTCTTGTGGGGCGCAGCCTCCTTCCTGAATTTGAAAGACAACTTCTGGATTTTCTGGCCCGTGAAAAAGGCAGGGTCTTTCTGCAATCGGTTGTCAATAACCTGCTCAAATTGATATCCGACGAGACCATCTCCTTTCAACTCGAACAGGAGGCTATCAAGCTGCCGCTTCAGGAGCTTAAGACTAAGATCGAGCGGTTCGAACAGGAGATGAAGGAGATCGCAAAGGACCGGGAGAATACTCAGTTCCTGCTCAAAGGGCATTTGGGCAAGATCATTTCCGGGTTGAACGAAGAAATATCCGGATTTAAGAGAGAAAAATCGCCTGCGCTTCAAAGGGAGCTTGAAGAAGAATACCTGAGGCCGGTGAATCGCGGGGGCGGAGGTCTGAGGGAGCAGCTTGAACAATTTGTTTTCGACAGAATTCGAGAAACGTTCAATCCCTGGCGACAGCAGCTCGCTGAAAAGATTTCCTCCCGGCTCGAGGATGCACACGGAGAGTTTGCCCTCCAGACAAACGAAATCATCGAAAGGATTTTGACTTTAACCAGTGACATTTTCGAGTTGAAATTGAAGCCTTTTACTTCGGTGGAGGGCCTGAGCAAAAAGAGCGATTTTTATTTCATGCTAAAGGACGATCCGGTGGGGCTCGAATTGGTCCAACTTGCCGTTACCTCCGCTTTGCCTTCGTTCATTGCAAAAAAAATGATTCTAAAGAGCATGAAAGGTTCGGTTGCAGAACTCCTGGACCGGCACTGCGGCAGGGTGCGCTATGATCTGGTAAACCGTATAACCAAGACCATGAAAGGTTTCCAGACCTCATTGAATGAAAAGATAGATCTTACCCTGGCGGGAATCCGCATCTCATTTCAAAAGGCGCTGGCCCTTCACCAGGCAGGGAAAAACAACGTTGAAAAGAGCCTGGGAGAGATTAGCGAAAAGCTGGGGTCCATCGCCGGGATTCGGGCGGAGCTGCTAAGTTGCGCCGCCCTGTTGAATACGGAGACCCGGGGACAGGATTTAGCCACCACAGTAACAAATGTCCCTTTGGGACACGCTGAGCCATGAAAAGGCGTAGGGTCGAGACCCCGCTACGCTCCCGGGGCCATGCCCGCGATGAACTTTTCGAGAACAGAGAGATAGAGGACGCAGAGAAGAGCAAGGGCCGGCAGGAGGACGGGCGGATGGTTGAATACTGACACGGAGACAGGAGACGCTGGCGAAGGGAGGCGAGGGCATGGCCCCAAGATTCAGAGATTTCTTTGTGATGGACATGGAAAGGTTGAACGTGCCCTTGTGAAGTTAATCTTCATGAGAGCCGTTTGAAGAAGTGCTATCTACAACGAAAAGTGACCGGCCCGCCGTAGCCGTTGCGGCGCTATATCGGGGACTTAGTGCCGGGTTTCCGGCCAAAGTCGTCTCAGCCGCCCTTGCCGGCTATTTCTTGATGGAGCAGGCTGGCCGATTCGCCATGACGAATTCCTCCGGCCTGATAATCATGGCCGTTTTTCTCGCCAGTTGCACCCTGATCTCTTATCTCGCCAAAGCGCCATACCGCGCCATGGCGCGGGCACTCAATGCATAGGAACACTCAAGGCTTGCTGCCGAGCGTGAAAAGGTGGTGGCTTTAGACCTCCAGCAAAGTACTCCCCGTCCGGAACATCCGGCACCGGGGCCGGTTCGCGAAGACCGCGCGCGATTTCTTCGTAAAACCTCAGCGATTCCGGGTTGATAAGGGCATCCCTGTTGGTTACGGGCCTTCCATTCAATATGTTTGCCACCGAACTCTCCACCTTTTTCATGTTGAAAGTGTAAGGGATGTCGGGGACCTTGATAATAAGGCTTGGAACGTGACGTGGGGAAGCCTGCTTTCGTAAAGCGGTCTTGATCCGGGTCTTAAGCTCCTCGGTCAGTTCATGTCCTGTCGCAAGCCTGACAAAGAGGATGATCCGCTGATCGCCTTCCCAATTCTGCCCAACCGCCATGCTATCCGCTATGCCTTCAATATTGTCGACGACATTGTAGATTTCTGCCGGACCGATACGCACGCCGGAGGGTTTTAGAGTGAAATCAGAGCGGCCGAGGTAGGTAATTCCTCCCGAATCTCCATGAAAGAGAACCAGGTCGCCGTGCCGCCAAATCCCGGGATAGACATTGAAATACGCGCTCTTGTAACAGGCGAAATCGGGATCGTTCCAGAAGTATAGAGGCATGGAGGGGGTGGGGGCTTCGCAGACCAGTTCTCCTGCCCTGTCTACGACATGACGGCCCGATTCGTCATAGGACCTTACCTTCATGCCCAGACCGGGACCCTGCAATTCCCCCGCGTATACCGGTTGGATCGGGCTTCCGATGGAGAAACATCCATTTATGTCGGTTCCCCCGGCAATTGAATTAAAGTGCATGTTTTCCTTGATTTCCCTGTAGACATATTCGAACCCATCGGCAGAAAGTGCCGAGCCGGTTTGAGACATGGCCCTAAGTGAGGAGAGGTCATAGGTTTTTCCAGGACTTACGTCCGCACTCCTTAGAAAATTAATATAGCTCGCGCTGCAGCCGAAAATTGTGATCTTCTCATCCTGGGCGAGTTGCCACATCGCTCCCCAGTCGGGATAGTTAGGGTTGCCGTCGTAGAGCACAATGGTCGCGCCGGCAACCAGCGATCCGATCAGCCAATTCCACATCATCCAGCTTGGCGAAGTAATGTAGAAAATCCTGTCTTCGCGTTTGAGGTCGGTTTGGATTAGGAGCTCCTTGGCCAGATTTATGAGTACGCCGGGTCCCTGAACCATGCACTTCGGTTTTCCGGTTGTTCCCGAGGAAAACATGATAAAAACGGGATGATTGAATGGAAGCTGCTCGAACTTGATATCCGGCGCATCTTTCGACAAGAAGTCGGCATAGAGCACGGCATTTTTGAGGTTGCCGATCTCGGGCCGCCGCTCCACATAGGGCGTCACAATTATTTTTTCAAGCGAAGGGATCTCTTTGGCGATCTCCTCGACTTTTGAGAGCACATTTACGGCTTTACCTTTGTAGAGCTGTGCGTCGACCGTGAACAGTACCTTCGGACCGATCTGACCCAGACGGTCGGCTACTGCTCGAGCACCCAGTTCCGTGCCGCAGGATGACCAAACCGCCCCGATGCTGGTTGCGGCGAGCATCGCGATCGCCGTTTCCATCAGGTTAGGCATGTAGCCGGCAACCCGGTCCCCCGCAACGACTCCCAAATCTCGAAGGGCCTTAGACAAACGCGCAACCGAATCGTAAAGTTCGGCATAAGTCATAGTGCCCGATTTTCTGTCTTCACCCCGAAATACAAATGCCAGGCGCTCATCCCGAAATTTCAGAAGGTTTTCCGCAAAGTTGAGCCTTGCGCCAGGAAACCAGTCTGTCCCCGGATATTTGTCGAGATTGTCCACGACTTTGTCGAATCGGCGGGAGGCTTTGATTTCAGCAAAATCCCAGACCGAAGCCCAGAATTCCGGTATCCTGTCCACAGACCACTTATGCAGGTCGGCGTAGGAGCTGATAGTCAGCTCCCAGGTCCTGTTTACAAAATCGATGAAACGGGTGATGTTTGCCTTGTCTATCACTTTTGCAGGGGGAACCCAGAGCGGCTTTCTCATTTGACTAACCTCAAGCTGTCTTCTTTGAGAGGATTTATTGCTTCCTTAACTTATATTTCCGTTAATCGGCCCCATTTGATTAAAGCCGTTCAATCGCAGGGCCTTGAGAACTTCACTGCAACCAATCGACTCGACGGGGTTGCCAAAAAGAACCTGCAAATCAAATTTGGTGACACCGCCTTCGGCTTCGACAAAGTTCTTCACCAGCTTCATAACTTTTTGCTTCAAGATTTCTCTTTGCTCTTCCATTTCAATCTCCTTGTGACCCATTGGGTCCGTTAAGTAAAATATTGCGTTTCGAAAAGTTGCATATCTTGCTTATGTTCTCCAACCGCACGACTGATGCCCTTGTAGCTTGTATACCGGTTTTTACTCGAGGGGCCCAAAGAGCCGGTCGAAAATGCTTTCGTAGGAAGGCTCCTCTCCGCTCCTGCGCGTCAGATCCTTTTTTATGGGATGCGCGAGCATGTTTCCTTCCAGGTCGACGGCGAAAAGATGGCGCTCATTCCGGACAAATTGCCCGTCGGGTTTATCAATTCCTCTAAGAGTTGCCTCTTTTCCGGCACTCTCGTAGAAAGCGATTGCTTCCTGTACGCGGTTCCTTCCCTCGATCTGTTCACGGGCTTCCATTTGTTCTCCTTTTTATCCAGGATCAACTGTCATCGCCCTGCCGCAGGGGGCCTTCCGCCCAAGTCCTGCCCAACCGGCCAAAGATTTCTTAATCTGTATAGAGCAAGTATTGCGCCAAATTGGATAAATAGGCTAACTGATTGTTATTTCTGGTAAAATTGTGAACAGGCAATGCCAGGAGGCAAGCAAGTGTGTAGAATTGGCCCCAGCATCATGGGTGGGATCGCAATAAGTTACTGGAAATACTGAGATTCAGGTAAGGGGCTATTTGGCCCCATAGTGAGGCGCAATTAGTCCGTGGGCTTTCATCTTGCTGTACAGGGTCTTTCGATTTATGCCAAGCACCTTGGCTGTGCGGCTTCTATTCCATTGGTGAAAGGCAAGGCATTTTTCAATTATGCTTTTTTCATATTCCGTGACGCTTTCCTGCAGGGGCATCCCCTCATAGGAAGTCGGGTAAGGGTGCGGTCCCTGCTCTTCGTCGAAAAATCCGACAAAATCAAGCTTCCTGATGGCCAGGTAACGCTGCAAAATGTTTTGTAATTCACGGACGTTGCCCGGGTAATCGTACTTGTAGAGGGCTTCCAGAACAGGGCCCGGCAGGACGGGAGGATTTTCGCTTTTGGTGATGTCGCGCAAGAAACGATCTATCAGCAGCGGTAGGTCCTCACGGCGCATTCTCAGCGGGGGAAGATCGATCGGGACGACGTCGATCCGAAAGAAGAAATCGTCTCGAATTTTACCGTTTTTAACCATTTCCCTGAGGTTGCTGTTGGTGGCCGTGATGAGCCTAAAATCCGATTTCCTGGGCTTGCTGTCTCCGACAGGAAAGTAAACGCCGTCGTCGATTGCCCGCAGCAGCTTGACCTGCATATCCAGGCGCAATTCTGCGACTTCATCGAGAAAAAGAGTCCCTTGGTTAGCGCGGTCCAGGTACCCGATGGAATCCGTGTTCGCGCCGGTAAAGGCGCCTTGCTTGTGCCCGAAGAATTCACTTTCCAACAAATGCTCGGGTATGGCTCCGCAGTTGACCGGTACAAATTCCGCAGCGCGCCTCGGGCTGAGCTCGTGGATGCCACGGGCTACCAGTTCCTTTCCGGTCCCCGATTCGCCGTAAACAATAACGCTGGTGTCCGAACCCGC
Source organism: Syntrophobacteraceae bacterium (assembly GCA_049515795.1). Lineage (GTDB taxonomy): Bacteria > Desulfobacterota > Syntrophobacteria > Syntrophobacterales > Syntrophobacteraceae > SbD1. The sequence continues at coordinate 52,365 of JBEKTT010000030.1, forward strand.
AACCCCGAGCATATCCTCGTAGACTGCTTGCATCACTGCGCTTTTGCCGATGATTTTCCCTAACCGATAGCGGTCCCTGAATGAGGCGCGAAGCCGCCGGACTTCTCTGCTAAGGTTTTCGGAGCGCTCCCTGAGGTCCTTTTCCCGAAGCTTCGCCTCCGTTACGTCTTCTATAAAGCCATCCAGGTGAATGACTTTGCCGCCATCGTCCCGGATGGCCCGAATGCTCATCGCGCATGTAATAAGACTGCCGTCCTTGCGGCGAACTTCTGTTTCGAACTTGGAGACGCCCTCCTTTCCCTCTATGGCTGCAAGTATTTCAGACCTGCGTCCAGGGTCGTGATAGAATTGGTGCTCGATATCCTGAATCGATTTTTCGAGGTCCTCAGGATCGTCATAGCCAAGTATCCTTGCAAACGCCGGGTTGACCATAAGAAAGCGCCCCTCCAGCGAAGACTGAAAGATACCGAGAGTCGAGTTGGCGAAAATACTCTGAAATCTATTGGCACGCTGCCGGATCTCTTCCAGTTCCGATTGCGCAATTTCCCTGTCCCCAGGCATGGTCATCTGCCATCTTTCTCCATGTGGTTTTTTGGTGGTGTTGATATTATAGCCAAAATAATCAGGAATTAGGAATTAAGATTTAGGATGAAGGAGACCTAGGCTTTCTTCGAGACGATTGCCAGGGAACATGGAGCAGGAAGCAAGGAGCAGGGAGCACGGAGCGAAAACGAGAAACGAGAAGCGGGCAGCGGGAATCAATCCCACAATTCCTCAATCCCTCAATATGGCCTTGCCTCCTGACCTATTCACCCATTCACCGATTCACCCATCCGATTCGCCTGCTTTTTGGTCGTGTTGGACGTGTTGGATGCAGATTTCAGATGATCGCCAACGCGATTCTGCACGCGCAAGATAGGCATTAACGGGAAAGAGCGTCCAAAACATCCAAAACGTCCACCATGCGTACGCCTGGGTTGCTATCCGGGCGAGATCCCATGGCAAGAGCACAAAGTGGATCGAATACGTGCGATCCTGATGGGCAGCCCATGAAGGTTAACAAATGTGACGGACATGGAAAGGTCGATCGATCCCTTGTGAAGTCAATGTTCAGGAGAGGTTGAATTCGGCTTTAATATTGCCAAGCACCGCGGCACTCCGGGCTTTGTGAACAATGCATTGAAACGACCCCGGCAAAGCGTTGGAGTCGTCTCGATCCTTGTTAGTTAGCATTCATCCTTCCAGTTCTGCAACTCAGCTTGAGCTAGGCACTCTTTCGCCCTTCTATATCCCAATTCAATCATCTCGGTGGCCCGATCAAACTCCAAGGTCTGACACGCGTTTCTGGGAATCTCTATGACAATGTCTGGTGGATAAGCAGCAAGCTTTTGTCGTGCTATCGTGCTCTGCATAGCCTCAAACGCCTGGATGGCGATATTGTACGGCCCCCAATCCCGCCTGCTGCTTGTCACGGATTTTTGGAGGCGGTTTATAAAGCGATTGATCTTTTCATGAAACAAAGATGAAGACAACGTTGGAGCAGCTCTGATGGCACTCAGTTTTTCTGGACTCTCTGCTGGGCCGCCCAGATTTACGGCAATAGTCATATCAGTTTCATCACCAAACGTTGGCGCAATAGGCACAGGATTTAAAACCCCTCCATCAACAAGAACGGCTCCTTTGTACTTAAACGGAGTAAAAAGAAGGGGTATTGAGAAAGACGCCCTTATGGCATCAAAAAGACGACCTGACTTTATCCATATTTCTTTCTGGCCTTTTATATCAGTCGCAACAGCAGTATATGAAATTGGGAGATTTTCTATTAATAAATCTCCCACTAAATTGATCAAAGTATTGATGATTTTATCACCTCTAACTAGTCCGCTTTTTTCCCATGAAATATCAAGCAAAGTGATTATGTCTACTTTCGTTATGGAACGCACCCATTGTTCATATTCATCCAGTTTTCCAGCCGCATATATTCCCCCTATTAGTGCACCAATTGAGGAACCGGCTATTGAGCGTATTTTGTAATCATTTTCTTCAAGCCAATGAATAATACCTATGTGCGCTAATCCGCGAGCGCCACCACTTCCAAGAACCAAGGACACAGTTTTCATATTGTTTTAACCATAATCGCTCTGACTGGAGTTTCAGAGACAGACCCACTCTTGGTCCCGTTTTGTTGTAAATTCAATAAGTTATAACTTGGTCCATGTAGAACCTATCTCGACTGGCCTTGTTTTG
>JBEKTT010000031.1:0-54499 GCA_049515795.1 Syntrophobacteraceae bacterium
CGCAAATAATTACTGTCCTGGAATAGTTATCGAATTGCTCGTTGAAAAGTTAAGCGCTGCTGCTCAAAGCGCTAAGCCATGCTTCCAAGTCTATTTATAGAAGCCGTTATTCCGACAGGCTCCTAGGAGATCTCATGGATGTCATGATTGAAAAAGACGGACCTGTGTGGACCGTCATATTGAATCGTCCGGAGCGGAAGAACGCTGTGGACAGAAATATGGCCGATGAGCTTGCAAATGCTTTTCGGTCGTTTGAAAGTGAAAGTGACGCACTCGTGGCAGTTCTATGGGGAGCAGGCGGTTGTTTTTGCGCAGGGGCTGATCTGAAAGCTTTTGCTGCAGGCCATGGGAATCGTCTGAATGTTGACATGTCCGCCGATGGCCCAATGGGACCGACCCGCATGCGGCTGTCCAAACCCGTTATTGCCGCCATATGTGGCTTCGCGGTGGCTGGGGGTCTGGAGCTCGCCTGCTGGTGTGACCTGCGGGTTTTGGAAAGAGATGCCGTGTTGGGGGTGTATTGTCGCAGGTATGGTGTTCCTCTGGTGGACGGCGGCACTCAGAGACTCCCGCGCCTCATTGGCCTCAGCCGGGCCATGGACATGATCCTCACAGGCAGATCCGTATCCGCTGAAGAAGCCTTGGCGATGGGGCTTGCAAATTACGTGGTGGAAACAGGGAAATCACGTGAAGAGGCGGAAAAGATGGCGAAGAAGATGGCCCAGTACCCGAACTACTGCCTCAAAAGCGACCGCGAAGCTGTCTATCGGGGCTTAGGGCTGCCACTAGACCAAGCTATGGCTGTTGAATTCCATTTGGGATTGGAGGTTGTCAAAAGCGGAGAGAGCATACGAGGAGCTATTAGATTTTCCCAGAAACAGGAGGCTGCGAAACACTCCTCCAGGTCGTGACGATATGTAAATTCACATTTGGCATCGCGCGTAATTCTTCGGCAAACCCCCTTCGATCATGAATGGTGTCTTGATTCTATACTTGGAAAAGAGTCTGGAGCGACGATTATCAAGACTCTCAGTGAAAAAGTCAAATAGCAGAATGTAATCCCCTCTCATTAGATAAGACAAGATGACCTGAGGGGACTGGTCGCTGGAATGAATTGGCGGCCAGTCCTTTTCATTTTTCACGTCCGGATTTTGGCAATCCTAGCCCTTCAAGATTCTGCTTTGCTGCTTGCACTCCATAATAAAACGGCTTCAAAACGAGACCATCAACTGCGGAGCTGAATGGTGATGTGCCCTGAAATTGTCCCAAATTGGTCTGATAAGCATTCCCAGTTGCGTTTTGATCGGAATATCGTATGATTTAAGGACCTTCGGCATTCCAAAAGCTTTTGTGGATGGAATCGGAGGCGGAAATACGGTTCGGCATCAGTTGGGGGTTAAGTTGACGCATTATTCAGGATAAGGTAACAATAGATGAGGATGTGCGATGCAGCGGCTGTACAAAACATGCCGGCGGTTTTGTCTCAGTGCAGGAGCCGACCGCGCCATCAGTCAACAATAAGCCACAAAGCAATTGCATCACGATGAGGCAGGGAATGATGATGAAGTTCGCTCTTTTTGTTCTGATAGCTCTGGCAGCCTTGCCAGCTTTTGCCGATGACGGGCCGCCAATCCCTCCCGAGAAGATACCCCGTGAGGTTCTCCCCTTCGTCGAAAAAGGCACTCGGCTTATCGCCCTGGAGAGGGCGGATTTGAACGGTGACGGCCTCCAAGACTACGTGATCGTACTGGAGAAGCAGAAGGCAAATCCATCGGATGATGACATCGAGGAGAATCAAAGACCTCTCCTGATTCTGGTGCGTCAACCGGACGGCGCCCTTAAGGAAGTGAAGCGTAACGAGAAAATCATTTTCTGTTCCACCTGCGGCGGAGTGATGGGAGATCCATTCCGGGGGGTGAAGACTGGTCCCAAGACCTTCACCGTCCGACACGATGGCGGCAGCGCTGATCGATGGAGCAACGAGTACACCTTCAACTACTCACTCAAGGACAACACCTGGCAACTGGTGCGGGTGATGGAGGAGACTCACAGCGCCGTAAGGCCGGGTAAGGCTAAGACTCGGATCTACACTCCACCCAAGGATTACGGAAAGATCGACATCCAGGACTTCGATCCTGAGAACTGGAAGGGCCAGGGGTTGAAGTAGTGGGCGATCATGGGACCTGCTGACAGTTTCACCTCATCCTGTGCTGGTTTGGCCTTTTAGATCACTCCTTTGGAATATGTAAGTGAAACGCCAATAAGACTGGTTTCTGCAGTTTTAGAGCAGATTTTGCGCCATTGAACGGCGGCCTGGTCCCTTATCCACCAAGCGGCCTTTCGCTTCAACTATGATCTCGTCATGCGTAAGCAACCGGAACATCAGGTCCTCCCATTTTTTCAGCAGCCCAAGTCAGCATTCCCTCGATATCGCTTTCCCCCAAATCGAAATTATCCTCATTGTCGAAGAAGTCCTCACATCTCTGTTTGGTCATGTAAACACCGGAATCTCCAAAAAAAATGGTCTTCATTTGAGCCAAGAAGCCTTTATCTTTTCTCGCAGACTCACCGAGCTAGCCACCTTCCGACGCTGAAATGATGTTTTCTCCGGATGATAAGCCGCTCGTAAAGGTTGCGGCTAGGGTGGGTCTACCTCACATAAAAAAACTGCCTCATCTGCTGGGTGCAACGCGGCGAAACCCAACTTTAACTCAGATCGCGATATTATACTTCGCAACCCCAAGGGTTTGGGGCGAGTGAAAAGCGAGGGAATCCAATTAGCGGGATTCCGAATCTTTTTTATGGCCCAGAATTCGAGGTGCCTTAGCAATCTTTTTAAATGCGTCTTCCAGGGCTTTTTCTGGATTTTCGACTAACCCAAGTTGCTTGGCAGTTTCAATGAATCGTGCGGATTGTTCCGGGTCATCTGGTTCAGGTTTTTTCTTCCTGCCCATAGCTACTCCTTTTTAGTTATCGGGAATTGCTAACGGAGACTGTGTTACTCCGAGTTTGGTCATGTAATCCGCCATGTCGGCTAGATCGCTGACCTTAATGAGTTGGTCAATAGATTTCATCTGCCGGAGAGACTTGAGTTCGTCCCGTAGCGGCATATGAAGAATTTTACTCTCCCGAAGCCTTCTTCTTATAGACCATGCATATAAATCTGCTGCTTGTAGTGGAAGAAATATTTTGTCATCCCTAAAAATAGGCGGAGAGCCAAAATACGGCTTATGCGGTTCAGGAGCGACTTTTTTAATATATGGATACCATTTGACAGTTTCCGACCCCATCGCGCCTTGCTCATCAAAAATGAAATCAAGTGGAGCATTCCATCTCGAACGGTGTGCGTAAGTAACTGTAGCTATAATCAGTCTCCAAAAACAAACAAAATAAGGATGGTCTATTCTGGACGGGAACCATCCTTTTTTAATGGTTTGTTTGTAGTCGTCTCTTCGAAGCGAACAACTGACGCGCATTTGTGCGTAAGTTTTTATTATTTTCACAAATTCGGTTACTTTTTTCTCAATCTCCGGTTGTTCCCACCCCTTAAAGGGGCCGTCTAAATCGGGAGAAAAGGCACTCCGCATACTAAAGTGTGAAATTGACGGTTTGCGATCAAGTTCGGCTTTCCAAACATCGGCAAATTCCGCCCACTTGCCGGATGTTGATATAAAGCCCCCCAAAGAGAAAAATGGCTCCTTACCCTGTGTTCCGCTATCGTCAATATAAGCTTGGAGAACCATGAGCCACCTTTTGTTACGTTCCGCCGAAGGCAAACCGGATTCTAGTGCCCTAACATATTCCGATGCTGGAATTCTGAAAGCGTTTGAAAGCATCTTGACCTTCCTTCCCACAAGGAGCATACTTATCCTTGTGGGCGGCAAGTCCCAAAATTGAATGCTAACGCGCTTGGCAGGCTTAGTCCGCATTCAATTCTTACCGACTTGGCCCTTTTAGGAAGGTGTTTTCACCAAGATCCTACCACAAAAGCCTATTATTTTCTATAAGCCCTCCATCTCTGGCTCTTTTTGCGTCTTTTCCCTTTTGGCATAGAACCCCGTACCTTTTCAGCCTTCGATTTAGCTATCAGTCGTTTGATAAGTAAGACGCTTGCCAGTGACACTTCTCAATAAATTATCAGCACGTTTTGAATCATCAACCCCTTTGGCAATTCGGTTGCTGTAGCGGAAATCAAATTCCGCGAGATAGCGGTGAAGGTGCTTTTTCGCGCAATGCTGGTAAACGCCTCGCATACCACGCTTGAAGATCGAGAAAAAGCCCTCAACAGTATTAGTATGGATCGAGGGATCGTCAGCATTAACGTATTCGTTGGCCGAATGCCTAACGGTGCTGTGTCGCGGAAAGATTGGAGCAATATAATTGTAGTGGCTGGCATCGTCGGTGATAAGTTTGGCTTCCCCTGTGATATTCTGTTTGAGGATCGGCACAACGGTAGAAGCCTTTAAATTGTCGATCACCATACTTCGCGCTTCACCACTCCGTCGGTCCACAAGAGAAAGAATCTTGTTTTTATGTGCGAAACCGCCAGGCCCCTTAAGAGGATGATCGGGATCATCCCACAGGAAAGTTTCATCTGCTTCGACTGCTCCGCCTGTATATCCCAAAGGCATAAAACCCTTTCCTCTCATTGCTTCCCTTATTCTGTGGCTCATGAACCACGCGCTCTTGAGTGTAATTCCCAAGGTCCGGTGAAGCTGATTCGAGCTTATGCCCTTTTTGGCAGCGCAAATGTAGTGCATGGCTTGCAGCCAGAGCCGAAGCGGAATATGGCTGTCTTCGAAGATAGTTCCGATCTTGACTGTGAATTGTTTCCGGCAGACATAGCATTTGTACAGTCCGACTCTATAGCTCTTGCCCTTGAGCCTGCCGATTCTCTCTTTACTCTTGCAATGAGGGCAAATGGGGCCATTGGGCCAAAGCCGGGCTTCGACATAGGCGTATGCGGCTTCTTCATTGTGAAAACGTGGATCAGATAAAATTGCGTGTTGCATGGACTTAATCCTTTCTTAAGGCTAATATACACATTATGTTGGTATTGTCAAGTATAATATCGCGACTCAGATATTCATTTACGAAACTTTACCTGCTTTAACGAATATTAACTCGACCTTGACACAGACTTCTTATATTTATTCATCATCCGGGCATTGCGTTGACTGACAGTCCGTCGGAAAGGAGTACTAAATGAAAAGAGTGCTCGTGATATTGGTTGCCGCAGGTCTGGTTCTGGCACCGTGTACCGGCTCAGTGAACGCTCAAAGCTCAACCTCCAGCCGTCCCCCCATTGAACAACCTCTGGTCAGTGAAGGCCAGTTTGCCGTAGAACTGGCAACAGCCCTCAATTTAACCTCGTCCCACGATGAAGCGGCAGCAGAAGATGCTCTGACCTCGATCAGCATCACGCCTCGAAACGGATGGATTTCCGACTATCCTATGACGCCCGACATCATTGCCGAGGTGAGGGAAAGCACCGCAAGATCGGCATCATCGGGGAGCCTGAGTATCTCAGAGGCTGATGCGGCCCGCACCATGGACAACGTCAGCATCGCAATGAATCTTCCGATCGAAGTTGCCGGCGAAAAATACACTAATGAATCAAGTTCAAGTTCCGAATACCAGTCAAGCTCCACCGCTCCTCCTCCGGAGGTTTCCGAATATGAAGCGCCCGCCAATGTTGAGGAATACTATGACGAGTACGGACCTCCCATTGTGAGCTATTATCCACCTCCCTTGGACTACGGTTATCTCTATGCTTGGGTCCCATGGCCATTCTGGTGGGGAGGGTTCGGCTTCGGCGGCTACTTCATGCTGAAGGATTTCGACAGGAACGATCACCACCACAGGTTTTCCAACCATGTAAGCAATGCGAACGGCACGGTGAGCAGGGTCAATGCGGTTACCCGTGCAACGGGAACGGGAATTCGAAATTCTTCAACCCTCGCCGGGGCAAGCAGGTCCACTCAGAGCTCGCGGCTCAGTTCCACCAACGCTCAGGCAGGCGCGAGAGCTCTAATGAACCATGCGCAGACAATGAGCCAAGGTGCTGCCCAAGGGTATCGCGTCTATGCGCCTCCAACGGTCGTCCATACCCCCGACGTGTATCAATCGCCGGGCATCAACCTCGCCTTCCCCATCAAGATAGGAGGAGGTGGTGGCGGCGGCGGCTTGCGTAGCAGTGGCGGCGGTGGTGGTGGCCACAGTGGCGGCGGACATCGCTAAAAAACATCGCCTATGCCAGGCGCTCCTCCGAATAAAATTCCCCTTTTCCATAGGAAGCGCCAGGTATATTACTTCTTAGAATAGAAATGGTTTGTTCGGTCGCTCGGATTCGGGTTTCATCCTTGCCATTGGGACCGGGAAAAAGGCAGAGTCCGACGGCGGTTGCATTTTCCGAGCTTATGACTTCCACGAATTTGCAATCTTGGGCTCCGCCACAAATGGAACCTCTGGGATTATCCCCTGAAATGCTTCTTCCATCGACTCCTTCACAATCGCCTCCACCTGATCCTCTGTGCCATCTCTGGCCTCGATTATTATTTCGTCGTGTTGAGTTATGAACAATATGGGCATCTATCCCCTCCAGCGCACGTGAAATGAGGTACAGGGCAAGTTCGAAACCGTCAGCTCCATTTGCTTGAACGGACCAGTTAAATAATGAGTTGTCCGTCACATCATCAGCGACGTTGATTAACCTGCCAATTCTTGTTCGTACCAGCTTCTCTGATTTTGCCCTTCCAACGACTGCCTGTCTCCACTTCAATATGCCGCGAATTCTTCAAAATATTTGTCAACAAATGCCCCGACCGAACTCAGATCCACAGCAAAGCCCTTTTTGATCAATTCCTAATGGATGGTGTACGCGGGGATAATGGTATGTCCTCAAATTGCCCAAATTGGTCGGATCAGCATTCCCAGTTGCGTTTTGATTGGAATACCGTATGATTTACGCACACTCGGCATTCAAAGAGCTTGGGGGGGATGGAATCCGAACCGGAATGTGGTTCGGCTCCAGTTGGGGGCCAAGTTGGCGCATTATTCAGGTTGAAATGTACATGAGGAATTAATATTTTACGACCTGATATTCGATGAGCTTTTCGAGCCAAAATGCAGTTTAGAGTAATGATAGCAACTCAGCATTCTTTCGACTCAACCGAAGGAGACTGTCAATGGACATTTTCTCTACTATTAAAGGAAGGCGGAGTTGTCGTGCTTTTCTACCGGAGCCAATACCAGAAGTAATGATTGCGACAATCCTGGAAGCCGCCGTGTGGGCTCCTTCGCCAATGAATGCGCAACCATGGGATTTCATCGTGATCACCAACCAGGAAACCAAGAAGACGATTTTTACAGAGACTGAAAAACTGAAGCAAGATTTGTTTCAAAAGAGCGGCTGGAAATGGTTGGGACGATATAACGTCGATTTTTTGCTCTCTGCTCCAGTACTCGTGGTTATAGTGGGAGATCCGGACAAGACTGGCGCAGATAAGTTCAAAGAAGGCGGCGGTATTGCATACCAGCACGCGTGTGCAGCGGCGGTTCAGAACATGCTTCTTGCGGCCCATGCTATCGGACTTGGAAGTCTGTGGTTCACTTTGTTTGACGCAGAAATAATGCGAACTATACTGGACGTGAAATCTGAGAAGGTGCCTCTGGCAGTGGTATGCCTCGGCAAACCCGGCAGCGAACCGTTACAGGTACCCCGAAAGGATGCATTGGAAAAAACCAGATTCATCCGTTGATTTTTTGGCCTCTCTTCCCTACAGGTACTTAGAATCCGTAATAATGCATCAAATGACTAACGATAGGCGCCAAAGCGCAGTTTTGATCCCAACGTTTACTCTAAAATGTGCCTGGAAATGATGCTGCCACTGTCCAGCAGTGCACCAACTTGCAAGCCCCCACTTCGTTCACTTCTCAGGCATATTTCACCAGCCTAGCCATCCTCCGGCCGCTGAAATGATGCTTCCTCCCTATACATATGAATATCCAAGATATTAATTTGATCCACTCTACTTCCATTCGACTGTTCGCAACTCAATTCGCCAACGGAAACAACATCATCCATCAAAAGGGAGGGCGAGTCATGATTATTCAAGATCCACGAGTAAAAGCGAAGTGTCCGCATTGTGGCAGTGAGAATGTCCAATCCAAGCTGTCCTTTACCATCATCGTCGCATGGGTGGGGAAATTACTCGGAGGCCAGACGGTGAAGATTTATGAGAAGAGATGCTCGGAGTGTGGGCATGAGTTTCAGGTTTTTCGGAAATGAAGGGTATCTATGATGACCGGATTGGGACAACTCGACACATTAACGAAGATTTTCTACATTGGCGGCGTAGTCAGCACCATCGGCTTGACTGTAATGATTCTCAGCGGAATGACCGGCATTGGCTCTATTTTTGCCCAAAAATGGGAACTCCTCAAGCTGTGCCCTTGGTGTATGTGACCCCAAACATGGATACAGGTGAGCCTCCACTGAACGGCCGTCGGAAGTAGCCGGTAGAACCCGTTTAAGGCTTTTCAATCTGGTTTCCAACCCTTACCCATTTCACCTCTTGACATTAATGCCCAGAAAGTGAAAAAAGTGGTTTTTGGAACTCGAATCTGCATTGAGCTGAGGAGCTATAAACTGCCGGAAATGGTGGTACGTCCTGCAAGCGTGCAGACAGGCCCGCCGGCGTATCACTTGCTATCATGATTGGGATAAAGGATAATTGAATGCGCCTTCCGGGTGTTCGAAGACGTTTTCGGACGGTCTTGGCCGTGGATGATTTCGAGACCATTAGATCGCCGGGCCGCAAATTTCCAGAGGCGGCAAGTTTCATTGTCGTCGTTGCAGGAAATGGATTGAAGAATTCTCAAGCTTGTCCCGATACAGCAGAAAAGGGGCGGAGTAAGTCAACTCCGCCAAACGCTGTCTACGATGGGGCGCGGATGGCACGTCGGCTCGCCGGAAACGGCCGGCGGCGTACTGGCCGGCATAGACCAGCGCGTGATCGAATGCGATGCAGTATAGAAGACTCGGACGTGCAAAGGAGCACAGGACATGAATCCCGGGCCAACTGAAGAAGCCGGGGCGGCGCAGCCTCGTGTGCTCCGGCGTTTCCGCGCGTGGTTTCCGCTTTCGTATGTGCCCGCCTATCTTGCCGACGCAGTGATCCTCGCTCTGTTTGCCTCCGCCGGCAGTGTAGCTGCCTGGGTTTGCGTTGCATACTTTGCGACCGGATGTACGGAGACCTTAGTTTTCTACGCCTTGATCGTCTCCGGCTACAGCGAGCGCTATTCTGATAAGTTCATGGGGCTGCCCCAAGTCTGCGTCGCATCGGCAACCGCATTAGTGTTTCTTGCCTGCGCTCCGTCTGTTGGGGTTGTCTTTCTTGGGACACTCTTCGTTGTCGGCGTCTTTGGCAGTTGGAGGTCCTCATGGCGCCAGACAGGCATCATATGGTCCGTGACAGTGCTTGCGAGTTCCGCCATCCTCTACGCACTGGGAGATGTTAGTTTGGTCCCGTATTCGAGTCCGGCCCAGAAAATTATTGTCTGGATATGGTTCGCGCTGACACTGGCCCGGTTGATGGCGCTCGGACGGTTAGCCAATATGTTGCGCGAGATAGCGTCCCGGCACCGGCTAGAGCTCGAACTTGCGCTCGCGCGCGTCGCTGAGAGCACCACCGAAAAGGAAGCAGCGGAGGCGGCCAGCCGTGCCAAATCTCAGTTTCTTGCGAATATGAGCCATGAGATCCGCACTCCAATGAATGGCGTGCTTGGCATGACAGAATTGCTGCTGGGGACAGATCTCAATGAAAAGCAGCACAATCTTGCCGAAACTGTGCTCCGCTCCGGTGAAGCGCTCATGGGAGTGCTCAATGACATCCTGGACTACTCAAAAATTGAAGCAGGCAAACTGGAGCTCGAAAACATTGACTTTGACCTGCACGAGTTCGTTGAAGAAATCACACAACTCTTCGCGGAAAGCGCTCATCAGAAGGGCCTCGAACTGGCATGCCAATTGGATAACGATGTTCCCATCGCCTTGCAGGGAGACCCCGGCCGCTTGCGCCAGATACTGGTAAACCTCGTTGGCAATGCCATCAAATTTACTGAGCGTGGAGAGGTTTTAGTTCGCGTAACCGCCTTAGGAAACGAGGAAGATTATGCACGCCTGTGTTTTGAAGTCTGTGACACAGGGATTGGGATCGCCCCGGAAATCCGAGAGCATATCTTTGACGCCTTTTCGCAGGCAGATGGCACCACCACGCGAAGATACGGCGGTACAGGTCTGGGTCTTGCCATCTGCAAGCAGTTGTGCGAGATGATGGGTGGACAAATCAGCGTGGAGAGCACGCTCAATAAGGGCAGTATCTTCAGATTCACAGTGCGTTTGAAGACCCGTTCCGATCCTTTTGAGCATGCAGTTGCCCGGCCTCATGATCTTAAGGGCACACGTGTTCTCGTAGTCGATGACAATGCGAATAACCGCAACATCCTGCATCATCAGGTCCTCTCCCGGGGGATGCGCAACGGGTGTGCTGAAAACGGTCAAAATGCCCTGGAAATGCTCAAAAAGGCAGTTGCGATGGGAGATCCCTATGAGTTGGCGCTACTGGATATGATGATGCCAGGGATGAGCGGTCTGGAACTGGCCCGCGCGATCAAGGCGGATTCCGCTATCGCTTCCGTTCAACTCATTTTGCTCACTTCTCTAAGTCAGGACTACGACACAGAAACGATGAACAGGCACGGCATTTCTGCTCATCTGACCAAGCCCGTGCGGCAGTCCGAGCTTTTCAACTCGATCACCGCTGTAATGGGACCTTTATCTGAGAAATGCTCCCCATCGGCCGTTGAGTGTGGAAAGGAGGATAAAGCCAAAGTGCTCTTTGGAGCACAGGTGCTCCTTGCCGAGGACAATCCTGTAAACCAGGAAGTCGCGCAGCACATGCTGGAAAGCTTTGGCTGCCGTGTCGAACTGGCATCAGATGGACGAGAAGCCCTCGAAGCCTTCTTAAAGACTCCTTTTGACCTTGTACTGATGGACTGCCAGATGCCCGAATTGGATGGTTACCAAGTCACACAGATCATCAGGGAAAAAGAAATGCGAGGACGGAAGGATCTAACTGAGCAAGGTCAGGGGATTCACCGCACTCCCATCATTGCACTGACTGCCCATGCAATGCAGGGAGACCGTGAACAGTGTATTGCCGCCGGGATGGACGATTACCTCAGCAAGCCCTTCAATCGGGATCGGTTGTTCGCAGTATTGAAACGGTGGCTGCCATCTAAATCAACGAACGATATACCGGTAGACACCACTTGGGAAGATCAGACAGAACAGGACCAATCCAAAGCCTGCCGATTGCCGGATGGAGGGAATGAAGGATCAAACCTGCATGGTGAAGGGTTTTTAGGTCGATTTTCACACCTGGACCATCTGAATTACAAAACCCTGGAAAGTTTGAGGTCGATGGTCAGAGAAGGCCAGCCCAATCTCCTGGAGAAGGTCATCCGGATCTATATGGAGAGCTCACCGAAGCTAATGGAAACAATCCGCCACTCCGTAAGCCTTGGTGATGCAGCAGCTATGCAGGGAGCGGCCCATAGCCTGAAATCCACCAGCGGAAACCTCGGCGCCATGATGCTCGCAGAGATGTGCAAGGAATTGGAGGCAATGGGCCGAGCAGGCACTACTGATAACGCCATCCTTCTGCTGCCTTTGCTTGAAGACGAGTACAAGAGGGTTTGTGAAGCTCTAGCGGTTTTATAAAGTCTATGACTATACGGCCATGCCACAACATTGCCGATGTCATCACTCACACGCCTCAGCTACTCTGTGTCCAACTTTGAACGGGACATCAGGCAGAAGTCTTCTTTCCCCATAGATTTTTTCAAAGCGGCCTGGTCCCTGAAGCACCAAGCCTTTTTTTGCCTGAACTATGATCTCATTACATGTGAGCGACCCGAGCATCAGGTACTCCCAGCTTTTCAGTAACCCAGATCAGCGCCAACGTAAATTCAAAGCTGATTCTCTTATTGCAGACTCACTGGACAGACACCTTCCGGCCGCTGAAATGATGCTTGCTCCCTACATATATGAATACACGAAGATAATAATTTGATCCACCACGTACTTTCGAGCTAACTGACCGCAACTCAGATCGGCAGCGAAAACTACATCATCCATCAAAAGAGAGGTCGAGCCATGATTATTCAAGATCCACTAATAAAAGCGAAGTGTCCGCATTGTGGAAGCGAGAATGTCCAATCCAAGCTGTCCTTTACCACCATCGTCGCATGGGTGGGGAAATTACTCGGAGTCCCGACGGTCAAGATTTACGAGAAGAGGTGCGAGTGCAGTGTCAACTAAGTTCCTATAGGTAAGGCGCCCCGCGAACGCCCAACGCTATTGATAGACCCTGCGTGCGGGCGCCTTCCGCGCTTCGCGAAGTACCTCGATGAGGGGTGCCCGCAATCGATATGGCATTTTCTTGCCCAGTGTTGTTCATAAGTCTGTTTTGCGAGGACCGTCAGCCCGTCATTCCGGCGAAAGCCGGAAGCCAGCGTTTTTCAGGTGGTTAAAAGCACTGGACCCCGGCCTTCGCCGGGGTGACGATTCCTTGCAACATGTGATAACGTTGTTGACAACGTACTAGGAGTGTGGAAATGAGTTCCAGGTGTTTAGGAAATGAGGTGTACCCATGATGGCCGAATGGAGACAACTTAGCACGTTGACGAAGATTTTCTACCTCGGCGGTCTGGTCAGCTTCATCGGGTTGGCTGTAATGATTTTCGGCGGAATGGCCGGCATTGGCGGTATTCCTACTTGGGAAAGGGAATTTATGAAGCGTTGCCCATGGTGTATGTGACCCACAATCGTGATCTTCATCCGTTAACTCATGGAAAACCTGCTTCAATGCCGCCACCAAGGAATTGTTCAGACATGATCTCCTCAGCGGTTTCTTCAGACTAGCGGCCATATCGCTTTCTGAAAACACTTTGATGCTGTCAGGTTATTGTGAAAAGGCCGCACAAGGATTATCCGGATTCGCACATGGGTACATTCCTTGCTTGTTATCCCTCCATATAGGATAATTGAACGAGCCCTGCGGGCGGTCTCATGATATTGCCGCTGACCGCAGTCCTGAAATTGAGACACTTTATCCTTTCCGGAGGAGGATAATCTTGGATATCCCAAATCTCGGAACAGATCGAAAAAGAGACCTTTTTGAGGTCCTCGTCTTCCTTTTTTTTATTGTGCCGTCGATGATAATCTCCTTTTTTACTTTAGAAGGCGGAAACCCAGACTTTCCGATTTTGTCATGCTCACTCATTTTCAATAACCTTGCCTATATAAGCCTGATCGCCTTCTTTCTTTGGCGAAACGGCGAACCCTTCACAAACATTGGGTGGAAATTCGATGGAATGAAAAAAGAAGCCGCCCTGGGCGTCGGGTTATTCCTGCCCTTGATGGTTTGCGTGTCGTTGATCGAAAAAGGTTTCCAACACCTTGGATTGTCGTCCCATATGAACCATCTGCCTACATTTCTTGCCTTCAATGGTCCTGGGGAAATCTTGCTGGTCTGCGTCCTGATAATAATAGTTGCGATAGCAGAGGAGACGATTTTTCGGGGCTACCTTATGCTTCGCTTTAGCCGCCTCACAGGCAGCCTCTCAGCTTCAGTCATAATCTCATCGGTTTTATTTTCCCTGGGACATGGCTATGAGGGACTCGCTACTATGGTAACCATCTGCATCTCAGGCATGATTGTGGCCCTGATTTATGTCTGGAGAAAAAGTCTGGTCGCGCCCATGGTGATCCATCTGCTCATCGATTTATACCCGCTCGTTTTGATGCCCCTGGCCGGAGTCCGATGAGACTCGATTGTCTACCATGAATTACCTCATCTGAAGGAGAAGGCTTTTGCCTCAGCCACTCCGGGTTTCACGACAAACGGGACGTCCGGGACTTCGTAACCGTATGCTCTTTTTTTATCCTTTTCGGTCAGCGGGTGACCAGATTCTTTGTCACTCTCATGAATATTTGATCCTGACAACATTTTGACTGAACGAATTGCCCAACTAAAGTCGTGTCCCGTCACCCTCGCCGTTTCACCATCTTTTCCCTGTCTCCGTAAGAGGCCTTGCAATCAGGTGTCTGACCATGGGGGGAGCTTCTCCTTTATGGAATGAGGCTACTCTCTGCCTGATCTCCCGGTCGGTTACCGTCTGGCGCTCATGCTGCCGGAGGTGTTCGAGCCAGGATTCGACAAAAAAAATCTCGCGGTATATACTGGGATCGATAAGGTCCATGAAAACGGCCCACCTGAAAGCGCCTCCACGAAGCCGCACGCGCCTTAACCTTTGCATTGCCGCTCTGAATTCATTCCAGTCATCCGGATCAATAACGTACTCGACCGTGACCATCACAGGCCCTTGTTCCGGTTGTGGTTCCAAGATCACTGCCGGCACGGACCTGTGGGGCGAAGGATTCAAGTCAAGACGATCGCCCGACATCAGCTTGAACCGGAAAGCCGCGAGAAGCCCCAAGGCAAGGCTTGCAGCGGAAGCGTGCAGTGCACCCGGAATGCCAATCCAGTGGGCAATTGCGCCCCACAAAAAGCTTCCCCCCGACATGCCGCCGAAAAAGATCATCATATATACGGCAAGGCACCTTCCCCGCACCCAGGCAGGCGACATAGACTGGACGCTGCTGTTGAAATTCGAAAGCAATGCAAGCCAGCACGAGCCGGAAAGAAAAATCGCAAAAAAATCGATAGTGAGAATATGGAAGACTGCAATGACGCTGAGCGATGCGGCAAAAACCAAGGTAGTAATTAGAGCAAGAGCGTTTATGGTGAGTTTTCTTCCGATTATGGGGAGAGCCGCGGCTGCCGCTACAGCCCCCAGCCCGAAAGAGCCGAGAAGCAGACCGTACTCGCCCGGTCCCGCCTTTAGAAGGTCACGGGCGTATAGAGGCAGAAGCGCCGACTGCGAACTTGCGCCCACAACAAAGAGGAACGCCCTTATGAAAACGGCCTGAAGCGCAGGAGAGTGCCTAACGAACCTAATGCCTGTAAGCATCGCCCCCATCATGCGTTCAGCGGGCAAAACGCTCTCACGCGGAGGGCTTTGCCAAAGGAAAAGAACGAATATTACGCCGAGAAACGAGGCCGCATTGATCAGAAATGTCGTACCCGCTCCGATGGCGACGAGCAAGAAACCGCCAAGGGCCGGTCCTACAGCGCGTGCGAGATTGAAACCGGCGCTGTTCAGGGCCACCGCCTGCTGGATTTCCGAACGCGGTACGAGTTCAGGAATAATCGCCTGCCAGGCGGGGGCGTTCACAGCACTACCCAGGCTGAGTACCAGCACGAGAAAGAGCAGCATCCAGGGAGAGATGAGATTAAAGAGAGTGAGCACTCCCAGCAAGGCCGCGGCTATGCCCATCCATATCTGCGTTGCGATTATAATTCGGCGGCGGTCGACCACGTCTGCGAGCGCTCCGGCGGGCACAGCGAACAGAAAAACAGGGAAGCTGGAGGCGGTTTGAACTAGTGAAACCATTATGGCGGATGGGGCGATGGTCGCCATTAGCCATGCCATTGCGGTGTTTTGCATCCAGGTGCCGACATTGGATGCGAAGTTGGAAATCCAAAGTTCCGAGAATATCTTGTTTTTCAAAGGGGCGTATGCACTCGCGCTCCTCAAAGCGGGTTTTGTGCCGTTCTGCTTTTTCGGATCACCAGGCGCCTGACCACGCCCGTTATTCAAGTCGATATTCTTGGCCATTACCGGCCTCTTTTGAGGTTTATTTAATGGGCTTCCCGCCGCCAAGCACCTGAGAAGATAAACACGGAACATCCGTTGGCCAATCTTCAGTGAATAAATTTGGCATGGGAGGGTTGATCAAAAACGAGCCTTTTACGTTACGTTTTTCGTTTGATTTCACTCCTTCAGCAGGTGGGATTACGGGACTGCCCACATGACTGGTGCAGTGTCAACTAAGTTCCTATATGTAAGGACCTACAGGCCGTCATTCCGGCGAAAGCCGTAATCCAGCGTTTTTTCAGGTGGTTAAAAACACTGGACCCCGGCCTTCGCCGGGGTGACGATTCCTTGCAACATGCAATAACTTTTTTGACAACATAAGAGCATGAATTTTCTCCGGAATGTCTTCCTTCACTATCAGCGAGTATTCCGGCTCTGGATTAACTGGCAGATTCCCCAACTGCTCTGCATACTGTCTGCGGCTGTCCCTTGAACCGGTGTGTTGTAAAGTGTATCCTGAAATTGCAAAAACCAGTCTCATTGACACATCACAGCGTGTTCATTGGGAAATCGTATGGTTTTTGCGGGCTTTGGGGTTGTTCAAGAGGTTTTTTAGGTTGGAATCCGACCCGAAAATAGGCTCATGATTTTTTGACAGTCAACTTGACGCATTATTCAGGGTCATACCAAGTTGCGTTCAAGATCGGGCGGGGATTAACCCCGCCCCTACCCATCGGTCCCGAGGTTAGGCGTAGAGGAGGGCTTAATGCCCTCCCCAATAACCTTATCTTGAACGCAACTTGGTCTGAGCACGCTCTGCGATGGGCAACCCCCAAGCCCGATGAACTCCTCAAAAAGCAAGGGTGCGGGTTTCAAACCAGCCCCAACACACCCCTGCACAAGGATTTCTGAAAGCAATAGAATTATGTCCCCACTAATACGGTGGGCATAGATGGCGCCACGGGTTCCGCAACGCTCACTTCGAGGGTTTTCTCCAACCGTTGGTGACTAAGCAGGTGCGGTTGGCTGCCGCTGACGCCTCCACCGTTTCACTCTTACCGGTACGCAAAGAGCATGGCGTAGATGATGCCCACCACAAGGCTTAGTCCGATCCCGAGAGCGATCCAGGCCAAGGTCCTGATGGTCCGCATGGTGTTCAACGACAATGGATACGCCAGGTGTCGCTTCAGTTCACCGCTCGCCACCAGTTCCTCGTATTCGGCGGGCCGTTCGCGCTTGAAGTCTTCAAGCGGCATCCGGCCAGTAAATACCACCGTGTCCATCGGGAACTTCTCCGGGCGGAAATGTGTGTTGAAGAAGTGGATGGTGAAGATGAAACCTGCCGCCAGCAGGGCCTCGTCGCTGTGGATGATCGTCGCTACGTTAATCAGCCACCCAGGCAAGAAGCGCGTGAAGAACTCTGCGAACCAGAGCATGAGGCCCGAACCACCGATGATCGCGATCCCCCAGAAGACTGCGAAGTAGTCGAACTTCTCCCAATAGGTCCACCGCCCGTAGCGGGGCCGCTCGCCTTTCCCAAGATACCACTTCAGGGTCTGTCCGACCTCCGTGAGGTCCTTCCTAGTGGGGAGCATCGTATCCGGGCCGAAGAGCATCGCCTTCCATGTGCCGAACTCGTTTTTCTTGCGCCGCAGGAGGTCCCAGATGTGGACGCAGAATATCCCCAGCAGGACCACCGCAGCGAAGCGGTGGAAGAAGCCGGTGACCTCCGTTCCGCCCAACAGGCGCGATAGCAACGTAGCCCCCTTCGTGTAGGAGAACTTCATAGTCATGCCGGTCGTCGCCAGGGTGAGGAAGCTGACGACCATTGTTGCGTGCAGGCAACGGTTCAGGAATGTGAACCGCACGTATTGCTGCTCGCCTGGATCAAAGGACGCCGGGGGATGCTCGCGCCGCATCTGCAAGGAACGCGGCAGCCACATTAGCGTATGGATGCTGCTGACAATGAACGTCCCTATGAGGAGGGCGGTCATCGACCAGAATGTCAAGAAGATCCATGGATATTTGTCCGGATCGTGGTGTGTGGCGTGCGTCAGGTACCCGGCGAACCGCCGCGCCACGTCGGGATGGCACTTCCGGCAAGTGCCCAATATATTCTGGCGGCTTACGTGAGAAAGCGGATTCAAGACCGGCAGGATGTCGTGGGCGCCGTGACAGTCGTGACACTTGGCGGCCTTCGCATATCCCAGCTTCGACACCTTGCCATGGAAGGTGTCGAAATACGTCTGCGCAATGGAGAGGTGACACTTGCCGCAGACGTCCATGATTTCGAACCGGAACGTGTCCTGGTCGATCCTCTTTATCTTATGCGCGGAGTGGCAGTTATTGCACACCGGCAGCTTATCCGCCGGCACATGCTTGTCAGCCTCGTCCCGCTTCTGTACCACCGAGTGTACGCTGCCGATATACTGTTCATAGACCCCCTTGTGGCATTGTGCGCAGGTCCCGGCGATGTTGGCCCGGTTGACGCTCGATCGGGGGTCGGAGGCCGGCAGCATGTGATGCGCGGTATGGCAGTTGGTACACATCGCCGTGACGACCAACCCGCTCTTGAGGAGGCCTTTGCCGTGGATGCTCTCTGCGTAGTTCTTGGAGATCTCGCGCTCGGAGCCCTGATAGCGCACCGCCGCCTTGCCGGCCACTCCATGACAGGTCGCACACAGGTTCGGGACGTTCGTCGGGTAGGTGGGGGATCTCAGGTCCTTCTTCCCCATGACCCCATGCGTGCCATGGCAGTCCGCACACACCGGGGCGTCGGGGTTCCCCTCGCTGTGCAGGGTACCATGCTTGCTCTCCTGGTATTGCTCAACCTGCGCGGTGTGGCAAACGGCGCAGTCGACCTTATTCTTGATCGTCTCACAGGCCCGGGTGCGTGACGGGGTGACCTCCGTGTGGCATTGAGCGCAGGCTACTTTGACATGCATGGAGTTCTTGAGCTCTTCCGCATCCACGAACAGGCTCCGGCCGTCCGCCGAGGCTGTGATGCCGGGCTTCCCATGGCACAGCAGACAGTCCAGGTCGGCCACCCCCTGTTCGTAGAATACCTTGCGGACCTTGTGCGGCTGATGGCAGTCTATACAGACTGGGATGCTCTCAGGATTCTTCTGCCATAGCTCGCCCCGAATCACCTTCCGGTGCACTTGCTCGATCTGTGAATGGCACTTCTCGCAAGTGGCCACCACGTTCTGCCTTGCGATGGTCGACCGGGGGTCGGTGTGCGGGAGGATATGGTGTGAGCTGTGGCAGGAAATGCAAGTGGCGCTGACACTC
This sequence comes from Syntrophobacteraceae bacterium, assembly GCA_049515795.1. GTDB lineage: Bacteria > Desulfobacterota > Syntrophobacteria > Syntrophobacterales > Syntrophobacteraceae > SbD1. The sequence goes on from JBEKTT010000031.1 coordinate 19,078, forward strand.
AGGCCTTTTTTGAAGAGGCCTTCCCCGTGCATGCTTTCAGAGTAGTTACTGAGGATCTGGTCCTGGTGAATCTGCCGTTGACGCTGGACGCTCGTCCCCTCGCTGTGGCACGAACCGCAAACGAACGGTATCCGGAGCGGCGAGACGCTCGAATTCCTATCCTTGACGGGCAAGATGTCGTGATGCCCGTGGCAACTCCAACAGCGTGGTGCCAGGGGGTCCCCGCGCGCAAGCGCCTTCCCGTGGAGGCTCTCAGCGAACTTGGCCTGCATAGCCGCGTGACAGGCGCCACATTTGACCGGCGCCACCGGGACCGCATGGGGCAGCTCGCTCTTCGCCAAATCCGCGTGGCACGTGACGCACGCCAGCTTTCTGTGGACCGACTGGGCGAACGGGCCCTCATCCACGTAAAGGGAAACCGTCTCCCCGTCACGCTCCGTCGTGAACGAAGCTTCTCCATGACAGTCAAGGCAGTCGCTGTTCTTATGGACCGGCGCGCTCTTCGCTTCCGTTCCCTGATGGGATTGCTCTTGAGCAGCAAGGCAGTCGCTGTTCTCAGGGGCCAGCGCGCCCGGGGCGCTCAGCAACACCATAACAAGCGCCGCCAGCGTCATGCGCAGGAAGCGTCTCGAGGGGCCACGAACGTCAGTTGAATGACTCGGCAACCGGGGCAACTCCCTTTGGGTGAGGTGATAATGTGATAAGAAATCGCTGGAGAGTTTGGATATCACCTGTCGTAGATTGTGTCAAAGACATTTTGTCGGACTTGACCGCGGCCCTCCGGGAATGATAAAGAAAAAAGCTCAATTTTAGTGGGGCGTGCCAGCGATCCACGATTGAGTTTCCCTTGATAAAGAACCGCGCGGGTGAGTCATGAATTCCAGATCTTGCACGATCGTTTTGGCCCCTGTTTTCGCTTTTTGCATCTTCATTCTTTCCACCGCTCCTCCTGTCCACGCTCTGGACAACGAGACCTGCTTTTCCTGCCACGGGGAACAAACGGAAGAAATTCCCTTTGTTTCGAAAGATGAATTCGAAGCCTCGATCCATGGGAAAAATCTTTGCATCTCATGCCATAGGGATGTGAAGGATGTGCCTCATGGAGAAAAACTTGCGGACGTTTCCTGCGGCTCCTGCCATCGGATCGAAGCTTCACTTTATGCTAACTCCAACCACGGGCGGGTCCTCTCCCAGGGCGTGAGCGAGGCCGCAACCTGCACCTCCTGCCACGGGAAAACTCACACCCTGCTCTCGTCGCGCAACCCGGCTTCTCCGGTCAATCGCAGAAACATCCCCAACACCTGCGGCTCCTGCCACGGCGACACCGAAAAGATGGCTAAGTTTCACCTAACCGAAAAGGAACCGTCACACAGCTACATAACGAGCGTGCACGGCCTGGCTTTTCAGGACCGGCAGTTCAGCGCGGCGGTTTGTTCCGACTGCCATGGAACTCATGATCTGCGCCCCTCCTCCGACCCGCTCTCAAAGGTAAACCGCATGAATGTGCCGAAGACCTGCGGGCGCTGTCATGAAAACGTGAGCGAGGTTTACTGGCAGAGTGTTCACGGAAAGGCCGCGAGGTCGGGAATCAAGGAGGCGCCGGTCTGCACGAACTGCCATGGCGAGCACACCATCCGGGGTATCCACGACCCTGCCTCCAGCGTCTCGGCCGGTTCGGTGACAAAGACCTGCTCGGAATGCCATGAATCCGAGAGGCTGATTGAAAAATTTGGACTGCCCGCAGGCCGTCTCAAGACTTATCAGGAATCCTATCACGGCCTGGCTGCAAAGGGCGGGGACCTGAAGGTGGCAAACTGCGCCTCCTGTCACGGCTGGCACGATATTCTTCCGTCCGACGACCCCATGTCCTCGGTCAATGCGAACAACTTGCGTTCCACGTGCGGAAAATGCCATTCCGGTGCGGAAAAAAGAAACATTCAGGGTTCGATCCATGGAAGCCAGAGATTGGGAGGGCCGAGGCTCATAAACTTTGCCCGGCTGTTCTATTACTGGCTGATACCGCTCCTGATCGGCGCCATGCTGTTCTACAACCTGACGGACTACCTGCGCAAAGCGCTTTCGAGCCGGAGCGGGAGACAAACTCACCCGGAAATCGCTCAAGAGGAGGCGAGAGTGCTGCGCCTGACCCCAAACGAGCGGATTCAGCACGCCGTTCTGACCATCACTTTTGTCATACTTGCCTATACCGGGTTCGCCCTGAAGTTCCAGGATGCATGGTGGGCGACGGCGTTCAACTCGGTCGGAGGAGAGGCCGTCCGCAAGGGTATCCACCGTTGGACGGCGCTCTGCCTTGTGGCCTTAGGCTTATATCACGCGGCATACATGCTGGGGACGCGGGGGGGCAGGGACCTCGCGCGCCGGTATCTGCCGAAGTTGCGCGACATGGCCGACCCGCTGCTCACGCTTGCCTACAACCTGGGTATAAGGAAAACCAGGCCGCAGCTTATGTATCCCTCGTTTACCGAGAAAATGGAGTACTTCTCGCTCATCTGGGGGGCAATCATAATGGTGGCCACCGGTTCGATCCTGGCATTCAGCGATTACGCCCTGCGGTATTTCCCCCTGTGGGTCATCGACCTGGCCACCCTCGTCCACTTTTACGAGGCCGTGCTGGCCTGTCTTGCGATCACCGTCTGGCATCTTTACTGGGTGATTTTCGACCCCGACGTCTACCCGATGAACTGGGCCTGGCTCACGGGCAGATTGCGCGGGAACGGAAATGGCGAAAAACCAAAGAAGGATAGCACCTAGAGCAGCGTCAACTAAGTTCCCATAGGTAAGGCGCCCCGCGAACGCCCAACGCGACTAGTAGACCATGCGTAACGGGCGCCTTCCGCGCTTCGCGAGGCACCTTCCGCCTAAAGGCGGTAAAAGGAATGACCAGATTATCGCTGAGGGGTGCCAGCAATCGATATGACAATTTCTTGCTCAGTGTTGTTCATAAGTCCGTTTTACGAGGACCTACAGGCCGTCATTCCGGCGAAAGCCGGAATTCAGCGTTTTTTCAGGTGGTTAAAAGCACTGGACCCCGGCCTTCGCCGGGGTGACGATTCTTTGCAACATCTCATAACTTTATTGACAATGTACTAGTGCAGTGTCAACTAAGTGCCTATATGTCAGGACCTACAGGCCGTCATTTCGGCGAAAGCCGGAATTCAGCGTTTTTTCAGGTGGTTAAAAGCACTGGACTCCGGCCTTCGCCGGGGTGACGATCCCTTGCAACATATGATAACTTTGTTGACAATGCACTAGAGCAAGTTCAAAGAGCGCCTAATAACTCCAGGCTCTGCCAGGTGGGGGAAAGTTTCCTCACTTTAAAGATGCCCCTGGATCTCCAGGCCCCGCCGGGCGCACGCGCGCTGCGCGGGACCTCCGCCGAAGCGCCACATAGATCTCGAGGCTTCGCCAGGTATCACTTGATACTTTTTTGACCGCAACTTGGCATAAGCTTGGCCTATGGTCATCGCAGGGTCAAGCGGGGTTCTTGCAAATCCCGGTCTGTTTTAAATTTTCTTAATTGTCTCAAGAATTTTATTGACAAGTACTCTATTCTAATAATATATATCAAATCAGTATAGGACGGGTCATCCCCTCACTCAAGGGACGCAAATGCTTGCAGGGAGGTTCTGTTGAGAATAATCATAATGAGGTTTCCGGTTAATTCTGAGTCCACGGGTGAGCGCGAAATACGGCACCTGCGCTATCAGCTCGAAGCACGATTTGGTGCAAGAGTAAACGTTTCGGGCTTTGACTTCGATTGCCGCGCCTTCCTGGATCTTCGCAGGAACCAGTACAGCTCCTCTGCGATTATCAAGCTGCTGGAACGCTATCTTTCGTCGTCGGCCGTCAAGGTCCTGGCTGTTACCGGATTGGACCTGGGTAATCCCGTCCTGACTTTCGTTTTCGGTGAGGCGCGCTTAAACGGCCAATGTGCCATTGTCAGCTCTTACCGCCTGGATAACAAGTTTTACGGTCTGCCCGATAATCCAGCGCTCTCGCAGGAACGCCTCCTCAAAGAGGCCATCCATGAGTTGGGCCACACCTACGGTCTTTTCCACTGTCATAATTCGGAATGCGTCATGCAATCTACGACCTACGTGGAAGAAATCGATTTTAAAAGCAGCCGGTTTTGTGATAAGTGCTGGGATAAATTAGATAATGTTGGTGGTTTACCGGAAAATGCCGCTCTCTTCAGTCAGGTGCCGGGTCGCATGCCTGGTAGAGATGAGGCGGGTAATTCTTTAGGCCTGTGACTTCCGATGTCGCCGCCTTTTCAAACATCAAGGATTTCGCAAGCGAAAAAATGAGGAAGCAAAGGTCAACCGGTTCACTTTTTGCCGCCCGAGGCCGCTCAATTTCTCACCGCTGGAAATGGTAAACTCCCTCGCCGCCATCAATACACCAGGCCATGCAATACGATTCCTCCTCTCTCTCTAAAATCCCGTACGTTGGGTTTTCCCCGGTACGGCTTCAAACTGGAATTCGGTCACCATCCTGGCAGACAAAGGGCGGCTTGACCGCATGTGTGAGCGGAAATGCAAATTGAGCCAGGAAGCTCCGGTGAGGGTGATTTTAATCGTTTCGAAACAGAAAGCAGTTTTTTATATGAAAATATAATCGTGTCGGGTAGTGGGCGTGACGGAACGATCCCACTTCCATGGCATTTCGACCTGGAAATGAGCTGTAGAATTTTATGAAACTGTGCACTAAGGCCGATATAGCGCGGCTTCAGAGTAAGATTCCTTTGCGATGTTCATTACGCACCACGAACGATTCGTGGAATTAAGTTGACTTCGGAATTCCTGATTAATTATACTATTTCCGTATAGTTTACAGATTAAAGCATTCGAAAGGAGTTTTGTAGAATGATCAAAAAGATCGTTATTCTTGGTTCAGGCTGCGGCGGCACTATCGTAGCCAACAAACTGCGCAGGAACCTTCCCGAATCCGACTGGCAGATCACCATCATCGATCATGACGAAAATCACCACTATCAGCCTGGCTGGCTATTTATCCCCTTTGGAATCTATAGTCCCGCTGACTGCATAAAACCAAAACGGGAGTTCATTCCTGCCGGGGTCGACTTCAAACTGGACGAGATTACCCGGATTGATCCCAAAGAACGTCGAATATCCACCAAACTCGGCCACTACGATTATGACTGGCTGATTGTATCAACCGGTTGCCGGATCGCCCCAGAGGAAGTGGAGGGCATGACGGATGACTGGAAAGGCAGCGTCCATACATTCTACAGCCTGGATGGGGCCGTTGCCCTGCGCAATAAACTGAAATTTTTCGAGTCCGGCCGGCTGGTCCTGAACATTGCCGAGCTGCCTTACAAGTGTCCGGTGGCGCCTTTAGAATTCATTTTCATGGCCGATTCGTTTTTCACGGTCAGTGGGTTGCGGGACAAAGTGGAGCTCGAGATTGTCACCCCTTTGTCCGGAATTTTCACCAAACCGGTCGCGAGTAAAATGCTGACGGCTTTAGCGGAGCAGAAGGATATAAAGATAACCCCCAATTTCGATATTGCCCAGGTCAACGCCAAAGAGAAAACCATTGAATCACACAAAGGGACGAAAATTCCCTATGACCTGCTGGTGACGATCCCACCGAATCTTGGGGCCAAGTGTATTGAGGAGTCCGGTATAGGAGATCCGATGGGCTATCTCGATACCGATCTATACACCCTTAAGGCGAAGGAGTACGAAAGAATCTACGTCATCGGGGACGCCACGAATGTGCACACCTCTAAGGCCGGAGCGGTTGCCCACTACCAATCCGAAACCGTCGTGGAAAACGTCCTGCGCGAAATAGACGGCAGGCAGCCAAAACCCACTTATGACGGCCATGCCACGTGCTTCATTGTCTCGGGGCGTGAGAAGGCTGTGCTGATCGACTTCAACTACAAGGTGGAACCTCTTCCCGGCAAGTTCCCTTTCCCGGGTCTTGGCCCATGTACACTTTTGGGAGAAAGCGATTTCAATTATTGGGGCAAGATGATGTTCAAGTGGGTCTACTGGAACCTGATGATGAAAGGCAATGAGTTGCCGCTTGAATCCCAGATGACTTTGGCCGGCAAAATGCGTCCGGCATTCGCATAGGAAGGGGAGACCGCCATGACCAAGGAAGATATGATCCTTGAGCGGCTGGATAGAATAGAAGCCCAACTCGCCCCTCTAAGCGCGTCGGCCAAGAGTGTGAAAGAGTTCAAAGAGGATATTAGTCCCCTGCTCAATCAGGGCGTCCAATCCTTGATAAGGGGACTGGGGACAATAGATTCGAGCTTTCAACTGGAGGACCTTTTTGAACTTATCAAAGCTGTTCTCAAGAACACTCGCAACTTGACCTTCTCACTCAATCAGCTTGGAAATCTGACTGATCTCCTGTTTACCATCGAACCCCTGCTCAAATCCACAGTCCCCTTGTTCATTCAATATCTGGATGATCTGGAACAAAGAGGGGTTTTCCGTATATTAAACGCCATGCTCGGAGTGCGCAGCAAGATGGCGGCTGCCTACACTCCTGAAGATATAGATAAAATTGGTGACGGGCTCGTTGTACTCTTTGGGTTGGCCGAAAAGCTGAGCCACCCCAAAACCAGGGAATTCCTTGAAACGATGGCCGAACTGCCTGCCGAAGTGGACTTTTCCGAGTGCAAGCCGCTCGGACCTATCGGCCTTCTGTCCGCCTGCCGTACCTATGAGGTCAAAGACGGCCTGGGAGTGATTATCGAGCTGACGAAGGCCATGGGGAAATTCAAAGGTTCGCAACGCACTGTTGGAGTTTTCTGATCTCCGATATTTGCGCTCCAGGAAAGTCGCAAGCCATTTGTATTATTGGAGAGCCGGATGCAGCCAAAGGTGTACGTCCGGTTCGGAGGGGGGGCTGACAGCATAAGCGCTTAAATAAGCAGCGCACGTACATTGCGCGTGATTTCAATGCCCTAGCGGGGCTATATAATTTAGCTCAGGGTGGCGTCCCGCGCCTCGCGGGACGCCACCCTGTGTTCTGGCGCCCCAAATGCATTGCCCTGAAGGCTACATAAAAATTGTCCCCGTGTTGGCATTTGCATTTTGCAATTCGGATTTTATGTAACTCCTTCAGAGTACAGAGAAAAAAATTATGGAACCCCACACCCAGGGTGGCGTCCCGCAAGGTGCGGGACTGACCATGGGCTGAATTATTCCGCCCTTTCAGGGCTTAAAATGCTAATTCTGAAACACTTTAGAAAATTGCGTTCATGTATCCGTCTAGTTTCTTATTTAAGCGCTTATGGGGGCTGACAGTCCATCCTGCGATCAGGAGGATTAGCAGCCTGCCCTGCACTCCAGCGCACCGGTCCGATGTAAGTTCCTGAAAGATCTCCTAACAAAACCCTCAGCCCGCGAGAGACAGATTCATGAGGTCCCGGCTAACCGCCTCAAAGTTTTTTTATCTGAACTGATAATGACCGGCGGTCCCGCTGAAATTTTTTCTTGCTCAGGGGGAAAAAATGTAGAAAAATATATTGACATTGGAATACCCAAGCGAATAGTTTAGCGTTGATAATTTCTCTTGCGCAGTTGGTTGGCAAGGGTTTTTGACCTGCAAGGGGCTAAGAATCATCGATTGCGTCATCCCTGGGGCGAGATGCGGGGGTAGGCAATTGGAATTCACACTTTTTTAATATATATTGTGCGCAAGAAAAAATCTATTGATAGTGAAATACCTAAAAGATTAGTTTAACGCTGATAATTTTTCTTGCGCGGTTGGTTAGCAAGGATTTTTGACCTGCAATGGGCTAAAAATCAGCGATTCCATCATCCCGGGGGCGAGATGCGGGGGACGGACTCGTAATCCAGTCTTTTTATTTCCGGGCTATCGAGTTTTCATGAAAGACCAGGGGCTTCTGTCCTGCGGACGCTTGTCTTGATCCGCAATGACGGGCTGAGGGCAGCTCTATAAGGTTTTTTCAGTTTTTTTGACTTTGTTTGATCGCCGGCCAAGTTTCAAAACCTAAATAACCCAAAAATTCAAATCGAAGGGGAGACTATGCGGAGAATCCTTATTTCCGGACTGACCCTTGTCTTTCTGATTCTGGTTTTCCTTTTCTCTTACTCAAAAGCGCCGGCAAAAGAAGTCAAAGAGGCCAAAAAAGAGTATGCCGGCGTGGAAGCATGCCAAATGTGTCACCAGAATGTGTACGACAATCTCACAAAGACAGCTATGGGCATCTTGTTTGTGAAGCACCCCCGTGACGCTACGGAACGGCTTGGGTGTGAAACGTGCCATGGACCGGGAAATGAGCATGTCGCTTCAAGTGGCAGTGAATTCGGGAGTCTGGTTCGATTCAGACAGGGGACGCCGGTGCCTGTTTACGTGCGCAACGAGGTCTGTCTCAAGTGCCATGAAAAGAAGCAGAGGCTTTTCTGGCAGGGAAGCCCTCATGAGACCAACGGCTACGCGTGCACAGAATGCCACACGGTCCACACGGGACCGGGAATGGAGACCCGTAATCAACTCGTTCGTTTAAACGTAACGGATACGTGCTCTCCCTGTCATAAAAAGCAAGTCGGCGAGGAGATGCGGTTTTCGCATCATCCTATTCGCGAGGGAAAAGTGAGCTGCGTGAGTTGCCACAACCCGCACGGGACTACTTCGCCGAAGCTCGTAAAGGGGCTTTCCAACAGGGAGCTTTGCTTTACGTGTCACGCCGAGAAGCGAGGCCCGTTCCTGTTTCAGCATCCTCCCGTTCTGGAGGATTGCGCCATTTGCCATCTGCCCCACGGCAGCGCATATCCCGGCCTACTGAAAGCCCCTCCGATCAGGTTGTGCCGGGAATGCCACATTACCTTCCACGCCGTAAATTTCAACCAAGCCGCGCCGGGGAAGGGGCCAAGACTGAATCAAATGATGGGCGGGGCGTGCGTCAACTGTCACGTGAGTATCCACGGCAGCAATAATTCAGGCGGTCAACTATTATTCCACTAAGGAGGGGGGGCCATGAAGATTCAAAAAGAAATCCTGGTAATTTTTCTTGCAGTCATGTTTCTCCCTTTGACCCCTGCAGGCGGCTTCGCTCAAACGACCTTTGATGGTTACATTTGGAGCGGCGACATCGAATTGGGCGGAAGATTTTTCATCAATGCCCCCAGCCGGGCGTCCCGGGGATATTTTGAAGAGTATATTCCCGCCGACGTCGGGTTTCTGGTGGAACAAATGCATTTGTTGCGGACGAATGCCGACGGCAGCGAGTATTATAAATTCTTTATGAGCCATCCGGGACAAAGAGATGAGGATTTCCTTCTCCAGTTTGGCAAAATCGGGCTTTACAAGTTCGAAATCGAGTATGACCAGCTCCAGCATCTTTACTCGACGATAAATCCCTATGTAAGTGTAGACGAAATGATGGTCCTTTGGCAGAGATTTCGGATCAGCGGTGACTACACGCCGACACCCGAGACCGATCTCTATGTCGATTACAATATGCTAAAGAAAACCGGCGACATGCCAGCGACGAATCATAACGGGGGCCCCAGCACCACTGCCGGCAGCGCCTATAATTTTACCTCCTTCCTCGCACCGGTGGATTATTCGCAAAACAACGTGAGCGTCGGAGCAGATTACGCTAAGCCGATGTATCAGTTTCATCTGGGTTATGATCTTTCGCTCTTTCAAGATGAAAACCAATTGCTTAAAACGCCGGCGCCGTTTCCCGTGGCGACTGCCTTCCAGTCCCTGCCCGTGAGCAATATGGCGCAGTACGTTAACGCTTCGGGGGCAGTGAACCTGCCTCCTGGCAATACAAGGATCACCGGCTCGTTTTCCTACGGCTGGCTGACCCAGCAGGACGGAACCATCTTCAACGCGGCGGGTGTTACGGTAGGCAGTACGGATCTCAGCGCCACGACTGCCTCCGGGTATTTGTCAGCCGTAACCCATCCCTGCGACCCATTGACCCTGAGGATGTCGTACAGGGCTTATGATTTTGAGAATAATAACCTGAACAATCCTGAAGTGCTGCTTTTATTCGGACCACCGACGTCGACGACCTATGCATTTCTGAGACAGGAGCAGTATTCGTATTTGCGGCAGGCTGTCACCGTCGGCGCCGATTATAAATTTAACAGCAAGGTGACCGGCGATCTCGAATACACTTACGATCAAACCAACCGCACTGAAGGACTGGGTCTTACCCAGACCAATACGCCCAAAGTGGGCGTCAGGTTTTATCCTTGTGACTGGCTGAGCCTGATAGCCGACTATGCGTACGTAAACCGGGAAGGAGCTGATTTCCTGACCGTGACGAATCCGATCATTTACAAATTCTTCCAAGCGGACGACCAACGCAACATCGTCAATTTCATTGCAGAGGTAGTACCACCCGTGAATAATGTCACCTTCTCAGTCAATTTCAACCTCTACAATGACCAGTATCATGGCTCGGAATATGGATTGCAGGGCGACAATGGCTGGTCGGCCGGAGCGGATGTGGGCTGGACGCCGTGTAAATCTGTCATGCTGGCCGTTGGATACTCCCATGAACATTCGAATATTAACGAATTCGCCGGCAGCAGCACTGGTGGCGGCGGCGTCGGTAATCTGGTCATAGGTGATGCGGGCCCCGTTTTGCGCACCGAGGATACATTTGACACTGTCAGCGCCCGTGCGGAGATTGTGCTCATTCCCGACAAGCTGAGCCTCATGACCAAGTTAGGCGTCTCCTTTTCGGACTCGAATTTCCACAACCCGGGCACCCCCAATCTGGATGAATTGTTCCTTCATGTAGATACCTGGCTCAAATACAAGCTCAACAAGTGCACGGCTTTCAAAGTTGGATACATATACGAGAGGTTCGACATGACCAACGCGTACCAAACGCTTTACCTGACGGCGAATGGAACGAATAGTGGGCTTTTAAATACTCTGGACGGGTATTACACAAATTACAACGCGCATGTGGTCGAGGCGCTTGTGCAGTACAAGTTCTAGCCGGACGTGATAAAAGGCGAAAAACCCTATTAGACGTTGCCCCGGCGAAGCTTGCCCCGGAAGTGTCTGGTCCGGGGGCCGGGGTCTAACGTCTTTTTCTTTAAAATCAATTGGTTAAGAAAAGCTTGGGTCCCGGCTTCGCGCTGCCAAGCGGGGGAAAGTTTCCTGACTTAAAGATGGTCCTCGACCTCCAGGCGTCGCTGAAAGAGGCTGAGGGGGTTTGGACTGAAGGTCCGCACGCGAGGACACGCGGGGAAGCGGCTACACTTGATACTTTCTTGAACGCAACTTGGTATAAGGCGCTGTCCGGTGCTTTTACCTCCACGCTCCGTGAGTTACCCAGGGCATACCAGACAGAACCTTGACCCCGCTGCGCTCCCTCTTCGTCGTGCTACAAAAAGGCGTGGTGGGTTGCGCTCCACCCACCCTACGGATTCGTGTTCAAATCGCCTTATGGAGCTTTTGTGATCACGAAGAGCACGAAGGTTTGAATCAAATCACGAAGAGCACAAAGGATGCGAAATCCCTGTTTAAAAGGCATTTCTTCGTGAACTTCGTGTCCTTCCTGGTTAGAAAATCATTTTAAGCTGGCAACCACGAAGAGTACAAAGCAGGGAAAGAAGACAAGGAAACCTGTCTTCATTATCGTCGCAAGGCCTTGCAATGCAGCGCCGGATAAAGTCCCGGAGGCGCCCGAGAACGGGTTCTTGGACGCCACGGGTTGATTAAGGCGCGCCGCTATGGCATTCGCTACACAGGATTCCCGGAGGGATTTCGCCTCCAGGGTGGTTGAATTTCAACCCCTGCAGGCTCACAGTCTCCTGTTCCGGCTGACTGCCCTGGGCGATGATGGTATGACAGGTGTTGCATGCATTGGTGATGGTCCGGCCCGTTTTGTCGGCATGTGAACCATCGTGGCATCGAAAGCAACCCCGCCAAATATAATGGCCGATATTGTCGGGCCGGGCTTTCCAGTCCGTTTTCATTTCCGGGAAGAAATTGTCTCGAAAGATCCTCTGCGTCTCGGAGATCGCCTGCCTGATCTTTGGCTGGTCTTGGTAATCAGAGTATTCTTTTGAGAGTTTTTGAGCAATCAGGTCAATCCCAAGGGCCTGCGAACCGGCCCCGGAGCTTTCGACCATCGCCTCGGCCGCCTTCACTTTTATGTAAGGAATGGATAAATCGATACGATCCAGCCACAGAGAAACATCCAGGGCTCGGTAAGGAGAATAGAAAATGTGGGTGGGACGATTGTGGCAGTCAATACAGTCGAGCACCCGCACGGGCTGAGTTTTCTGTTCGGGGGTCGATGGATTGTCTTGTGACTGGTAGACGGTCACCTCGCCTGTCTCTCGATTGGTGAAGCGCACCCAGGGTATGGTTTGCCGGGTCTCGTCTGCGGGCATGTACTCGATGCGGTTGGACACGATCATATGCCAGTGAATGCCTCCAACCGGCCCCTGGGTAGAATCTCCCCCTCCCACATGCAGCAGCATTCTTACGCTCCACGGAGTGTTTTCCTTGTCAGGCAGGAAGAATTGGCGACGCAGCTCCAGGGACCCGTAAAATTTCTCCGGCCAATGGCACTGTTCGCAGGTTTCCTGTGCGGGCCGCAGGGTTTGGACCGGCGTTGGAATGGGCCGTGGATATATGCCGGTAAGGACTGCATAGACCTGATAGAGGCCGGAGATCTTGGAGCGGACAAACCACGAAGCGCCCGGGCCGATATGGCATTCCGTACAACGTACCCTTGCGTGGGGAGAGCTCTTGTATGCGATGTATTCCGGCTTCATCACCGTGTGGCACAGAGCGCCGCAGAACCGGACCGATTCAGTCTCCTGAAACGCCCGGTAGCTTCCTAACGCGCTGAACATAAAAAAAAGGAACCCGCAGGTAAGCGCCACGATCAGGTTGCGCGTGTACCTCCAGCTACCAGGCTCAGCGCGGGCCTTAACTGCTGCCGGTTTTTTGCGCCTGCGGAGTTGCAGCCATACTCCCCCTCCCGTGAAAATAAGGCCGACCCAGATAAATGACGGGAGAATCAGGTAGGTCAGGATGCCCATGTAGGGGTGGCTGAAACCGTGAAAAAAGTCAATTGCTATCAGGCAAAATACAGTAGACAGGCCGAACGAGACCAGCGCAAGGCCAAAGATGCCAACCCAGTTGCCGGCCAGTAGGGAAACCGATTGGGGACCCGGATGCTTATGCTCGTTCATGAAGGCCTCGCGCTCCCGCACATCGCGTGTGATAAACATATCCTGCGGTCGGCCTCCGCGCTACGCGCTCACATATCGCTATGGGAGGCCGGGCAAGCCCACTTTACAAAGTGAAGCAGGGCGAAGCCCCGCGAAGCGAGATCTCTACACCATTGTAACTTCACTTTCTGATGCGCTTAACATTTGGCTTGCCTTCTAACGTACCACGTTTAATGTCTGTGCGTTCTGCATGGCTGCGCGCACGGACCCCGCTCTTATCATGTCAGGCGCTTTTTTTTCGAGCAACGTATTATATAAGTCTATCATACGAGGCCTCCCGCTCCCGCCCATCGCGTGTGATAAACATATCCTGCGGTCGGCCTCCGCGCTACGCGCTCACATATCGAGCAGGGTATTGTATAAGTCTATCATACGAGGCCTCCCGCTCCCGCCCCGTCTCTGGTCATAGACAGGTAATGGAAAGCGTCGAGAATGAGCGGCCGGTCGCCGCGCTACGCGCTCACATATCGAGCAGGGTATTGTATAAGTCTATCATACGAGGCCTTCCAGACCGATGCGAAAAGAACGGATGCCGCCGCTCGGAACCATCAGGGTTTGGCAACGGACCGCATATATACGATAACGGCCTGCAGTTCTTCATCGGTTAACTTGAATGCCGGCATTTTAACTTTGGGATCAATGGCTTTTTTGGGGTCTGTGATTGCCTCCTTGAGGAAGGCGTCGGTCTTGTTCACGGCAAGCATTGCCACGGGCTTGCCCAGGCCGCCCTCCTTGTGGCACAGTGCGCATTTTTTGTCTGCAAGGGCTTTCCCCTTTTCCGCCTGATCGCCCTGAGCCCCTGCATACGCCGCAATTCCTAACAACAGCAAAAAAAGGACCGTCACTGCAGATTTCATTTTTTCTCCTTTGGTTGGTGAAAGGACAGCCGGCTTTTGCCCACTCGATGCGGCCGGTTCCCAAAAGAGGTAAGATAGAGTTACAAACGCCCCCTGTCAACGGTGTACCGAATTTATGGTAGAGTCGAATAAATCCCACCTTGGCAAGCGGCGCCATCCGTATTGGAGGTTTAGCTGGTTGAAGGGCCTGAGGGCGAACAGGTCTTCATCCTTGATTCTCCTACGCCTCCGTCTTCAATCTCCGCTTGCCGCCTCGCTTTCGACCCAGGGCGGCAGAATCTTCATGAGCGCCGCGAGGATGAAGAAGGGAAGTATGAGCAGCGCGGCTGCGATCAGCTCGCCCTCGCGCGAGATCAGATCCACCTTATACGTGGTGTAACCAAGAAAGCTCTTCGAGAAGAGTTGTCCGCCGATCACCACGTTCCAGCGCATGGCGAAGATGCCGACCAGGGTCAGGCATCCGCACACCCAATAGGCCAGACGGCGCAGCTTCTCCGGCACCTTGAAGATCTGAATCAGTCCGATGGTCAGGATCGGCACCACCGTGCCCAGCACGACCTGCAAAATCACCTGCGAGAAAAACAGCCGGGTGTGGAGCATGAAATCCAGCGAGCGGAACGATTCGTCGGCCTCGTAGATGCGCTGGATCAAATCCAGCATCTCAAGGGCGAAGTCGATGATGAAGATATACAGCAGATACTGCGCCACCGTATCGACGCAGCGCATGTCGATCGGCTGGCGGCGGATCTTCATCATCGCCATGTACAGCAGCATCACAATCGCAATGCCGCTCACCATGGCCGAGAAGAGGAACACCACCGGCATCAGCGGCGAGGACCACCACGGATTCGCCTTCACCGAGCCGAAGATGAATCCCACGTAGCCGTGCAGCAGGAAGGCCGACGGAATGCCGATGAGCGTGATCACCCAGCCAACCTTTTCATCCACCCGCAGCGCGCCCTCGCTGATGTTGCTCGATCCCAGGGTGAGCGCTCGGTATAGAAGCCGCTTCAAGCCCGTGGTGCTCTGCGACAGCAGCACGATCTCTCGCCGGAAATCCAGCCAGATCTCCAGCAGAATCACGACCATCAGATACCACAGATAGACGAAGCCGAACATCGCCATCGCCGAGCTCCGGTTCGGCGTCAGATACATCTCCAGCGAACGCTCCGGGTGCCCCAGATGGAACTGCAGCGGCAAGGGAGCCACCAGCAGGAAAGCCAGCGCCGTCAGCAGCGCCAGCCGGTAGGTGGGCTTCACCGCCGTCACATGGAAGATGCGCTCGAGCGACGCCAGAATAAAGGCGCCGGCCACCAACCCGGTCACGTACGGATAGACCACGATCAACACGCTCCACTGCAGCTCGACTTCATTCGGATACATGAACCCGTCAACGGGCACCATCTTCGCACTCTCTCCTTAACGCACCGATCCATCCAGGTCGTAATAGAAGGCTTTGGCGCCGGTGGCCAGATGCGGCTTTAGCACCTGCACGCTGTGGGTCTTCAGAAATTCGTGGATGGGATCGTCCGGGTTCTTCAGGTCCGCCAACTGGCGCGCTCCCGTGGGACAGTTCTCGCAGCACGCCGTGGTCAGCCCGCGGGTAATCCGGTGATAGCACAGCGAGCACTTTTGCGCCGTGCGACTGATGGGATGCAGAAAGCGGCAGCCGTAGGGACAGGCCTGTATGCAGTATCGGCAGCCCAGGCAGTAGCTCTCATCCACCAGCACAACCGAGTCGGGGGTATGAAAGGTGGCGCCCACCGGACAGACCTGCGTGCAGGGCGAATCCACGCAGTGGTTGCACATTTTGGGGACAAAGAAGTTCTTGCCGCCCTGCGCTTCGCTGGGAGGAAAACCATTTTTGCCGCCGTTGGGAGAATCCACCTGCGGCACCTCCTGGTGCCAGTCGGAGACGTGGTAGCGCTCCATCCAGGTGCGGAAGTATCCCTCGGGAACGTCGTTCTCGTTGGCGCAGGCGCGCACGCAGCTTCCGCAGCCGATACACTTGTCGATGTTCAGCAGCATGCCCCACCAGTGTTGGTCGCGGTTGTAGCCAAGCGCGCTCTCCGGCGTGCCCGCCATCACATATTCCCAGGCGGCGGCCGCCGCGGGAAGCAGCACGAGCAGTTTGCGTCGCGTGATCACGATTGCGTTTCTCCTGGCTGCAGCAGCGGACTGTGCGGCTGATGACAGCTCTTGCAGACGGCCCCACCCGAGTGCTCGGCGCTCACCACCTGCGGGAAGTTCTTCGGCTTAGCGATATTGGCTTCGTGGCAGGGCAGGCACAGCAGCGCCGTATCGGGCAACTGCGGCGTCACGGAAGCCGGATTCTCGACGTGCTTGGCCAGCGCTCCGTGGCAGGCCTCGCAGTTCACGCCCGTATGCTTGCCCGCCGTTTTCATGCTCACAACGTCGCCATGACAGTCTTCACATGCTTGGTGACCGGCATAGGAGATCGGTTTGGAGGAAAGTTCGACCAGCGCATTTCCGCGGTAGTGGCCGTATTGTCCAAAGCTCTTGGGAATAAAGTGCGCCCGGATCAGCAGAAATACCAGGAACACAACCGCAAACGCGATCGCCAGCCGGACAAGATGTCCGGCGTCTTTGAATTTGCTCACTTGCACCCCTCGCAGACCGCCTGCCATTCCCTTCAGCGGTTCTGAGTGTTTCCCACTCTTACAGCATTACCGGGAAGCCTCCGTGATGCAGCGCCAACTAAATTCCGATAGGTAGGGCGCCCCGCGAACGCCCAACGCGATTGACTTCCGCCTAAAGGCGGTAAGAGGAATGACCAGATTAAGACCAGATTAGACCCTGCGTAGCGGGCGCCTTCCGCGCTTCGCGAAGTACCTCGCTGAGGGGTGCCAGCAATCGATATGGCATTTTCTTGCCCAGTGTTGTTCATAAGTCTGTTTTACGAGGACCTTCAGCCCGTCATTCCGGCGAAGCCTGCCCCGGAAGTGTCTAGTCCGGGGACCGGAATCAAGAGTCTTTTCAGTTGGTTAAAAGCACTGGACCCCGGCTTTCGCCGGGGTGACGATTTCTTGCAACATGTCATAACCTTGTTGACAATGTACTAGCAAGCAACGCAGCCACCATAACCACAAACGCGGCTGTAGGCACGCCGGCAGCCGCGTGAACAAACGGGGGGTGAACCGGGTGTCCATAGCCTATCTCGGAAAGAAATTCATAGAACGAATCAAACATGGTTTTTTTACCTCCACGCCGGGAATGGATCAGAATGCAAGCCAGGCAAGAAGATAAAGGGTGTTGTTGCCGGATGCTTTTTTGGCGTTCATTGGGGTTTGAAAGTCTCAGTCAAGTATAGGACAATGGATTGAACGTCATCCTCCGACAGGTAGTTATACGGCCGCATCCTCCCTTTGACGCCGGCTTTGACAGTGTCGACGACTTTCTGGTCGACTTTTGGGTGTTCCCAATACTTCTGCTTGGTGAAGTCCGCAAGCTGGAGACTCAGGTGAATAGCTCCTCTCCCCCTGCCGTCACCTTTAGGGCCGTGGCAAACCATGCAACTTTTTTCGTAAAGTGTTTTACCTTTTGCCAAATCTGCTCCCAGTGCGTCATTTAATCGTATGAAACCCGTCGAAAAGCAAAGAATTGCTGCACATGCGAGTGTTTTCTTCAACATAGGGTTCTCCTCGATAGGATAAGAGGCCGGCCCGATGCAGATCGGACCAGGCAAAAGCTTGGGTGGACGTTGCATAACGAACACTCATTATAATTTCATGAAATGACCTGTCAATAGAATCCCGCTCAAATCCACCGCAAAGGTGGGGCATAGTCCGGTCAAGGAGAGGACACAGAGGCAAACGCAGTGAAAAAGGAAAACAGACCCTGAAAAGAGCGCGAAAATGATTCCCCTCCATATCGAGGCTCCGCCGCCGCGCCACACTGAGCCGATCCGTGGTTTACTCTTGGTTTTCCTCCGTGCCCTCTCCTTGACCGGACTATGCCCCGCCTCTGCTTCGAAAAGGCTTGGTGGGCTGCGCTCCGCTTAGCCCACCCTACGAGTCTTTTCATGGTTCAGGGTGTCCCCACGGGACATGAAATGCTGTGGTGAACCTTTACGAGGAAGGGTGAGGGGTGAGCAGTTAATAATAACTCCTCCTGGTTCTATCGCTTCGCGAGGGAGAGTGAGCAGAAAAAGCAAGAGAAAATAATTCCTTCTGGTTCTATCGCTTCGCGAGGAAGAGTGAAGCCCGTATGGCCTGCTCGATGACTTGCGCTATCGCGGAAAATTTTGCCCGCGCAATAAATAAACCGGGACCCCCATTCCCCCGGCAGGACGGAAAATCCAAAAAGTTCAAGAATTCAATCGAATTGAGGCAGGATGCTAATTTGCGGAGATACATTGCCGACGAGATGAACCATCTTAGAATTTTGGCCGATGGGGCCTTGGAGGATTTGCCGAGGAGGAAGATTCGGTTGGCGGCTTGAGATAGTGAAGGCTTGGAATGGGCCGTTTACCAGCTCCAAGCCTTTATTTTTTCTTGCTGCGATTCGTGGAGGATGTGGGAGTTGGATCCGCTGCCCTTCTTGCCTGATAGAGCTTTCCTGAATCAGTGACACCAAAGTGACACGGTCACCTTTTCAAAGGATGGCAAGGTGCCGCCTGTGAGCGGCCCGGCAACCATCAGTACTACGTATGGGCTGGGCGGCAAGAGCGATTTTCAACTGGATTTGCGGATTCTTGGGACCCCCACAGTCAAATGTTCCGTCTCCAAAGACGAGCTTATCCTGACGGATTCCCGGGGCAAAGAGGTCAAATATCTCCGGGGAAAGAGGCCAGGGCACCCGGACATGACAAATAGGCCAAGACTGAAGGAGCTAAAACCGGAGATCGGGTCGCCTCACCTGGGGAAGGGGGTGAAGAGTCCGGTTTCCTTCACCCGATCTCCGATGTCCCTCAGAACGTCGCGGTCAGGTTTAGGCCGCCGTAGAAATGCGTGGACTGCGAGTCCAGCGAGCTGGCTTGCAAAATGTCTGAGGCGGCATCGGTTAACGGCAGCCACAATCCGACTTCCGGGGCAATACTTATGTACTTGTTTATTGGAAACTTCACGTCGGCTGTTAACTGGCAGGTATGAAAATTCGAATAGCTCCCCATGGCGCCTGCAAGGTTCAATGTATTGTTATCATGCGGGAGGATAAGGTACCCGAAGCTCGCCCCTAAGTCCAGAGTGGCTCCCTTGCAGAGCATATCGACCGGGATGCTCTTGGTCAGGTCGAGCTGCATCCACACATCGGCGGTATGAGTTACCTCCCCGTAAGTAGTAAACGCCACGGTAAACCAGGGGAACTTATAACTGACGCCTCCCAATATTTCGTCCTCGTCGTAATTGCTTGTTGGGGGTTGAAGCGCAAGGTATGTGTTTCCAATCAGCACCGAAAAATTGTTGCACAGTTCCTTGGTGTATGAAACGGTAAATGTAGTCTTGCTCCACCTCGCGTTACCCGCTTGTCCCGGGGGCAAGGGCGCATAGAGGAGATTGTTGCTGTGACGGGCGAAGTCCAAATTCCCCCAGATATTTGCTGAAAAACCGGCATAGGCGACTGTAAACGAAGGTTGAAAGACGGCGCTGCCTTCGCTTTGCGCAACGCCACGGAATATGTACTGGCTCAGGATATCCGTGGAAAGGGTCACAGACGGCTTGGCCGCCTCATTGGGTGGTTTTTGCTCCGCCGGCGCCGTAGGTTCGTCGGCCCACGCAGCCATGAAAGGAAAGCAGATAGTCAAGAACAAAATCATACAGACCGGCGTTTTTTTTCTGATTGCCGATGAGTTCATTTCATTTGCCCCTTTTTTGTAATGCAGAGATTAAAAACTCACTGTTCACTGATCCGTTCATGCCGCTTCATAACTCCGTGCGGACTGTTGCAAGTTCAGGTCGAGATGCTTGGGTTCGGCCTTTGTGTCGACCACCCCCACAGTCAGGCCATGGGCCTTCCAGGTTAGCTGCTCAACGACAGTTTTTCGTCCGGGCAGGCGTTTCACAAGGTAACAGGCCCCGGACGGCCGATGACGATGTGGCCGGCATTGTACTCCCTGGCGAAGCGGAAGGGGAAAGTTTCTTATTGATGAAGCCCGGTTCGCTGGAACCCTCCCGGTTGATCGGCTCGAGGAGGCATTCAATCAGCAGGCTGAGATCGCCCGAACGGTCCCGAAGGGGTGGAAGCTGCAGAATTGCTGCGGCGAGGCGATGAAAAAGATCCGGCCGAAACCTGCCGGATGCGACTTCGTGGACCGGATTTTTATTGGTGGCGGCAATTGCTCTTATATTGATCTTGATGGGTTTGGTGGTGCCGATCCGGACGATTTCCTCTTCCTGGAGAGCCCGCAGGAGCTTCACTTGGGCGGAAAGAGGCAGTTCGCCGATTTCATCAAGGAATAATGTGCCTTAAATGTGGTACATGTTCCGGGGGCAGGTCAGCCGGCCGGTTATTTCAGGACAGCCGCCTTACGGATGGCATCGGTGTCGGCCAGCCAGACCGCATCATCCGTCTTGAGGCGCACGAGCACACGCCGCATGGCGGCCGCGCCGTCTGGCGTGCCGACGACAAAGGGATGGATTCCGATGACCACCGTCGTCGCCTCCCGCGCGGGATCGGCGCGGGCTTCAGCGGCGAGCTCCAACACGTAATCCAGCCAAAGAGTCTCGATCTCCGTGGGCGACTTCAGTCGCGCCAGCTGCTGGCCCATGTCGACCGTGACTACGGGATAGGGCAGGAGGACCAGCGGCCCGTCCGGCGTCTTCAGGCGCGCAATGATGTCGGAATCCATCTGGTCGAGGGTGTAGGTGATGCCCTCGGAGGCTGTCGCCTGCATCGTGTCGCCGTTGGAGTAGACGCTCGGACTCGACCAGCCGGTGGGCCTGACGCCGGTTGCGCCGGCGATCATGTCCAGGGTATGGCGGACATAGGCCTTCTGCTCGGCAAGGCCACGCCCGAGCGGCAGCATGTGGCTGGTGTTGTTCATGCCATGGGCGACGATCGGCGCCTTCGGCTGCGCCGCGCGGAGTTCCTTCCACACCTTGGCGTGGTTGCCGGGAAACTCCGCGCTCAACACCACGGTGAGCGGAACGTTCAATTCCCTGAACAGCCGGCCGACGCGCGAAATGCCCCAGTCGATGGCGTATTGACGGAACGCCTCGTTCACGAGGTCCGGGTTGCGGGTCACCATATCCGGGCGGTAGACCGGGCCCTGGCCGAAGCCGAACTCCTCGACGAACAGAGCGAAGCTGACCGCGACCTTTTTCCCGCCGGGCCAGGCGGCGACATGGACCGGCTCGCGCGCGAAGCCGGTGACGGAGTCGGTTGCGTCCTGCGCCAAGGTCACCGAGGGAAGGTGAACGGAGAGCAGCAGGACCATCCCGGCGACGAAGCCGGGTAGGCGGGCCTTCCGCTTTGTGGCCGCGACGACGGCGTCCCGATTCATGGGAGGTCCGCCGGGCTCTTGGCGCCGGGCCCAGGCGTGATCAGCGTCGGCCATTGGTGCGAACCGAACGGCACCGGCGCCGGCAGGGTTACTGTTATGTTGCGCCTGGCGTCCTGGTCGATGATCGCCTGGCGTGCGTCGCCGCCCATCAACTCGTAGTCCATATTAAGGTACTCGTGATTCATGGTGCTCAGCAAACTTTAACCTGACAGCCGTGATCAATAATTTCAATATCGCCCCCTGACCTGCAAGGGGGTTCGCGCCCTTGATTCTTTGTCCTTGCTGAAGGGGAGACGACCGTCGAGACGGAGGGGACCTCGCCGATACGATGCGGCTGAAGCTCCATCTTCATGAAGCCCTTGGCCTCGGGTGAAAAATGAAGAGATGGCTACCGCATATCAAAGCTGTGAAAACACCAGTAGACATAACCCGTAAAGAGCCACAATCAGCGCGGCGCCGGCCATCGATATCCTGCTCTTATCAGGCCCCGTGGGACGCAACCACCAATCGAGGCGCCGGCTCGCCCATTGCACCAGCCGGTCGAGGGCTAGAACGCTTACGACATTGCCAATAAACAAGGCGAGCCAGAACGGGGTATGCAACTTGGCCATGAGAATCGGTGTCTGCACATAGAGACTGAACAGGAACACGATCGGATAAATCAGCAGCAGGACCACCATGTTCATCTTCCAGGCCGCCGGCCCTGCGGCGCCCTCGTTGCTCATGGGAAACCACTGGTCGAAGCCGGTGCGCGCGATGCGGGCGTGAACCTCCTCTGTGAATGCCTCCGACTCTTTGAGCAGTTTGTGGCGCACCGGCGAGTCCAGCCAGCCCTGAAGGTTCTGCTCACTGTCGAAGCGCAGGATTGCAAGCCAGTCGTCCTGAACGCCTGGAACCGGCGGCTCGAAGCGATAGCCCTGGAACCCGGGGGCCTTTGCCTGAGCCGCGGCGATCCGCTGCTCCCATAGGTGGTAAGCGGCCTCCTGCCCCGGCTTGATCCGAGTCGAGATGACGGCGGAAACCGGCGCCGGCAATACACCCGATCCGCGGTCGGCAACTATGTGAATGTCGTCGGGCCCCACCAGCAGGGATTGTGCCCTCTGCAGCAGGCTCGTCCGCTGATCTGAACGCAACCACACCACCGCAGCGTCGAGATCGGCGAAAAGCTGAAGGATCACCCAATCTACCTGGGCCGGCGGGTTGGGCGGCATAACCGTCTGCTTGATGAAGCCCGGAAATCCGGCCACCAGGCCGGCAATTTCATCCTGCCAGCGCGCGAACTCTTCTTCCTTTCCGGCCTGGACCCGCGTCTGCGTGACGATCGTGACGGATGAGGCGCCGGAAGGCAGGGTCTCGCTCATGGTCGGGCACCAAGGCCGCTGAAAATGCGATCGGGAGTCAGCGGCAAAGAGGCGAAGCGTACGCCGGTCGCATTGGCGACCGCATTCGCGATCGCCGGCGCTACGGGATTGATCGCACATTCGCCCTGGGCTTTGGCGCCCAGCGGCCCGGTCGTGTCATAAGTGTCGGCAAAGTGAACTTCGGTGGACGGGGTATCGGCAAACGCCGGGATCCGATAGTTGCGCAGCTGCGGGTTGACCACCGCGCCGCCGGCGTTATGAACCATGTTCTCGGTGAGCGCCCAGCCGAATCCCATGGCGATGGCGCCATCGATCTGGCCGCGGCATTGCATGGGGTTGATCAGGCGGCCGATGTCCGCCGCATGGACGCTATGGAGGATCCGAATCTCCGCCGTCACGCGGTGCACCGCCAGACGCACCCCGTGAACGTTGAAGGCAACGGTACGGGGCGAAAGATAGGACTTGCGCTTTGCTTCGAAACGATGACCGGCCTTCGTGCCGGCCGAATAAAGATCGCTGAGCGATATCCGGCGCTTGCCGCAGACAACGGCACCATCTTCTATCTTACAGACCGAGCGATCAACGCCGGCATTGTGGCCGGCATACTCCAGGATGTTGTCGCGCAACGCGGCAGCTGCCAACGCCACCGCCTGCCCCGCAACCACTGTCCCGGTACTGGCAAATGTGCCGGAATCGTATGGCGCCTTATCCGTATCGGCGTTGATGATAACGATGGCATCCGCCCGCGAACCAAGGAACTCTGCCGCGATCTGACGATGAGAGGTGACGGAACCGTTGCCCATTTCCGTCGAGCCGACGGCAAGGTGAAAGGTTCCGTCGGGCAACAGCGCCATCTGCGCGCCGGCGCGATGCTCGGTGGGCGGCCCGCAATCCAGAATCGCC
Source organism: Syntrophobacteraceae bacterium (assembly GCA_049515795.1). GTDB lineage: Bacteria > Desulfobacterota > Syntrophobacteria > Syntrophobacterales > Syntrophobacteraceae > SbD1. Next base: position 42,908 of record JBEKTT010000031.1, read on the forward strand.
ATGGCGATACCGGTACCCTCGAGCCACTCATCGCCTTCGGGCTTGGGCGAACCACCCCCGCGCGCCAGGCTCTTTTCCACGAGGTCGAGGCATTGATCCAGGCCATAGCTGCCGAAGCCCACGTCGGAGGGATCGTTCCACACCGATTCGATCCAATCGTCGGGCTTGACCATGTTCTTTCGCCGGATGGCGAAGGGATCCATCCCCAGGAGCGTAGCCATCTCGTCCATCGCGCTTTCGATGGCAAACGTGGTTTGCGAGGAGCCGTAACCGCGGAATCCGCCGGCCGGCACCAGATTGGTATAGACGGCATAGCCGGCGGCCTTCTTGTTGGGACAGCGATATAAGGTGAGCGGGCTGCCCAATGCCGCCGCCAGCGTCTCGCTCGCATGTCCGCCATAGGCGCCGGTGTTGGAGACGACGTGGATTTCGATGGCCGTCAGAGTCCCGTCTTTTTTAGCGCCGAGTTTCACGCGTGTGGTCATCTGATGGCGCGTCGAGGCGCCGATGAACTGCTCCTCCCGCGTAAACTCCCACATCACCGGCCGGCCGGTCTTCAACATGGCCAGAAGGCACAGATCCTCGGAAAGCATTTCCTGCTTGCCGCCGAATCCACCACCGACACGCTCCGTGAACACATGGAGGTCGCGCGAGCGGAGTCTAAACAGGTAGCAGAGCTTCTGCAGGGTAATAAAGGGCGCCTGCGAGCTGGTGCGGACGTGAATTCGCCCATCCTCGCCCCGCCAGACAATGGAGCCGTGGGTCTCCAGATGGACGTGCTGGGCACGCGAGGTAGAATAGGTTCTTTCATGGACTGCATCGGCGGCCTTGAAGCCCGCCGCCACGCTGCCAACCTCGCCATGGATGTCGACGAAGATGTTGCCCTTCTCGGCATCGCCCTTGTCGTGAAGAACGGGCGCACCGTGCTCCATCGCCTGGAGGGGATCGAAGAGCGCGGGCAGTATTTCGTATTTTACTTCGAGCAACCGGCAGGCGGTTTCGGCAGCGGCCTCCGTCTCGGCGACCACGGCCGCGATCCGCTGGCCAACAAAGCGCACCACGTTGTCGAGCATGTAGGTATCGTCCGGATCGACGAGATGGTCCTCATGGGTCGCCGTGCTATAAAGGCGGCGGGGTACGTCTTCCCAGGTGAAGATCGCGGCGACACCCGGCACGGCCATGGCCTTCTCGCGGCCGATGCTGACGATCTTGGCATGCGCGTGGGGCGAGCGCAGCACCTTGAGGTGCAGCAGCTCTTCCATTGCGATATCCATCGTATAGCGCGCGGCGCCGGTCACGATTCCGTGGCTGAAGGGATTGCGCAGGTTGGCGCCACAGGCCTTGCCCGCCACATCTTCCTCGGCGGATGTCACGCCCTGCACTGCGTCGGCGATGGAGCGATAGCCGGTGCAGCGACAGAGATTACCCTTGAGGGCGTGGGGCAGTTCCTTGCGGCGCTCATCGTCGAGAGAAGCCACCGTCATGATCATGCCCGAATTACAGAAGCCGCATTGGAATGCCTGCGCGTCGAGAAAGGCATTCTGGGTCGGATGCAGCGTGCCGTCGGGTTTTGCCAGGCCTTCGATGGTCGTGATCTCTCTGCCGGCGGCGCGGAAGGCGGGCATCAGACAGGAATGGATAGGCATGCCATCCAGCCAGACCGTGCAGGCGCCGCAATCACCGGCATCACAGCCCTTCTTGACGCCGAAGAACCCCCGCTCGCGCAGGAATGTGCGCAGGCATTGCCCCGGCTCCGGCTCGGCGGAGAAGCGCTTGCCGTTGACGATGTAGTTCATGCCCCGGCTCCCCCTTGCGCCAGTTCCTGGCGTATCTGCTCGGCGAAATAGGCGGTCAGGTGCCGCTTGTAGGGCGCCGAGCCATGCACGTCGTCGAAATAGCCGTCGCCGGGAATCTTTGTGTCGATCTCGTGGCGCAGATCAGCGGCGGACGGCATCTTGCTGAAGTGCAGCTGCACCGGATGAGGTGTCGCCGCTGTGATCGTGAGCAAAAGATCATTCCCTTTCTTGCTCTGCGTGCCGATCAGGAGCGCGGCCGACCGGCCGAGATGGGTGAGCGAAGCTCGGCGGAACGCAAAACGCTTCGACAATGCCGTTGCGGGCAGATAGATGCTGCGCAGCAATTCGCCCGGCCGCAGCACGTTCGAATGGTTGCCGGTGACGAAGGAGGCGGACGGAACGTCACGCGGTGTGCCGTCGCGCGGCCACAGCGTGTAGGTTGCTTCCAACGCCACGGTGAGCGAAATCATCGGGCCTGCGGGCAGCGACATGCAGATATTGCCGCCGACGGTCGCGACGTTCCAAATCTTGAACGATGCCAGAAACGCATTACAGCACTCTTTGAACAGAGGCACAGCCGACCATTCCAACGGCCCGGCGAAGCCGTACAATTCGGCAACCCGACAGGTAGCCGCGATCTCAATCCCGGCGGCAGAGACGCTAAATGCCGGCCATTTCAATTGATCGAGGTCGATCAGCGTATCTGTCGTCCATTGCGGCTCGGAGAACAGCCATGTGCCGCCGCCGAGCCAGGCATAGCCCGGCCGCCACTCGGTGATTTCATCCGCCGAAGCCGGACGCTTTATCTCGGTCACCGTATTGAGGTTCATGCTGCCTGTTCTCCGCGCAGACGGTGCGATGTTGCAGTTGTAATCGGGTTACGGAAGGTCGTCCAGTGTGGTCGGGCCGGTGCCGGGCGTGATCAGGGTCGGCCACTGGTGCGAGCCAAACGGCACGATCGGGGGCAAGAAAGGCTTCATTCCCAGCTTCGCGGTTTCGGCGATAATCGCCTTACGCCCATCGCCGCCCATCAGCTCGTAGTCCATGAGGTGGTAATTGCCGAAGACCAGCGCCCCCACGGAACGGTCGGCAATGACGCGAGTCAGGGCATCCAGCATCTCTTGCGGCGTCGTCGTGAAGGAGATCGTCTCGATCAGCAGCAGGCGGTCGTTGATGGCGTCGGGGCCGAAAAATTGGGCAAGCACGCTGAACAGAACGTTGTTCTGCCGGGCGACATAGATGGTGTTGCTTGCGGCATAGGTCTTGGACCAGTCGCTTCCGAGCAGCTTCTTCCAGTCCGCGATCACTCCCATCCAGTGGTGGACCTGAGTCTGCGCCGCCCAGGCGACGTTCAACTTCAGCAAGGGCGCCTGCTTGCGGGCGAATGCTTCCAGCGCCGCGGGCGTGATGACGCCTTTCGCCGCACAGTCATCCATGAAGGCGATGTTGTTCGAGAGGATGGTGCGATTGTTGTCCTGCCAGTCCGCCTGAATTCCCGAGGTGGCCACGCCGTCCAGGGCGGACTGCATCTGGCTGCGGTAGGCAAGAAGCGAGGCTCGCCAGGACAGATCGTTCGGGTTGTCCAGATAAGGGGTCACGACCTCGATCAGTGCCATGGTGCTGTGACCAACCGACTTCAGCAGTTGGTATTGCAGCGGCACCGGCGGGGCATCGAGCGGCGGCTGGCCCGGGCGATAGAGGATGAACCGGCCGCCCGCACCGGAGAACAAGCCGAGTATGAGTGGATGATGGTCCAGGATGTTCTTCTGGAAGATCTTGCCTGCGGCGTCGTACAGGCCGAACATGGCTGTATTCAGCGCCAAAATATTCTTGTTTGCTGTCTCGGCCGGGCTGGAGGAAGTCTTGCCGGCAATTTCAGTCATGTAGGACGGCAGGTCGCCGGCTTTCGCCGCTTTGCCAGCGCCTGATATCAGGACGGCCACCAAGACAGCATAAGCAAAGGGCTTCAGGAACGCGGCAGTTGGCATGGGTTTCCTCCTCGGGAAGTTAGGTATTCACTGGTGGGTCTCATGTCAACCCCGCCAAGCCGGCAATTCTAATCCGGGCGGCAATCAGGACCGGTGGGTGTGTTGAAGTCGGGGAAGAGTGAAATAAATCGGTGTCGGCAAAGACCGTTAATCCGAATATTGCATCAACCTGACCGCCAATCAATCTAGTGCAGCGTCAACTAAGTTCCTATAGGTAATGGCCTTCAGCTCGTCATTCCGGCGAAAGCCTGAATACATAGTCTTTTCAGTTGTTTAGAAGCACTGGACCCCGGCCTTCGCCGGGGTGACGATTCTTTGCAACATATCATAACTTTATTGACAATGTACTAGTGTAGCGTTTCACAAATTCATCGATATTTGACTACAATGAGTCGCCACACTCCGTCATTCCGGCAGTGCTTTTGAGCCTGAATCCAGAGAGTTTTTTAAATATCGAGTAACTAAAGAAACGCAACACTAGAAGGGCATTTTGGGTTCGTCCAACACCCTAATACCAAGTTGCGTTCAAGAAAGTATCAAGTGATATCTGGCGGAGCCTTGAATTCTTTACGCCCCCCACACCCCCTCCGCTTGGCGGAGCCTCGAGATCTATGTGGCGCTATCGGCGGCGGCCTGCGGCTACGCCTCGCGGAGCGTCGAGATTGAGCGCCTGGCGGAGCCTGGAGATCGAGGGGAAACTTTCCCCCACCTGGCAGAGCCTGGAGTTATTAGGGGCTCAATGAATGCAACTTGGTATAAGAAGCTCTCAGGACACCTTCAAGGCCATAGAACCTTCCCATATACGAAAAAAAACACAAGTGGTGTGTCAAGGGAACCGGTTTTTGTAATTGCAGGACATACCACGATCTTACAAATTCGATCGATGGGGCTTTGGAGGATTTGCCGAGGAGGGAGATTCGGTTGGCAGCGTGAAATCGTTTGGGTTTCGCTTGGAGCTGGATGGCCCTTCAACAAAGGGAAATGTTCAGCTTCAAGCAAAACTGCAAATTTGATTTCTTTCGGCGTGAGCAAGCTCCTCAGCTATGCGGGCAATGACGCTTTCCCAATCTCCTGCTTTGGGTTGATGGAACAGGCGCATGGTGGAATACCAGGGCGTTGTTTCGCGCCGGCGTGGCCAGCGCCAGCAGCTGTCGAAGCGATTCATAAGCCATACAGGCTTGCCAAGAGCGCCCGCGAGGTGCGCAACCGCCGTATCGACCGTTATGACGAGATCGAGATTGGCGATGAGCGCCGCAGTGTCGGCAAAATCATTGCATCCGTCCATCAGATCGATCAGCCCCAGGGCCTCCGGCGCTTTCGGCCCGTCTTTTTGCAAGCTGAAGAAATGGATGTTTTTGTTTTTAACGAGAGGCTCCAACATCTCCGGCGCGATCGACCGGCGGCGATCCGTCATGGCCGGAGTAGGCGAATGATAGGGCGCCCTTCCGGCCCAAACAAGCCCAACCCGAGGCTTGCCAAACACCAGGGGCTCTAACCTTTTCCGCCATTCCAAAACCTCTTTCTCGTCCGCCTTCAAGTAGGGCGCGGTATCCGGGATGGTATCAGGGCGCGTCTGCATCGCCCCGGGCAGGCTCATCATCGGGCAATGCAAATCGAAAGCCGGAGGCTTTTCAGGACTGGCCATGACGGTTTCAACGCCATCGAGAGATTTTATGAGACGAACGAGAGGCTGCTGCACTTCCATGATGACGCGCAAACCCCGCCCCGCCGCCATGGGCGCATAGCGGCAGAACTGAAGCGTATCCCCCAGGCCCTGTTCAAAGTGAATGAAGAGAACGCGGCCTTCCGCTGCCTCGCCATGCCAGAGGGGCTGAGGGTATTTACGGTACACATGCTTTAAATGGTTGGTTTTCCAGCGTATCTCAAACAGGCGCCAACCTTCCTCGAATTTTCCGGCCGCGAGAAGCGCCATCGACAGATTTTGTTGTATTTCCGGATCTGTCCCGTTAAGGCGAATGGCGTTCCTGAAGGCCTCGATGGCTTCTTCCAGCTTGCCGGTATCCCTCAAGGCATTGCCGAGGTTGTTGAGCCCTTCGGGATATTCGGGCCGCAAGGCGAGGGCCTGCTTGCTATAATCAAGGGCTTGCTCAAACGCGCCCGTCTCGTGCGTCAGCACGCTGAGATTGCTGAGCGCTTCGGGATAATCCGGCCTCAATTCGAGGGCCTTCCTATAGCAGATGGCTGCCTTACCATAATCTCCCATCATATAAAAAATGACGCCAAGATTATTGATGTAAAACGGATTCAACGGATCTTTGGCGATAGCGCGTTCGTAATAAGCCCTGGCTTCCGGAAGCCTGCCCTGATCTTTGGAGATAATGGCGAGATTGTGCAGGATTTCCGGATAATCGGGCTTTAAAGCGAGGACTCTTTCATAAGTGCGGACTGCCTCGGCTATAATTCCGCTTTCTTTATAGGCATTGCCGAGATGATAGAAGGCAAGCGTAAAATCGGGCTTGATTTCGGTCGCCCGTTTTAAAAAAGGGATCGCCTTGGCGAATTCCCTCTGCATAATGAAAGTCAGCGCATAGCTGCATAAGATTTCAGCCGAATCGGGCTTTAGAGCCAAAGACTTTTGGAACCAGGTTTCTGCCTGGGCAGGACGCCCTAATTTGCACTCGATAATGCCCATTAGATGTAGACAAATGACGTTATCCGGCGTCTCGGCCAAAAGCGCATGGCAAATCTTGCCGGCCTCTTCGACACTATCCCGCGTCTTAGTGAGCGGATCAGGCGCAAAATCCGGTAGGGACGGCACGATTCTCCTCCAATAGCCTCTGAGAGCTTCTGATAGCCTCCGATGGTTAGCAGCATTCGTGCCATGTTTAAGGGTGAGCAGTTAATAATAACTCCTCTTGGTTCTATCGCTTCGCGAGGAGCAGTGAAGAGGGAAGGGTTAGGGGTGAGGGGTGATGGGTTATGGGTGACGGGTGAGCAGTTAAAAATAACTCCTCTTGGTTCTATCGCTTCGCGAGGAACAGTGAACAGAAAAAGCAAAGGAAAATAATTCGTTGTGGTTGTATCGCTTAGCGAGGAGATGTTAGCTTGGCCCGTGTCCGTTGCGCATTTTTCAAAAAGGGAAATGAACTGTGTCTTTATTTCGGGGGTAAGCTGATCTGATCGAAGGTCCGTCCGGAGGCAATCCAGACGGACTTTTCGTTGCGGTAAGGAAACCTGCGCTGTGCTACCGATACACTTGCGGGGGTATGATCGAACCTTCCACGAGTTTCCTGGTAGCAGTATTGATGACTTCCCAAAAACCTAAACACCAGCTCTGTAAAAAGTGCGCCCTTTTGCCTGTAAAATACATACCCGGTTGATTAAGTCTGGCAAATTTCCCCAGGAAAACCTTGGACGCCGGATCAGGTATATCTTCTCCTTTTGTCCGATATGCATCATAAATGTTGTAATAAGACTCCGGATCTACACGGAAGTCGACGCCCCGTGCAGTTAGAATGATTTCGATAAGCTCAACATAGCCGAGCGCCAAAGCTTCGGTCCTCCCTGTTTCACTCGCGTCCGCTAAAGCTTTATCCAGTTCGTTTTTCCCTTGCTCCAGAGTAGAATCTAACCGTTCATTCTGTTTGTCATCCATCCTTCCAACCTCCTCACCCGTAAGTGCAACACCTTTGCCTTCCCCCACTTCTATCATGTAGGTCCAAAATATTCATCCGGTATGTAGAATTGGTTATCAATAACAACATACCGGATGTCAAGCAGATCGGGGCATAGTCCGGTCAGGGAGAGAGACGAATTCCACCACAGAGACGGGGCATAGTCCGGTCAAGGAGAGGACACAGAGGGAAAGACCGGCGCGGCGAAGGGGAGAGGGGGGGAGCAGGGAGCGGTTAAAAATAACTCCTCATGGTTCTATCGCTTCGCGAGGAGATGTCAGCTTGGCCCGACGCCGTTGTGCAAGCAAAGCGGCTGCCCCTGGTGGCGGCCGTCAGCTTTTCAACCTCGCGCGTGGTGATATGTTTTCAGTCTTTGTTGTAGTGCTTTCGTTCTTTGACGAAAGACAGTAAGAACGAAAGCCGGAAGAGGTAAAGCCTTTCGGCTTGGGCCCAAGCTATATTCAATGTTTGACAGCGGGGATGGCGGCGTAATAATCTGAAGACGTTAGCAAAACGACGGGCAGAAAAAGATGAGCAAGAACACTACTACCGCGAAAATTCGTTCTGACGGCACGGTTGTCGAGGTTTTGGAAAACGGCGAACAACGCCCCTTTCCCGAAACTCCCATGCGCCCGATGACGGAAGAAGAAATCAAGGCTGCCGCTGCGGCTGATCCGGACGCGCGCCCTATGACCGCCGAAGAATTGCGGACAGCGAGACGTGTGCCGCGCACAAAGGGCCTGCGTCGTATACTTGGCCTTACACAGCAAGAATTTGCAGCCCGCTATCATATCCCCCTTGGCACGTTGCGTGATTGGGAACAGGGGCGTACGGAACCCGATCAACCTGCGCGGGCTTACCTAACGGTAATCGCTCGCGATCCCGAAGGGGTGCGGCGAGCACTGAAAGCGCAGCCCTCATAAAGCCGGCTTGCCCAATTTTGCATGCTAGAACTCACTCAAAACCCGCCCCGCTGACCCGGCAATTGAGTGTCCCCAGTGTGCCTGATGTCGCATCACTTGCATGCTCGATAAGGATTTAGGAATTGAGGGATTTAAGGATTTAGGAATTGAGGGATTTAGGGATTTAGGAATTGAGGGATTGAGTATGTGGGCTAAGCGGAGTGCAGCCCACCAAATCTTTGCGGAACAGATAAAGGGCTTCAGGAATGAGTGGAAGGTGAGGGGGGAGGGCGAAGAGAAAAAGCAAAAGAAAATAATTCCTTTTGGTTCTATCGCTTCGCGAGGAGATGTTAGCTTGGCCCGTTGCGTAGTTTTATCTTGAACGCAAGTTGGTATTACAACAACAGGAGCTTCTATTTTCTTTAGGATCGTCTTTTTCGCATCAAAATATTCATTTTTTATTAATCTTTCGTTCACCTTTTGCCGATATACATATTGAGTCAGATCACTTAAGGGCAAACCGCCGGAAAAGCTCGTTTCCCCATATGTGAACTGCGATCCGCCGGCAGTATGCGGGATATGAGAGATCAAGCTGCCGAACGGATACTGCGCTGATCTTCTAATGTGGTATTATTGAGAGGAGCAAATTCGGGGTGGTTTTCTTCGTGGGCGTTTTTTCGACATGCAGAAATAGTACTTGTGTAAAATCGTTTCGAAAGTCAGCCCGAGCATGATCTTTGAAAAGCAAGTAAACCGCAATGCTAGAAGCGTCAACTGGTCTAGTAATTTAATAAATTATAGGTTTCCGGATTGGAACCAGGTATTTTTTACTTGACATTTCGAAAATTGTACTCCAGACTAACAGCTAATTAATGTAACAGGTTCTTTGAGAAAGATGCTTTAGCTAGCCTGAAGGGCAAACTATCTGAGAAGATAGGGCGCAAAGCTTCCGGTCTAAGTCGATCAAGAGGTCGATAAGATAGCGGGGTTGCCAGGGAGAGCCACCATAGTCATACCTCCATGTAAACCCGCTATCCTCCACAGGAAGCGGGTTTTCTTTTTTGCTGAAGCCGACAAAGAGATTAAACGCATGATTGTACGCATGAAGCAGGGATTCAACTTCCCACCTCAGATTGCGGGTATCACAAGCAGAGAGCCGTGGGGGAGGCAAAATCAAACTTGACAAAGGTTTCATCTCAGCTCAGCCCTGTCGGGAGGTAAATGCCATGTACGCAGCAAGAATGACCAAGGGCCGGAATTTTTTTGCGCTCCTGTCGGGTCTTTTCTTTATTTCGTTTTTCAGTTCATCGGCTCTCGCGTCGCCGGAGGAACTTGCGACGGTCCAAGAGCGGATCCAGAGCAGCGGCGCCAAGTGGCAGGCCGCTGAAACATCGATTTCACAGCTCCCTGCGGAGCAGCGGCGGATGCACCTTGGCCTGGTGAAGGGATCTTCCAGCATTCCTGCAGGGGCCCCCGCGCCTGCAGCCACAGCTGCTACGAAGGCGCCGGCAACACTCCCGGCGACTTTGGATTACAATGTACCCGCCCCTGGTAATACTTATGGTTATGTAACCCCCATAAGGGACCAGGGCAACTGTGGAAGCTGCTGGGCCTTTGGGACAACCGCCACTCTGGAATCTCAGTACCTGATGAGTACAAACGGGGCTGGACAGCCTACTCTCAATCTTTCCGAGCAGATACTCTTATCGTGCAGCACCGCGGGAACCTGCTATGGCGGCTATCACGACCAGGCATCCAATTACATCCTGAGCACGGGTCTTCCGCTTTCTAGCTGCTACCCCTATACAGAGCTTAATTGGAATGGAGGTCCGGACACCCCCTGCGCCGATGCGGCGTGCCCGTTCTGGCAAAGCCAGACCGACTCAATCAAGGGCTGGGAATATGTGTCCCCCCAAACCGCCACGACCGCCGCTAACGCCACGACTTTGGCCTCGGCTTTGGAAAGCTATCTTGATACTTGCGGCCCGCTGGTCACCACAATGTACGTCTATACGGATTTGTTCTATTATTCGGGAGGTATTTATTCCTTTACCGGGCCGGGCATCAAGAACGTAAACGGACAACAGTTCCAGAACGTAATAGAGGGCGGACATGTCATTGAGATCGTCGGCTATAACCACGCCGCTCAGTATTTCATCGTGAAGAACAGTTGGGGCACCGGTTGGGGGACAACGGACCCGAATGTGGGCACCCAAACGCCGCCGACCGTAACTACGAGGGGTTTCTTCCTGATAGCCTATAGCCAACTCGCCCAGATGACACAAGCGCAAACGGGAGATATTTATGGCGGCCCCGAGTTTGGATGGTATTCAATTGCATACACAGGATACAGTCAAGGCCCCTGCAACAATTCCATATCGCCCAGTTCCGCTTCTGTAGCTTATTCGGGGGGAAATGCCACAGTGGGCGTAACTTCGCCCGGATGCTCCTGGACAGCCGCGAGTAATGTAAGCTGGATAAGTATCATATCCGGCGCAACGGGCACGGGAAACGGGACCGTCACGTATTCCGTCGCTGCGAGCACTACTACCCAACGCACCGGTACATTAACCATAGCCGGGAAGACTTTTACCGTAACACAGGCAGGCGCACCACAGACCGGCGCCCTAACAGTCACGATCACCCCGTCAGGAGCGGTGAGTGCCGGAGCGATGTGGAGCGTGAACGGCGGCGCCTCATGGAACGCAAGCGCGGCTACGCTCGGTCTCCCGGCAAGTAATTATACGGTGACCTTCAAGCCCGTTACGTGTTGGAACACTCCGGCAAGCCAGAACGTCGCTATTAAAAATGGCAACACAACTTCGACCGGTGGTGTCTACGTGCAACAGACCGGCTTCCTGAAAGTCACGATCACCCCGTCAGGAGCGGTGAGTGCCGGAGCGATGTGGAGCGTGAACGGCGGCGCCTCATGGAATGCAAGCGCGGCTACGGTCACGGTTCTCGCGGGAGATATGTATACGGTGACCTTCAAGCCCGTTACAGGCTGGAACACCCCGTCAAGCCAGTACGTGCTTATTTCAAATGGCACCACCACTGCGTTCAGTAGTGTCTACGTGCAACAGACCGGCTCCCTGAAAGTCACGATCACCCCGTCAGGAGCGGTGAGTGCCGGAGCGATGTGGAGCGTGAACGGCGGCGCCTCATGGAACGCAAGCACGGCTACGCTCGGGGGTCTCGCGGTAGGTAATTATACGGTGACCTTCAAGCCCGTTACGGGTTGGACCGCCCCGGCAAGCCAGAACGTCGCTAT